>NZ_JARIXW010000044.1:0-236 GCF_029269325.1 Mesorhizobium sp. XAP4 | reverse complement strand
CTTGGCTCACAAGTCGGAGGCCAAGCGGTCTTAGGAAGACAATCGGCCTATGCAACTCCTTGGCTCACAAGTCGGAGGCCAAGCGGTCTTAGGAAGACAATCGGCCTATGCAACTCCTTGGCTCACAAGTCGGAGGCCAAGCGGTCTTAGGAAGACAATTGCAGACGGCAACTCCTTGGCTCACAAGTCGGAGGCCAAGCGGTCTTAGGAAGACAATCGGCCTATGCAACTCCTTG
>NZ_JARIXW010000043.1:0-242 GCF_029269325.1 Mesorhizobium sp. XAP4 | reverse complement strand
TGTGAGCCAAGGAGTTGCCTGTCAAGCTTGTCTTCCTAAGACCGCTTGGCCTCCGCTTGTGAGCCAAGGAGTTGCCTGTCAAGCTTGTCTTCCTAAGACCGCTTGGCCTCCGACTTGTGAGCCAAGGAGTTGCCTGTCAAGCTTGTCTTCCTAAGACCGCTTGGCCTCCGCTTGTGAGCCAAGGAGTTGCCTGTCAAGCTTGTCTTCCTAAGACCGCTTGGCCTCCGACTTGTGAGCCAAGG
>NZ_JARIXW010000042.1:0-252 GCF_029269325.1 Mesorhizobium sp. XAP4 | reverse complement strand
CAAGTCGGAGGCCAAGCGGTCTTAGGAAGACAATTCACGTAAGCAACTCCTTGGCTCACAAGTCGGAGGCCAAGCGGTCTTAGGAAGACAATTCACGTAAGCAACTCCTTGGCTCACAAGTCGGAGGCCAAGCGGTCTTAGGAAGACAATTCACGTAAGCAACTCCTTGGCTCACAAGTCGGAGGCCAAGCGGTCTTAGGAAGACAATTCACGTAAGCAACTCCTTGGCTCACAAGTCGGAGGCCAAGCGGT
>NZ_JARIXW010000041.1:0-316 GCF_029269325.1 Mesorhizobium sp. XAP4 | reverse complement strand
TGCAGGCCGAGCAGCCAATGGAACACAATGGCGTCCACCAGATGCCAGACGCCGAACCCGATGAAGGCCAGCCGAAGGATCTCGGTCGTCGTTACGTCCCGCCTGCCTGCTGCCCTCGCCGCCACCACCAGCACCGTCCCGCCAACGCCGCTTACCCTCCGACTAAGTCGGATCGTAGCCATGTCGTTCTGTGAGCCAAGGAGTTGCATAGGCCGATTGTCTTCCTAAGACCGCTTGGCCTCCGACTTGTGAGCCAAGGAGTTGCATAGGCCGATTGTCTTCCTAAGACCGCTTGGCCTCCGACTTGTGAGCCAAG
>NZ_JARIXW010000040.1:0-352 GCF_029269325.1 Mesorhizobium sp. XAP4 | reverse complement strand
CCTCCCCCTTGTAAGCCCGCGTCCGCTCGCCCAGCTTCTGTCGGGCTACCAGTTCCTGCACCAGCTGGACGGCTATGACATCTCCAACAAGTCGGATCGTAGCCATGTCGTTCTGTGAGCCAAGGAGTTGAAGAATACCTTTGTCTTCCTAAGACCGCTTGGCCCTCCGACTTATTCCTGATCGTCGAATTCTGCGCCACGGGCTGCGTCATGCCGATCCCGATTCCTCCCCCTTGTAAGCCCGCGTCCGCTCGCCCAGCTTCTGTCGGGCTACCAGTTCCTGCACCAGCTGGACGGCTATGACATCTCCAACAAGTCGGATCGTAGCCATGTCGTTCTGTGAGCCAAGGAG
>NZ_JARIXW010000039.1:0-429 GCF_029269325.1 Mesorhizobium sp. XAP4 | reverse complement strand
TCCTCCAGCTATATGGATCATGAGTCGCCCGTCGCGCTTCTCGCGGATACGATTCGAAGCATGGGGTACGCAAACTCAACCATTGGCATTGAGAAAATAAGTTGGTTTCTGACAATCGTTGATTACGCCCACCCCAGAGACCTACCCACCGGCTCGCGATGAGCCCACGTCTCACTCCAACTCCTTGGCTCACAGAACGACATGGCTACGATCCGACTTAAGTCGGATCGTAGCCATGTCGTTCTGTGAGCCAAGGAGTTGACACGAGACTTTGTCTTCCTAAGACCGCTTGGCCTCCGACTTGTGAGCCAAGGAGTTGACACGAGACTTTGTCTTCCTAAGACCGCTTGGCCTCCGACTTGTGAGCCAAGGAGTTGACACGAGACTTTGTCTTCCTAAGACCGCTTGGCCTCCGACTTGTGAGCCAAG
>NZ_JARIXW010000038.1:0-435 GCF_029269325.1 Mesorhizobium sp. XAP4 | reverse complement strand
CTTGGCTCACAAGTCGGAGGCCAAGCGGTCTTAGGAAGACAAAGGTATTCTTCAACTCCTTGGCTCACAAGTCGGAGGCCAAGCGGTCTTAGGAAGACAAAGGTATTCTTCAACTCCTTGGCTCACAAGTCGGAGGCCAAGCGGTCTTAGGAAGACAAAGGTATTCTTCAACTCCTTGGCTCACAGAACGACATGGCTACGATCCGACTTAGGGCAAGGGGCTCGATATCGCGCAGTCGTCGCCGGTCGATGGCTTCGACTCCAGGCTCACCGGCATCAACGACTATGCCGGCATCGGATCGGAGGCATCTTAGGAAGACAAAGGTATTCTTCAACTCCTTGGCTCACAAGTCGGAGGCCAAGCGGTCTTAGGAAGACAAAGGTATTCTTCAACTCCTTGGCTCACAGAACGACATGGCTACGATCCGACTTAGG
>NZ_JARIXW010000037.1:0-438 GCF_029269325.1 Mesorhizobium sp. XAP4 | reverse complement strand
CACGTACATGAACAAGTGGAAGAGGCCGTCGGCCATGATCTGGAAGCGCAGGTCGGAACCCGCCGGGTCGGCGAGGCCCGAGAGAAGATGATGCCATTGCAGAATCTGGTGCAGGACGATGCCGTCGAAGAAACCGCCCAGCGCGAAGCCGAGCAGAAGCCAGCCGACTCTCGTTCTCGGATCGAGTTTCGCGGTGATGGTGTCCATATCAGGACGACTCCGCCGAAACCGGAGAGCCAAGTCTGGTTAGCAGCTCCAGGTGCATCGCCCTGTCCGGCGTCGGGTCGTGGAGATCATGACGGGCCTCGATCCAGAAGGCGGTAATCAGCCCGCCGACCACTGTCGTCAGAACCAAAGTCCCAGCAATGATTGCCAGCATGGATGTCGACCCTTCAACCGCGGGCACGCCGCGCCCGACCCGAACCTTGGCTTCTGCCG
>NZ_JARIXW010000036.1:0-439 GCF_029269325.1 Mesorhizobium sp. XAP4 | reverse complement strand
AAAATCGAAAGGTCGGAAGGGTTGCCGTACGGGTTTACCAAGGCAACGACGCTAGGTCTGTTCGCGGACGGTGGAACAAAAACCGCGCTGTCGAGATTCGGTCGTTGCACTGTTCCCATTGGGTGCTTTCCCCATGAGAACTGCCCACTGGCCTGACGGCTGGCGGGCTTTTTTGTATCAGCGGAACCTTATTACTCATGTTCAGTTCTTGGCGGCAGCGCCCCGCACGCTGCTGGCCAAGGAAAGGCAACCCTTGGCCGGGCCCGCATCGGTCCTCACCCAAGCGGTGCGGGCCCACTGTCGATGCTGCCGAGCCCGTCTTCACACCCTTGGGCGTATCTTTCGAACAGTTCCACCTTTTCTGGATAAGGAAGGCGGTGTAAACGCTGGCAACCTTCGCACCGATAGTGGGCGGCAACGATGAACCAACGCCCTGGCT
>NZ_JARIXW010000035.1:0-530 GCF_029269325.1 Mesorhizobium sp. XAP4 | reverse complement strand
GAAGCGATGCAGAAGGTCGGCAACGAAGGCGTCATCACGGTTGAAGAAGCCAAGACCGCCGAGACCGAACTCGAAGTCGTCGAAGGCATGCAGTTCGACCGCGGCTATCTCTCGCCCTACTTCGTCACCAACGCCGACAAGATGGTTGCCGAGCTCGAGGACGTCTACATCCTCCTGCACGAGAAGAAGCTGTCCAACCTCCAGGCCATGCTGCCGGTTCTCGAAGCCGTCGTGCAGACCTCGAAGCCGCTGCTCATCATCTCGGAAGACGTCGAAGGCGAGGCTCTGGCCACGCTGGTCGTCAACAAGCTACGTGGCGGCCTGAAGATCGCCGCCGTCAAGGCGCCGGGCTTCGGTGATCGCCGCAAGGCCATGCTGGAAGACATCGCCATCCTCACCGGTGGCCAGGTCATCTCGGAAGACCTCGGCATCAAGCTCGAGAACGTCGGCCTCAACATGCTCGGCCGCGCCAAGAAGGTGTCGATCTCCAAGGAGAACACCACCATCGTCGACGGCGCCGGCAAGAAGGC
>NZ_JARIXW010000034.1:0-558 GCF_029269325.1 Mesorhizobium sp. XAP4 | reverse complement strand
GGTACAGGCGCGCAAGCGATGCTCGATGACGGGCTGATGGAGCGCTTCGGAATCGATCAGGTCTTTGGCATGCACAACGCTCCGGGCTTGCCGATTGGTGTCTTTGGTATCCGGCAAGGTCCGGTGCTGGCGGCAACGGACAGCATCGAGATCAGAATCGAAGGTCTTGGCGGCCATCCCGGGATGCCGCACAAATGCATTGACTCGATATTAGTGGGCGCTCAGCTTGTCACGGCCCTGCAGCAAGTCTTAGCCCAGAACGTCGATCCCTTGGAATCGGCGGGGCTTTCGTTCCACGAATTCCATTCCGGCACCACGCAGAGAGTAATTTCGCAGACAGCAGAGCTGCGAGGCAGCATGCGCACGCTGACGCCCGAGGTGCGTCAGCTTGTCAAGAAACGCATCGGCGAGGTGGTCGCCGGCATCGCCCGGGTCACCGGCGCCAAGATAGATCTTACGATCGAGAGCAGCGATGCCGTCGTTTTTAATCATGCCGCGCCGACCGAGCTTGCGATCAGGGCGGCGAAGGACGTGGCTGGTGAAGACAATGTGCACGAG
>NZ_JARIXW010000033.1:0-596 GCF_029269325.1 Mesorhizobium sp. XAP4 | reverse complement strand
TCAACGTTGGCGCAGCGCCAGACTATGCTGCAGAATACCTTCATCGCCAACCATGGCCTGGGTACCCCGACACTGAACAGCTTTGTGGTTTCCGCCAATGGCACCGCCACCGCGCAGGCCATGGCAAGTTACTCCATGCCCACAGTGTTCATGCAGATCGCCAGGATCAACACGGTGCCGGTCGCCGTTGGGTCGACGGCGAGCAAGACGCCGGCCCTGGTGCAGACTACCTTCAAGGTTTCCAAGGTGTCGGGCTGGTGGAACAAGACGATGACGCTCTACGGCACGACATTTGGAGCGACGGTGGCCAAGCCGCTGATGTCGATCGAGTATACCTATAACGGCTTCGGTGATCCGAAAGGCTACGGCACAACGAATGTGTACACAATCACCAACAACGGCGGGGCCGACATCAAGACGCTTGTCCAGTCGCAAGTTTGCACCACCGCCAGCGTGAGCACCTTCACGGGTCTGACTGCAGACGCGATACTCCAGACCAGCGGCACCAAGAAATATTCAACCACTTGCCTCAACACCATGTACCCAGCCAACAGCGCCGGCGCGTCGATCGACGTCAGCCAGATGGCTGGCCTCTC
>NZ_JARIXW010000032.1:0-620 GCF_029269325.1 Mesorhizobium sp. XAP4 | reverse complement strand
GTGCAGTCGAATGTGTAGTCGGCGCCGCCGATCTGGTCGGCGCCACGCTTGGTCATGTTGACGAGGTAGGGCACGACATCGCCGTCGATCTCCTTCGGATTGACGAAATGCGTCATGCCGAAGCGCTCGCCCCACTCCTTCTTGTCGTTGTTCAAATCGACGCCGATGATCATGTCGGCGCCGGCAAGTTTCAGGCCCTGGATGACATTGAGGCCGATGCCGCCGAGGCCGAAGACGACCGCGGTGGCGCCGATCTCGACCTTGGCGGTGTTGATCACGGCACCGATGCCGGTGGTGACGCCGCAGCCGATGTAGCAGATCTTGTCGAAGGGCGCGTCCGGATTGACCTTGGCCAGTGCGATCTCGGGCAGCACGGTGAAGTTGGAGAAGGTCGAGCAGCCCATATAGTGAAAGATCTTGTCCTTGCCGATCGAGAAGCGCGACGAACCATCGGGCATCAGGCCCTGGCCCTGCGTGGCGCGGATCGCCGTGCAGAGGTTCGTCTTTCTCGACAGGCAGGACGGGCACTGGCGGCATTCGGGCGTATAGAGCGGGATGACGTGGTCGCCCTTCTTGAGCGAGGTGACACCCTTGCCGACATCGACGACGACGCCGGCGCC
>NZ_JARIXW010000031.1:0-634 GCF_029269325.1 Mesorhizobium sp. XAP4 | reverse complement strand
GGCTCGACCGGCGCCACAGGTGCAACCGGTAATACCGGAGCAACTGGCTCGACCGGATCGACAGGTTCGACCGGCTCTACTGGGGCAACAGGTTCGACCGGATCGACCGGAGCAACCGGCTCGACCGGCGCCACAGGTGCAACCGGTGATACCGGAGCAACTGGCTCGACAGGTTCGACTGGAGCAACAGGCTCGACGGGGTCGACTGGAGCAACCGGCTCGACCGGCGCCACAGGTGCAACCGGTAATACCGGAGCAACTGGCTCGACCGGATCGACAGGTTCGACCGGCTCTACTGGTGCGACCGGTTCGACTGGAGCAACCGGCTCGACCGGCGCCACAGGTGCAACCGGTAATACCGGAGCAACTGGCTCGACAGGATCGACAGGTTCGACCGGATCGACTGGTGCGACCGGATCGACTGGAGCAACCGGCTCGACCGGTGATACCGGAGCAACTGGCTCGACAGGATCGACAGGTTCGACCGGATCGACTGGTGCGACCGGTTCGACTGGAGCAACCGGCTCGACCGGCGCCACAGGTGCAACCGGTAATACCGGAGCAACTGGCTCGACCGGATCGACAGGTTCGACCGGCTCTACTGGGGCAACAGGTTCGACCGGATCGACCGGAG
>NZ_JARIXW010000030.1:0-634 GCF_029269325.1 Mesorhizobium sp. XAP4 | reverse complement strand
AGCAGCGATGCCGTCGTTTTTAATCATGCCGCGCCGACCGAGCTTGCGATCAGGGCGGCGAAGGACGTGGCTGGTGAAGACAATGTGCACGAGACCCCTCCGGTATTAGGAGGGGAAGATTTCTCCTACATGGCGAAGGCGCGACCGGGTGCCTTCGTCTGGTGCGGGAATGGCGACAGCGCCGGCTTGCATCACGCGGCCTATGATTTTAACGACGAGGCAATTCCGTACGGGACATCCTTCTGGATCAAGCTCGTAGAGAACACGCTCAAGGTTTGAGGTGTTCGCGACCACAGAAAATCATCGGCTGGATGCGCCGATCGCCAGAATACGCCGATTACCTGCGTTTATAGAAGACAATTTGCGCAAATCGCCCAACTGACGCTGCTACATTCACGAGGCGGCATTGAGCGGGGTGGGATCCCAATATCAAGGATTAGCTGTGGAAAGTCCCAGTCGTATCGAGGCGCGATTTGAACCCGCAGGACGAGGGGCACCGCCGCATCCCATGAGTCACGTGAACGCATGGATATGAACGTCATCTCACGATCGGTGGGACAAGCGGCCAAACAAAACGTGAGCTGGGAGGAACTACGGTGAAAAAGTGGAAACACGACGAAAGCAGGAATGACCC
>NZ_JARIXW010000029.1:0-762 GCF_029269325.1 Mesorhizobium sp. XAP4 | reverse complement strand
CCGGAGGCGGCAATGCCGACCGCAAGCAGCGCACCGACGACGATGACAGAGGAAATGGCGTTGGTGACCGCCATCAGCGGCGTGTGCAGCGCCGGGGTCACCGACCAGACGACATAATAGCCGACGAAGATCGCCAGGATGAAGATGGCGAAGCGGAAGACAAAGGGATCGATGGCGCCGCCGGACAGCGCGTGCGCGGCATCGCCCGCTGCATCGGCGCCGCCGGGGGCATTGGCCAGATTCTGCACCGCAAGCCGGACGGCGGCGGACGCCTGATCGAGTTGGTCGAGGGCTTTCTGCAAAGTCTGATCCATCACGCGATCCCCTTCGGCTTGGCAGCAGCCGATTTCCTAGGCGCTGCTTTCTTCGGCGCGGCGGCGTCGGCAACCATGGTCTTGGCCGGGATCGCCGCCGGCTCGACATGCGGTTGTTCCGCCGCTTTGGCAAAAGCCGGATGCACGACCTTGCCGCCGTCGGTCAGCATGGTTGCCTTGACCAGGTCGTCGTCGCGGTTGATGGCGAGCGTCTTCGTCGTCTTGTCGACCAATGTCTCGAGGAAGGCGAACAGGTTGCGGGCGTAGAGCAGCGAGGCGGATGCAGCGACGCGGCCGGGCACGTTGAGATGGCCAACGATCTTGACGTTGTTGGCGGTGGTGACGACCTGACCCGCCACGGCGCCTTCGACATTGCCGCCGCGCTCGACGGCGAGGTCGACCAGCACCGAGCCCGGCTTCATCGAAGCGACCATGGCCGCCGAAACCA
>NZ_JARIXW010000028.1:0-1335 GCF_029269325.1 Mesorhizobium sp. XAP4 | reverse complement strand
CGCAATTTTCGAGCGTCTCGAGTCTGAGGTGCGTGGCTACATCCGTTCATTTCCGATCCTCTTCGATCGCGCGGTTGGAACTACCCTCATTGGTGCAGACGGTCGTGAGTATCTCGATTTTTTCGCCGGGGCAGGCGCCCTTAATTACGGCCATAATAACCCCGCCTTCAAGAAGGCGTTGCTGGCTTACATCGAGCGCGACGGCATCGTGCATGGGCTTGACCTTGCCACGAGTGCCAAGAAGGCATTTATCGAAGCCTTTGAGCAATACATCCTGAAGCCGCGTGGTCTGAATTATAAGCTGCAGTTTACTGGTCCCACAGGTACAAACGCAGTCGAGGCAGCGCTGAAGCTGGCGCGCCTAGTAACCGGCAGAGCGAATATCGTCGCATTTACCAATGCGTTCCATGGCGTTAGCGCCGGATCGTTGGCTGCGACTGGAAACAAGAAGTACCGCAGTGCTGCAGGCTACCCCGTCTCGCATGTGGCATTTTTGCCCTATGATGGTTATCTCGGCGCTTCCGTTGACACGCTCGATTACTTTGAAAAGCTACTGAACGATCCGAGCAGCGGTCTGGACAAACCTGCCGCGGTGATTCTGGAAGCAGTTCAAGGGGAAGGGGGCATCAATCCTGCAAGCTTTAAATGGCTGCATAGGCTGCGTGACCTCACCGCAAAGCATGGGATCCTGATGATTCTGGATGATATCCAGGCAGGTGTCGGCCGCACGGGACAATTCTTCAGTTTTGAAGCTGCTAAGATCGTGCCTGACATTGTCACTCTGTCAAAGTCGTTGTCGGCAATCGGAACGCCGATGTCGCTCGTTCTTCTGAAGCCTGAACTGGATATTTGGTCTCCTGGTGCGCACAGCGGCACGTTCAGAGGCAATAACCTTGCTTTCGTGACTGCTCGCGTGGCTCTTGAGACCTATTGGGCTGATACGAAATTTGAGGAGGAAATCGCTCGCAAGTCCGCGATCCTGGCGGAGGAACTCAAGTCAATCGCAGAAAACTTCCCCAGCCTTGGCCTGACCTTACGGGGCCGCGGATTGATGTACGGTCTTGTATCGCAAAAGCACCGTTCATTGGCGGTCCAAATCGCGGGGGAAGCTCTTCGTCGCGGCTTGGTGATCGAGACCTGTGGCGGGCGGAGCGAGGTGCTCAAGTTCCTTGTTGCTCTTACCATTACCGAGGCTGACCTGCGCCGTGGTTTGTCAATCGTTCGCGAGAGCATTGGCGCTGTGCAGGCCAGTATGGAGAAAAATCCAGTTCAAACGGCCGTCGACCTCGAGGTTGATGCATAGCAACTGCGTCCTGTTGGTGGACACAGCTGATT
>NZ_JARIXW010000027.1:0-1590 GCF_029269325.1 Mesorhizobium sp. XAP4 | reverse complement strand
TCGAGAAAACCGAACGGCTTACTGCAACTCTCGCGCGCGTCCGGCGCCATTCCTGGTTTCCCAGATTGACTCGAAGTTGCGTAGCATCACTTCCGCGACGCTGAAGGTGTGCTTTCCTTGCCGGGAAGTTAGGCGAGCGTCGATGTCAGGATAGATAAAGAAAGGAAGGGAAATTCGTTCGGCCGGACCACTGTGTACGACCCGATGCGGTGTGCTCCTGAAGCGGTCGTCGCTTAGGGCCTGAAGCATGTCGCCCAGATTGACCACGAGACTGTCGGGGAGGCTCGGCGCCGGCATCCAACGCCCGCCGAACCACACCTGCAAGGAGCGCGTGGGGAGTTCCTCCTGCAGCAGCAGCGTGAAGAACCCGTTGTCGGTATGCTTTCCAGCTGTGCCGCCAGTAGATGGATATCGGATCACGCGTTGGAGGACCGTCGGCGGGCTGAAATGGCGTGGGAACCAGCCCTCTTCCATATCGAGCAGGTCGGCCAGCGCGGTCCCGAGCTGCGGCACAACCTCGTTGACCACGGTAGCCTGCAGAGCAAGCAGGCTTCGAGCGAAACCAGGAGCTAACGCGTCATCCGGAAGGCGTGTGCGACCAGCAAACGGACGCCGGTCACCTTCATTCTCGATTCCGAGGTCGAACATTTCCTTCGGATCGGGGCCGGCGTCGGGATGTAGCACCTCCCCGTGCAATGGACTGTACCCACGAGCGGTAGCAGGGTACACGTTTTGTGCGGAGTGACCGAAGCGTTCCTTTGCCGACTGTGGCAACGCGAAGAACCGCCGGCAAGCCTTGATCGCTTCGGAGATCTGTTCTTTCGGGATTCCGTGCTCAAGGTAGAAGAACCCGTACACCTCGCAGGCCAGGCGAAGGCGATCGCGCTCTTCGTGTCGCGTTGCATCGGATGACAGTTTCGCCAGTGAGATTTGCGGTAGCGTGATCATTGTTGCTCCTTCATTGGTGCGTTGGCTTTATCGGTCACCTGGAAAACCCAGTAATGCGCGCCCTCCTCCGCGATGTATTTTCCGTCGTTGAGACATTGGGCCGTCACAAGCACGCCCGTATCCTGTAGACGCCGCACTTCATCCCCAAAGGATGTGGTCTCCGCATAGCTCTTGCGGGTGCTTGCGATGATGAATCCGTTGGGGCGCGTCACGCGAGCCAGTTCGCGCAGTGCGTCCGGTCGGATGTGCCCGAGCGTGAAGACGCCGCAGCAGACCGTAATGTCATAGCTCGCGGTGGAGTAGCCGGAGAGCGGCCCGTTAAGGTCGACATCGCCTCGGACATGCCGGTATGCGCGGGTTTTCCGGGCCTGTTCGGCCATCTCCTCGGAGAGGTCGATCCCGTCGATCAACCGGAAGCCGAGGCGTTCCAGTTCCACGCCGACGAGGCCCGTTCCGCAGCCGGCGTCCAGGATTGCGATGGCTGCTCGCTTATTGGCCAAATAGGCTGTCTGCACCGTGCCCGCCAGTTCCGCAACAATCGCCGGCCCGCAGTATTCATCCCGGCCGACATCCAACTCGTAGGAACTTGCCCATTCACGATAAAAGCGTGCCAAGCGATCGACGTCGCCGTCGAGCGCATGG
>NZ_JARIXW010000026.1:0-2097 GCF_029269325.1 Mesorhizobium sp. XAP4 | reverse complement strand
GCCGGCCGCACTCATGACCGGCTGGGCTCGGTTAATCCTGCATGCCGCGCCCATGAGGTTGCGCTCTGTCGGGAGTGCGTCGAGCACAACGACGAGATGTAGTTCACGATCTTTGAAACGCGTGGTCAACTATCCAAAGTGTGGATGCCTTTCATCGAAACAAACGATTTCATCAATGTTCTGGAATCCTGCATGGGCAGAAGCACCTGACGCACACCGATGCCCCCACTGCCTCATGGCGTGGCGAGCGTCTTAAGAAACCGCCCGAAAGGAGATTTTTCATGCGCTCTACCGGGCAGTGGAGTGCTGGGAAAGGGAGTTGCAACTGACCGGGTCCGACTTCTTCCGAGCCTATGGACAGACTGGGAGACGCGCACGGTGTAGCGGCTCACATCGTCATACTGCACCTACGCCACACACCGGCCGGACCTGATCCGGCTTTATGAGCATTGGGCTTTGTCAGTTGCCCAAGCGTGATGGCTTTCGCGACGCGGCGCGCCTCAGGAACTGAGCCGCGTCCAGGTCGAAACGCGGGAAAGAAAGACAGGAAACAGAATGGCCGATCAATTCGCAACGGACGTCATTGCCCTGATCAAGAAACGCGCCGAGTCGGAGAGCGGTGAGGGAATGCCTACGTCATTCGTCGGCGAGATAACAATCGCCACGGAACTGGACGCGCTCGGGTTTGATTCGCTGGGTTTGGCGGACGTCCTCTGGGATGTGGAGCAGGCCTACGGCATCAAGATCGACATGAACACGGCCGATGCCTGGTCCAATCTCAAGAATGTCGGCGACGTCGTGGAAGCCGTCCGCGGCTTGCTTGCGAAGGAGGCTTGAATGCACAGGCGCGTCGTTATCACCGGAGTGGGCGGCCTGTGCGGACTGGGCACCGACGCCGCCTCTATGTGGAAAGAGATGCGCGAAGGCCGCTCCGCCATCGGCCCGATCGCCAATTCCGAGCTTCATGACCTGGAGGGCATGACCGGCGCTGAGATCAAGGCGCTGCCCCAGCACGACATCAACCGGGGGCATCTCATCTCCATGGACCGCTTCAGCTTGCTCGCCGTGCTTGCAGCGCGCGAAGCCATGCGGCAGGCCGGACTTTCCTGGGACGAGGGGAATGCCCATCGCTTCGGCGCGACAGTGGGCGTCGGATTTACCGGTTCATACGCAACAGAACAAACTTACCGCTCACTGCTTTTGGGTAGCGCAATCCGTGCTGAACTCTTCACTGGAGTAAAGGTGATGCCCAGCGCCGCTTCCGTCCATCTTAGCTTGAGCCTCGGCTTGCGCGGGCCGGTCTTCGGGGTGACCTCCGCATGTGCCTCGGCCAACCATGCGATCGCCTCGGCGGTGGACCAGATCAAGCTGGGCCGGGCCGACGTAATGGTTTCCGGAGGCAGCGACGCACCCTTCGCATGGGGCGTGCTGAAAGCATGGGAAGCAATGCGCGTGCTTTCACCCGATACCTGCCGGCCCTTCTCCGCCGATAGGAAGGGCCTGGTGCTGGGCGAGGGTGCGGGCATGGCCGTGCTGGAAAGCTACGAGCATGCCACGAGGCGTAGTGCCACAATTCTTGCCGAGATCGCCGGCGTCGGCCTTTCCGCCGATGCCTTCCACATTGCCGCGCCATCTGTCGAGGGGCCAGCGTCGGCGATGCGCGCCTGCCTTGCCGATGCCGGGCTGAATGCCGAGGACGTCGACTACCTCAACGCGCACGGCACCGGTACCAAAAGCAATGATCAGACTGAAACGGCGGCGATCAAGCGTGTGTTTGGAAACCACGCTTATTCGATGTCCATCTCTTCCACCAAGTCCACGCACGCGCATTGCCTCGGCGCAGCGAGCGCGCTTGAAATGATCGCCTGCGTGATGGCAATCCAAGAGGACGTCGTGCCGCCGACCGCCAACTATCGCGAGCCAGATCCCGCTTGCGACCTCGACATCACACCCAATGTGCCGCGCGAGCGCAAGGTGCGCGTCGCCATGAGCAACGCCTTCGCCATGGGCGGTACGAACGCAGTTCTGGCATTCAGGCAGGTGTAGAAGCCATGCAAGACGCCTCATTTGAGGTCACCTGTCGTATCTAGCTGCTTG
>NZ_JARIXW010000025.1:0-3329 GCF_029269325.1 Mesorhizobium sp. XAP4 | reverse complement strand
CATGAGTCACGTGAACGCATGGATATGAACGTCATCTCACGATCGGTGGGACAAGCGGCCAAACAAAACGTGAGCTGGGAGGAACTACGGTGAAAAAGTGGAAACACGACGAAAGCAGGAATGACCCCTTGAGGCGTGCAATCCTGAGGGGGATGGCTGCAGCCGGCATAGCGGCGATGGCAATGGCCTCGTTTGCCGGTTCGGCTTCGGCGCAGTCGCTGCTCGAGAAGATCAAGAACGGAGAGACGATCCGGATCGGCTTCTCCAACGAGAAGCCTTGGGCCTATCCTGGCGAGAACAACGAGCCGCTCGGCTTCGTCAATGCGATGACGCTCGACATTCTGAAGAGGCTGGGCACGACCAAGGTCGAGCCCATCGTCACCGAATGGGGCTCGCTGATCCCTGGCCTGCAGGCCGGTCGCTTCGACATCATCACGGGCGGCATGTTCATCCTCCCCGAGCGCTGCCGGAACGTGCTTTTCACAGAGCCGCTCGGCAAGGGCGCCGACGGGCTGCTCGTGCCGAAGGGCAACCCGGAAGAACTGCACTCCTACCAGGACGTGCGCGACAAGGGCCTCACCTTTGTCACCGCCTCCGGTTACGATTCGGTGAAGTACGCGCAAGAAGTCGGCATTGCCGACGACAAGATCATGCAGGTCGCCGGACCGGCGGAGATCGTGCAGGCTGTGAAGGCCGGCCGCGCCGCCGCTGGCGCCGGCGACTACTTCACCATGAAGAAATTTGCCGACCAGGATGACAGCACCGAGCTGGCCGATCCGTTTACCCCGCCCGCCATTGGCTATCCTGCTTTCGCCTTCCTGCCCAACCAGCAGGAGGCGGTCGACGCGTTCAATGCGGTGATGAAAGACTATATCGGTTCCGACGAGATGATGGCGTCGGTCGGTAAGTACGGCTACACTAAAGCCGCCCTGCCGGACGGCACCACGACCGCCGAACTCTGCAAGGGGTAGTTCCGGTGGAATTGCCGTCCATGAGCCTGACCGCCTCCCCCGGTCTCAGGCCGGGGAGCGCTCAGCGGAGACAGAGACATGAACGAATTCGCGCTCGGCTTCAGCGTGGCCGCGCTGGCTAGAGGCGTCGCGATCACCCTGATCGTGACCCTCGGGGCATCTGTGGTGGCGATCGTCCTGGGGCTGATCGTCGGCTTGATGCGGGTCTCGCCCCGTTGGCCGCTACGCTGGTTCGGCATCGCCTATATCGAATTTTTACGCGGAACATCGATGCTTGTGCAGCTCTACTGGTGGTTCTTCGTGCTGCCTATCTTCGGGGTCGCGTTGTCACCCTGGACCGTCGCAATCTTCGGTATCGGCATGTCCGTTTCCAGTTACGGCGCCGAGCTGGTCCGCGCCGCCCTCCAGGCCGTCGACCGCAGCCAGTATGAAGCGAGCATCGCGCTCAACTTCTCATGGCTCTCCATGATGCGCCGTATCGTCCTGCCGCAGGCGATCCGCGCCATGCTGCCCGCCTGGGGCACTCTGCTGATCGAGCTGCTTAAAGGTACATCGCTCATCTTCTTCATCACCATTACCGAGCTGACCACCGCCTCCAAGCTGGCGGCCGACGCCACCGGCAATTACCTCCTGTTCTTCGCGGTGGCGCTGTTCGGCTACTACGTCATTGCGCGCGCCCTCATCACGCCCTTCGTGCGCTGGCTGGAACGCCGCTTCTCGCGCGGCTTTGTTCGGGAGGCGCTGGCATGAACATCTGGGACTGGTCGTATGTCTGGGAGGCGATCCCGTATCTCTACCGGGGCGCGATTGTCACAGTTCAGGCCACGCTGCTCGGCTTCGCGATCGCGCTGGTGCTGGGGCTGGTCTTCGCGCTGATCCGCCAGTCGCCGAACCGCTACATCTCCACTGCCATGACGGAGATCGTGGAGTTCATCCGCTCAACGCCCCTGCTGCTGCAGGTGTTCTTCGTCTATTTCGTCGGCCCGCAATTCGGCATTGTCATTCCCGCGTGGACGGCCGGGATCGGTGTGCTCGGCATCCACTACGCCGCCTATTGCTCCGAGGTCTACCGTTCGGGCATCGAGAATGTGGACGGCGGGCAGTGGGAGGCCTGCACCGCGCTAAACCTGTCGCGCGTGCGCAGTTGGCGGGCTATCATCCTGCCGCAGGCGATCCCGCCCATCGTGCCCGGCCTGGGCAACTACTTCATCGGCATGTTCAAGGACACACCGATTCTAGCGGCGATCGCGGTCCTTGAGATGCTGCAGCAGGCGAAGAATTTCGGCGGCAACAACTATCGGTACATCGAGGCGATCACCATGGTCGGCTTCTTCTATCTCGTGTTCAGCCTGGTCGCTTCGGCAATCGTGCAGTCGGTGAGCGTCTGGCTCAACCGCCGCTACCATCTGCAGTAGGAGGTCCGCCATGAACGAATCCATGGTCTTCAAGAATGTCACGACGCGCTATAGCGTGCTGGACGAGCTTACCCACGATATGGCGCGCAAAGAGAAAGTCATGAGCGAACCCATGGTCCGTTTCGACAACGTCACCAAGCGCTACGGCGCGCTGACGGTGCTGGACGGGCTCAATCTCGACATCGCTCGCAACGAGAAGGTGTCGATCATCGGCCCCTCCGGCTCGGGCAAGACCACTGTGCTGCGCATGCTGATGACGCTGGAGCGCATCAACGGGGGGGTGATCTGGGTCGACGGGGAGCCGCTCACGCACATGCAGAAGAACGGCCAGATGGTGCCGGCGAGCGATCAGCACCTGCGGCGCGTACGCGGCAAGATCGGCATGGTGTTCCAGCACTTCAACCTATTTCCGCACATGACCGCGCTGCAGAACTGCATGGAGGCGCCGGTCTCGGTGCTTGGGCTCTCCAGGCAGGAGGCTGAGGCCCGAGTGGCGGAGCTGCTCGATTTGGTGGGGCTCGGCGACAAGATGAACCATTTCCCGATCCAGCTCTCCGGCGGCCAGAAGCAGCGCGTGGCGATCGCTCGGGCGCTGGCCATGCGGCCTAAGGTGATGCTGTTCGACGAGGTGACGTCGGCGCTCGACCCGGAGCTCGTCGGGGAGGTGCTCAACGTAATCCGTAAGCTCGGCACCGAGCATGACCTCACTATGCTGATGGTCACGCACCAGATGGGCTTCGCCAAGGAGTTCTCCGACCGCGTCTGCTTCTTTTACGGCTGCAAGATTGCCGAACAGGGTCCGCCCGACCAGCTCTTTGGCGATCCGCAGAACGAGCGGACGCGGCAGTTCCTCAGTGCCGTGCTGGAAGCGAGGTAGCGAATACGCGGGGCCTCGGAGCACCGCAACGGCGAGAATGGCTTGCTGAGCAACGTGTCTCCCACT
>NZ_JARIXW010000024.1:0-3332 GCF_029269325.1 Mesorhizobium sp. XAP4 | reverse complement strand
GTTTGTCAATCGTTCGCGAGAGCATTGGCGCTGTGCAGGCCAGTATGGAGAAAAATCCAGTTCAAACGGCCGTCGACCTCGAGGTTGATGCATAGCAACTGCGTCCTGTTGGTGGACACAGCTGATTGAGTCCTTTGGAAGGATCAACCAACGTGGCAAGAGACATGGCTATGAAAGCGACAAACGACGGATCGATCGGCCTGATGAACGGCGATCACGTCGATATCTATGTCAACGGGAAGCTCCGGCCGGCCCACTCGTCGGCCCGGATTCCGGTCGTGAATCCGGCGGATGAGCGGGAATTTGCGACCATACCCGATGGCGACAAGGACGACGTTTCTGCCGCAGTAGACGCCGCGCGGGAGGCGTTTAGGAATTCCGGCTGGCCGCAGTTGCCTGCATCGGAGCGAGCCAATTATTTGCGCAGGCTCGCCCGTGCAATCGACAATCGCGCCGAGCAACTCGGCGCGATTGTCACCGCGCAGATTGGCATGCCCCTTGCAGCCTCCGTGCAGTCCAATGGAAGTGGCACATCGAAGTACTACGACTATTATGCTGAACTCGCTGATCAGCTGGAAGTCGAGTCCGAGCGCATCGGACACGGGTTGCGAACGGTCATTCGGAGAGAACCGGTAGGTGTTGCTGCATTGATCGTGCCGTGGAATGGCCCTCAGGGAGCCATCGCTTGGAAGCTGGCTCCGGCAATGGCTGCCGGTTGTACGACAATTATCAAGCCGCCACCGGAAGCATCACTGGACTCATACCTGCTTGCCGAAGCCCTGGACGAGGCAGGCATTCCACCGGGCGTTGTGAATATCGTCTTCGGTGGGCGCGAAACAGGAGCGCTGCTCGCGTCTCATCCGGGTGTCGACAAGGTGTCCTTTACCGGGTCAACGCACGCCGGGCGCCAGGTAGCGCTGGCCTGCGCCGAGCGCTTCGCGCGTTTCACGCTGGAGCTTGGTGGCAAGTCGGGGGCACTGCTGCTCGACGACGCCCATCTCGACACCTTTCTCCCACTGGTTGCGCCCGCGTGCATACCGTTCAGCGGCCAGATCTGCCATGCGCTCACCCGGGTGCTTGCTCCGCGCACGCGCTACGACGAAGTCGTAGAGGGGATCGCAAGCAAAATGGCCGCTCTCGTCGTGGGCCACCCGCTCGATCCCGCGACGCAGGTTGGCCCGCTAGTGGCGAAGCGGCAGCGCGATCGCGTCGAGGATTACATCGCGTCCGGACGCGAGCAAGGTGCGAAGACCGTAACCGGTGGTGGCCGGCCGGAGGGCCTGGACGTCGGGTACTACATCCAGCCGACGGTGTTCCGCGACGTCGACAGCGCAATGCGGATCGCCCAGGAGGAGATCTTCGGGCCGGTGGTGTCAGTGATCCCGTACGGCAACGAAGAGGAGGCACTCGCGATCTGCAACGGCACGACATACGGCCTTGGCGGGGCGGTATTCACGTCCGACGCCGAACGAGGCATGGCGATTGCGCGCCGGATTGAGGCGGGTGTTGTTGGCATCAACCGTTACACTCTCCATATCGACGCGCCTTTCGGCGGGGTCAAGGGCAGCGGTCTTGGTCGCGAACTCGGGCCAGAGGGACTGGCGGCTTTCCTTGAGGTGAAATCAATCTTTCCACCTCAAGGAAACTAGGAGAGTGGTTTCATTTGAGGTGTCCGAGGCGAACGGTACGTTCGCTCTAATTGCATGGACCTCCACTTCGATACCGATAGCAGAAACTTATTGTTGGAGTGGCGAAATGGTGTTCAGGCTCGACCAAGATGGCGACAACTAGTTGGAGGATGTGGAGGCCGATATCGCTTCAAATTAACATTCCCAAGATCGCCCATCGAAGAGGCGAGCCAGCATCAAACCTACCCTCTCGTACGAAGGAAACTCCCATGCCCGTGCTCAATCGCGTCGCCGACCTCCTCCCTGACATCGTGGCCTATCGCCGCGACATACACGCACATCCCGAACTGGGCTTTGATGAACACCGCACTTCGGCCTTCGTCGCCGAGCGCCTGCGCGAATTTGGCTGCGACGAGGTCGTGACCGGCATTGGCAGGACCGGCGTCGTTGGTGTCATCAAGGGTAAGAGGGCCATGAGCAACGGCAATCTCAAGGTCATCGGCTTGCGCGCTGACATGGATGCGCTGCCAATTGAGGAAGGGACCGGTCTCCCCTATGCCTCCAAGAGCAAGGGCTTGATGCATGCCTGCGGTCATGACGGCCACACCGCGATGTTATTGGGAGCGGCGCGCTACCTTGCCGAAACCCGGAATTTTGCCGGCACTGCAGTCTTGATATTCGAGCCCGCGGAAGAGGTCGGTACAGGCGCGCAAGCGATGCTCGATGACGGGCTGATGGAGCGCTTCGGAATCGATCAGGTCTTTGGCATGCACAACGCTCCGGGCTTGCCGATTGGTGTCTTTGGTATCCGGCAAGGTCCGGTGCGGGCGGCAACGGACAGCATCGAGATCAGAATCGAAGGTCTTGGCGGCCATCCCGGGAGGCCGCACAAATGCATCGACTCGATATTAGTGGGCGCTCAGCTTGTCACGGCCCTGCAGCAAGTCTTAGCCCAGAACGTCGATCCCTTGGAATCGGCGGGGCTTTCGTTCCACGAATTCCATTCCGGCACCACGCAGAGAGTAGTTCCGCAGACAGCAGAGCTGCGAGGCAGCATGCGCACGCTGAAGCCCGAGGTGCGTCAGCTTGTCAAGAAACGCATCGGCGAGGTGGTCGCCGGCATCGCCCAGGTCACCGGCGCCAAGATAGATCTTACGATCGAGAGCAGCGATGCCGTCGTTTTTAATCATGCCGCGCCGACCGAGCTTGCGATCAGGGCGGCGAAGGACGTGGCTGGTGAAGACAATGTGCACGAGACCCCTCCGGTATTAGGAGGGGAAGATTTCTCCTTCATGGCGGAGGCGCGACCGGGTGCATACGTCATTTTCGGGAATGGCGACAGCGCCCAACTACATCACGCCGCCTATGATTTCAACGACGAGGCGATTCCGTACGGGACTTCGTTCTGGATCAAGCTCGTGGAGAACACGCTCAAGGCTTGAGGTGTTCGCGAGATAGGCCAGTGGTCTCGTCTTGGCCAAATGAGCTTCCCCTCTCCTACGAAGGAAACTCCCATGCCCGTGCTCAATCGCGTCGCCGACCTCCTCCCTGACATCGTGGCCTATCGCCGCGACATCCACGCACATCCCGAACTGGGCTTTGATGAACACCGCACTTCGGCCTTCGTCGCCGAGCGCCTGCGCGAATTTGGCTGCGACGAGGTCGTGACCGGCATTGGCAGGACCGGCGTCGTTGGTGTCATCA
>NZ_JARIXW010000023.1:0-10235 GCF_029269325.1 Mesorhizobium sp. XAP4 | reverse complement strand
GTTTGTCAATCGTTCGCGAGAGCATTGGCGCTGTGCAGGCCAGTATGGAGAAAAATCCAGTTCAAACGGCCGTCGACCTCGAGGTTGATGCATAGCAACTGCGTCCTGTTGGTGGACACAGCTGATTTTTTGGAAGGTCAAGCTAGCCTAGACGTCATGTTCCAGGGCTGAGATCAGTGGCCCGCCCTTTCGTTCGATTAAGAGACGAGGGTTGCTCGGATGGGCCGAGCCGATCCTCGCGCACGGAGGGCGAGCCATGGGAGAGTGTAGCGAAGCGTTTGTCGCGTTTGATGTAGCCAAGAAGAAGCACGCGGTGGCGATGGCGGAGGGCGGCCGCACCGGCGAGGTCCGGTTTGTCGGCGAGGTCGAAAATAGTCCTGCAGCGATAGAGCGGACGATCAAGAAGCTGGGACAGAAGTATGATCGACTGCACGTCTGCTTCGAGGCCGTGCCGACGGGTTACGGGTTGTGCCGGCAGGTTCGCGATCTTGGTCAGGACTGCATGGTGGTTGCGCCGGCCCTGATCCCGAAGGGGTCGGGCGAGCGGATCAAGACGAACCGACGGGACGCGGTCACGCTGGCGCGGCTGCATCGGGCGGGCGAGCTGACTGGGGTGTGGGTGCCGGACGTCCTCCATGAGGCTGTCCGCGATGCTCGGGAAACTGCAGGCGACGATCTGCGCCGTAAACGCCAGCAACTGCTCTCCTTCCTTCTGCGCATGGCCGGATCTACGAGGGCGGCGGTCATTGAACATTGGCGCACCGTCGCTGGCTTGCCCGCCAGAGCTTCGCGCATATGGCGCAGCAGAGTAAGCGCTGTCCCGGCGGCACCTTTCGCGCGTGGATGTAAGGGACGATGTTCGAGGCCTTTGAGGGCTTCGACATATGACGATTTCAGAGTTTACGCTTAAGTCCAAGGACGAGGAGCCGGTCCGTCGGCTGGAAATCTTCACTGGTTCGGGTCGGCGGCGTGAGTGGCCGCCGGAGGAGAAGGCCCGGATAGTGGCGGAGAGCTACGAGGCGGACGAGACGGTTTGTGCTGTGGCACGCCGGTATGGACATTCCCCGCAGCAATTGTTCACCTGGCGCCGGGCTGCTCGCCGGCCGATGGGGGAGGCAGCGGTATCGGAGTCCATGTTCGTGCCGGCGGTGGTGACGGCAGCGCTTCCGAAGCACGCGGCGAAGCATCGGCCACAGCCAAGGAAGCGGGAGCCGGCTCGAGACGCTGGTGTGATCGAGCTTGAGATCGACGGCATCGCAATGCGGGTAGGTCGTGGGGCGGATTCGAAGACGGTTGCAGCTGTGATCCGTGCGCTGAGGGCAACGTCGTGATCGGGCCAACGGGAGCGGTCAAGATCATGGTGGTGACGAAGCCCGTCGACTTCCGCAAGGGAGCGGAAGGTCTGGCAGCGCTCGTGCGCGAGGCGATGGGCGCGGATCCGTTCTTATGCGTCGGGCGAGATTATGTGGCGGAGCCGCCCTGACCGCTTTCGGGCCGGCCAAACCCAGCTTGCCTCCGCCACATAATATTCAGATGGAGTTCAGCAGTTGCAGAACGGAGTCATTCGGTCGGAATCGCGCGCCGTGATCGCCGTTGACGCCGCATCATCTCGACATCCGCTGCGGCATAGCGGTGGGTCGTGGCGACCTGTGCGTGCCCGAGCCAGGCTTGGATCGTCAAAAGGTCCACGCCAGACTGGAGAAGCTTCATGGCGAGGGAGTGCCGGAAGATGTGCGGCGATATGGGCTTGTCGGCCAAGGCTGGCCTGATAGGCACGGCCTCGGCCGCCGCACGCCGCACGATATGGGTCGCTCCAAGCGAGTCAGGCGCTCGTTGCGGGCGCCGACGAATATCGGTCGCGGCTCGTGATGGGTGATCCCGCGCTCGCCCAACAAGGTCGTCAGCGCTCGCGCCAGGTCCTTAGGAATGGGCACGACGCGGTCTCTGCGCCCCTTGCCGCGCAGCAGCACTTGCGGGTGAGAGCGCTCCAACTGAAGGTCATTTGCGTTGACGCCGGTGGCTTCCGAGACCCGGGCGCCGGTCCGTGCCAGGAAGAGCAGAAAGGCTCGGTCGCGCCGACCACGAGGCGTCTTTGGATCGGGCGCCGCGATGAGGGTATCCACTTCGGCCTTGGTGAGATGGTGCGTTACCTCGGTGTGTGCCCGTTTAATGGGAATCGACAGCACGCGTTGGGCCACACCGAAGGACGCCGGGTCGGCGGCAGCGACGTGGTGGAAAAAAGACCGGATCGCGGCCAAGCGGGCGTTGCGCGTGGCGACGCAATTGTTCCGCTTCTCCTCGAGTTCGTCGAGAAAAGCGAGAACGAGGTCTCGATCGAGATCTTCGAGCGCCAACGCCGCCGGCTTCTTATGCAACCGGTCGGCGGCAAAGAGGATCAGCATGCGCAAGGCGTCGCGATAGCTGGCCACGGTTGCGGGAGTCGCATTGCGCTGCTTCGTCAGGCGCCGGCGGAAATAGGACTCCAGGAGCGGCGCCAGGAGCAGGTGTTCGCTCATGCTGCGCCTCCATCGAGGGCGGCACGCTCAGCCGCGATAGCGAGGAGCTCCGCCGAGCCCGTGAGGTAGTAGGCCGTGTCGCTGTAACTAACGTGGCCGAGATATGTGGCGAGCAAAGGCAATAGCGCCTGAACGTCTGCGCGCTGTTGGTGCCAGAGGCTGAGGCGGGTCACGGCAAACCGGTGCCTGAGATCGTGCGGCCTTAACGGCTTACCGCCATCAAAGTCGGCGAGTTTACGGACCTCGGCAAAGCCGTTTTGCAGGCCGGTCGCCGAGAGGCGGTTGCCCCGGGAACTGAGGAAGAAGGCCTGATCCTTGGGTATGGGGAAAGCGGCGTCGCGCTCACGGGCATAGCAACCAAGGGCACACTGCGTTGTCGTGTGAACTGGAACGAGACGGTCCTTGCGGAACTTTGTCTTCCGAACGAGGAGAACCCCGTTGGTGAGATCAACGTCGGAACGATCGAGCCCGACTACTTCGCCCGATCGCAGCCCTGAACTTGCCAACAATCCGATCAGCGTCGCCATCGTCCGCCCTCGCAGAGGGATGCTAGGCGAAATGCGGGCGCATGCGTCGATGAGTGACGTCAACTCAGCCTCGCTGAGAATACGCGGAGGCGGAATCGCTCTGGATCTGGGGAAAGCTCTGCGCTCCAAGCCCTCGGTCCGGGCGTCGTAGACGGCGAGATACTCGTAAAACCGGCGGAGCACGCCATGGCGAATTGCGCGGCTGTTCGCGGCGCCGCTGAACGAGAGGACGAAGTCCAGCGCCATCGTCCGGGTAGCGGGCGCATCGAGCTGAGCGCGCCCAACGTAGCGGACGAAAGCCCGCAACGTGCCGGCTTGCTTGCTGAAGGGGTAGCCGAGGGAGTGGCGCAGCTCGATGTACCGCTCGGCCTTCTCGCCGAGGAATTGGGCAAAGGCGGTCATGCGACGCCTCCCGGAAAGGGGAGTGCGACCTCGGCGAGCTGCGAGGTCGCGACCTTTACGTACAGTGCCGTTGTGTTGATGCTTCGGTGCCCGAGAAGATCGGCGACCTCGTTGATCGGCCTTCGCTGCTTGACGAGCTGGGTGGCAAGACTGTGGCGCAGGAGATGCGCACCTGCGACCCGCCCGAGTTCAACCCCGCCATGTCGCAACCACTTCCGCACGATCCTCGAAACAGGCGACGCGCATTTGAATGCTGCCACGGGCGGCGTGAAGGACAGGAACAGATACGGACTATCCACCTTCGGTCGAGCGCGCAGGACGTAGTCGGCGAGCGCGGCGCCGGTCTCCTCGAGCAGCGGCGCCACCCGATCCCGCTTGCCCTTGGTGCGCCGGACAGAAACCTCGCCAGCACGCCAGTCGATATCCTGCAGCTGAATGGCGCGTAGCTCACCGTTGCGAATGCCCGTGGTGGCGAGTAGCAGCAGGACGGCTCGATCGCGGATGTCGACCGGCGTCGTTGCGCCGATCGCATCGATTGCGCGCCGAACGTCATCCCATGCAAGGCGCGGCGGCAAATGCGCCAAACGCCAATGAGGCGTCCTTGGGACGACGCGGTCGAGATCC
Organism: Mesorhizobium sp. XAP4; assembly: GCF_029269325.1. Classification (NCBI taxonomy): domain Bacteria; kingdom Pseudomonadati; phylum Pseudomonadota; class Alphaproteobacteria; order Hyphomicrobiales; family Phyllobacteriaceae; genus Mesorhizobium; species Mesorhizobium sp. XAP4. Next base: position 6,166 of record NZ_JARIXW010000023.1, on the reverse strand, counting down.
TGGTCATGGTGGCCAGCCCAACATAAAAACTGAAGAAATGTTCGGATGTGAGAAGTCGCCGCCGTGCGGGTGCCGGTGGTCGCCGATAGCGACAGCCGATGCTCGACAGCAGCGAGGACGTGCTCAGCCGTCAACGCCTCGAGGTTTTGACCGGGATGATGATGGCGGAACCAATCCAGAAAGCGGCGGCCGCCCAGTAGAACGCCTTCGCGGGTCTTCGGCTCAAGTCCTCGCGCCTTGCGCAAATAGTCGGAAAATGAGGTCAGAAGCGGAGTATCCGGATCATCATCTACCCTGGGAGCGGAAGCAATGAAGCGCTCCGGAGCCACTCGCCGTGCATGTCCCAGCGCCGATGCTGCCCCAATGCGTGGAGAATCTGTAGTAAACGTGCATAAATAGCTGTCGACGACATCTTGATGGATCGGCATCCGACCACAGCGCGTTGCGGCAAACTGGCTAAAGCGTGCGATCCGGCTCAAGTAAATCTTGGCGGACGCTCGCTTGTAACCAAGGGCGAAAAAATGCTCCGCGAGGCGATCCATCTCGCCACCGAGTGCACCGCTACGCAGGCGCTTGAGCACCCCACAATAGGAAAAATAGAACTCGAGCATTCTGCCCCTCCGGCGTTGTGGCACAGGGGAATCCCGCGCCATGAGAGAGGCATGAAATATTATGTAGCGGAGGCAAGGTGGATTTGGCCGGCCCGAAAGCGGTCAGGGCGGCTCCGCCACATAATCTCGCCCGACGCATAAGAACGGTTATGTGGCGCGCCACATAACCGTTCTCGGGCGCGGTCTACGTGTTCCGGGCCAAGCGGGCCGACCGCATCAAGCTCGTCTACTTCGACGGCACGAGCGTATGCTTGTTCGCCAAGCGGCTGGAGGATGGCAAGTTCTGCTGGCCGGGCGTTACCGACGGCGTCGTGCGACTGACGGCGGCACAGTTGCAGGCACTCCTGGAAGGCCTCGACTGGCGGCGGGTGCACGAGACGCGCGAGACGCGTGTTCCTATTGCGGCGAGCTGACCATCACATCGTTGCCAAATCACTATCCATGCTTGTTCGTGACCGACGCGGCCTCTGCCCTTCCCGACGATCCCTAACACGCTTCAGGCGATGCTTTTGGCCGCGCGTGTGGAGAATGAGAGGCTCCGCCAAATCATCAAGGGAGTTGCAGCGCTATCGCTTCGGGCGAAGGGCGGAGAGCCTGCCTGAGGACCAGCTTCTTCTGGGGCTGGAGGAAGCCGAGCAGGTAGAGGCGGAGGGCTTCGCCAGCGCGGAGCCGCAGACCCTGTAAAGCGGGATGCCCGGGCTCGCAAGCGCCGCGCCAACCGCGGCTCGTTACCCGCCCATCTGCCGCGCGTTGAGCAGGTAATCGATATAGCCGACAAGATCTGCCCGTGTTGCCGAGGCCAGTTGCATGTAATGGGCGAGGACCTCTCCGAACGTCTCGACATGATCCCCGCCCAGTTCCGGGTGATCGTCACCCGTCGACCGAAGTATGCCTGTCGCGCCTGCGAAGAGGTAGTGATCCAGGCGCCGGCTCCAGCCCGCCTGGTCCAGGGCGGCATTCCCACAGAGGCCACGGTGGCTCATGTGCTGGTGTCGAAGTATGCCGACCATCTGCCCCTGTATCGTCAGGCCCAGATCTACGCCCGCCAGGGCGTTAACCTCGACCGTTCGACGCTGGCCGACTGGGTCGGCAAGGCTGCCTTCCTCCTGAAGCCGGTGCATGAGCGGCTGGTCGAGCGGTTGAAGGCGCGGACAAGCTCTTTCGCCGACGAGACCACCGCTCCCGTACTCGATCCGGGCCGGGGGCGGACCAAGACGGGACAGTTGTTCGCCTACGCCCGTGACGAGCGCCCGTGGGGCGGGACCGATCCGCCAGACGTCGCCTATCTCTACGCACCGGACCGCAAGGCCGAGAAACCGATCCGGCATCTTCAGGGCTTTGTCGGAACCCTGCAGGTCGACGGATACGCGGGCTATAAAGCGCTGGCCGAACGCAACGCCGTGAGGCTAGACAGAGGACAGCCCCGAGACGAAGACACGGAAGGCGGTATCGAACCCGCGGATGAGAGTCTGATCAGCCGTCGTCTCTGAGCTCCACCCCCAGCCCTGTGCAGCTTCAGCCGATCCAACTGCTTCGCCCACGCCGAGCAGACCATCGTCTTGCGCTCAGCCTTGACAGGGAACATGAGAGACTAGTGGTGGCGGCATCTTCCGGCTGTAGAGGAATGCGACGGACCTTGAGCGAGAGTCAGATTGAATGAACAGTTTGGCGGGCGCAGATGCGGATCCAATTTCGCCACCGCTCGGGAATCCGGCATTTCGCTCTATCTGGCTGGGCTTTCAAGTCACCTCCCTCGGCTGGTAATGCAAACTGTCGCCATCTGCTGGCTGATGGCAACTCTCGACCTCCGATCTAATGGCTGCGTTGTACCGGCTTCGTCGCGCCTGCCGCGTTCATCTTATTTGTCTTTGCCGCGCGCGGAACACTCAGTTTACCACTATGAAGCCCGGGAGACACGTTTGCTGCCACCAAAGAGCTTTACCATCGCACCGACGCTGCGCTCGACCCCCTCGGTCGCGAAGACATCATGTGCTCGGTTAGCGCTTCACTGCGGACCGATGTTGTAGCGCTCGAGACTCAAGGTTGGGCGTGATTTTCATTGCCAAAGTAATCCATCTGCGAGGCGGGTGGCCTCGAAACAGGTAATTCTCCTTTGGGGCAGCTTCACCAGTTTGCTGACGATGCCCTATGTGATCGTTTCCGTCTCCGCCTCGCTTCAGCACTTTGACCCCATTCTCGATGACCGCCCAAAGCGACCGGACGCGGCTGCGCTTTCTTCGAAGGCATCCTGCCGCAATCGCCTCCGGTGTGATCACCGCTTCTCTTCAGTCGGGGAGGTAAAGGCCGCACATTGTCCTATTCGCCCCTAGTCGGAAATGGTGTGATTGACCAATTGATCAAGTCGACGGCACGCTGAAGTATCGCCTTAGTATGAGCAAGGTTGGGTGAAGCGGCGATAACAAATCCCATAGCGTCTTGGTAATCGCCTTTCCTTACGATCGGCGTCTTGGGTTTAACAAAAAGTTTGACCTCGGCGACGCCTGGTATAGCCGCCGCCCGACCGTCGCCATTAATCCAATCCAGGGTCCCATCCCGATCAGGAAGTAGGCACCGCCAGGCCGAAGTGTGCGAATGCCTTTTGCGCAAATCCCATTCGTCGCCGATAACAAGCTTGATGTGCTCGGTGACGAGATCAATACCATAAGCCAACTGAACTGGCTGAGTACCGCCAGCAAGACGCGGGTTGACTTCAATGACGACTGGGCCAAGCTTCGTCCACCGGAATTCAATATTCGTTGGCCCCCAGCCAAGGCCGAGAGCGCGCAAACAACTCAGCGAAAGATCGGCGATACGCTCATGCTCGTCATCAGTCAGAGCCGCCGGAAAGATGCCCTCACGATAGACAAAATACGGTAGAGGGCCGAAGTCGGCCGCCTCAATCCCAATGATCTCATTTCCCATTATATAAGTCCAATAAAGGGGGCCATGCGCGAATTCTTCGACCAGTATCCGCGGAGGTGAGCGCCATATGTGCTTCCCGCCCAACAGATAGGTCGTATGTTCGGTCAACTCATCAACGTCGCGGCACAATCGGACACCGCTGCTGCCGATGCCGACGGCTGGCTTAAGAATAACCGGCAGGCCGATCTCCGCGGCAGCGCTTTCAACGTCCGTCGCATTCGCTGCCAAGCGATAAGCAGGGATTGGAACCCCGGCCTCCGCGAGGAGCTGACGTTGAGTGAATTTGTCGCAGCATCGCTCAATCGATGCGGGGTCCGGTCCCGGTAGATCGAAATGCAGGCAGAGCTTGCCAACTGTCGCATAGACCTCCTCCTTCGCGCTTGTAATGCCGGCAATGTCATAGGTCGCAGCCAGCCGGGAACATTCGCGGAACAGCGCATCGAGATTGTTTGTATCGACACGGATTGCCTCAATGTTTTCCGCCGCAAGATAGTTGTACTGAGCTGGATCAGCCGACAGGGTAATTGGATGAAGACCAAGACGCTGGGCTGCTTTCACGTATCGTGCACCATTGCTCGTCGTGCCTTCAATCAGGATGAGCGCTCTTTTCGCCATTTGCTGTTAACCTCGTCGTAGCGTGCTGTGCGGCGGTCTGAGTGTTAAATCGGCATCAGCTCTTTATCCGTGCCTGACCTCAAACGCTGTGGTGAACCTAGCATTGTCAGCGATTTGGTTATCGCGAAGACTCTGTAAATTTATTTGAAGGATCTGTCGCAACTGTTTTGATCACCGGCTTATCACCCGCCGTCCGGACCTGCGGGAGCGGATTGTAGCGTCAGGCGGTGGCGCGCCCTTTTGGGTGAGCGCAAGTTTCATGCAGCGGCAGACGGAGACGGGGTTGCACTGCTGCGCCAAACCTGCTCGCCCCGTAGCGGCAAGCTTTCAGCCTCTGTGGGGTTCTTGGTTCGCGCGATTGACAGGCCAAGCGAACCTAGGAGCGCGTCTTCGGGACGACCACGGGGTCACGGCCGATCCGGCGGTGCTGTCGCGCTTTCTGCGCCGGCGCGGCGCGAAAATTCCCTGGTTGGCGCTTCTACCGCGGTGTCGATGTCCATGCCGATTCCATCAGGACGGGAGCGGCGCTGGTGTTCCAACTTGGAGAACTTCTGATGATATTGTATCTACTCTGTCAGGGTCCGCCGGTGACCGCAATCGGCCGGCGAACGGGCCGCGATCCACGACGGTCCGCAAATACGCCAAGCAACCGCAAAACTCAATCCGACATCGTCGGCCGCCTCGGCGACCAGGTCGCAAGGTGATCACACGACCTAACCAGAACGTCGCCACGCGGCTGGCGTTGTGGGGAGCCGGTCATGCGCATTCGCCCGCCCACTATCGACAGCATCAGGAAGAGCCTGGTTGGGCTACGCGTGCCACGGGTCCTCGAAGCGCGCGACGCGGCGCTGCGGCGCATCAAGCAAGGCGAGATCGACGGAATCGAGGTCTCCCACCATCTGCTGCTCGACGACTCACCCTGCGCGATAGCAGCGCATCAAGTTGGCGCTTGACGAAGGCGCGCCTCACCGCCATCAAGACGCTCGTTGGCTTCGACTTCGCCTTCCAGCTATCGCTCGATAAAGACCGCATCATGGCGCTGGCCGAGCTGAGGTTCTTCTCGGCCCGGCTGGCAAGAGCCACGTGGCGACCACACCCCCTATCGAAGCCGTGAAAGCCGCAAAGAGCGTCTACTTCTCGAAGCTCGCGACGTCCTCGCCTCGCTCGCTGAGGCCGTACGCGAAGAGCAGCTGCGTAAGCGTATTCGCCATCCATGCCGCTCGCTTCGGCTTCGATCGGCACGTCCAGCTCGATGCCGAAATGGTCGAACAAATCCGGGCGCGGCACTGGCCTCGCTGGTCGTCGTCATGAAGTCGGCGATCTCGCAGTCGCGCGCGGCGGCGGCAATCTGTTTCTTCCCGCTTGTCAACGCCCGATATGAATAGCGCGCCATCATTTCACCTCAAACCGGATTCGCCGAACGGGGCGAGGTCTTGGGCGATCCCATTGTTGCAACAGCGCTGCTCAATCGCCTGCTTCACCACGCGGTCGTCATCCAGATCGAGGTATCAAGCCTACCGAGGAAGAAGCTCACCCACCCGGGTTCATGATCTCGTGCCGCAACCGCAACCCGAGCTATCGTATTCACCACTTCAATCCCAGCACCGCCGCTCTCCTAATCCGATTGCTGATCGAGCCGCAGACGACGCCGCCTCGCCCGGCCGGTTGAAGATGGCTTTGACTGTTTTACCCAGTTGAAGGCGCCGATCCGCTGGATGTTTTGCAGCCTGAGCCGGAACTCCTCCCCACGTCTGCCGGAGAGTTATGTCTACGTCACCGGCGGCGTTGCCGCGATGTCGAAATTTGCGCTGAGCAGTATATCGGCGAGGGTGAGTGCTGTGGAGCTCCTATCCTCCCCTTTATTGAAGATAGCTCGCGGAGACCCGGTTGTAGTGGGAGACACGTTGCTCAGCAAGCCATTCTCGCCGTTGCGGTGCTCCGAGGCCCCGCGTATTCGCTACCTCGCTTCCAGCACGGCACTGAGGAACTGCCGCGTCCGCTCGTTCTGCGGATCGCCA
>NZ_JARIXW010000022.1:0-10661 GCF_029269325.1 Mesorhizobium sp. XAP4 | reverse complement strand
GTCTGACTGCAGACGCGATACTCCAGACCAGCGGCACCAAGAAATATTCAACCACTTGCCTCAACACCATGTACCCAGCCAACAGCGCCGGCGCGTCGATCGACGTCAGCCAGATGGCTGGCCTCTCACTGCAGATGTACGTGCCATCGGGAGGACGGCGGCACAACCGTGCCGACGCCGTCTTCAAATGCCGACTTCTTCTACAGCGTCACCGGCAAGTGCGACTTCAACAAGCGCCCCTCGATAACGGTCCTGACACAGTAGGAGGTGCATCTCTGTGCCCTTTCCTTGTCCCTTCCTCGCTGTGAAAAAGCGGCCGAGCGGGGCTCGGTCAGATGGGAGGTGATCCAGCCGCTCTGAGGGCTGCTCGTACATTACCGGTTTCAGCCAAAACTGGCGGCCCGCAGCACTCGCGCGCAGGGCGACAAAAAACACCGGTGAGGCCAACTTCCTTTTCGACAAGAAAGCTTTCAGGGTCGTTGAGACCACGGAGGTTTCGCCTGATGGCCTTCCTGTTGCTGTTTTGGGGAAACACCCCTTTGCCGGCCGCTACGCGGGAACCGGCGACATGCCGATTTCTAAGGCGATGGAGGAGTACCGCTTTCCGTACGGGGCGAACGCCGCCGCGGCAGTTTGCGATTGTTCACCACCACCAGCAGATCGAAATCCGAACGATAGCCCTTCCTGGTATGCGGCTCGTCGACCCAGTCGCCACGCGCATAGGACCCAAAAGTATGATCTTGAGGATGCGCCCACGCCTTTTGCAGTCGGCCGTCCCGCCCTTGAGGGCATCCTCAAACTCCTCGAGAAGGAGTTTGACCGTCTTTCTCAGCTCGCGCTGTTTTGGTGGCGGGAGGTTGTCGATGCTGGATTTCATAAACAAAGGTCGGTCGTCCATTGCGTACATAGCCGAGACAAGCCTCGAATCTACAGACTGACGCGTTTGCCCGCATGAAGCAACGTGGTTAGTTCCCACGCCTTCGATCCTGTCGTTTCCAAGTACCTGCTCGTGCAGATTGTATGGAGATCCAAACACAATATTCCCGCTCGGTGGCAAAAGTAATGCGCGACGCCACGTGGTCCGAAGAATGACTACAAATTTCAGACAAAGGGGGCGAAGTCTGGAGCAGCCAGAATCGGACGGCATTTCAAGTCTCAACTCGGGCTAGCAAGTTCTATCCATGCCGGCGCATGATCGCTCGGCTTCTCCCATCCTCGCGTCTCTATATCCACCCCGGCATCGCGAAGGCAGGACGACAACGAGGGACTGACCAGCAGATGGTCCATTCGCAGACCAGAACTCCTGTCGTAACCGCCCCCATAGGAGTGATTCCAATAAGTGTAGACACCCTTGTCCGGATGGATGCACCTGAGCGCATCGGTCCAGCCGTCCTCAAGTATATCGGCATAGGATTGGCGACTCTCGGGAAAGTAAACCGCATCGCCAATCCATCGTCGCGGCGCCACCGCATCAATCGGAGTTGGGACGACATTATAGTCGCCGCACAGCACGGTCGGCGCGCCCTCTTGGAGAAGAGCTCGGCCGTAGCGCATCAGACGGTCGAACCAGCGCAGCTTGTAGTCAAACTTGGGACCAGGCGCGGGATTTCCGTTTGGCAGGTAAAGACAGCCGACAACCAGCCCGCCGATCTCCGCCTCGATATAGCGGCTATGGCTGTCGTCAGGGTCGCCGGGAAGCCCGCGTCGGCGCTCGATCGGGTCTACTCCGCGAGCCAGGATAGCGACGCCGTTGTAGGATTTCTGGCCATGCCAGATCGCGCGGTATCCCGTCTCACGGATCGCCCCAATTGGAAACTTCTCGTCAGACGTTTTCAGTTCCTGCAGGCAGACGATGTCGTACTTCGTAGTCGTCAGCCACCTAAGGAGCACGGGCAGCCGGCCATTAACGCCGTTCACATTGAAGGTGGCTAAGCGGATCATTTGCGCACGCGAACGGTGGCTTATTCTTTCAGCTTGTCCTCAATCTTCTTGCGGCTGTTGCCCACCGATTTCACGTCGCCCTCCTCGCGCCGGTCTTGCCCGCCTCGTATTTCACTTCATTATCCTGCCCGCCAGCAACCTTCGCGCGGTCCTGATTGCGTCCACCGGTTGTTCCAGTACTGGCCATTTCGTCCTCCAAAGGATTGCCATTCCAGACCCAATAACGCCGCCAGACTCTTCCGGTTCAATCTGTCGACTACCGCTTGGAACCGAATTCCACGCACACGATTGAATCGAGCCATGAATTCGAGTTCGACAAGTTGATGGGTATCGCGCTTAGGTCGCGATTCCGGCCCATGTTGCATGTCGCGCGGCCTGACCAGTCCTGCCAGAGCTTACGATGGCGGACTCGGCGCCGAAAAGCGCCGCGAGCCGAGATGCCATATCATAACGCCAATGTGCGTGTGAGCCCGCGAGCAAGGAAACGACCGACATGTCTTTGACCGGACATGGTCATCGAGCGCAGGCTAAGCCGGTCCGTCGCCTACCGGCCTAAGCGCTCTTCACTTGGCCCGCTGTTGAACGTGCAGCAGATCACGCAGGCGGATCGGCAATCTGGGCGAAGCGCGCAATTCGACACAACTCGTCTCCCAGTGTCCGAGGTACTCGGCGATCGGCATGCTGGTGCGGCCGGGCCAGCGGTTGAGTGCCCCCAAAGCCTCTACGCAGTCCGGCGCGCGGCCGTATTCGGCGAGGATGGTCAGCGACATTGCCTGGGCGAACGGATTAAGAGCGGGCATTTCGATCTCGCCGCGGTGGTCGGCGAACCACGCAGCGGCGTCGCGCGTGAGCCCCTGGCTTTCAGCCAGCGCTGCATAACGATCGATGATGTCCTGGCGGTACCGGGCGATGGCATCGCCGAAGGCATTGTCGCCTGCGAAGGGTGGCGCCTCCTTCCAGCTTTTCGCCAGACGTGCGAGCCCTCGCAGCGAGTGAGCCTCCACCATGGTTTCCTCGATCCATTGGCAAGGCGGCGCCGGCTTGGCGTCCGGCTGCCAGCTGTTGCACAGCACATGTCCGAGTTCGTGCCCGAACTGGTAGGCGAGCTTCGACCAGTCACGCTCGCCGATATCGACGATGATCCAGGCCATACTGCTGCCGTCCGGATGCAGCCAGATTGCCGGCGTGCCGGAAGTGTGCTCGTCGACACGCAGGCGCGTCGGCTGGCGGTCGGACAGCAGGCGGACGCCGTCGAGGCATGCATGCCGCATGCGTTCGACGACCTGATCAGCGGCTCCCTCAAGCATGTGGCCCCAGTCGCCGGCAAGCTCGATGGGGGCGGTGAGGAGGTTTGGTTGCGAGCTAGCTGAGGAAGGTGGGGAAGACATGACCCCGTAGCCTGTGCTCCAACCGCCGGAGGGTGTCAACGCCACTGGTGTGAGGCTGCCGGCCACTGAACCTGCTAGCAAATTTAGGAGATCTCGTCGCAGCAACTTCGAAACTCGACCATGTTGCCCTGCAAAGAGAAAAATAGGAAGTCCAGCTTGTTCTGCCATCGGCCGAGGTCTAAGCGTAGACCCCTTGAGAGTTGAACTACTCGGAAGCGGCTAGGGGACTCGAGGGTGGGCGAGGTGATCTTTTCCAAAACGTATGTTGGCGATGCTTTATCAAGCTGGCAGGTCGTCCACGAAATGTCGACTCATATCGTTGGCGGAGCTTTGGTCGTTCGCGACAGTGACCGCCGTGACTGGCATCTTCTACGACTTCACGATTCAGCTTTTCTGTTTCGAATGGTTCGGATGAGGTGCGTCCTCAGATTCTTGCCCACGACCACCACAAACTTCTATATCCATCACTATGGTTCTTTGGATGTTGCCGAAATTGCACTCGACGGCACCATAATAAACAGGGGTATCAGTCACACCATTTCGATCAACGCTCATCCAGATGACACGATCGAGATCGATGTGAGCTTTTTGAGTTGCCACGGGTCTCTCTCAATAGGCTGCTCCGACAATGGTCGTCCCGTCTACGCCGGCACTGGACTCGAACAGTTTGCACTCTTGAGCGTTCTGGTTGAAACGTTTGATGCATACCCCGAGTTGTCTCGCACGCCGGCAGAGGAGCGGATCACCCTCGTCGATGTTGGCGGCCAAGGAGGGCTACAGCTCAAGTGGATGCTGCGAGCCGATCATATTACGCCCGTCGTGTTCGAACCCTTGTCGTCGGAAGCGAAGGTGATACGACAAACCCTCGATCGAATTCCGGGCGCGCAAGTGGTGGAAAAGGCGCTGGCAAACACTTCTGGCCCCCAAAAGCTGTATATTACTGCCGGATCATACTGCTCGTCTTTGCGAGAGCCAAATTTTGAGATCCTGCAGAACTACTCAGTAGCCCGTGTCTTCAACGTTGTCAGCATGCAAGAGGTCGAATGTGTTCGATATGACGAATTGTTCCGCGCAAGCGCGGTTCCGTCACCGGATGTTATAAAAATAGACGTCCAAGGTCTTGAATACGAAGTTCTGCTTGGTTTCGGCCACCTTCTGGAATCCTGTTTGGCTATCGAGCTGGAAACGCATGTTGTTCCGATATATCGAGGACAAAAGCTGATTGGTGACATAGTCGACATTCTGGGCGATTTCGGTTTCGCCCTACGCCAGCTTAATCAAGTACCGCACTTCGATGGCGATGCAGTCGAGTTTGATGCCCTTTTTACGAAGAGGCGCGACAAGGTTGCAACTCTTTCTGATCTAGAAAAGCGAAAATTTGCTGTAATCATTCAGGTGTTAGGAATTCTTCCTTACCCGTGAGGCCATGAATAGAACGACCGTTCGCCAGCGATCGAGGTAGAGTCCTTCAAGGCTCACCCCTGATCCGTCGCCACTCGATCTGAAGGTTGCTCATCGTCTAGAATAACGAGTGGCGGCATGCAAAGAAAAGCTTGCATCGAGCCGTATGCCGCACACATCGCGCAGTCAATGCCCGTGTCGTCAAGGACGACGCCAGTTCCAGGAAACGGGATAAGTCTGCTGCGGAGCGGCAGACACTTTTCCAGAAGTATCCGCGCACCCCTTGGTGTGATTGTGTATGCCTGAAGCCCAAACGAATGCTCTACCTTGATAAGGAATCTGGAGAAGTTCTCGGACTGGAACAAGGCAGTTCTATTAATATATTGACGATCGTAGAATTCCATTTTGGCTTTTGAGAAACCAAGGTCAAGCCAGAGAAAGGATGGGTCAAATATATAGCCCCACTGTATGATATCCCAATCTGCCCGTGCTTGAGATATAATACTGGTGGATTCCTCCGTGAATCGAAACGATGACCGAATATCGTCTTCGAAAATAGTTATTGTCTTGTTTTCTGAAACCGACAGCTTCCACAAGCTGATATGAGATAGAGCGCACCCCAACGTGCCCGGGGGATACGGACAATCACTGGTAATCAGACCTTCCTTGATGAGCGCCTCCCTGTCGAGAGAAGTGCCGTCAACGGCTGATACGCGAACGGTATTGTTCAATAGATGCCAGTTGTTACTTTGGTACCTGCTCCAGCGCTCGATGCTGCGGTCGAGGTTTATCAGGTGAATTTTCGGGGAACCCGTCGGCTCGACAAGCCGGGCTGGCATCGTCCCGGAGACAGAGGGCGTGGCGGCAGTGAATGCGGAGGTATCGCCCGCACCATGCAACAGCGCTCGAGCCCGCTCGATGCCATCACTCACATGGTATTGGCCATCGCCAAAGGTGATGTAGCCATAGACTTGTCGGTTATCCATATACTGGACGATTCCGGCCTTCCTGGCGCTGGCAGCAAAGACAACGTACTCGTACCGCGATGTGCCGTCCTCGTATGTCAGTTCGGTCAGCACGTCAGCCCGGACAAGATATGTGCAATGCACGAGCGGCACCTCGATGGCGCCGCGCACGTGGCGGTTGAGCACCCAACCATACTGATCGCACTGCAAATAATACCCGTTGGCATCGATCTCGGCATGAAAGTTCGAATAATATTGGCCCGGCGAGATAGAGCGAAGCAGAGGAGCGACGATTGGCAAATCAAGCGCGACAAGTTCTCGCAGCGTGGCCGACCTCACGAAATTGTCGACGTCGGCCACGAAATAGAAATCGCAGCCGTGCTCGAGCGTTTTCCGCAGACTTATGTTTCGGATTCGGCCAAGCACCCTGAAGCGCGTCTCATTCCATTCGTGCTCGCCAAACTGCTCAACACGATCGACGACGTCCGAGGCGTCGATTTCGACCGCCGCATAGAGGTGACCCACGCGCTCTACCCATTCGCGCAGTATATGCTCGGTCCTGTCGGTATTGTTGTTTGTCCTGATGTATAGGACGATCGATGCCTTCGGGTAGTCGAGCGCCTCGATGCACTCGAGGTAAAGCGGCAGTGCCGGTTCCTTCTGCTTTGCCAGGATTGCAATCAGGATGCGCGGTGAACCCTTCAGGCGCGACCGCAGCGAACGCTGCCGGATAAGCTTGTGCTGATCGATCAAGCTCTCTGTCCCGAACGCCCCGAGATTCGACGGTTCATGCACCGGAAGCTTGTCAGTGGCGAAACGCGCGTTGGCTACCACGCGCTTCGCCATTTCCGCCGGCAATTTTTCGCTGGCGAGCAATTTCAGACAGGCGTCGAGTGAATCCCGGTAAGCGCCTGTCCAGTAGGCATTGACGGCAAACTCGTCGAGCAATCCGTAATCGTAGACCCAAGGCTGTATGAAAAGTCCAGGGGGTTGTGCAAGGTCGAGCCCTCGACGCGCAAATTCCGCTCCCTCCGCGTTCCGGCCCTGGGTGCGGCAATAGAGGCTCGCGGCGTGAAGAGCTTCAGCGCGGGCGGGAACGGCCTGCGTCGCACGCTCAAAGATTGCAACGACCTCGTCGAATGGCCGTCCCAGCGCTGCCATGAGATTGCCCGCTTCGAGCAGGCTGACATAGATTTCCTCGTCCCAGAAGCCCAGCTCGGCGCGCTTCAGATAGTTTGCCAGCGATTTTTCACGTTCTCCGGAATCCCTATAGCTCTGCGCCAGATAGAAGGTGTATCGCGAAATAAGGAACGGGTCGGTCTCCGTAGCAAGCGCGTTTTCAAGAACCGCCGCGTCGTCCTGGTACTTTCGCGGGTTTTGACTGCGTGCTCCGCCACGCCCCGTCGCCACGCGAAAACCCTTGGCGGTCTCGCGTGTGAGATGGCCGGGAGGGGCCTCGAGATATTCGTGCAGCACGCCCTTGAAGGAGAAGGGAAGCCGGTTGCGGCAAATCTGCGGGCGATAAAACGAAATGCCCCCATGGGACACCTCGACGTCGTAGAGATCGTGTTCCATGTTCGACTTGAACGCGATCGGATCGAAGTCAGCGTCTTGGACCACGACGTCGTCGGCGTCGATGATCATGGCGTAGTCGACCGTCTCGACTTCACGCAGGCGGTCAAGGGCAAAGGTACGGTTGTACGCAAAGTCCCGCCAAGGCTCGTCGATGACTGTGCCTTTGACATTGTGCAGGGTCAGGAAGGTACGGATGATGTCCTGCGTGCCGTCCTCGGAACCCGTGTCGATGACGAGCACGTAGTCAACGAGAGGAAGCGCGCTAGCGAGGCATTGCAAGATGACCTTTGCCTCGTTCTTGACGATCATGCACAGGCCGATGGTGCTCATGCTAATCCCTTGGCGGAGCGGCGTCCGTTACACGCTGCTGGAAATTGTTGAAGGGAATTCCTGCGCCTTTGTCCGGCTTTATATCTCATGCATCACCCCGCCGCTTTGGCCATTTGCATGACCTTGTTGCAAAGAACGATTGCCCCTTCACAGCCAAGTGCTGCCTCAACCCGTCCATTGTTTAGCCAGCGCTTTCCGTCGCAGCAAGGGTCTTGCGGTCGCTCCGGACCAGAGGGTTAAGAACAGAATTTCCCGTCGACCCAATCGCTGAGGCGCAAATTCCGCCGCGACATCGAGGGTTCGACGCGAACCAGAGGGCACCCTTAAGCCTCGGATTTTTCGATGCGTTCGGCCCATGCGCGCCATTTGATGTCGACCGAAAGTAGTTACTCATGGTCCACAATTAATAAATTGTTAACTTGGTTATTTACAAGTTGCTAATTTTAGATTTTACTAATGTCTTGTGTTGAGAGGGTTCCCGCGAACCGGGCAGAGGGCCTGTTGGGCTGCGTCTGCGAAGCCAGGAGAGTGTCTGGAGCAAGTCACTTCGTGCGTGAGGGCGTGGCGAGTGTGTGGTGACGTGCAAGAGAAGACGTTGTACGGCCTTGAACTCAAGGCCGGCGTTTTCCCAAATCTGATGTTCCCCCCGCAAGCAGTTGGTTCCCTCGTAAGTCGTCGTCGAGAAATCGGGGACACGCGTGACGGGAGTGACCATGGTTGGGGTGATACCGTGTACGAGGCGATGGGGCCATGACGCAGGCTTAGGCGTAGAACAACGCCTGAATTGCCCGCAGTCGGCCAACAGCACGGATTACCCAGCGATTGATGGGTATTCCTCGGTGTCCTTTGGACGCCTCACTCACCTGGGCGAAGACAACTGGGGCGCCATCCGATCGAGCGGCACGAAGAGGCTGCCAAGCCTTGCGCACCCGTCTCTTAGACCTGCCCGCAATGCGGCAATGCGCGCGACCGGCCTCACCGGGCGCCCGCGCTCTGCAGCCATTGAACCAGCGATTGAAATCTAAGGTACGACCAAGAGAAGCTGCGGCCCGGCCGCCGGCGACCAAGGAGAAGATGATGAGCTTCACGGCAGGATTTGCGGCTATGGAAGTCACCGTTCGAGGCATTTTGCCGATCGGCGACACGATTGAAAATATAAATTATTTCATTCTGGACACGGCCAAGAGCGCTATTGTCGGTCAGGTCGTTCTTCCCAGAGCCGTCAAGCGAAGCCTCGCTGTCGCCCTCACCGTCAAAGTCCCAAGCACCGCCGGCTCGCTTGCCATTGGGACGTTTGATGAAGGCGGGAACTTCCAGGTCGCCAACTTCCTTCGCGTCGAGACGCCAGTGGTGGAACGTCCCCACGGCGCCGTCGGGCCGTCCGGGAGGTAAATCTCTTTAGTCGCAGTACTTGCCGGCTAGGCCAGTGAGTGGCTGCCGGTGAATTGAGTTCGAAGCCAACAGGAGCCAGTCATGGCCCGTGCCTCTGAAGTTCTTTTTGTCGATCCTTCAGTTTCCGACCTCCAGGCAATTCTCGGCAGCGTGCGACCCGAGGTTCAAGCGATTGTGCTCAACGGCCGCCGACCGGCGGCGCGGCAGATCGCTGCCGCGCTCGCGGGGCACGCAGGGCTCGAAGCGGTGCACGTCATTGCACATGGTGGGTCTGGGCGTGTCGGCTTCACAGCAGGGGAGTGGTCATCAGCTACATTGCAGGAAGAGGCCGAGGATCTTGCCGCAATCGGCCGGGCGCTTGCCACAGACGGCGAGCTGCGGCTGTGGAGCTGCGAGACGGCGTCGGGGGAGGCGGGCGAGACCTTCGTGGCGGCTCTGGAAGAGGCAGTTGGCGCGGACGTCTGCGCATCGAGAACGCTAGTCGGCGCAGCCGACCTGGGCGGCGCCTGGGAGCTGTGCGCACGCAGGAACGCGTCCTCGCCCCTGCCGCCACTGACCTCTGAAGGCGCGGCGGATTACGTGGGGGTTCTGGCTGCGGGCGATCTGACACTTACCGGCACTATAGATACTGGATCAAGTAACAATATCAACACGTACTACTTGATTGATACAATTAATACGCCAGCTACAACCGATGATACGGTTGTAGGTAGCTTTCAGTTGCCATCCGCAGCCAATGTCGTGGCTCCAAAATTCTCGATAACAGTAACAGTTCCAGATATTGGCCATACTTATCTCATCTATGACTCTGGCTTCCGCCTATACGGCACACTTACTTTTGTCGCCGACGCTGACCCCGTCACGGCGGGCAACCAACCGGGTTATCTTTTCGCTACCACGCCAATCAACAACCCAGGCGCCGCGGGCAACGATGGCGACCACTTTAATGGTGGCCTATTAACCCTCGCGAGCACTGGCACCGCGGGTGCGACAGGGGCCGCTGGTGCGACCGGCGCTACGGGCGCAACCGGCGCTACGGGCGCAACCGGGGCTACTGGTGCGACCGGCGCCACAGGCGCGACTGGCGATACTGGTGCAACAGGTTCGACCGGGGATACCGGACCAACAGGCGATACCGGAGCAACGGGTGCTACGGGCGATACCGGTGCCACGGGCTCAACGGGAGCCACAGGCGATACCGGAGCCACAGGTGCGACGGGCGATACAGGAGCGACTGGCTCGACCGGTGATACCGGAGCAACAGGCTCTACTGGTTCGACCGGAGCAACAGGCTCGACTGGAGCAACAGGCTCTACTGGTGCGACCGGCTCGACTGGAGCAACAGGCTCTACTGGTGCGACCGGTTCGACCGGTTCGACAGGTTCGACCGGAGCAACCGGCTCGACCGGCGCCACAGGTGCAACCGGTAATACCGGAGCAACTGGCTCGACAGGATCGACAGGTTCGACCGGCTCTACTGGGGCAACAGGTTCGACCGGCTCTACTGGGGCAACAGGTTCGACCGGCTCGACTGGAGCAACAGGCTCGACCGGCGCCACAGGTGCAACCGGTAATACCGGAGCAACTGGCTCGACCGGATCGACAGGTTCGACCGGCTCTACTGGGGCAACAGGTTCGACCGGATCGACCGGAGCAACCGGCTCGACCG
>NZ_JARIXW010000021.1:0-14172 GCF_029269325.1 Mesorhizobium sp. XAP4 | reverse complement strand
CAAGGTGCGCGTCGCCATGAGCAACGCCTTCGCCATGGGCGGTACGAACGCAGTTCTGGCATTCAGGCAGGTGTAGAAGCCATGCAAGACGCCTCATTTGAGGTCACCTGTCGTATCTAGCTGCTTGCCGGACCACTATGTGAAGCGAGCGCTATTGGCTGCCTCTGCGATGCGGGAATTGGCAGCGGACGTCTCACGATCAAACAGGCATCTGCTTGTAGAATTCTTTTAATCGTGAAGCGGCGCGAGTGCGCTATCCGTTGAGGTGAGCAAGGCCGGCGCCCTGGGTGAGCGCTGGTGTCGGGTGGTGGAAAGTACAGGGGGAGCTGTGTGGCCCCCTCTTTCTCGGCCTCGACGGTGTGCGAAGGAGCCTGTGCGGCGAACGGGCCGACGCCCCAGGCTCAGAACCTGGGCGAACCTAACTCCCGCCAAAGGACAGCCCAGAGCTGGATACACGAAAGAGATACTGAACCCGCGAATCAGATTCTGATCAATCGTCGTGTCTGAGCTCCGCTCGGCTCTTACGGAGATAATCGCGCGGCCCGGCAACGGCCGCGCGTGCCGCGGGCGTGAGCTTTGCGCTTCGTCAGAAGTGCCTCGAGCGTGACGACGATAATTGACCAGCCATATGGAACGCATTCGCCCAGTTATCCAAAGCGTGGATACCTTTCATCTAAACAAAGGATTTTACCGTTTTTGCTGCAGGTCCCATAGAGGCGCTTCAAGTTGGAAAGATAGGTAGTTCCCATGGTTGCGTTGGATCCGAGGAGCATCATCTGGTGTGCGGGGCGCACAAAGTCAGTCGCATCTGCATTACGGCTTGGTCTTTCGGCGGTCTCCACAAGTTACGCCCCGTTGGTGCGATGCCAATTATTTAACCAATGCTTGGACATTTATCTCAACCAGACAGCTCCAAGGTGAGGTCTTCCATGCGCCCGAATGTCGATTGGAAGTTGTGCTGGGAAAATGAGCTGCAACTGGCCGACCATGTCGAACTCTCCGACTTTTTTCGAAAGACCTATGGACGGACTGGCGCCTTCAACGCGGAGCCATTCGAAGGCGGCCGCAGTTGGGCCGGCGCGAGGCCGGAATTCCGCGCAATCGGCTACGACGCGCATGGGGTAGCGGCTCACATCGGCATGCTGCGGCGCTTCATCAAAGTTGGCGAGGTCGACTTGATCGTCGCTGAATTGGGCCTGTACGCGGTTCGTCCGGATCTTGAAGGGCTCGGAATCGGTTTTTCGATGCGCGTGGCGTACCCAGTGCTCCATCAGTTGGGTGTTCCATTCGCTTTCGGCACGGTTCGGCACGCGCTGCGAAACCATGTCGAAAGATTCTGCAGAGCCGGCCTCGCGAACATTGTGTCGGGCGTTCGCGTACGATCGACCCGTCCAGATGTGCATCCCGACCTGCCGCCCACGCGCCTGGAAGACGTACTCGTGTTGGTTTCGCCGATCGGACGCTCGATGGACGAGTGGCCGTCCGGTACCCTGATCGACCGGAACGGTCCGGAACTATGAAGCCTCTGGACTACATATGCGAAGGGCAGAGTGACAATGCCGATGGCACTGCAGAGCGCAGCGTCTATCTGACGTTTGACGATGGTCCCAATTCATTTTTCACACCGCAGATACTCAATGTGCTGGCGCAACATCAGGTGACGGCGACCTTCTTCGTTGTTGGGGCCTACGCGGCCGACGAGCCGGAACTCGTTCGCCGAATTATTACAGACGGGCACGGTATAGCCAACCACACGATGACTCATCCGGACCTGGCCAAATGCGGGTCCGTCGAAGTCGACTGCCAGATAGTTGAGGCAAACAGAGTCATAGGGATGGCTTGCCCGCAGGCCATGGTTCGGTACTTTCGTGCACCGTATGGCATCTGGACCGAAGAAGTAATCGCTGCATCAGCGGGTGCGGCATTGGCGCCCGTCCATTGGTCCATTGATCCACGCGACTGGTCTCGCCCCGGCGTTGACGCCATCGTCGACAGAGTGCTCGCCGATATCCGGCCGGGCGCAATCGTGCTGTTGCACGACGGGTGCGCTCCCGACGAATTGCAACCAGGCAATCAAGCCAGTCTGCGCGACCAGACGGTGACAGCGTTGTCACGCCTAATTCCAGAATTGCACGGCCGCGGATTTGTAATCCGATCACTTCCTCAACACCCCTGAACAAACAGAGATCCTATGGACCTTCTCACCACAGCCAGTACTGTTGCCGTTTCGTCTTATGCGGTGCTCTCGACTGTTTACAGAGGCATGCAAGCGGTCTACTCCCAACCGGAAAATGTTACGCCGCCGTCGGAAAGCTTGTTCGGATCCGACCGTTGGCCGAGCGTGGATGTCATTATCCCCTGCTACAATGAGGACCCGCGCACACTCGCGGCGTGTTTAGCTTCCATTGCAAATCAAGATTACGCCGGAACATTTCAGGTCTATCTGGTTGACGACGGTTCTGGAAATCGTAATGCCGTCATCCCGGTACATCACGCCTACGAGGGCGACCCGAGATTCAATTTCATTCTGCTCCGCGAGAATGTTGGCAAACGCAAGGCGCAGATCGCCGCCATCCGCCGCTCATCTGGAGATTTCGTGCTCAGCGTCGACTCTGACACGACACTTGCGTCCGACGTCATCACAAAGCTTGCAGTAAAAATGCGGGATTCCATGGTCGGAGCGGCCATGGGCCAGCTGACGGCATACAACCGCAGCGACACTTGGTTGACCCGATTGATCGATATGGAATACTGGCTGGCTTGCAATGAGGAGCGCGCGGCGCAAGGTCGCTTTGGTGCGGTCATGTGCTGCTGCGGCCCATGTGCAATGTACCGCCGGTCTTGTCTCCTTTCTCTGCTGGATCAATACGAGACGCAGCTGTTCAGGGGGAAACCAAGCGACTTCGGTGAAGACCGTCATCTTACGATCCTCATGCTGAAAGCAGGCTTTCGAACCGAGTACGTTCCAGGTGCCGTCGCGGCGACAGTCGTTCCGGACAAGATGGGACCTTATTTGCGCCAACAACTCCGCTGGGCACGAAGCACCTTCCGGGACACGATGCTTGCGCGAGGTCTACTGCGTGGCCTGGATCGCTATCTAACTTTGGATGTGATGGGAGAGAATCTCGGCCCATTGTTGCTCGGCATCGCGGTAGTAACGGCGCTCGGTGAGCTACTATTTTCACATACAGTAAATTGGTGGACGGTGCTGGCTATTGTCACGATGACCATAATCAGATCTACGGTGTTATCTTTCCGCACTCGGCAGCTTCGATTCATCGGCTATTCAATGCACGCGTTAATCAGGATATTCCTGTTGATCCCCTTGAAGGCTTACGCCCTGTGTACATTGAGCAATAGCGATTGGCTGTCGCGTAAAAGTGTTCCCCTGCCCAACAGGAGCACAAAGGAAATCACAAGCGCGATGCCGCTTGCCGGAGCAAATGCTGCGGGCAATTCTGGAATTGCGGAGTCACTTCATACTGCAGATCTTTCGCTCACAGCTGGTGAAGTCTGACGGCCTTGCAGCGCCGAGTGACCGAGTAAGTTGTGTCAGTCGACACGGGGTGAAGCTTTCGAGTTACCTATGGTCAGAACGGGAACTATCTGGAAGCGACACGTGGCATCTTGACGTTATTCTTTGGCGGAAGCGATACACGCGTCGCTCCGGCCGCGACTTTCCAAAGGTGCCATCTCAAGGCGGTGGCCTGCTCTGAACCAGAATTCGCAAGTAAGCTGCCGGTGGCCAATCGGACTCATTCCGCTTGAGATAGACGCATGTCCAATGTAGCAATCGACCTTACCGGCGTAACCAAATTATTCGGAAACAAGCTCGTTGTGGACGGGCTGTCCTTCACCGTTGCATCGGGAGAGTGCTTCGGTCTGCTGGGGCCGAACGGCGCAGGCAAGAGCACGATTGCGCGTATGCTCCTCGGTATGACCCGGCCTGACGCGGGTGATATAACAGTCCTCGGTCTACCAGTGCCGGCACGCAGCCGCTTGGCCCGCAAGGGCATAGGCGTGGTCCCGCAGTTCGACAATCTCGACCTGGAATTTACGGTACGCGAGAACCTGTTGGTGTTCGGGCGCTACTTCGGCATGAGTACAAGAGAGATCAACGCCGTCATCCCACGGCTCCTCGAGTTCGCTCGCCTTGAGAGCAAGGCGGATTCACGTGTCGGCCTGCTATCCGGCGGGATGAAGCGGCGCCTGACGCTGGCACGTGCTCTGATCAACGACCCCCAGTTGCTTGTGATGGATGAGCCCACGACCGGCCTCGACCCGCATGCCCGCCATCTGATCTGGGAGCGACTTCGTTTCCTGCTGGCGAGCGGAAAAACGATCATTTTGACCACCCATTTCATGGAAGAGGCTGAGCGGCTTTGTGATCGGCTGTGTGTTCTCGAGCGGGGACGCAAGATCGCCGAGGGCAGTCCTCATGCGCTGATCGACGAGTACATTGGGTGCAACGTGATCGAGATCTTCGGCGGCAATCCACAGGAGCTGATTTCGCTGATCAGACCGTACGTTCAGCGTGTCGAGGTAAGCGGCGAGACGCTCTTTTGCTATGCGCCTGAGCCGGAGGATGTGCGCATCCAGCTTCGCGGTCGAGCGGGTCTGCGTATTCTAGAGCGTCCACCCAGTCTGGAGGACGTTTTCTTGAGGTTAACCGGACGTGAGATGGAGAAGTGAGCAATGGGTGAACGTTTTGCGGCCGCTCTACCCGCCAACGCCTGGAACTGGATCGCGGTGTGGCGCCGCAATCATCTGGCATGGAAGAAGGTGGCATTTGCTTCAATGCTCGGCACCCTTGCTGATCCGATGATTTACCTTTTCGGGCTCGGCACTGGCCTTGGACTGTTGGTAGGCCGCATCGAAGGTGCATCCTACATCGCCTTTCTGGCAGCCGGCATGGTTGCGACGAGCGCGATGACAGCATCAACCTTCGAAACAATTTACGCGGTTTTCGGTCGAATGCGCGATCAGGGCACTTGGGAAGCAATCCTGCACACACAACTTACCCTCGGCGACATCGTTCTCGGTGAATTGACCTGGGCAGCCACAAAGGCCTTTCTGGCCGGTACGACAATTGCGATTGTTGCCGCCGCGCTAGGTTATGCCGCGTGGACGTCGGTTCTCTACGTGCTGCCGGTCATCGCTCTCACCGGGTTCGCCTTTGCGAGCCTGGCCATGCTCGTCATCGCGCTCGCGCCCAGTTATCACTATTTTATTTTCTATCAGACGCTTGTCATCACACCCATGCTGTTCCTTTCGGGCGCGGTTTTTCCAGTCGGCCAATTGCCAGGAGTGTTTCAGCAGATTGCGGCCTTCTCGCCGCTGGCGAATTCTATCGATCTAATCCGTCCGGTGATGCTCGGCCGCCTGGGCGACAATGTAGGGCTGCATATAGGCGCACTTTGCATGTTCGCTGTATTGCCTTTTTTTCTGTCGGCTGGACTGTTTCATCGACGACTAATGCGTTGACGCTTACCTACGCCCATCAACGAGAAGGAGGTCCGCAATGCCGGATTGCAAACTGCCCCCAGCGGCCCGGAGGCATGCGTGTGCCAGGAATCGCGAGTGGTACAACAACGCCGAAGCCGGGCGCCACCCAGCCGCTGCAGGCACGCGCCCATCTTCGCGACCACACCTCGGAGTACAGGCTGGGTGGTGAGGCGCGCGGACCCACCCGGAGCGTTCAAGCGATAGCAGCCAAGCTTCTTGTGCGCGTCCCCAGACCGTCGCGGCCATTATTTAGTTGGATACACATGCAATGACCCACAACGAACCAACTCCTGAGCCTTTTGTGATCCTTGCTATGCCAAGGACCGGAACACACTATTTAGAAGAATTGCTAAACGAGCATCCGACCGTTCTGAGTAACGGTGAGTTGCTAAACGAATATGATCCCAATTGGCCCAGCACGGATCGCCTGCTAGGCACGGATCGCGAGCTTCTTGAGCTTGCCTATGTGCGCTGCCCTATGCGCGACTACAAGAATGTGACGCATCTTGGCTGCAAGATCAATGAACCTCAGTTTCGCGAGCGTCCAGCATTCTTTGCGGAATTAGCTCGTTGGCCAGCACTCAAGGTCATCCTCGTTGTTCGCCGAAACGTATTGGAATCGCTCCGATCCTTTGTGCAGGCCAGGGAAAGCGGTCAGTGGCTGAAGTTCAGCTCGGACAACGATACCGCTCGGCCACCGAGCGTCAGGTTGTCAATCGCCGACTGTGAGGCTTATTTCAAAGCCGCCGACGACTTTCACGCTCGCGTTATGGACTCCTTCACGTCGACCAACCTGCTTGTAATGGAATACGAGAGCCTACTTCACGAACCTGCCCAATGCTTGGGAGCGGTTTGGGATTTCCTGGGCGTTCCAGCGCTTGAGCCATCAGATAACGCCATCTTGCAGCGCCAGGAAACGCGACCGCTTGATCAAACGGTGGAGAACTTTGACGAGTTGCGGATTCACTTCGCACGCGGACCTTATTCAAGATTTTTTGACCTCGGAGATTCAATGCGCTCCTACGCTTAATCGCTTGTACCGCGTGCTCTGATGGGCGTGTAGGATATCCTGCAGTTTGCGCGCATTCCGTTCCAAAACTGACAAACCAAAGTCACCAAGGCAACCGGCAGTCGATCTGCGGCGAACATCAAAGGGCACGGGCGCAAGGCGACCTGGTCAATTCCCTCTCTGATGAAGCACTTCCTCAGACGCGATCTTTGGCGAGCCTCGAGTGCAGAATTCCGGCAAGGTGGAGGGTTCCAGTGCGCAACTGCACCAATCTCGCTGGACGGGACAGGCGTCCAGTTGGCACGGCGCTTGCTCCGAGATGACAGCAGCGCTCGACCGGAGCGCAGCATGGGAGAAGGAGGAGCCCCCACCCCGATCCGGTCAGGGAGAGAGAAACGATGTTGGTTCCAAGAGTCCCCCGCGCGATCGCAGCGCCCCGCAAGCGCCATTTTGCCCGGACCTACGTGCAGGTACTTGCCGCCATGGTCCTTGGAGCCGCAATTGGCTACCTCTATCCGGAAACCGGCCAAAGCCTGAAGCCGCTCGGCGATGCCTTCATCAAAGTCATCAAGATGATTATCGCACCTGTCATCTTCCTGACAATTGCGACCGGCATTGCCGGCATGAGCGATCTGCAGAAGGTCGGCCGAGTTGCCGCCAAGGCGATGGTTTATTTCCTTACCTTCTCGACGCTTGCACTCGTTGTCGGGCTGATTGTCGCGAATATCGTTCAGCCTGGCGCCGGCCTCAACATCGATCCGGCCTCGCTCGATGTCGAAGCCGTTAAGGGCTATGTGGCCACGGCTCACGAGCAGTCCGTGACCAGCTTCCTGATGAACATCATCCCGTCAACGATTGCCAGTGCCTTCGCGGAAGGCGACATCCTGCAAGTCTTGTTCTTCTCGGTCTTGTTCGGCATTGCTCTGGCGATGACCGGAGAGACGAGCAGGCCGGTCGTTACCTTTCTCCAGGCGCTCACCGCCCCCATTTTTAAGCTCGTCGGCATTCTCATGAAGGCTGCACCCATCGGCGCCTTCGGCGCTATGGCCTTTACGATCGGCAAATACGGAATCGGTTCGGTGGCCAACCTCGCGATACTGGTCGCGACGTTCTATCTGACCGCCTTCCTCTTCGTGTTCGGGGTTCTCGGCGTGGTCTGCCGCTGCAACGGCTTCTCGATCTTTTCTCTTGTCCGCTACATCAAGGACGAGCTGCTGCTTGTCCTGGCAACGTCCTCCTCGGAGGCCGCGCTGCCCTCGCTCATGGAGAAGATGGAGAAGGCCGGCGCCGCGCGTTCGGTCGTAAGTCTCGTCATCCCTACTGGATACTCATTCAATCTGGACGGCACCAATATCTACATGACGATCGCCGCCCTCTTCATCGCGCAGGCGACGAACACAGATTTGTCAATTGCCGATCAGATCCTCCTGCTGCTAATTGCGATGCTTTCCTCGAAGGGTGCGGCAGGCGTCACCGGCGCCGGCTTCATCACATTGGCCGCTACTCTGTCTGTCGTGCCGAGTGTTCCCGTTGCCGGAATGGCTCTAATTCTTGGCGTGGACCGCTTCATGTCGGAATGCCGCGCGCTGACGAATTTAGTCGGTAATGCGGTGGCATCGCTCGTTGTCGCTCGCTGGGAAGGCGAATTGGACCAGTCCCGGATGGAAGCCGCTTTCCGCGGTTAGGGTTACATCAAACGGGCTCCCCGCAAGCAAGCAATAGCGCGACGTGTAAGTCACGGCCTTCACAGCAGTCGAATTGCCGGCCTCCAAAGAGCGCTGGAAATAGTGTACTAACGCGGAGAGTAATACAACACCATGAAGCCCCTAAGCAAACGAACGGTTCACGGAAACTCATCTGGGTCCGCATGGAGCGCTGTTCGTCGAATGCGTTATCAACCGTGGGGTGTGGTAACTATTTCAGCTTGCCGCCCCAAGCCGTCGCGGGATCGCACCGGATGACGGAGGACCGGCCGATCAGAATCGCTAGGGGAAAGCGCGTCACAATTGCCGATCTCGCCCGCGAAGCCGGAGTCAGCGTAGCAACAGTCGATCGGGTTCTGAACGTCCGCCTTCCGGTGCGAGAGGAGACCGCCCAGCGGGTCCATGCGGCCGCGCACGCGATCGGCTATCATGCTGCCGGTCTCATCAAACAGCGCTTGCAGCAGCACCTGCCGCACTACAAGCTGGGCTTCATCTTGAGAAAACCTGCCCACGATTTTTACCAAGATTTCGCTCGCAATATTGAAGAGTCGGTCAGTATGGCTAAATCCTTCCACGGCCTTCCGATCATCGAGTTCGCGCAGTCACATTTGCCGCGTGACCTGCTCCCGCTTCTTAAGGACCTTGGAAGCCGCTGCCAGGCGATCGCCATGGTGGCGGCCGATCACCCGAAAATCACAGCATCAGTCGAGGAGCTCAAGGCGAAAGGTATCCCGGTATTTTCGCTGTTATCCGACTTCGCCGATGGCGTGCGCGAGGGCTACATCGGCCTCAACAACAGCAAGGTCGGACGGACTGCCGCTTGGGTGTTTTCCAAGGCCGCAAAACGGCCCGGCAAGGTGGCGGTGTTTGTCGGAAGCCATCGCTTCCAGGCGCATGCGACGCGGGAAACGGCCTTTCGTGCCTATTTTCGTGAGAACGCGCCCAAATTCGAGGTGCTTGATCCGCTCGTGAACCTTGATGAACGGCAGCTCACTTACGAAAAATTGCTGGATCTTATGCAGCGGGAACCAGAGCTCGTCGGCTTCTATATGGCCGGCGGGGGTATAGAGGGAGCAATTTCCGCGCTCCGAGAAGAGGGGAGCGGTCAGGATCTCGTCGCGATCGTGAGTGAAATGACGCCGCAGTCACGTGGGGCGCTTGCGGATGACATCTTGACGATGGCGGTCGGCACGCCAATGCGCCGACTTTGCCAGGAGCTGATAATGGCAATGGAGCGGGCCATCAAAGCCGGCGTCGCGGAGAGCCCGGGGCAGACATTTCTGCCGTTCGACATTTATCTTCCGGAAAATATTTGACCTTGATGGATTTCTATCATGAGCGCCCATTTTCCTTTCACCGATGAAAGGAAAGCTCGATTGACTCGGCCGTCTCTGTCCGATCTGTGAACCGGCGTGGTTCCGTCTTGAAAGAAGCCGGATGCCGAAATGGCAGCCGCGCTTCATGGAAGGAAAGTCAAGCAATGCGCCAGGTATCGCCCCGCTTTGCACTCGATCACATGGCGGCGCCCCGCCTTGACGTCAGTGCGCTTTTCGCGCTTGCCCGTGACCAAGGCCTGACCGACGTCCAAATCCGTTACCCTCATTTCAGCAATCCTGTCGCACGCGGCATTCCGGCTGCGGACGTTCGGTTTGCCGCTACCGAAGCGGGCGTCACGATCATCTCTGTCAACGCCTTGCAGCGGTTCAACGACTGGACTCCAACGCGTCAGGCCGAGGCAAGCAACCTCGCCGATTATGCGACGGCGTGCGGGGCAGAGACGCTCGTGTTGGTGCCGGCCAACCGCAGCTCGTGGCCCACCAATAGCGAGCGCCAGGACAATCTTCGTTTCGCTCTAAACGAGATCAAGCCAATCCTCCAGTCGCGGGGTCTGATCGGTCTCATCGAGCCGCTGGGTTTCCGAACCTGCTCGCTTCGATCAAAGAAGGAAGCGGCCGAGGCCGTTGCCGCGGTTGATGGCCAGTCCGTCTTTCGCCTCGTGCACGACACGTTCCACCACACCCTGGCCGGGGAGACATGCCTGTTCTGCGAGCTTACCGGCCTGGTGCACATTTCAAGCGTAAACGACCCGACCTTCTGGATTTACCCCGATCGCTTTCTTGCAGGTTCCGACAATGGCAGCCAGATTCAGGCGCTGCTGGATGGCGGCTACGCGGGACCTTTCTCGTTCGAGCTGATCGAGGAAGTCCATTCTCTGGACGATCTCGCAGGCGCACTTGCCGCCAGCATCGACTTTATCCGGCGAGGGCTATTGTCGTCAAAGTAGATGGTGACAGGAGTAGTGACTATAGGTGCGCCTGAATTTTCCGAGGGTTCACAGCGGGGCAGCCATCCGAGATGCCTCCTGTATCATTATCTCCCGCATCCAGATGCTTGCCGGATCGCTATTGTGGAGGGCCGGCCATTGGAGGGTCTCGGTGAATGTGGGAAATGGCAGCGGAAGTTCGATAACCCGCAGGGGGAACGTTTTTTCGAAATGCCTGACCAGCCGTAAGGGCATGGTCGCTATACGAGCTGTGCCGGACACCATAGGTGGAATCATGCTGAAGCCCTGCACGGCGACCTCGACACGTCTCTTAAGGCCATGCTCAAGCAAAAACCATTCCTCGATAGACGGCTTCATCGTACGCCCGAACCTGACCGCGACGTGCCTCATCGACATGTATCTCTCGAATGTAAGCTGCTGTGGCAGCTGCTTGTTTGTGGGACAGCCTACGCACACGAGCTTCTCGTCAAACAGCGCAATGCTTGAATGCACACTCGACGTGAACATATCCGGTAGAATTAGAAAATCGACGTCACCGCGCCGGAGAAGCTCATCGGGGCTATCGTCGACAGGCAGCAGTTCGAAGCTGACGGCGGGGGCTTCCCGTGAAATACGCTCCACAAGCTTTTCGAAAAACACGAGCGTGACGAAATCGGAAAGAATGATCCTGAAGAGGCGATCGGCTCGAGCTGGGTCAAACGGATCCGAAGAAATAATCGAGCACTGGATGTGCTGGAGAGCGTCGCGAACTGCGGGGGCAAATGCTGCCGCACGCGGGGTTAGAAATCGTTCGCGACCTCTTATCGTAAACAGTTCATCGCGGAAATAATCGCGCAGTCGGGCGACGGCCGCACTCATGGCGGGCTGACTCAGGTTGATCCTGCGTGCCGCCGCCGAGAGATTACGCTCCGTCAGGAGTGCGTCGAGCACAACGAGGAGATTTAGATCAAGTCCTTTGAAACGCATGTCATCAGCCATCCATGGGATGGATGCCTTTAACCGAAACAAACGACTTTAACAATTTAGCATTCTTGCAATCTTTTGTCGCAAAAAGTTTATGATGGATGACGTTAAGGTCCGACATATGAGCCGCGTGATCTGCAGAAGCGAGCAATCGTTCGTACTGTGCAGGTCAGAGATTGGCAGTTTGAAACGCCGGGCCGATGGCGCCGGGCTATCAACCAGCGTCTTCGGCGGCCCCGACCTAGCTGGGCGTGGAATCTAATAGGGTGCACCTTTCCAGTCCGAGGCGACTGATGGGCGGTTTGATCCTAAGCTGCCGTGAGGCCTGTGCCAATTGTATCGGCGAGCCAATGCAGCAGTCCGGCAGCGTTTTTGAGAGCTGTTGTAGGCTCGGCCTAAGCCCATTGGCGCAAGCCTATCTGAACGAAGCGCTTGGCCTTGCCGCTATCCGGTATGTGATCTGTGGTGTCTTCTCGTCCTGCTGTTCTTGTTTTGGAACGCCCTTATGGTGAGCCCATCCGGGACGTGGGGCACCGGGAGCACAAAGGTGCAGGCAGGCCGTCAATAGACCGTGGGCTGAGAGCCCGAGCTCGTTACATGGCCGCCCCTGGCGACTTTCCCGGATGCGCTGCGAGCGCGGATCAGTAGATGTCGTGTTGCCCGCCAGCTCCCGTCTTTGACCGAGCCAAGAAGGAGGAACGGGCATGCTTATCATCGGACTGGATATTCACCGCGCCTTCGCCGAAGCAGTGGCATGGGAGGAGGGCAGGCTCAGGCGACTCGGCCGCGTCGACATGCGGCGCGATCTGCTGGCCGCGTTCGCCGCGAAGCTGTCGCCGAACGATATCGGGGTGATCGAGGCCACCGGCAGCGCGACGTCCGCTGCAGCTGTGGTTGCGCCGCATGTGAAGAAGGTGGGGATCGCCAAGCCGAAACAGGTGTTTATCGTTGCCTATGCCAAGATCAAAACGACGATCGACGCCGACGTTCTTGCGCAGCTCTATGCCAGCGGCTTCTTGCCAGAAGTCTGGATTGCGGACGAGCCGACGCAGGCTCTGCGTCGACAGGTGACACGGCGCAATCAGATTGTCCGACAGAGATCTCGATTGAAGAGCGTCATCCAGTCGATCCTTCATAGCCACCTGATCCGTCCTGCCCGCATGCCGACCTGTGCGGCGCCAAGGGTCGGACCTGGTAATCGAGCAGGTCGTACCGCAGGACGAGCGCCTCGCGATCGATGGGCATCTGCGCGAGTTCGACCGATTGGGCGAAGACCTCCAGGTCATCGAACGCGATCTTGTCCGCTCGGCTCTCGAGGATGAAGGCGTGAAGCGGCTGATGACCATTCCCGGCGTCGACATCACCGTCGCGCTGGCGATGAAGGGCGGCGATCGGCGACGTGTCGCGCTTCGACGATCCGCAGAAGCTCGTGACCTATCTCGGGTTGAACCCAAGCGTCCAGCAGTCCGGCCAGGTCCGGCCTACCATGGGCGGATCACCAAGCAGGGCCGTGGTCATGCGCGCGGCATGCTCGTCGAGGCGGCCTGGGCGGCCGCTCGTGCTCCCGGACCGTTGCGAGCCTTCTCCCTGCGGCGTGCGAGCCCGGCGCGGACAGCATGTCGCGGCCGTGGCAACCGCACGCAAACTCTCTGTCGTGATCTGTCATCTGTTGAGAAGGGCGAGAGTTACGCGTAGGCTCGACCCTCCCTGCATGCCAAGAAGCTTGCGCGATGTGGAACTCAAGGCCGGGAGCAAGGCTGTGCGCGGCCAAAAGGGAGCGCACGCCTACAACATAAAGAGCCACCGGGAAGAAGAGCGCCGCTGGGTGGAGCAGGCCGAGGGCGCCTATGCACGCCTCGTTGCCGGTTGGAACCCACGAGGTCCGAAGAGGGTAGGCACGGATGCCGCAAACGAGGCGCGACGATAGAAGCTGCGCGGCAGGGCTCTCATCTCGGACCCTGCTCTTCGCCACGCGGTCGTCCGTGCGCGACAGGAGAATAGCGCAGATTTATCAAAAAGGCTCTTGTCGATCACATCAGTGGTCTTGGGCGCTGTACGGCCGGGTGAAGACTTTGCAGGTGGCGCGGAAAGCGTTTGATCTGTAGCGAAGCAATTGTCGTCATTACGCGCTCGACCCGGGCGCCCAGCTTGGCATAAGGGCTACGTGGCCTCAGGAAGCGTCGTCGCCAATGCAGACCATGGACGAATTCCCAGCCGATGCCGAGATGCCGGTCGACCGTGCCTGTCGCCGTCCGGTGATGCGATGCCCCCGAGCGGATGAGTTCGCCCCGGAAGCTCCCGGTCACGACGCACGGGTTCGGGTTCCAAGGCGCTCAGTTTTGTTCGCGCCCAATCGGTGTAGGACGCGGCAGAAATACGAGCGTGACGAAATCGGAAAGAATGATCCTGAAGCGGCGATTCGGTAGAGCCGGGTCAAACTATCCGACGAAATAAACGAGCACTGGATGGGCGGGAGAGCGTCGCGAACTGGAGGGCAAGAGCTCCCGGACGCAGCGTTAAGTTTGAATACCTCCGCGGACATGGTCGCGAGCTTATCGCGCAAATAATCGAGCAGCCGAGCGCCGGCCGCACTCATGACCGGCTGGGCTCGGTTAATCCTGCATGCCGCGCCCATGAGGTTGCGCTCTGTCGGGAGTGCGTCGAGCACAACGACGAGATGTAGTTCACGATCTTTGAAACGCGTGGTC
>NZ_JARIXW010000020.1:0-14643 GCF_029269325.1 Mesorhizobium sp. XAP4 | reverse complement strand
CAGAAGGCGGTAATCAGCCCGCCGACCACTGTCGTCAGAACCAAAGTCCCAGCAATGATTGCCAGCATGGATGTCGACCCTTCAACCGCGGGCACGCCGCGCCCGACCCGAACCTTGGCTTCTGCCGTATGTTCCCTCGCGTCGGGCGTTCTGGGGAGGAACAATCAACTTACATCATGGTTCGGATGCCCTGTTGGGGGATGGCTGAAGCGGAGAACATTCATGAGTGAATATTCGGCGGCGGCTCCGAGCAGCCGCGACGACCACAAGCCGCGGGGCATCACCCGCTGGCTGTTTTCGACAACATGATCTGAGGGTTCACGTGCTGAGCTCCGGCGATGCCTTCGATCTTGCGATGCGACGTCCGGCAGGGGGTCCGGGAGCCTCGCCGCGTCAAAGCTGATGCGGTGGCGCGACGACAGCAAGGAAGACACGGCCTCCGCCGCCCCCCTCGCGAAGTCGTCGAGGTGACAGACTCGTCGCGTGGGCAAACAGCCTCGTCCCAACGGGCACCAGCGCTCGATCATGCTCGGCCAACGAAGAAAAGGGGTGCCGCTTCAAGACGCAGAATGCGCGTGTCGTTGAAATGCAATCGGAGGTGAAGAAGATCATGGGCCGCGGCCGGCTGCGACGAGCAATCGAGGATCGCTTCAGTTCGGCGGCCGGAGCTCTCTTGGGATTCATCATCGATCCTGATTGGGTCTTCCCTTAGCATTTTGACTGCCTCGTCCTTGCTGAGGCCGCAGTTGTGCGCAAAGTAGGTCGCTTCAATCGCCTTTTCACGATCCGCCGTGGATTCTGTGTGCTGTTTGGGTTTTTTGCCCATCATTCTCTACCTTGCATGCCACCGAACCGTCACAGTGCTGTGTTGTTCCCATGACATCGGTTCTGCTGACCTGCCGAGGCGCGGTTGCCTGATGTGCTCGACAAACGATATCCGCAACGCGCGAATGTCGTGACTTCAATGGTTTGACAGCAAAAGAGCCCGCGCCGTGGGAGGGGCCGGCGCGGGCGATCGGGTGACCGATCCTGCAGCGCGGGTCGACCGCTGCACGCCCCGAACTGTGCTTGCGGGAATTTGTTCCAGGTGCATTGCTCCGCGTCGGCGTCGCGGGTTTATGCAGGGGATGCGCTTGGCATTTCGCTTCGGACCCCGTCCAGACCTTGGATCTGTCTCTGCAAATGTGAGTGAACGTTCACTGTAAGTAGGTGGTCACGCGTGAGTGAATGGCGAACGCGAGCGGGTGATCTGATGCTATCGCATCGTTTCCACCTGCAGTCGTATGCAGAGCCTTAGCAGTTTTTAGCCGCATTCCTGACCTCGATGAACAGGGTCGAGAAGGTGCAGTCCATCACCGAAGATGTAGTCCGTGCAGATTCGGAATGTCGCCGGTCACGAAGAATGATGTGATCTGCCGCTTACCCTCGCCGGTGTGCTTGGTGGAGCCGACCAGGCCGTCGATAAGGACAAACGAATGCGAGGGCCGGTCGCCTCATGGACAAGGTCATGATTGGCCTGGAATTCCTTCTCCTGGATCGGGATGCCTTTCAGGACCGCCAGATCGGTCTCCCGGAGCTCAGAGATTTTCTGCAGCTTGCGAAGACACGTATCCAGGTCTGCCCTTTTGTCCCCAACCTCACCCCCGGACTCGGGAGGGCGTCGCAACCGGAGCGTGGCAGCAAAGGAATCCGGCGGATACCTGCCTCGGAACAGATCATCGACGATCCTGTTGGGGCAGGAAACCGAAATCATTCCAAATGTGAAGGCAGGACAACAGACGAAGGGAAACCGAAGATGTCGAAGTCTTCCGACCGCACCGTGCCGGGCGAAGGCAAGATCGAAACCGGCCCGAAAACATCTCCGCAACAGGATCCGGTGGAGGGATCTCGCGAGACAATCGATCGCGAACTCGAGCGGACAGATGACGAATATAGTTCCGACGAGGCGGAACGCTCGCGCCGAGACGTGCAAAAAAAGGTGGCGGAAGAGACCGAGCTGCCGGAACGCGGCTCGGCATAAGGATTGCCGGCACGTGCCAGGCAGAGACATGGAAGGTTCCATCCGAGGCCGTATCGCTGCTTTTTCGTGCTGCCTTCAACGCACCACACAAACCCGTGCGCGGTGCGCGGCGGTGATCCCAAGACGGCCAGGCTATCTTCGATGCCAAAGCTTGATTGTCGAGACCAACCACCCATGGCGTGGTCGCCTGGCGACGCGGCCTATCGCCGATCACACCTCGCCAGCGATCTCGGCAACTCTGTCAGGCTGCGCCGGCCCCTAGCTGCGAGCGGGCGAAGTCGCGGGCTGCGGAAGTGCCTCTGGGAAAGCCGCTGCGATCGCCATAGTCGCGCGGCCTGTTCCCGCTGCGAGCGTGGCGCGCGGACACGCCCTTCGCACCGATGATGCCGAGCAATGTGATGCCGGCGACCATGGCACGCGCGAGGCCCACATTGTCGCTTGGGACTGTCATGCCGATAGGCTGTCAACAATGTCGCGATGTCCAGCCCTCGCCAGCGACCCGGCTCCACAGCCCGGCCTGCTTGTCCACTGAAAGTGAGAGTATGCCGCTGCTTATTTCCCGCGCCCCAAAAGCACGGAGCAGATCTTCCTTGCCGCTCATGCCGAGGCACCGGCAATCCGCTCGGCGCCGACCAGATCGACGACACCCAGCGCGATGCTGAACCAGGCTCGTCATCCGGCTGTTCATGCCACATCACCTGGGGAAGTCGCTCTTGTCGGTCTGTTGGGCGCAGGTCGGGCAGGCGTGAAAACGGCTATGGCGCAGCTTAGGTGGGCCAAGGTCAACGAGCCTCGTCATTGCCTTCTCGCGAGGGCCACCAACGGCGGTGCTCGGCGCGTCTGCGAGGGTCGCGCACCTCAACTCGACGACATTAACCCGGACGCGCATGCTGATCCGACTGGAGCAGGGCGAGGGACCTTGCGACCGCGACGCCATGCTCTCGACGCATCGTTTGGAACTGCTGCGGCTGAAATCCTGAGCCCGCCACCGGCCGACTGTAGCGCGAAACGGCTGCCAAACGAGCGATGTCCGGGCCTTCAAGGCCTCTTCTATTCCGGCCAAGCCGGCCCGGAGCCCGCATTCAGTCACATCCCTTGGACTTGGGTGCAGAGTTGCTGCATCGAGGCCATTTGAGCAGCCGAGTTTGCGCCCGAACCCGTGTTGGTGCTGGCAGTCTTATCACCAGCTGTGTCCGAGGATCCCGACGTGCCGGTGGTCGTACCCGAGCCGATACTGTTGCTAGCCGTGGTGTTGCTGCCGGTCGAACCCGAGGATCCCGACGTGCCGGTGGTTGTACCCGAACCAGTGCTGTTCCTAGCCGTGCTGTTACTGCCGGTCGAACCCGAGCTGCCTGATGTGCCGGTCGTTGTGCCAGAGCCAGTGCCGTTACTGGCCGTCATTCTCGAGCAGTCGGAGCGAACCTGTGCCTGCTGTTCAGAGCTCAGCGAAGACCAGTTCCGGCGGATCTCATCCTGCGACAGAAGTCTTCCCGAATTGGCGTCGCTGAAGAATGAGCCGGAGAGCTTGCTGTCCCAACCGCTCGGGATACCGCTTTGGCCGGAGCCGGACGTAGAACTCATACCCGAACCGGCCGATGAGCCGGACGTTCCGTTTGTGCCGCTGGATGTTCCCGACGACTGTGCGAAGGCCGCGGTGGCGAGACAGAGAGAGATTGCTGTTGCTGTCAAAATCTTACGTTTCATGTGAGTCTCCATTAGTGGGCGGCGCCCTTGTGGCGTCGCCCCCTAATCCAGAGGAAAGGCACTTGTTCCTGTATAGAGCGGAATTCAATGTCATGATCCTTGTGCACCAGTCCTGGGTCTCAAATGCGATGCCGGGGCGCTTCAACCACCAGCGAACCGCAGGCAAGGGCAAGACGCCCGCGATCGTGATCGCTGGGAATGGTATCGCTTTTGCCAAGGAGAAGAAGGTGGTGGTGAGTGACGCTGCGGACCTGTGCTCTACCAAGCACTCCGCCAAGAAGCCGGTGCCAGAGCTGGACTGCAGTTCGACTGGAACGGCCAAATTGCCGGCCGGTGCAACGCCGGAAAAACCACACCTCGGATAAACACCAATCCGTGGATGGAAAAAGACTTTCAGTGAAACGCGCGCTGGCGACGCTGCCTCTCGGGGAACATTGTCGCCTGGAAACACTTCGCACTGTCACATCAGTTCAACGTTCCCCTTTGGAACTGGCCCGCTGCCGAAAGGTGGCGGGCAGTTTAGCATCAGCTTGACGGCTTGATCGCCCACCACCTTTAGCGCCGGCCCAGCCCGGCCGGTTTTTTGTACATTAGCGGAACCTGAAAACTTGGCGGCTGGTTCTCAATCGACGTCGAGCCCCCTTCGCTTCTGGTCGAGGGCCGTAACCCTCGGCCGGGCGCGCATCGCTCCGCCAGTGGTGCGGGCCCACCTCGCTCTTCAAAGTTACAGTGGCTTTTG
The DNA here is from genome assembly GCF_029269325.1 of Mesorhizobium sp. XAP4. Classification (NCBI taxonomy): domain Bacteria; kingdom Pseudomonadati; phylum Pseudomonadota; class Alphaproteobacteria; order Hyphomicrobiales; family Phyllobacteriaceae; genus Mesorhizobium; species Mesorhizobium sp. XAP4. The sequence goes on along the minus strand of NZ_JARIXW010000020.1, from coordinate 10,180 downwards.
CGTTGGGTCGGCAGCCGTAGGCTTTGTCAACAAGGCAATTTTTCGCCGCAGCGCCGTCATATGCCTTTCGACCAGGCGCACGTGCTCGGCGTCGACGGTCACCATGGCCGGAGACTGGTGGTCGCCTTGTGGCTGACGGTCACCTTGTCGCCGTCGATGCGCGTGATCGGGCCGATCAATTCCATATGCTGCCAATCCAGCCTTCGAAGCCGAATCGACACAACCGAATGCGGGAAGTAGTCGTAAGAGGGGATCGTCACGCTTGATGGGATCGGGCGTCACCCGGCCGCGCACAGTCGCCGTGACGGCGACCTCGTCGCCAACTTTGAAATTACCTCGAGCCATGTCCAAGAGACAGGAGCAGCCGGCGATGGGGTCAAAATGAGCGGAACCTAATATGCGCGGGCGCCTTATCTGCTCATGAGCACGCGCGGCGCAGACTTTCTGCACAAGTGGATTTCGAACATGTCCCTAACACGGTCGGGACTGATACAACCTCTGTTGCCGAGCTGACCCAAGAGCTCTTCGCCGATGCTAAAGCGCTCGGCATCAAAACCACTGAGATCGAGGAAGACGTGGGCAGCGCCTACGAAGCGATCCTAAACGCGGTGTTCCGCCGTAACGGTCACTTGGCAAACTGATCATGTCCGATCTAGGCCGGACGCCTTCGCAAGCGCAGATCGCAGTTGGCGCCACCATGGGGTGATTGCTGGGCACCACGGCAAGAAGCATTGTTGTTAGTCGCTTCCTCAAACGGCTCTACTGACATCCCAGATGTGAGGTTTGTTCCCGCTCATGTCTCGGTCTTTGCAAGGGTACACGTAGGGTCGGAGAGCGAAAGCGCTCTGCGTCCTGCAACCAAGAGGTACGCCGCGCTCTTTGCAGCACGTGTCGAGCGTCGTCGGCGCATATGTTCATGTGTGCTCACGGAAAGCGCGCCCAGACAGACCGACCGGGCAAGGGTGGGTGCGAGGAACGCGGAAGGGAGGCGGAGCCTTGCACTCAAGAAAGACCTGCGGCACATCTCAGCAGCCAGCGATATCAAGCTCGAGCAGCATCCAATGATTGCCAGTCGGGTGCCATTAAGTACCAAATCGCGGTCGCAGTATAGCTCCAGGCCTGTGAGCTCACCGCCGCAGCAATTGTCACCAGCAGGATTAGCACCATCGTCTCGCACGTGGTTTCGGTGGCGTCGTACATTACATTGGCGGGAGTGTGAACAGACCTCAGGAAGCTCACCCTTTCGTAACTTCGCTTGACTAGGAGGAACTGTGGAAGCGTTGTCTATCCCCACCCTAGGAATGATCCTGCTCACGGCCTCGCTGGTGGCCATGATTTCGAGGCGTCTGCGGCTGCCTTACAGTGTCGGCTTGGTTGTCGCCGGCATTGCACTGAGCTTCCTCCCGGGCGTTGCCGAGCTGCCTCTCAGCCGTGATCTGATTTTCACCGTGTTCCTGCCGCCGCTGATCTTCCAGGCTGCCCTGGAGATCGAGTGGCGTCACTTCAGAGTAGATCTGCCGGTGACAGCGCTGCTTGCCTTTCCAGGGGTCGCGATCGCAGCTGCGGCAGTGGCGGTCGGCATGCATCTGCTGCTTGGGTGGAGCTGGATTGGAGCGAGCCTGTTCGGTGTGCTGATCGCCGCCACGGACCCGGTATCAGTGCTGGCGGCCTTCAAGGAAATGAAAGTGCAAGCTCGCCTCCGTCTCCTTGTCGAATCCGAAAGCCTACTCAACGACGGTGCAGCCGCGGTGGGTTTTGCAATTCTCATCTTTGTGGCTGCTGGCGCCAGCGCAACGCCGTTAGCTATAGCGTCGTCATTTGGCTGGACAGTGACGGGTGGGGTGGCCGCAGGCGCGGCTGTGGCAGCGTTAATTCTTCTTATCGCGGGGCGGACTGAAGATTACCTGGTTGAGATCACATTGACAACGATTGCCGCCTACGGCTCTTTTCTTGCCGCTGAAAAGTTCGGCATGTCGGGTGTGCTGGCGACGCTGACTGCCGGCCTGCTGGTCGGAAATGTCGGCTGGAAGGGTGCTATCTCGGCCAATGCACGAAGCCACGTGCTCGCCTTTTGGACCTATTCGGCGTTCCTGGCCAACTCCATTGTGTTCATTCTGATTGGTGGACATGAAGCCCACCAGCCGTTGGGGATCTTTTCCGCAAGCTCCTTTATTGCTGTCGTGCTCGTGCTCCTCGGCCGCGTGCTGGCCATCTATCCACTCTGTGCCCTGCTGAGGGGGACCTCACTCCAGGTCAACGTCAAGTACCAGCACATTCTGGTCTGGGGAGGACTGCGAGGATCGCTTGCACTGGCGTTGGCCCTTGCACTGCCGCAAGGGATACCCGAAAGGGGGGAAATCATCGTCACGGCGTTTGCTGTCGTGGCGTTTTCAATTTTCGTCCAGGGCCTCACTATGCCTTGGCTTATCCGAAGGATGGGGCTGACGATTAGAGACTGAGACTTGGTCGCCCCGCTCCGCCGCCGACCTAGACGCCCGACCAGTCACCGGCTAAGCAGAAGAGGGGATCGTCATGCTGATGCGATCCGGCGTCGCACGGCCACGCACCACCGCCGTGACAGCGCGCCTTCATCGCCACCTTGAAACCCCCACCCATCTCCAAGAGTCTGGAGCGGGTGGGTCCGCGTCAAGCAAGAGCTAGTAAACATCCCGCTTACAGGCGCTCAGAGCGTTCGTTCGGGATGGCATTGGTCGTCATGGCAAGACGATCTAAAACCTTGCGGGATCTTTCGTTGTTCGAAGCGTCGCTTCGATGGTCAAGTGGAGGTCATCCAACTGTGCATCTGCCCGTCGCTGAAATTCCCGCGCGAATTTGATCAGCGAGGCGTCTGGATGCTAAGGGCTCGGCGCGTTCATTTCCGAGCGACCCAGTTGACCAACTTGGGGTCTGGATTCTGCTTTCCGGTAAGTGTGGCGACCAACGACGCGGCGTGATACCGCCATTGGTCTTTCGGGATGTTGTCTTCGACCACCAGTCTCTTGAATGACCGATGTCCACTCAATGAACGCCACCTTCTCGCCTGTCATGGTCTCGATCGACTTCACAGGGGTTCTCAATCCACGCCCGCGCACCTGCGGCGTGCTTATCCAGGCGCATCAGGTTCGGCCTCTATCCGGGGCAGAGCAAATGGTTCGGAGCCGCCTTCAGCGACCCGGTCCACGCTCAGCAGGCTGCGCGCATACTCCTGCTGCGCACGAACAATGGCATCATTCTGCTGCGAGGGAAGAAAGACCGGCAAAGCAAGGCACACACTTTGTGTGGCCAACAGCTTATTCCAGTTCGCGACCAGCGCCTTGAAAGCCCGTCCAACCGCCCTTGGATTGCGGTCGAGGTCATAGAGGCCCAGCGGATTGACCCGTCCGTTGTTCTCCCGAAGCGCACTGTCCCAGTCCACCTGATCCGTCAGTGAGTACCAGGTGAAGCCTACGATGGGAATGCCGTCGTTGCGGATGCGCAGCACGTTGGCCCACTCTTTCCACAACCAATAGACGGCCTCGTCTCCATTAGGGCCTTCGCTGATGTTGGTCTCTGTATGCATGACAGGTAGCCGGTAGCGGTTGAAGTACTGCCGCGTGATCTCGTCGTAGCCAAACACCTCGCCGGACCCGGACGTCGTGCCGTCTTCCCAAACCCGATGTTCGTTGGTCTGGTAATAATCGGTGCCCATCACGCAATGCCGACGCAGATGGTTCTCCAGGAAGAAACTGTATTCTTCGGCCGTCATCCCGTTTTCGAGAAGGTAACGATAGGTGCGCGCGTCGACGTCGTGACCGTAGTTGAGATCAAGCGACAGGAAACGCTCTCTGTTGAACCGCTCCGCCCCTAAGATCGCCTCGGGAGAGTCGGCGTGGAAGTATTCCGAGGATTCGCTCTGAATAAAAATCGCGTCCGGTCGCACCTCGAGGATCGCCCGCATGGCAAGCACGTTTGCCTTCACGATGTGCTTGAGGGCGGTGACGAAGGCGGTGTCGCTGCTCAGTTGCTCGTTCCACCAACCCCAGCGGGCTGAAAAGGTGGCGCAGATGAACATCTCATTTATTGGCGTGAAGAGCTGGATCCACGGATAGCGGATCGCAAAATCCCGGGCATAGTGTTCGAATAGTCTCGGAAAGTCGGGGTTCTGGAAATTACCAACCCAGTCCGGCACGCCAAAATGGCAAAGGTCGACGATCGGGAGAACGTCCTTCGCCTTTAGGTCGGAGAAGGTCTCGTCGGCGAAAGCCCAGTCGTAACGTCTATCAGCTAGCCACGTTTTGTGAATGGGAGGTCCGTAGCGGAGGAAATGGAGCCCGAGGTCCTGGACGAGTTCGAAGTCGGTGCGCCATCGATGGTAGAAGCGACATTTTTCCAGTTCGTCGACCCGCTCCCGCCCTCCTCGAATAGTCGGTGTGCTGTTCTCGATGCCGGTGGCAAACATGAACGTGAACATTGATGGTCCTCAGCCAATGCAGACATGCCTGACTTGCTCAACGTTCAGTGCTCCACGCCGTTCCTGCAAGGTGGTTGAGGGTCGGTGATCCTGGCCTGGCCGAGGCGGTTGTCCACCGTAACCACGCACAGCGTCTTCGGCGAAGCCTTCGCCAAGTCGAGCCTGAAGGAGTTCAGCGACAGCCGGTCGATCGGTGCCAAGCTCGGCTTCAGTGTCAAGTGGTAGTCGGCAGGTTGCAGGCTGATAGGGGCAATGAGCTTGGCGCCGAAGCGAGCCGGGCTGATACGAATAGATCAAGATATGATCCGTAGGAACTGGGGCTGAAGCCTCCTGCTGATGCAACTGCTGCGCTCTGATGGGCTTTGCCATTTCGGTGTTTGCGCAAAAGATGATATGGGGTTCCGGGCGGTGCGACGTCACTCCAGGAGAGCTACCAGGACTGGAGCCTCACATGTCATAGATCGCCTGCGCTGTCTCACAGCAACAAACGCAGCAGAACGGCCAGCGGACAAGGCTGTCGAGCTCAGGCGGATCAGCGATGGGACCTTGGCCGGCAACCTCGTGCTTCCGTGGGCTTCTGCTCGACGCCGGCGCAAGCCTGCAGATCGACGACGGCCCGTCGCTCGACGTGCTTCGCTTCTCGACCTGCGTGCCCGCCGGCTGCATCGTCCAGCTCACCCTCGATGAAGGAACAGTGGCCGCATTGCGGGGAGGAGCGGCGCTGAAGAGCGAGGTCAGGAGCACCGATCAGAAGGAGGCGCTGTGATGGCCGGGATTGCGAGATTTCTAGCGGCTATGATACTGGAACGAAGTCTGCCGCCTGGTTTCTGCGGCTCGGATCGCAATCGACGCCGTAACCGGCAGGCCGGGTATTTAGTCTTCGGACAGAGCGAGTTCGGCGCATCTCTCGATATTCCAATTGGTCTCTCAGGATGCGCCAGGACCATCCTCCCTTCCCAACCGGTGCAATCTATGATCCGCTCCCGCCACAGGAGGATCGCATGGCATTCTCTGTTATCGGGGCTGGGTTCGGCCGCACCGGCACGCACACTCTGAACTTGGCGCTTGAAATGCTCGGGTTTGGGCCGTGCCATCACATGGAGGACGTCAACTCTAACCCCGAGCACCGCGACCTGATCCGCGCGGCCGGGCGCCGCGAGCCGGCGAACTGGGACGTCGTCTATGCCGGTTACAAGTCGGCAGTCGACTGGCCGACGGCCTATTTCTGGCGCGAACTCGCCGAGTATTTCCCCGACGCCAAGCTCATCCTCACCGTTCGCAACCCCGAGGACTGGTACAGGAGCGCACGCGTCACGATCTTCAACACCATGGGCGAGACCGCCGACCCGCAAAGTTTTGGCCGGGCCGTCATAGAGACGAAAATTTTCGGCGGTCGTCTCGACGACGAAACCCATGCTATCGAAGTGCTCGAAGCCCACAACGCCGAAGTGATCTCAGCTTTCCCGCCGTCGCGCCTGCTGGTCTGTAAGGTGGCCGACGGCTGGCCGAACCTGTGCGCCTTTCTCGGCGTGCCGATCCCGGCTGAACCCTTCCCCCACAGCAACACCACTACCGAATTCCGAAACCGCTTCGCCAAATAAGCCCCACACCGAGTTCGACGCCGAAGCCAGGCCAATGCGCGTAGCAGCCTGTCCACGCCGGCTCCGTTGCGTGTAACCAACGGGGGAGCGGGTGCATCAGAAAGGGACGGTGGGCGCTGTTGGGCGCGAAGGTGCCATGCGGCTAGCCGCTCTCGGATGTCCGCTACTGGGCGGCGGCCATGATAAGTGCAATGGCCAACTTGAGGCGCAAAGTCGCCCGACTGCAACAGCGTGCGCGTGTTCGACCATGATGTCAGTGGCACCATAGCGGCGGCGCGGAGAACCTCGCCCCACGTACGCCCAGGCTGGTCGAGGGACGGCTGCAGGATTGCGAGGAGCCGGGTTGCCGATGCGTCGGCAAGCCGGTCCTCAAGGGGTCATTTTTAGGTAGGCACCGGCTTGATCTGACCAGAATGCAACGGCGGCCGAGAGTTAGGCCTGCCAAGGCCACTTCGCGCATTCGTTCCGAACCTGCGTACGACCAAGACCCAGGTCTGCAAGCTGATGGTCTTCGAGCTCGGCCAGCTGTCCACGTTGGCGGTAGAGTTGTATCCAACGCGATACTATCACAATAGGTCCTGTCGCATTGTTGATGATGTGACGAACATGCGTCGGCAACGACGACGGAGGCCTCCGGCCTTCAGTAAGCGGGTGATTGAACATTTCTCATCCTCTCGCTGCATCCATGTTGACGTGTCGCGCTGAAATGCTCCAATCTGCCCACGGGCGCAAAGCATGGTTTCTCGTGCTTGGCCGAATTTTTCTCATGACATGGTAGAAAATTGGCTCGCCGACTGCCATCACTCAACGCCCTCAAGGCCTTCGAGGCCGCGGCTCGCCACGGGAGTTTCACCAGGGCGGCGGACGAACTATCCGTGACGCAGGGCGCGGTGAGCCATCAGGTGAAGGCGCTCGAGCTCGAATTGGGCGTCAGGCTGTTCGATCGCGAACGTCAAAAGCTGAGCATCACGCGAGCCGGCCTCTCCTATCTAGAGGTGGTACGTGATGCCTTCGACCGTATAGCTCTCGGCACGCAACGCATTCAGCATCTATCCAGGGCCGGCGCGTTGACGGTCAGCACGTCGCCCGACTTTGCCTCCAAGTGGTTGGTAAATCGCCTTGGCAGGTTTGCAGAGACGCATCCGGACATCGACCTCAGGGTTTCCGCAACCATGCATCACGTCGACTTCGCAAGAGAGGACGTCGATCTTGCCGTGCGGCATGGCGATGGCAACTGGGCTGGGCATGATGTTGTCCGCCTGTGTTCCGAGCAGCTGTTCGCGGTTTGCAGTCCCAAACTTCATCAGCGGATGCGCGAGCCGTCCGATGTGTTGAAATTTCCGCTGCTGCATCTTGATGACCGGAAGGACTGGTCGGAATGGCTCGAGGCTGCTGGCGTGCGAGATGCCAAACTCTCCCACGGACCGGTCCTGAACCGTGCCAGCATGGTCATAGACGCCGCTGTCGACGGCCAGGGCATCGCACTCGCCCGCACCACGCTTGCGGCTTGGGATCTCATCAACGGGCGCCTCGTCAGACCGTTTGCTACGGCTCTGCGATTGTCCAAGACATACTGGATCGTCTGCCCCCGCGCGATGTCGATGGTCCCTAAAATCATCACATTTCGTGAATGGCTGTTGGCCGAGCCGCTGACGACGTGTCTCGCCTCCAGACGCTCGATCCATAGTGGCACGTTAAACCGCGAACGCACGGCAGTCGCAACCGCTCGACTGCGACGGCGAGGGTCCGGTTATCAGTCTCAAGCAGTGATTCAGACGAAGGCAGATAAAGTTCGGCTGACGCGCACCCGCGGTCGCCGGAATGTCAGCGCTTAGGCATTCGCAAAGTAGAACTCTAGGACCGATTTGAGGGGCAGCGCTGACATTGATCGGGAACAGATAATCCGTAATGCCGCCCGCAGGTGCCGCCTTCGACTAGGTGCTTCCAATCCACGTGACAAGCGCACACCAGGACCACCGCCACTCTCTGAAATGAACTCTATTCCGGCTGCTTCGAACGTTGCTTTAAGCTGAACTATTGTGGACTGTTTCAACGTCTCGCCTCGTTCGAATCGCACAACGGTTTGAGTTGAGACTCCGGCCTCCTTAGCAAGCTCTAAAACCCCCCAGCCCAATGCAGCTCGTGCCCGTTTTGCCGCGGGGAGGAAATAGGACGCGCCTTTAGTGCCGCGATCATGCTGACCCCAAGGGAACTTTCGATCAGTTCGCCCCAGTTTGTCGAAGGGCGCTTAATGTGTCGGGGTCGAGATGTTTTGGTTGACGCTAAAAAAGTTGGTCGGGTCGTATTTGCTTTTCACTTCCGCAAGCCGTCTGTAGTTTTCGCCGAATGAGGCGCGGATAACTTGGTCCGCGGGCTCGCTCTGAAAGTTCAGAAGGTGCATCCCGCTCGAATGCGGCTCGAACGCATCATACATGGCGCGTACCCAGGCAATATGCCTTTCGCTTTCGGCCGGATCCACCCACTGCGCGGTCATTCCTATGTTGTATTCCGCGCCGCGCTGGGCGAAGGCGGATTCAGCGCGACTGATCCTGCCTGGCGCGCCGCCATAGAACTCTACGATGCAGGCCGAAAGAGGCGACTTCATGCGATTTCCATGCTCGACAAGCAGGTCTATGATCGTGTCGGTAAGTTGCGGAACGAAGCTCGCCTTCCAGAAATTGTGGGTGCCGTCCGGGAAAGCGCCGTCAAGCAGCTTCTGCATCGTCGGGAAGGGCATTAGCTGGATGGCATCGAGCATTGGGGGACCGAAAGCTCGCAGCGGCGCCAGCACACGTGCGCCTTCTACCACGTCACCGCACCAGCATGCGATTACGCCGATCGCCGGCATGCCGTCCGGTGTCGTCAGCATGGCCGCGTAGGCAGTCAGTTCCTCCGGTGCCGTGGCCATGAAGTCACGATAGAAGCGCAACACCTCACCGGACTTGTCGCGTGCGTGAACGATCAGGCCGCGAGCACTGAAGATATTTGCTGCGCCCGGAAGGTGAAGCAGGTGACGATGCCGAAATTGCCGCCGCCGCCGCGCAAAGCCCAGAACAGGTCGGGGTGTTCTTCCATGCTGGCCGTCAGCAGGTTGCCCTCCGCTGTCACCAGCTCAAACGAAATCACATTGTCGCAGCTCAGTCCGTACTTGCGCACCAGCCAGCCTACGCCGCCGCCGAGCGTCAGACCGGCAACGCCGGTCTTAGAGACGACGCCGACCGGCACCGCCAACCCATGCAAATGCGTCTCTCGGTCGAGATCGCCAAGCGTCGCGCCGCCCTGAACTCGCACGGTCTGGGTCTTGGGCTCAACCATCACGCCACGCATGGCGGAGAGGTCGATCACGATGCCGTTGTCGCAGAGCGCGCGCCCGGCGACATTGTGACCGCCCCCACGCACCGCGACAAGAAGGTCGTTTTTAGAAGCGAATTTCACTGCGTGGATTACATCAGCGACACCGAGGCAGCGTGCGATCAGTCCAGGGTGTCGATCAATTGCCGCGTTCCAAATACGGCGTGCCTCGTCGTAATCGGCATCAGCGAGCCGGATAAGGCGGCCAGCCAACCCCGAAGCGAACTCATCGATGAGGTCGGCGCCAATCGGCATGCCATTGCGACTTTGAAGCTGCGTCTCTAACATATCCTCCTCCTCAAGCGCGTAAGCTCAAGCCTCGCGGTGAGAAGTAGCATAACACCAGTTGGCGGGCCTGTGACGCCGAAAACACCTTCGATCCGATAAGTGGCGCTCGGTGCGGAATGGCCGCTTTTGCCAACTGGATTCTAGGAAGCTGCCAGTCGGCTCGCGGCCCCATGACAGTCACATCAAGCAACGGAGAGGCGCACGCCACCAGCCGAGCAGCTCGCACACCACGGTATACCTCGACTAACGTAACACCGCCGCCGGTTGCGGCGTAACATCTGGGTGGATCGACTATTTGTGACAGGGTAGCGTCAGGCCTAAACCTTGAGGTGACAGGGCCGCAGAGATAGCGAGCCATCGGGCAAAATCGAAAGGTCGGAAGGGTTGCCGTACGGGTTTACCAAGGCAACGACGCTAGGTCTGTTCGCGGACGGTGGAACAAAAACCGCGCTGTCGAGATTCGGTCGTTGCACTGTTCCCATTGGGTGCT
>NZ_JARIXW010000019.1:0-15313 GCF_029269325.1 Mesorhizobium sp. XAP4 | reverse complement strand
TCGGCATGGACCACCGCCCGGAGCTGGTCGAGGGTGACGGCGCCGGCGGCGCTGACGGAGACGGTGAATACGAGTTCGTTGGAGCCGATGGTGTGACCTTCAACGACGCTGCCATTGAGCGAGAGGATGACCGCCTGGCCGGTCGCCGTGTCGATCAGACCCGAAGGGCCTGCCACGACGCCCAGTGCGTAGGTCAGCGTGCCGGCCCCGTCGGCGCCGAAGCCCGAACTGAAGTTGGCGGCAAAGCTCTGCGTGTCGTTGGTGGTAAGAACCGACTCGTCGACGGTCAGCGTCGGCTCGGCGCCGGTGGTCGAGATGCTCGGGCCATCATCGTCGAAGTTGATGTGGGAGCCGACCTCTTCGCTATAGGCGTTGGTGCTCGTCGCCGAGAAATGGAACTCCGAGATGTCGCACCCCTCGTTTGCATCGACCCCTTTGACCGTCAGCCGATCCATTGGGCTGCCGGTGGTGATATCGACGGTGGTGGTGTTGTCGAGCCCGGTGATGGTGACGGCGTTTCCGGTCCCGCTGAGCCCGGTGACGGTGATGTTGCCGCTGCCGGTCGCATAGGTGCCATCGACAGTGATGACGGACGCAAACCCCGATGTACCCGTCAACTTGATGCCGGTGATATCCACGGGGCTGGTCGTGGTGCCGTCAAAGAAGTTCGTGCCTTGGTCGTTGCCCGTATTGTTGAAGGCGCTGACGGTGACGTCCACACGCGCAGTCGGAGTGGAAGGTGTGATCTGGCTGATCGTGAACCCGGCCTGCGTGATGGTCTCGATGTGGTTGCCGTACTGGATTTGCGACGCACTCCCTGCGTTCAGGGTACCGCCGGTGACAAAATCGACCTGCAGCGTTTCGTTCGGATTGATGCTCTGGTTGTTGATGCCGAAGCCCTGTTCGCTGACGTTGGCACTGCCACCGTTCAAACCGATTACCAGCAGCTGCTTGGAAGCGTCATTGGCCGAATTGATCAGATAGAAATCATTGTTGCCGGGCGCGGCGGCTGAGCCCAGAAAACTAGCCACGGAGGTGCCGGTGACCGACGCGAACACCTTGTTGGTCAAACCGATACGGTCGTCCGGATTGGTCGCGTCCGGATTGAGCAACGGCACATACTCGACCGTGTACAGGTCCGCATTGGTGGCGCTGGTGCTGACCAGCCCAAACGAGAAAGCGAGCGGGCCGGTTGCGGCCGGTGCGGCCGACGGGTCAGAGGTGCCGATGACACCGATTACGACGTTTGCATGGGTCGGGTCTGCGTCTTTGAACAGCCAGACATAATTGCCATCGACCGTCTGAATGCCGCTGTTGACGCCGACGGTGGTGGAAAACGGGGTTCCGGTGAGATTCTGGGAGAGAACGACCGAGGTGATGGTTTCTCCCGCGCTCGCCGAGGCCACGACGAAGTTGGCCTGGAAGGCGACCTCCGGCGAGGTCAGCCCACCCGGATCGTCGAGACTTAGGAGATATTGCACCGTGGGGTTGGTATCGTAAGGCGGAATGGCCGGATTGATATCATCGTCCGTAAATCCGGTGGTCTCGTCGAGGACGATGTCCTGGGTCAAGATGTCGAGTGCCATGGAGATTCTCCTTGGTTCAAAATTCTCTCTGGAAAAGGGATGCAGCCCCTAATGCCGGAAATGCACCTACCCCGGTGCAGCCGGTCGCATACTGAAATGCGCCCCTCCAATTTCATTGTGCCGCCGGCGCAGAGGGCGCGTCCATTCCCGCTTCGATAGTATTGCGGTCAATGTCCGCACCTGATCGAACGATATATATCCATCGATAGGTCAGGTTGACCGGCGCTGCGGGAGGTCGCGCAGGCACGCGCCAGATGCCGCCAGACGGCTCTGCGGCCGTTGCCGTGCGTACAATGTCGGTGCGAGTGGAGAGTGTTCAGAGCAGGCCGGTTCGGCCCATTCCCGGACGCTCGGCGGCTTTGCCGTGCGTCATCCAGGCCAGTTCCGCCCGGCCGCCTAGGTGCAACTTCTCGTAGACGTGATGCAGGTGCATCTTCACCGTGCCTTCGGATAAATGCAGCCGCTGCGCGATGGTCTTGTTGCGCAGCCCGCGCGAGACGAGATCGGCGATTTCGGTCTCCCGCCCGGTCAGCCGGGACATTGGCTGCGGCTGCGAACCGGGCATCAGCAGCTGCTGGACGATCTTGTTGTCGATCCACTTCTTGCCCGCCGCCACCGCATTCACGCATTCGATGAGAAAGCGGTGGCTGATGCCGTCCAGAAACAGGCCATCGACGTCGAGCGTCTGTATTTCCCTGACATCGAGCCTGCCGGTTGGCTGTACGATGAAGATGATGCCGAGAGCGCTGTTGCCGGCCTTCAGCCGTGAGGAAAGACCTGATGTCTGCTGATCCGCGAGATCCACGCCTACGATGACCATATCAGGCTGATGGCGCTCCACATGAGCGAGAACGTCCACAGGGCGGCGACACTGGGCGACAACATCGTGTCCAGCCTTCTGCAACACCCATTCCAGACCGGCGAGATATACCCCCCGCGGGTCCGCGACAACCACTGTTGACATGCGAACACCGTCCGTAAAAAACGCAACGAACTTGGTTAAATACCCGTAAAATCAGGAAACCAGAGCCCACATCGATTGTCAAGGAATAGCTAATATACATATTGCTATAATCTACGACGGACCGGCGGGCTCCCTCGCAGCGTAGCAGGCCGGCTGACGATTCTGCGGAGGCGATGCTGGACCTGGTTGAAATGCCAGCATTCGATCGCACGATGATCCGCGGAATCGAAGTCGAAATCGCCGGACGTCTCACCGCACTCCTGGGTGAGAAATTTGGTAGCGCCAGCGCGCTACCGCCTTTCCCCCACGCGTCGAGCTGCCAATTCAGGCTTCGATGCTACGGCTGAACGGGCCGAGCTTGTGCGGTGCGACGGCGTTACCTGGTCGACCGCAAGCGAGCATTTGCCGGTGAAGGCTGACAGCGAAAGCAATCCGACGGCGGCTTCAAATATTCAGGTTGAACTGCGGGTATGCCGTCGGCAACCGGGCTGGGCACGGTGTTCGCATTCAGGGCCAAGATCTGGAACATCGGCCAGGAGGGGCAGGTGTTCGCCGGCGCGATGGCCGCCTATTGGGTGAGTTTCTGGATAGCGCCATTGCCAGGCTGGCTGGCCGTCTGCACACTCGCGCTGGCCGGAATGGCGGGCGGCGGCGTGCTCGGCCTGTTGGCCGGCGCACTGAAAACCAGGTTCGGCACCAGCGAGATCATTTCGACGGTGATGCTGAATTACGTCGTCATGTACCTGCTCGCCTACCTTCTCGATGGCGGCCCCTGGATGGCGACAGGCGTGACCGTATCCTATCACCAGTCGCCGCCCATCGATCCAAGTCTGGAGTGGCCGATCCTCTTGGCCGTTGGGGCGGGAAAGCTGCATGTCGGCTTCCTGTTCGCTCTCGCCGCCTCGGCATTCGCAGCGGTGCTGCTCGACAAGACGTCGCTGGGCTACGAAATCCGCGCGTTCGGCTCAAACCCGACCGCGCTGACGTTTCGCGGCACCAATGTGCGCCGGCTTCTGCTGACCGTCATGCTGATGTCGGGGGCCCTGGCGGGACTGGCTGGCGCCGGCGAGCTTTTCGGTGTCTCGCACCGGCTGCGTGCCGAGACGCTGCTTGGCATCGGCAGTTCGGGGATCGTCGTTGCCATGGTGGGAGGACTGCGCCCGAGCGGCGTGATGATCGCCGCCCTGTTCTTCGGCGCGCTGGAAAGCGGCACGATCTACATGCGGCTGAAGAGTGGCACGCCGGCAGGTCTGGTGTCGGCGATGGAAGGGCTGGTGCTTTTGTTCTTTCTCAGTGCCGCCGTCGCAACGCGCCTTCAGATCGTGAGGAGGGAAGTCCATGCTTGAGCTGCTGCAGGGCCCGCTTCTGATAAGCCTCCTGGCGGCGATGGTCCGCATTGCCACGCCATTGCTTTTTTCGGCAATGGGCGAACTTGTCACGCAGCGCGCGGGCATCTGGAACATCGCTGTCGAAGGCACCATGCTGATTGGCGCCATTGTCGCCTACATGGTTGCCTCGACAACCGGATCGCCTTGGCTGGCTCTGGCGATAGCCATCCTGGCCTGCGCCGCGAGCAGCCTGATCATGTCGTTCGTCACGATTGTTTTGAAGGCCGAGCAATTCGTAGCCGGCCTTGCCCTTAATCTCCTGGCATCGGGCGTGACGCTGTTCTGGTTCCAGGCCTATATTGGCGGTCGCGAGGCGCCGACCTTCATCGGCTTCGACCAGGTTCCGATCCCCTATCTGTCGGATATTCCGATCCTGGGGCCGGTGCTGTTTTCCCAACGCCTGCTGACCTATGTCAGCTTCCTGGTGCCCATCCTCGTCTGGTTCTTTCTCTACCGAACGAAATACGGCCTTGAGGTGCGCTGTGTCGGCGAAAATCCGAAGGCGCTTGACGTCAAGGGCCTGCACGTCGGCCTCAGGCAGTGCCTCGCGATCATGTTCGGCAGCATGATGTCCGGCTTCGGCGGCGCCTTCCTGATGCTTGGCTATTCGGACAAGTTCGTTCCCGATCTCATTGCCGGCCGCGGCTGGCTGGTCGTGGTCGCGATCATCGCCGGCAACTGGATGCCGTTCCGGATCGTTGGAGCGATCTTCATCTTCGCGTTTCTGGAGGCGTTGGGCATCCATGCGCAAGTGGTGGGGATTCCTGTCCCCCACCAGTTGTTCCTCGTCTTGCCCTATGTGGCGTCACTTGTGCTGCTTGCGGGCCTGCGGCGCGCACCCATCAGCCCGTGGCGCTCGGCATTCCCTACAACAGGGAATAGACCCTGCTGCTCAACCCGCCGGGCGGAAAGGCTTTGCTAGCGAAGCCGGGAAGTGCAGCGCCAGCATTTGCTGGTTTCGCGAGATCAGCACCAGAACGATGATTGTCGCGAGATAGGGCAGGGCCGAGAGCAGTTCGGACGGCACTTCCAGTCCGAGCGCCTGTCCCTGCAGCTGGAGGATCGTCATGCCGCCGAACAGCCAGGCGCCAAGCAGGATGCGCAGCGGGCGCCATGTGGCGAAAACCACCAGCGCCAGTGCGATCCAGCCTTTGCCGGCAGTCATGTTCTCGACCCAGAGCGGTGTGTAGGCGACGGACAGATAGGCGCCCGCCAGGCCAGCCATCGCCCCGCCAAACAGCACGGCCATGTAGCGGATCCTGATCACGGGATAGCCGATCGCATGCGATGTCTGCGGTGACTCGCCGATCGTTCGCAGGATCAGCCCGGCCTTCGTGCGGTAGAGAAACCAGCTGATGGCAGCGAACATCACCAGAGCCAGGTAGACCATCGGATCGAAGCGGAAGAGCAACGGACCGATCAGCGGCAGATCGGACAGAACAGGGACGTTGATGCCGTGCAGCGCCTCGATAGGCTCGCTGCCGAAGCCGCGGCCAAGGAAGGCCGACACGCCGGAACCGAAGATGGCCAGCGCCAGTCCGGCCGCATATTGATTGGTGAGGAAGGTCAGTGCCAGAACGCCGAACAGCAGCGAGGCGGCGGCACCTGCCAGGGCGCCGGCCAGGATCGCAACCGGCATTGGATAGCCTGCGGTTACGGCCCAGAAAGCCAATGCCGCGCCCATCAGCATCATGCCTTCGATGCCGAGGTTGAGCACGCCGGACTTCTCGACCACCAGTTCGCCGAGTGCCGCGAATATCAGCGGCGTGGCGGCGATGACGGTGCCGGTGAAGATGGCGATGATCAAGTCCATCAGGCTGTCTCCAGCGCGTGCGTGTCTCGGGCCGGCCGTATCAGGCGGATGCGATAAAAAATGAAGAAGTCGGCGGCGAGCAGGAAGAACAGAAGAATGCCCTGGAAGATGCGCGTCAGCGCCGAGGGCAGGCCCAGCGTCATCTGCACGCCTTCGCCGCCGAGGAAAAGCAGCGACATCAACAGCCCGCCAAGCACGATGCCGAAGGCGTTCAGCCGGCCGATGAAGGCGACGATGATGGCCGCGAAACCGTAGCCGGGCGAAATCTGCGGCGAGAGCTGGCCGAGCGGCCCGGCGGCTTCCGCCATGCCGGCGATGCCGGCGGCCGCACCACCCGCCATCAGCCCGATCCAGACGGCGGCAGATTCGCGAAAGCCGGCATAGCGGGCGGCTAGCGGTGCCGCTCCGCTCACCGACATCTTGTAGCCAAGGAAGCTGCGGTCAGTGAACAGCCACATCACGAACACGGCGACGACGGTGATGAAGATCGAAGGGTTGAGCCGATAGGCCGGGTCGAAGGATTCGAACAGGGCGGCTGTCGGCAGAAGTGCCGTCTGCGGGTAGTTGAAACCGGCCGGATCGCGCCACGGTCCATGCACGAGATAGGACAGGAACAGCGTCGCGATGTAGGTCATCATCAGCGTGACCAGGATCTCGTTGGTGTTCATGCGGGCGCGCAGGAAGGCAGGGATCGCCGCCCATGCCATGCCGGCGCCCATGCCGGCAACGAACATCAACGGCAACAGCAGCACGCTGTCCGGGTTCGGCCAGAAAAGACCGACGCCGCTCGCCGCAATCGCGCCCATGGTGAACTGGCCCTCGGCGCCGATGTTCCAGACATTGGCGCGGAAGCCGATAGCCAGCCCACACGCAATGAGGATCAGCGGCGAAGCCTTGAGCAGCCATTCCGACAAACCGTTGAGGGAATTCAACGGCTCGACAAAGAAGGCGTAGAGCGTCGGCAGCGGATCGTGTCCGAGCGAGGCAAAAAAGATCGAGCCGACGACCAGCGTCAAAACCGACGCCAGCACCGGCGCCGCGACGCGCATTGTTGCCGAAGGCTCCGGCCTTTGTTCAATCCTGAAGCGCAACGTCGCCACTCCCAATTGCCATTTGATCCGTGCTCATCGTTCGACCGGTCATCAGCAGCCCGACCTCTTCGCGGTCGGTCGTCTTGCGTATCAGCGGCGGTGACACGCGCCCCTGGCAGATCACCAGAAGCCGGTCACAAATCTCGAACAGCTCGTCGAGTTCTTCGGAGACGACGAGCACCGCCGCGCCGGCGCGGCTGAGGTCGACGATGGTCTGGCGGATGAAGGCGCTGGCGCCGACATCGACGCCCCAGGTCGGCTGGGAGACAAGCAGAAGCTTCGGCTCGAGCGCGATCTCACGGCCGACGATGAATTTCTGCAGATTGCCGCCCGACAGGCTTTGCGCCGTCGAAGCCGGACCGTTGGCCTTGACCTTGAACCTGTCGATGATGCCAGCTGCGAAGGCGCTGGCTTTGCGCCGGTCGACCAGGCCGTTGCGGACGGTGCCGAAGCGATGGGCGGTCAGAACCGCGTTCTCCCACAGCGTATGCGACGGTACCGCGCCGCGCCCCAGCCGTTCCTCGGGAACGAAGGCGAGACCGAGCTTACGGCGCTCGTCGGCACGAAGGCGAGCGGCAGCGGTACCGCAAATCCTGATCGCGTCGTTGTTGTGATGCGTGCGTTCGCCGCTGAGCAAGGCGATAAGCTCCGCCTGGCCGTTTCCGGACACTCCCGCCAGGCCGACGATTTCCCCGCCATGAACGTTGAAGGAGACGTCCTTCAGATCCACGCCGAAATGGTCTCTTGCCTTGACCGAAAGGTTGTTGACCTCGAGCACTGGCTTCTCGCTCGGGGTCGGCGGGCTGACATGCATTTCCGGCAGCTTCGAACCGACCATCATGCGGGCGAGCTCGAGCGAGGTCGTCTCTTTCGGCCGAGCGGTGCCGGTGACCTTGCCGTTGCGCAGCACGGTTGCGGTGTCACAGAGCTCCTGCACCTCGTCGAGCTTGTGGCTGATGTAGACGATGCTGCAGCCTTCAGCGGCGAGTTGTCGAAGCGTCTCGAACAGCTTGACCACCGCCTGTGGCGTCAGCACGGAAGTCGGCTCGTCGAGGATCAGAAGCTTGGGCGCCTGCAGCAGGCAGCGCACGATCTCGACGCGCTGCCGCTCGCCGACAGAGAGGTCATGCACCTGGCGATGCGGATCGATCGGCATACCGTAGCGAAGCGAAAGCTCGCGGATCTTGGCGGCAAGCGAGGGCAGATCGAAGGCGCTGCTTGCCGAGAGCGCAATGTTCTCGACCACTGAAACGGATTCGAACAGCGCGAAGTGCTGGTAGACCATCTCGATGCCGAGCGCGCGCGACGTCGCCGGGTTGTGCGCCGCGATCGGATTGCCGTCGCAGAAGATCTCGCCGGAATCGGCCTGCGCCGCGCCATAGATGATCTTCATCAGGGTCGATTTGCCGGCGCCGTTTTCGCCCAGCACCGCGTGGATTTCGCCGGGCTGGATAGACAGCGAGACGTCGTCATTGGCGACGACGCCGGGATAGCGCTTGCGGATGTTGCGCAGTTCTAGACGCGGATGCATGGCGGGTCCTGCCGTGGCGTGAAGCGAGGTTGGACGGGAACCAGGCAGAGAGACGCCGAAGGTCGGTCTCGGCGCCTCCCTGGTTCTTTGATGGCGTTCAGCTCAGCTTGCCGATCATGCCTTTGACGAACCAGTTCATGCCGCGAACATCGTCATCGGCCAGGACGGAGCCTGCAGCGACCTTGAGGTTGCCGGCCTGGTCCTTCAACTCGCCGCCATAGGGGTGCACCTTGCCGCTGCCGATGTCGGCCTCGAGCTGCTTCAGCTTGGCCTTGGTGTCGGCCGGTATGCCGTCATTGTAGGGCGCCATCTTCACGACGCCCGCCGCCAGTCCATCCCAGCGCACTTCCGGCTTCCAGGTGCCGGCGGCGACGGCCTTGGCGGCGCCGACATAGTCGCTGGTCCAGTCGAGGACAAAGGACGTCAGCTGTTTGCCCGAAGCGAACTTGGCCATGTCGCTGGCGTAGCCGATCGACCAGGCGCCGCCTTCACCCGCGACCTGGACGCCCGTCGCCGTGTCGGTCATCGAGCAGATGACATCGCAGCCTTGCGAAAGCAGCGTCTTGGCGGCCTCCTTCTCCTTGCCCGGATCGAACCAGGAATTGAGGAAGATGGCGTTGCAGGTGGCGTTCGGATTGACGCTTTGCGCACCGAGCAGCAGCGCGTTGGCCGGGCCGACGATATCCGGAATCGGAAAGCCGCCGATGAATCCAATCTTGCCGGATTTCGACATGTAGCCGCCGGCCGCGCCGGCGACGAAAGTGCCCTCGTAATATTTGGCTTCAAAGGTACCCAGATTGGCAAGGTGGACGATGCCGGAGCAATGTTCGAAAGCCACCTTGGGGAACCGCGGCGCCACTTTCTGCATCGGCGTTCCGTGCGAAAAGCTGGTGCCGAAGATCAGTTTGTTGCCGGCGCTGGCCAGCTCGCGGAAAATGCGCTCCGCATCCTGCGGCATAAAGATGTTGTCGATGACGGTGAGTTCGGCCTTGTCGCCGAACGCGGCTTTGATCGCCTCGACGCCAAGGCTGTGCTGCTTGGTCCAGCCGATTTCGGCGATCGGCGAGACGTAGACGACGCCGATCTTGAGCACCTCTTGAGCCTTGGCGACCGTGCTCAGCCCTCCAGCACCGAGCGCAGCACCCAGCGCACCGCTGTATTTCAGGAATCCGCGTCTTGTCAGGTCGTTCATGTCGGTAACCCTCTGTTGGTTTTTTTGGTTGATGCCCGGCTTGTCGATGCCCGGTCTTTGTTAGGGAGATGGACGTGCGCGTGCACCGCGCCGTCGCCATTCCCGGATGGTTTTGCCTGCCTCAATCCAGCCGATATCGTTGCTCCGTCGGCCTTGCCGTCGAGATAGGGTGCGAGCGCTTCGGCAGGCGTCATCTCCGGAAACACCTCGCGATCCATGATGTAGCCGCGCACCACGGTGCGGTGATGCGTGTCGATCAGGTCCATGGCCTGTTTCAGGCGGCCCTTTTCCAGGAGGTCGACGACCCTCGAATGATCGTCGAGCAGATTGCAATAGTCGAAATCGGCTGAAATGAGCGAGCGCAGCAGCGTCGTGCGGCGCACCAGCTGGGCATGGATTTCCTGCATCACCTTGTTGCGACTAAGGCGCACGAACACCGTGTGGAATTCCTGGCCGAGCACGTCGGCCAGCGCATCGTTGCCGGCGGCGACTGCCTGGCGCTGGCGTTCGACATGCTGGCGCAGCTCGGCCCATCCGGCGGGGCCAAGGCGATCGCTGAGCTGGGCCGCCACCCCCTGTTCGACAAGGGTCAGCGCGTCGTAAATCTCCATTGCCTCCTGCATGCTTGGCCTGGCGACGAAGGCGCCGCGGTTGCGCTCGATCTGCGCCAGCCCGTCATCGGCGAGCCGTATCAGGGCCTGACGCACCACGATGCGGCTGACATCGAATATCTCGGCAAGCTCGCGCTCGCCGAGCTTGCAGCCGGGCACCAGCCGATGGTCGATGATGGCGCGGGTCAGCGTGTCCGCGATCGTCTGGGAGCGGCTGCTCAAGGCACGGTTCTCCGCCTTTGCGACGACATGATCAGCAGGCTTTCCATGATGAAGACATGACGCTTCGGGATGTGCCATATCCCAGGTTCAGGTTTTCCATATCGGAATTCAATCATCATAGTCTGTCAACACAAAAAATGATTTTGGCTGACAAAAAATCATTGATTGGTATCCAATCTTGTGATTTCGTCATTGCGAAACGTCAGGCTAGGTTCGTGGTGAAGGGCTAGCCGAGTTGGGAGGGATGCCGATGGCAACCCGTTGCGTCGACCGCGAGCTTCTGAACGACTGGCATATCGTCGCTGACCAGGAATCGCTCAGCCAGGATGTGCCCTTTTCGACCCGTCTGCTTGGGGTCGATCTCGTCGTTCGAAAACATTCAGACAAGATCGAAGTCGTTCGCAACGATACCGGCGACGTGTTGAAGAGCGCCGAGCGCTATGGCTTCGTCTGGACCTGTCTGGACAAACCCTGGCGCGACATCATCTACATCCCCGAGGCCAACGAGGCGGATCGACATCTGGTCAGCGGCGGCTCGATCGCGGTCAAGGTGTCGGGCCTTCGCGCCGTCGAGAATTTTCTCGACATGGGGCATTTCCCCTTCATCCACACCGGCTGGCTCGGCGAGGAGCCGCATACCGAGGTCGTGCCTTACAAGGTGGAAATCACGCCCCAGGACGAGGTGCTGGCGACCGAATGCAAATTCTACCAGCCCATCGCGTCGCCGACCGCGAAGGAAGGGTTCGTCGTCGAGTACATCTACAAGGTGATCCGACCCTATACGGTGGCGCTCTACAAGAGCAATCCGATCCAGAAGGGGAGGCTGGATGTCATCACGCTGTTCGTGCAGCCGGTCGACGAGGAGAACTGCGTCGCGCATCCCTATCTCTGCTACCTCAAGGAGGGCATGGACGCGGCGACGGTGCGCAGTTTCATGCAATTGATCTTCGCGCAGGACAAGCCGATCCTGGAAAACCAGGTCCCCAAGCGCCTGCCGCTCGATCCGCGCGCCGAGACGCCGATCCGCGCCGATGCCGTCTCGGTTTCCTATCGGCGCTGGCTGCGTGACAGGGCGGTCACCTATGGTGCGATACCGGCACAGATCTGATGACGTCCGAGGGTATTTGAAGGGATAACATGATGACGAAATGCGCTGATCCCGTGATCCTCAATCTCTGGCATCCCGTGGGCGCCATCGCGGAAGCTGCTCCCGGCGCCGTCCAGAAGACCGTTCTGCTCGAGGAGCGCCTCAGCTTTGCGGTGGACGTGGATGGCGAGCCCGTCGTCTGGCGCTCGCGTTCCGATGTGCAAAGGGCTGACCATATTCCACCCGCCGACAGGCTGCCTGCAATAAGCGCCTATGGCTATGTCTGGACCTCGCTCGGGTCGCCGCCGGCCGAGTTGTTCCCGATCCCCGAATATCAAGAGCCGGACCGCCGCAAGCTCAATGCGGCAACGTTCGGCGTCAACGTCTCGGCGCCGCGCGCCATCGAGAACTTTCTCGACATGGGCCACTTCCCCTATGTGCATACCGACATACTCGGCGTCGAGCCACATACCGAAGTCAAGGAATACGACGTCGAGATCTCCGTCGATCGCGACGAGATCCTGGCCACGCGCTGCCGCTTCTTCCAGCCGATGGCGTCGACGGCGTCCGATGGCGGCGCCGACGTCGACTACGTCTATCGCGTGCCGCATCCCTATTGCTCGGTGCTCTATAAATCGAGCCCGATCGACGAGACCCGGCGCGATGTCATCGCCGTCTTCCTGCAGCCGGTCGACCAGGAGCATGTGCGCGCCCACATGCTGCTTTGTGTGCTCGACGAAGACAATGAAGACAAGGTGATCAAGCGTTTCCAGCAGACGATCTTCGGCCAGGACAAGCCGATCCTGGAAAACCAGGTGCCGAAGCGCCTGCCGCTCGATCCGCGCGCCGAGACGCCGATCCGCGCTGACAAGTCGGCCATCGCCTACCGGCGCTGGCTCAGCCAGAAGGGCGTGACCTACGGGGTCATCCCGGCTGCAGCCTGACAGACATTTTGGAGACGATTGATGTTGGAAGAAGCCAGAAGCCGGTGGCATCCGATCGCCGCTGCCCATGATTTGCCGTTTCGCCACGTTTTCCACGGCCAGTTGCTCGGCCGGGAATTCGCCGTGTGGCGGGCCGATGACGGTTACGTCAACATCTGGGAGAACCGCTGCCTGCATCGCGGCGTCAGGCTGTCGATCGGCATCAATGACGGGCGCGAACTGAAATGCCAGTATCACGGCTGGCGTTATTCGAACCGCACCGCTGGCTGCACCTATATCCCGGCTCATCCGGCCGATGCACCCGCCCGCACCATCACCAACCGCACTTTTCCGGCGGTCGAACGTTATGGCTTGGTCTGGTCCTCGGAAGAGCCGCGCGGGGAGGTGCCTGAGATTGCCGGCCTCGCCGAAGGCAAGCTCTTCGCCTTGCGCGGCATCGCGGTCAACGCGCCGGCCGACAAGGTCGTCGAGAGGCTGAGAGCCTATCGCTTTCAACCCAACGGAGCGATCGATGGCGAGGGCGCCGACATTCTCGTCGAAGCCGCCCAGGATTTCGCTGTGGCGCTTCGCTCGCGAGCCAGCGGCGCCGAGACGCAGGGCGTTTTCTTCGTGCAGCCGGTCGATTCCAACCGTTCGGTGATCCGCGGCGTGCTCGATCAGGAGGCCGAGGGCACCGCGCGCATTGCCATTCTGCGTCACCACAATGAGCGGCTTTCCAAGCTGCGCGACGAGGTCGAGCGCGACGTGGCGAACGCGCCGGCGCCGGCGCCGCTCGAGCCGGTCTACGAACGGGTCTCGGCCGAACTCGCGGAAATGCCTGAGGTGACCACGCATGGCCGCAAGGCTGCGCTGCGTGTCAGCGTGGCCAGAAAATGGCAGACCGCTGACGGGATCGCAGGCTTCGAGCTTCGTCCGATCAAGGGCATCCTGCCGACGTTCCAGCCTGGAGCCCATATCGACGTCCACATGCCCAATGGCGAGATCAGGCAGTATTCGATCACCAACGGTCCCGGTGAAACCGACAGCTTCACCATCGGCGTCAAGCTGGAACGGGACTCCAAGGGTGGCTCGAAATGCATGCATGAGACGGTGCGAGAGGGCGACGTGCTGGCGATTTCCGAGCCACGCAACAACTTCCCGCTGCGCCGCGATGCGATCAAGACGCTGTTCGTCGCCGGCGGCATCGGCATCACGCCGCTGCTCGCCATGGCGCAGGCGCTGAAGAACCAGGAGCTTGCGCACGAGCTGCATTATTTCGCGCAAGGCGAGGAACACCTCGCCTTTGCCGATCGGCTGAAGCATCTCGGCGATGCGCTGAAGCCGCATCTCGGCCTCTCGCCCGACGCGACCGGCGCCGAGCTTCGACAACTCCTCGCCGGTTATCGCAATGGCATGCATCTCTACATCTGCGGCCCGGGACCGATGCTGGAAGCCGCGCGCAAGATCGCGGCCGAGCAGGGCTGGCCGGATAGCGCCGTCCATTTCGAGTACTTCAAGAACACCAACAAGATCGACGACAGTTCGAGCTTCGAGGTCGCGCTGGCGCGCTCCTGCGTCACGCTTCAGGTGCCGGCGGGCAAGACGATCATGCAGGTCATGCGCGAAAGCGGCATCGATGTTCCGTCGTCTTGCGAGCAAGGCGCCTGCGGCACTTGCGTGGCGACGGTGATCGAGGGCGAACCGGACCATCAGGACGTCTACCTCAACGATGCCGAGAGGAAGGCCGGAACCAAGATCATGACCTGCGTTTCGCGCGCCAAATCGGCACGCCTCGTGCTGGACATCTAACTGTTTGTTTTACGCAATTCCGGACGGAAAACCGTTACACACGTTTCCTGGAATTGCTTTAGGAGCCGCCGATGATCACGCTTTACGACTACGAACTGTCGGGCAATTGCTACAAGCTGCGGCTGCTGATGAGTTTTCTCGGCATCGACTACAAGACCGTGCCGGTCGACTTCTACCCCGGCCGCGAACACAAGTCGGAATGGTTCCTGAAACTCAATCCGCTTGGCCAGCTGCCGGTCATCGAGGATGAAGAGCTGATCTTGCGCGATGCCCAAGCGATCCTTGTCTATCTCGCCTCGAAATACGATCCGTCGGGCACCTGGTATCCGCGGGACAATCCCGCTCTGCTGGGCGAGATCAGCCAGTGGCTGGCCTTTGCAGACGGTATCACTTCGACGGCGTCGGCCGCCCGCCTGCACGATGCGCTGTTTTATGACTTCGATATCGACGCCGCGCGTGCCGGCGCGCATCGCCTTTTCCGTATCCTCGACGAGCATCTGTGGTTCGGCGAACAGCAGGGCCGCAACTGGATCTGTTCGGCCAGTCACCCGACCATCGCCGACATCGCCTGTTTTCCTTACATCATCCTGTCGGAGGAAGGCGGTGTTCCGCGCCAGGACTATCCGGCTATTCGGCGCTGGTGCGACCGTGTCAAGCGCATCAAGGGCTTCACCGTCATGTCGGGTGTGTTTCCCGCCGGCCCCGGCAAGATCGCCGCATAGTCTGATCATCAGCGCCGCGTTCTGGCCCGGCAAAATAGAGATTTGGGAGAGAAAAAGAATGAAAACCCGCGCCGCTGTCGCTGTCGCCGCCGGAAAGCCGCTGGAGATCATGGAGGTCGACCTCGAGGGCCCGCGCGAGGGCGAAGTGCTGGTCGAGATCAAGGCGACAGGCATTTGCCACACCGACGAATTCACACTGTCGGGCGCCGATCCGGAAGGTCTGTTTCCGGCCATCCTCGGCCATGAAGGCGCCGGCGTCGTCGTCGATGTCGGCAAGGGTGTCACCTCGCTCAAGAAGGGCGACCACGTCATCCCGCTCTATACGCCCGAATGCCGCCAGTGCCCGTCCTGCCTGTCGAGAAAGACGAACCTCT
>NZ_JARIXW010000018.1:0-17836 GCF_029269325.1 Mesorhizobium sp. XAP4 | reverse complement strand
AGCACCCAATGGGAACAGTGCAACGACCGAATCTCGACAGCGCGGTTTTTGTTCCACCGTCCGCGAACAGACCTAGCGTCGTTGCCTTGGTAAACCCGTACGGCAACCCTTCCGACCTTTCGATTTTTGCCCGATGGCTCGCTATCTCTGCGGCCCTGTCACCTCAAGGTTTAGGCCTGACGCGCTTGGGAGGAGCCATGGCTGACACCGAGATCAATCAAAACGAGGCGCGAAAGCGGCCCTTCCCCCTGCCCTGAACCGTGGGGTGCGTATCTTGGACATCGTCGCGAGATCACGAACTTCCCAACGCTATCGGATCTGGCTCGCGAGCATGGAATCGCGCGTTCTTCCGCGCATGCGCTATGTTCGACGCTCGGCGTACACTTGGAGCTCTTGATACGCCGCGGCGACCAGACCTTCCAGTTAGGCCCCCCGTCATGCGATGGTCGAACGCCTTTGCCCAGCAATCCGACGTGGCGACGGAGTTGGCGAGACGGAGTTGCCCGGGGGCAACAATTATCCTTTCGGTCCTCGAAGGGAGAGAGGTCTTCTATCTCGCCGCACGCAATTCGAGCGTTAGCCATTCGCTGATCCAGTTCCGTCCAGGAATGCGTTTGCCCGCAGCCTTTACGGCCACCGGCAAAGCCTTTCTCAGCCAGATGAGCGATTTCGAAGTACGGCGGCTCTATGCCGATGGTCTTCCCGAGCCTCGAACACAGAAAGCGTGCAAACTATTGACGACCTCATTGCTGAAATGCGCGATATCCGCACGAATGGCTTCAGCTGCGACGACCAGCAGGTTGCGGACGGGATCATCTGCTTTGGGGCCCCGGTGCTGAATTCCCTTGACCGCCCAATCGCGGCGATGGCCGGGGCAATCGTTTGACGCATTGCGGAAGCCGAACTAGCCGCTTCATTAATCACAGGCATTCGAGGCTTGGCCCAAGGGCTCACGAGCAGCTTGCCTTCGCCGGAACCTAGTCCCCTCAGGGAACAAACAGATCGAGCTCCAGTTTGGCCTTCCAAGCAAGCAGGTGCGATAGATGGAGCACGCCATGAGACATTCACACGTCACGACGGCCGCGGCCGCTTTCATAGCTCTGACCTTCCCCGCGTTGGCCCAGACAAGCGGAACACCGGCCCCCTCGACACCCGCACCCCCTCCGGCCACCGAACAGCCGGTTGGCGGGCAGTTGCCGGATATCAACCGACAAGCGGACGGACCAACACGCGAAATGATCCGCCAGATGGTTGAGCAAGCGGTCCGGGAGAGAATGAAGCAGGATCGCGGTTCTGAGGAAGGTTTCCGCGATGAGGAAGATCGCTACATGAACCAGGACGGCCACATCAAGGATGCTGACCGCCCCGATGAATCTAGCCGTCATGGCGACCATTGGCTAAATCGTGGCGACTGGGGCAGAGGACACAGAATGGCTCGACACCGTGGTCACCAAATGATGCGCGGTGCCGGCATGCGACTGGTGTTTGGACTGTTGGACACGGATGGCGACGGTTCATTGTCCCAGAACGAGGTTGAAGGCGGGGTCGGCAGGATCTTCAGCAACATCGACGAGAATGGTGATGGCAAGATCGATCTGGACGAAATCCAGTCCTTCATGCACGGCTCCAACATGCATGGCCAAAACAGCGAAGACATGCCGTAGCTGTTTAGAGGTGAGGACTTACTTCAGACGGAGCGGCGAGCGGGCGGCGTCGAGCGCGAGCGGGTGGAAGTAATGGCGTTGCGCTATCGGGCGCGACGTGCCAGGGGGTTGATCCTTCAAAGCCATGGAAAGCCGAATCAATCCTACTTTGTCCATGAGCACCCGCAATTTGGGCTGCCGCGCGACCCAGAAAGTTCGAAAAGCTTCCAGGAACCCCAGGGGAATTGGCGGCGACATTGCGGCCCCACGGATAACGCAGCGAACGTCGGCGAAAAAGCGGCCAATGTCGTCGGCAATGTCCGAATGACTGTCGGCTGCAGTGTCGTGGGAACGAAAAAAGAAACTTTCGTGTGCGATTTTTGCACACGGTTTCCCGCAATTATCTGAAAGGCTCTTCCGGAAATCTGCCCATTCGGGAGCACCCTCCCGAATGGCGGCTTCTGCCGTCGAGGTAGAAATGACGTCATGTCGCCTTTTTCTGGATTCGACATATTGCTCGACCAGCATTGCAGACCTCTTGCAGCAATCTTATCTGTAAACATCGGGTTTCTCCAGGCGGCCGAGGCCGCATTCGTCGGCGGCGCCATACTTCAATTGGTGAACCCGCGACACGAGCGTTAGCTCGTGGCCAAAGCTGCTGTCGGGTATTTTGTTCCGGATAGCCGAGGCTTGGCAATTCCCAGCATTTCTGCTGAAGTTGGCGTTTTGGAGCGGGGTGGAGATGGTTCGGAATTTCTGTTGAATGCCCTGCGCGACGTCCGCCTGACGCTGATGTGACCTAATATCGTTCTTTGCCGACACCCTTGCTGTCTCTGTGGGATCATGGTCTCCGGCAAGTGACGCCGCCAACCCGGTAACCGTGAGCCCCGGACCGAAATAAGTTCATGGTTGTCGGGGCGTATGTTTTGTCACGGCCTTCGACGATGGATAATTTCTTCAATAAGCTTCGCGTCGGCTTCGTGTTCCGCGGCCCGCGTAGCCATTTGGCTGGCCAAGCTATGTCTTTCCCGAGCGGCTTCTCGTTTCGCCGTCCGTTTCGCCAACTCGGCCCGCTGCTGGTGCGCTCTTAGAAGGCTCCAAAGGGCCTGTTCCGCATCGTCCGCCTGGGCCTGCATCAAAACGTCCGCTCCGAATGCATGTCCGGTGTGACAACGGTAACGGGTAATCGGCCCGTCTTCGATCTCCCAAAGCGGTCCGTGACATTCGGGGCAGACAAATATCGAGGGGATGCCAAGCTGGCGTTCTGTCTGTTCCATTGTGCTGTGCTCCTGAGCAGCAATCGCAGCCTCAAGGCGGATGACAGGCGGGATTTCTGGTGTCGGCCCTGCGAGTTCGGACGCAAGCCTGCGCAACAGGCCAGCCATTTCGGACAGGGCGACGCAATGGTCGACTTCCACATTCTGCAAGGCGCTCAGCGGCATATCGGGTACTGCAGCGTCGTCGGGATCTTGGACCACGCTGACCCCTCCGCAAATCTTGATGGCGCGCAAGCCGGCGGTCCCGTCGGAGAGGCTGCCCGTGAGCACGACACCAATCACGCTGCCGCCAAAGCTGCAGGCCGCTGATCGAAAAAGGGGATCGATGGCAGGGCGCGCCAAATTCTCCCGCGGCCCGCGCCGCAGCAGCATGTGATCATCATGTAAAAGCAGGTGAGCTCCGGGCGGTGCAACGAAGATGTGCCCGTTTCTGACCTTCGTGCCGCTGGCGGCATTCGCTACCGGCATGTTGGCAGCGCGACCGAGAATGTCGCCGAGGTAACTCGTGAGACCGACGTGCTGTACGATGAGGAGGGCCGCCGGAATGTCCGGCGAAATATCCCTGACAAGTCTCTTCAGCGCGTCGAGGCCCCCCGCCGAGGCTCCGATTGCGACAATGCACCGGTTCTCGCAACCGTAGGCACGGACCTTCTCCGACTGCCCCGCATGTTCCGACTCTGATCGTGGTGCGGCGGTGGCCATATGTGCTTCACCCACTCAACAAATAGCGAGCACTCCGGCCAGTCCGCTGCTGCCAGTCGGATGCCCTGCTTTCGTCGTTAGCTTCCTGACCCGAACATAGTTGCCCGCAATGAGGTCAGTCCAAACTAACGCTTACGTGCGCGTTTGACAGCAGCCTCGGCCACGGCCGGGGCCTCCTGAATGCTTGCCGCGCCGCCAAAATCCGCGTTCTTGGTTCGGCCAGCTCCCGGACCGGCACCTAGATCAGCGCCCGTGATCGGATCGGACGCCGGATCAGAAAGAGTACGGTCGGCCATCTTGGCCACCACCTTCATGTCTCTGGCGCCCATTTTGACGGTTGCCAAGCCGTCTCCGCCGTCGACGGGCATCACCTCTTCAAGGTCATCGATCCGATCCCACTCTTCGCCGGAATTCCATGGACCATTGGTATCGCCGTCACCTTGAGAGGTGTTGACGTACATGCTGGCGTACCTCTCGATGCCCGGGAGCTTGCCTGACGGGAAATTGTTTTCGATGGCGTAGAGTGCTTTCTCAAATGACTTTTGATGAGCGATCTCGCGTGTCATCAGGAAGCCGAGCGCGTCCTTGATGCCCGGATCATCGGTGATGTGGATGAGGCGTTCGTAAACGATCTTGGCGCGCGCTTCAGCGGCGATGTTCGACCGCAAATCCACGGTAGGTTCACCGCGTGAGTCGACATAGGCCGCGGTCCAGGGAACGCCGGCTGAGTCGCACAGCGCGGGAGCACCGCCAAACAGGATGGATTCCTTGGCTGTCGTACCGCTGGCGCCGATCATCACATAAAGGTCCGCTTCTTTCATCTGGCCTTCGGCAAGTTGTGCCTTGAGCCCCTTGTTCAGCATGGTGACGATCGATCCCACCACCTCAAGGTGGCTGAGTTCTTCAGTGGCTATGTCGAGCAACATGTCGCGACGGCCAAGATCATCCTCGCCGAGGCCTTGCGTGAAATAGCGCATCGCCGCGGCAAGCTCACCATCGGCGCCACCGAATTGTTCCATGATCATGCAGGCCAGGCGGGGATTAGGCTCCGAAACGCGGACGGTGTATTGCAGGCGCTTGTTGTGCATGAACATTGGCAATCCTCCAGGGGGTTGGGTTGCCCAACATCCGCCTGCGAGGATTGTTCCATATTGCATCGAGTGACGCAGTGGCCGATCCGCGAGGCCATGGCGCGCTAGGGGTGAAATTCGTGTCGGGACGCACATCAATGAGCGCCTCCAGATGGGAAAAGACTGGTCGCGCACGTTTTCCTCCGGGTACTGGAACGAACATGTTGTCGGGACTAACCCACGATGAAAGCGGCGAAAAAACTGCTGAGGCTCTGCATTCGTCTGCAGGTCACAGCGATGGGATGACAGATCCCGAATGGCCACAGCAAAGTCCGGCGCCAGGCGCCAAACCACAGTTCGAGCCAGGCAGCGGAGCTGCAAGATTGGTGACCCGATCCCCGCGTGAGCCCTCCCACGGCGTAGGCGCTTGATCACCAGCAGGCGATATAATCGAGGCGATAGCATCGATGGGCAAGAAGGCCAAGCAGAACACCGCGTCTCGGACGGATCGCGAAAGGGCCATCGAAGCGAACTACTTTGCCCGAAAGTGCGGCCTCACCAAGGACGAGGCACTCAAGATTCTCAGGTCGCAGGATCGATGAAGAAGCGAAACGGCGGTCGGGCGGCCGGTAGGAGCAATCGTCGCTCGATCGTCGCAACCGATGGCGGCGGATGATCTAGTTCACCCCGACACACCTTTTCAACAATCCGCTTCAACCATCCGGGCATGCCGCGGGCCGGGTCCCGTTTAGACCGGCAGAGGCAGCCGAGCGACCATTGTGGCTTGCAATATGTGCCGAAAAGCGCGCGATCTGGTCTCACAGCAGCTTGCCCACAAAACGCTGAAGAGGTCGTTCCGGCGCCGCGGGCCCCGACCGCCGTCTTATCAACATTGATCGGCGAAAGCGTGACCAGCAATCGACTTCGATAGGCGAGAACGCCGGTTAAGGCGCGGCAGGCGGCTTGACAAGCGGCCGCGAGGCTAGCCAGGCGCAGAGGCGACATGGCGCCGGTTGTGCCGACCAGAACGGAGCGAGATCACGGTCCTTGCTCGTGTTCCCACCATGTCTTTGAGGGCGAGGAACAACCGATGGCCTTGGTTGTTAGAGCTGCATATGCCGCGAAGCATTGAACTCGAAGTGGGACATGGAGATGGCGACGAAGAAAAGCGCCCAGAGCAGCACAAAGGGCCTGGAAGATCTATTTTACGAAGCCTTGAAGGACATATACTACGCGGAGCGTAAGATCTTAAGTGCCCTCAAGAAAATGGCCAGGGGTCCCGAATCGCAAGAGTTGACCGCCGCGTTCGAGAAGCACCGCGACGAGACTGAGGGTCAGGTTGAGCGGCTGCAGCAGGTGTTCGAGATTTTCGGCAAGCGCGCGCAGGGCAAGACCTGTCCCGCGATCGACGGCATCATTGAGGAGGGCGGGGAGATACTGGAGGAGTTCCAGGCGGCGCCGGCCCTCGACGCCGGGCTTGTTGCCGCTGCCCAGGCCGTCGAGCATTATGAGATCGCCCGTTATAGGACATTGGTAACCTGGGCAAGGCTGCTCGGCTTGAATGACGCGGTTCCGCTGCTGCAGCAGACGCTCGACGAAGAGAAGGCAACGGACGAGGCGTTGACGCAGCTTGGAGAAACCAACGTAAATGAAAGGGCGCTGCAAGATGCCGCTTAGATCTAGCTGAACGCGTTGGGCGGGAGGGAGATCGAGTCCATCGACACCGTCGATCAGGTTGGCTGGCGCTGCGTGCATGAGCAAATAGTTGATACGGTCGTTGCACCGAACCGTCCGAGGCGATCATTCCTGCGCGAACAACTCGCCTTGCCCATGAATGGTTGCAGGAACATCCGTGGCAGCTTGGGATCAGCGCCCATGGTAGAAACCAAAGGAACAATCAACCCGAGCTTCCGCTCGATATCGTTGCTCGAAACTGTCGGAGCTCTGGCCGGACGCGCCAGCAGCGCCGCGACGCTCGCTTCCATCTGCCCTCGGCGAGGCGCGCGGAATCGCTCGATCGTGCGGCCCGATCGCAGCGACACCGCTGTTTCGTCCGGCTCCGCGTGCAGACAGGATGAGGCGCGACTGTCACTGCAGTTTTCAGGTGCCAGGTGAGGGTTCTCGTCACCGGCGCGTCGGGTCTGATTGGAGCTTCGCTTTGCGCGCGCCTGGCCGCCGATGGATATGAAATCGTTCGCGTGCTGCATCGTGCCGGCACTGCGCCCTTCACCGGCTTGCCGCCTGTCTTGCTAGACATGGCAAAGGCGCTGCGGACGCAGGACTGGAGCCCGCACCTCATAGGCGTCGATGCAGTCGTCAACTGCGCCGGCGTGCTGCAGGACAGCACGCAAGAAAGCACTGGCGGAGTGCATGCGGGCGGCGCATCGGCCCTCTTTGCCGCCTGTGAGCAGGCAGGCGTGAGAAAAGTCATTCACTTCTCGGCAATCGGGGTCGATCGGCTGCAGCCGTCCGCCTTCTCGGCCACCAAGCTGGCTGGCGACCAGGCGTTGATGGCGCGCGATTTGGACTGGGTCATCCTGCGCCCGTCGGTCGTGCTGGGCCGGCCGGCGTTCGGCGCCAGTGCGCTGTTTCGCGGACTGGCCGCATTGCCACTGTTGCCGGTGATGCCCAGCACGGGTCGGCTTCAGGTCGTACAGTTGGATGACGTGATCGCCACTGTCCTGCATTTTCTCCGGCCCGATAGCGCATCGCACCTTGCGCTTGACCTTGCCGGACCTGAAGCGCTGCCGATGAGCAAGGTGGTCGGCCTCTACCGCCGCTGGCTCGGGTCGAGACCGGCTGGAGAGTTCACTCTGCCCGGTAGCGTCGCGGCCGGCCTGTACCGGGTCGGCGATGCGGCGGCTCTGCTCGGCTGGCGACCGCCGATGCGCAGCAATGCGGCCAAGGAAATCGTGCGGGGCGCTGTCGGCGACCCGCAGGCGTGGATCACAGCGACAGGGATCCAACCATCCAGCCTCGAAGCGGCGCTAAAGCTCAATCCCGCGACGGTGCAGGAGCGATGGTTCGCCCGTCTCTATTTTGTCAAGCCGGCGATCTTTACTGTCCTGCCCTTCTTCTGGATCATGACCGGCATCATTTCCGTGACCACCGGCTGGCGCCGCGGGGTCGACTTGCTGGTCGGCACGGCCATCGGTCCGCTGGCGGAACCGGCGGTCATCGCCGGAGCGCTGGCCGACATGGCGGTCGGCGCGTTGATCGCCTGGCGACCGACCAGTCGGCTGGGGCTGTTCGGGGCGATTGCGGTGGCTCTTTTCTATGCGATCGCGGGGACCATGCTGCGACCAGAACTGTGGAACGAGCCGCTCGGCCCATTCCTGAAGATCCTGCCGATCCTGGTTCTGCATTTTGTCGCGCTGGCGGTCCTGGAGGAACGCTGATGACCTACTTCATGCTCAAGTTCCTGCATGTCGTCGGCGCGGCCGTGCTGCTGGGCACCGGCGCCGGCATCGCCTTCTTCATGCTGCTCGCTCACCGGACCGGAAATTCCGCGACCATCGCGGCGGTCGCACGCATCGTCGTGATCGCCGATTTCATCTTCACTGCAACCGCCGTCGTCGCCCAACCTGTCACCGGTGCATTCCTCGCCTGGCATTCCGGCTATTCGCTGACCGAGGGGTGGATTGTGCTTTCGATCCTGCTCTACTTCATCACCGGGCTGTTCTGGCTTCCAGTCGTGTGGATGCAGATCGAGATGCGCAATCTCGCTATGCAGGCCGCGGCAGCGAAGCAACCTCCACCACAACGCTATGACACCTTGTTTCGGCTCTGGTTCGCGTTCGGCTTTCCTGCCTTCGCGGCTGTTCTCGCCATCTTCTGGCTGATGATTTCGCGGCCTTCGATCGATTGGTTCGCCTTGTAGCACCGGACTTCGTCTCCCTCGTCACGGTCTGCAACATCGTTGCGCCTAACAAATGGGCGGCGATGGAGCCAGCCGCAGACTGCCTCGTTCCGTTCCTACATACCGGGTGGCTATGGTTGCACAGGTTCCCGGCCATCGCCGGAGCACCTCTGTGGCGGGAGGCTGACGGGACTTTGATTGCCGACGACACGTCTATCCACGTCGCCCGTGCACGGCTTCGAAATGCATCGTCGGCGACTTCGGTGGCAACTTGCGGCATTGCAGCCCGAGCTTGTCGTCACCGAGCACGGCGCTCCCGCATGCCGCGGGGCCTCGATCGTGTTGCCGAGCGGTTCGGCGAGGTCGCCGTCCGGCCGCAGTCGAGATACGCGCCGTTTGACCACCGTCGACGAAGGCCACATCTACCGGCAGGCCTGAGCAAATCAGCGACCGCGTTTCCCGCAGTCCTTTCATTCGGCGATCTCTGCTGCGGATCCATCGCCGGCGTGACCCGTGCCTTCAGGAGGCAGTTCGGCCGCTTGGTGTCGGGCGCTCTCAGCCTGGGGGCAATGGGCGACGCCCGGCGAACCGGCTCGGCGCAAGTACCCTGCGCTGCCAATACGACAAGGCGCAGGCTGCCCTGATCGATGATGGTCAGCGCGCAGCTGGCGAGAGCGCGTCGCTGCTGCCACCCTCTTTTGGTGGACGAGGCATACAGGTGACCTTGTCGATCATTCCGAGCACCGCCTGCGGGTCACTGTGGTGGGCCATGTGCCCGGAATTCGGGATTATTTCCATCAGTGACCCTGAAATTTCGGCATGCAAGCGTTCCGCTTCACGCCGAGCGTCGAACAGCCTGTCCCCTGCTCCAGCCACGATTCCGGTCGGCACGTCGATGTCCCGATAGCTAGGCTTCGTAAACAGCGCCGCGCTGAGCATCAGGGCTGTCTCCACACAGACTGAGCGCAACTGAGAGGGGCGGCTGGCGACCTCCTTTGTGCTCACTGAAAAAACGTTCGAGATCGGCCCGGGCCGGAATATCTTTCGCATGGCCGACGGCCAGCCGAGCCTTACTGCGAGCGGCAGCAAGGTGTGAAGAAATGCCGAGCCCATCAGCGGTATGGCCGGTAGTGCTGCAAGAGCGAGATCCAGCCTCGGTGAGGGATAGTAATATCCAGAGACGAGGACCAGGCCGGCGACCGAGGGAGCGTGCCTGCGGGCCATCTCCAGCGCGATCCACGCGCCCCAGGAATGTCCGAGCACGAGGTACTTGTGAATGCCTATTTTGGCGGCGGCCTCGTGGAAGAGATCGGCCTGCTCGCACGCCGACCAGCGCTTTCGAGCCGGTCGCGAGCTTCCGCCGAAACCTGGCCGGTCGAAGGCGAGGACCCGATGGTTGGCACTCGCCAGGTCGAGCACGCCGCTGACCGCAAAATCCTCCGCAACCGAGCCATTGCCATGCAACAGGAGCAAAGGAGGCCCGCTGCCTTTCTCGATGATACTCAGGTCCACCCCATCGATCCTCAGAGTGCGTCCCCTCGAACGGGGAGCCAAGGCCTTCCTGGCGCGTGCGTTATTGTATGCCGCCAGCGACAGGGCGGCAGCCGCAAACAGTGTGGCGAGTTTTATCCGGTTTGAAAACATACTGACTCCTGCGCTGGGTCTGCACGGTGGCCCACCGTTGAGCGCGTCGCGGTTGTGCATCGGCATCGACGTCGCCAATTTCGGTCAGCCTGTCCCGCCGCATCTTTGCCATCAGGGTATCGAAGCCTCACGGAACCCCGACCGGGCGTCGCATCGCGAGATCGAAGGCATCGCCGGAGCTCAGCACGTGAACCCTCAGATCATGGATGGAAAGGGCGGCATCAGGTTCACCTTCCGCGATGTTGGAATGCGTGACGCCGGCTGCATCGACCAGATAGACAGCGCCGCTGCCGATGACCTTGAACATCTCGCCATTCACCACGATCGCCGTGTCTTCATCGATGCCGATGCCCAGGACCCGTGGGTTCTGCGACACCGCTCCGATGAGCCGCCCGATGCGGCCCCGCTCCGCAAAGTGCTGGTCGATGATGACATTCGGCAGCAGGCCCAACCCCGGCGCCATGCGAATATGGCCGATCCGAAAGGACGCAGCGTTCGGCCCCTTCACCATCATGGTATCGCTCATGACCGACGCGCCCGCGGAGGTGCCGGCAATTATGCCTCCGGCTTCATAGATTTCGTGCACCCGCTCGTCGATGGGGGTGTCGCCGATCTGGCTGGTGATGCGGAGCTGGTCGCCACCGGAGAAGAACACAGCGCTCACGTTTGCGAGCGCGCTTATTTTTTTTTCATGCGCCGCCTCGAGACGGTCGTTGACGTAGAGCTCGACGACTTCCTTGATGCCCAACTCGCCGAAGGACTTCTGATACTTCTCGAGATAGCCATCCGGCTCATGCGAAGCGATGGTCGCAAGGACCAGGCGCCCGTTCGGAACCAGACTTGCGACCTCCTTCAATATGACGCGATCGCCGTCATGGTCCTCGTGGCCACCGATAATGACAAGCGTTCCGGCTTTGCCATTGGAGGGGCGCCTTTTCTTCCTGTCGGTCATCTGCCCTCGTCTCTCTTGCGCACGAAGACATGCGGATGGTTGTCCTCGCTGGTCATGAACGCGACTGCGAACTCCCGGCTGTTGTGCGCCCACCCGGACTTCCCGGTTGGGGTAAGCACGATGGCTCCCGCTTCACCGCCGATCGCCTCAACCTCCATGAGGGAGGGCTCCAGCACCTCCTCAACGCCCGCCATAGCTGCCTGTCCAGAGGAAAGCGCGCGCCGCGCGGAAAGCTCCTGCATGACGCGAGCGGCGAGAGCCTTTCGCGCGATATGCTCGCCGTCTCCCGAAAAGGCCACGGCGCCCAGCTGGTTGTCGGCGTAGTAGCCGCAACCGGGTTGCGGAGAATCGCCCACACGGCCCGGAGCGCTGCCGTCCAGTCCCCCGGTCGAAGTGCCCACGGCGAGATCCCCATACTGGTCAAGGGCAACGACGCCGATTGTATCCTTCGCCTCCGACTTGCTGGCCAAATCGCGTTGCTGCGGCGTGACCGAATCAGCCGGATCGCAAAGCTCCAGTTGTTTATCGGCCGCGAAACGCCTGGCGCCGTCCGACGCCAGCAGGATTGGCTCCTCATGCAGCATGGCCTTGGCGACACTGATGGGATGGCGCACGCCCTTGATCACAGCGACGGCGCCCACATTGAAGTTCCTGCCCTCCATGACGCCTGCGCACATTTCGACCTCGCCGTCCGAATTTAGGGCACTGCCATATCCTGCATTGAACGTCGGGTCCGTCTCGAGGACACGACCGGCGGCTTCTACCGCGTCGACTGCAGTTCCGCCGCCGGCCAGGACGGCGCGACCGGCCTCAAGCGCCTTGATGCACCCGTTGCGATGCGCCTCCTCCTCTTCTGGATCGATCTCCTTGGCGCCGCCGTGCAGGATGAGCGACCACATCAGCCAGTCCTCAGATGGCGAACACGGGTCTGATCGGGCCCTCGCCGAGAAGGTGCCGCGCCCTCAAACCCGGTCACGTGGCTCCAGACCGCCTCAACGTCGTCGACGGTGAGCACGACAAGGTCTTTCTCCCGAGCAAGCTGGAGACACACGTCGACGGCCTCTTTTTCGGGACAGACGGCTTGTATGCGCCCTGGAGCGCAGCCGGCGTTCAAGGCGCCTTCCCGCAGCAAGCCGGCGATCGTTCCGGGGGCTCGGCCGCGCAGTTCATGTTCATCCTCCTTGAAGACGATGACGTCGAATATTCGCGAAGCCACCGCGCCCATCTCGCGTATGTCGCAATCGCGGCGGTCGCCCGGTATTGCGACAAGGCCGATCGTGCGCTGATACCCGCGCTTCATATGGGAAACGAGCTTTCCCAGCGCCTTCAACCCCTCGGGATTGTGCGCGTAGTCAACGATCGTGCGGAAACCATGTCCGTCGAAGACGTTGAGGCGACCGGGAGAATGCTCGAACGAGGTGGTGAACTCAGCCAATGCAGCGCGGATAGTTGCCGCAGGTATGTCGTGGCAATGTGCCATCGCAACGGCCGCCAAGCTGTTGGCAACATTGAATTCAGCGGCCCCCTCGAAGGTCGCGGGAATTTCGTCGACGTCCATCAGGAACATCGACTCCCCATCCTCGTGGATGACGATGTCCCAACCGTCCCTGCTGCGCTCCCGCGTCACGGCGCGGCCGCCTTCCGCCACGTGGCTGCACAGGAAATCGGGCCAGTCGCTCCTGTTCACCAGCGAGAAGTAGCAGATCCTGCCCCCTGCTTCGCGCGACATCGCGGAGGTGTGAATGTCGTCGGCGTTGAGGATGCTCCACCCGCCGCGGCGGACAGACTCGACGACCACCGACTTCACTTCCGCCAGGTCGTCGATAGTGTCGATGCCTCTCAGCCCCAGATGATCGCCATGGACGTTCAGCACCGCGCCAATGTCGCATGCGTCGAATGCAAGGCCTTCGCGCAGGATGCCGCCGCGTGCACATTCCAGCACGGCGACATCGACACCTGGCTCGCGAAGCACGATCCTGGCGCTTTGCGGACCCGAGCAATCGCCTGTCATGATCCGCTCGCCGTTCAGGTAGACGCCGGTGGTCGAGGTGAGCCCGACCGTTGCACCATTCGCCTGAAGAATGTGCGAGAGCATTCTGGCGGTGGTCGACTTGCCGTTTGTCCCTGTGATCGCGAAGATTGGGATGCGGCCGTCCTTGCCACCCCTGAAGAGAAGATCGAGCACCGGCCGTGCGACATTGCGGGCGCGGCCTGAGGACGGTTCGAGATGCATGCGAAACCCGGGACCGGCATTCACCTCTATGATGCCGCCGCCGGTCTCGCTGACCGGCCGGGAAATGTCAGGGCAGACGAAGTCGATCCCCGCAATGTCGAGACCGACGATCTGTGCCGCCCGCCTGGCGATCAGCGCGTTTTCCGGATGGATTTCATCCGTCCGGTCAATTGCCGTCCCGCCGGTCGACAGATTAGCGGTGGGTCGCAGGAGCACCATTTGACCCGGCGCTGGAACGCTCGAAAGCGTGAGCTGCGACTTTGACAGGAAATGCTCGACACATTCGTCGATGTCGATGCGGGTCAGCACCGAAGAATGGCCCTCTCCCCGTCGCGGGTCGTGGTTCGTCTCCTCGACGAGTTCGGCGACAGAACTCCGGCCATCGCCGACGACATGTGCCGGGACCCTCTCGGCAAGCGCCACCACCTTTCCTCCGATCACCAGGATCCTGTGGTCCGAGCCGACGAAGTGCTGCTCGACGATAACGCTGCGGCTGTGTTCTCGCGCCTGTTCGAAGCCCCAGCGGACTTCGTCCTCGGTTGCGAGGCCGATGTTGACGCCGTTTCCATGATTGCCGTCCAGTGGTTTGGTGACCACAGGGTACCCGAGCCGTGCCGCTGCCGCGACCGCGTCCTGCGCCGATCGCACCAGTTCCCCGCTGGGGACCGTTAGCCCGGCCTGCTGCAGCAGGAATTTTGTCAGGTCCTTGTCGGAGGCGATTTCGGTCGCGATCTCGGA
Source organism: Mesorhizobium sp. XAP4 (assembly GCF_029269325.1). Lineage (NCBI taxonomy): Bacteria > Pseudomonadati > Pseudomonadota > Alphaproteobacteria > Hyphomicrobiales > Phyllobacteriaceae > Mesorhizobium > Mesorhizobium sp. XAP4. The sequence continues at coordinate 3,718 of NZ_JARIXW010000018.1, read as the reverse complement.
AGTGAGGTCGGTGCAGCTGGCGCGGATTCGCTTCTGATGCTTGCCTTGGCCGAGCAGCACCAGGCTGCTGTCATCGAGCCGCGCCGCGGGAATCCCCCGTCTCCCGGCCTCGCGCACCAGAGAGGCGGTCGTGGGGCCCAAGACACGCTCGGCGGCGCGAGCCTTGAGCTGCTGCAGCCTCACTGCGAAATCGAATGGCCCGTCCATTTCGGCAATCTCGTCGAGCCCCTCGAGGCCATGCAGATTGGCCGGCAGGAGACCATCCACCAACTCGAGCGCAACTCGTCCGGCGAGCAGCCCCACAACCTCATCATTGTAGGCGAACATGACGTTGTAAGTGCCCGGACTGCCTTTGACCGAACGTGTCTTTCCTCGTGTCACCCGGTGGCCCAGCATGTTCTGCAGTTCCAGGGCGACGTGCTCCACGACGTGGCCGAGCCAGGTTCCTTCCTGCATACGGCGGACGAACCCGCCGGCGACGCCATAGCTGCAGCCATGGGCCGCAAGGCCGGGCAACAGGCGAACGATGTCCTCGGTAAACCCGGGCAGCTTGTCTGTCGGGAACGCCTCAAGGGCCCCGAGGTCAATCTGGATCCGGACCATTGGACTCATGCTGTAGAGATGAGGTCCGCGGAACACGCGAGCGTCCACGACACGGATGCTGGTGCGAAAACGCGAGGCGTCTTGATGAATTTCGTTGCCCGACATAGCCCGTTCTCCTGACTAGCCCCGCAAACTTCTTGAGGATCGATACGTTCCCGACGATGAAACGCAAATATTTTTGCGCGATCGAGAAACAAAAAGCATGTTTAACATATTTGGCCAAATAACAGATTCTGGTCATCTTACCTGCCGCAAGGGGCGGGCCAAGCATGCGCCTGCTTGTTCCTAAGCATAGCCCGGCAAGCCGCGGCCCATTGGAGGCGAGACCCGACCAGGGTGGGGACAGAGATCCCAGGTGCCGAGTGCCGGGTGGGCTTGTGGCGACCGCTTTGAGGGCAGCATCGAAGCATTTATATTTTCTACGCCGGACGCCCACCGGGGAACATTTCCAAATGCACTGTGTTTGGCGCCACCCTTGCCCACCGGAACTAAAGCCATGCAGAGTCGGAAATTGGTGAAGGCCGCGCTGGTCAAAGAGATCGACGCCGTCCGCCTCAGCATCTCGCTCCTTGAACAGGAGTTGTGGAAAGCTGGCAGACCCGGGAAGATTGGATGGCGTTCAGGATACGAGCTAACCGCCCAAAAAGCTCGCCTCGCCAAACTGGAGAACGTGCTTGCGCACTATCCGTCCGTGACGCGAGCCCGAGCATTGGACAGCAACAGCTTGAATTACGGGCAACGGAACCAGGTGAGTTTGGGGAAGCAAGATGGCTGACCGACGCTCGATCAGAACTCCGCTAGCTCGAGTGCGCGGCCTTGGGTCGGCTAAACACGGAACCGAAACGTTCATGCTGGAACGACTGACATCTGCTGCACTGTTGATCCTCGTCATCTACATCGTCGCGGTCGTCATAAGGCTGAGCGGAGAGCCTCGAGATGTCGTCATCCGCGTAGTCGGATCGATCTATGTCGCACCCGCCCTCATCGCCTTCATTCTGGTGAACTGCGTCCACATGCGGCTGGGCATGCAATCGATCATCGAAGATTATTGCCACGCCACGGTGCTGAAATCTGTCCTGCTGATCGCCAACTGGTTGTTTTGCTGGGCAGTAGCCCTCGCCAGCTTTTTCGCCGTGCTCGTGATCAGCTTCCGATAGTTCAATTCACGGCCAGCGCGGCGCGCGCCTTCCAACTCAGCGCCGATCCCGCCGCCTGTCGCGCTCGCCAGCCGGATTCATTTGATTTTCGGCAGCCTGTCCCATTGATGGAAAGGCGGTGGAGAGGTCAACTCCCATTCCAATGTGGTGGCTCCCGGCCCCCAGGGGTTCATGCCGGCGGCCCGTCGCCGGTGGAAAGCCTCCACGATGCCGGCAAGGAAAATCAGGACACTCGCGGCCGACAGATACGATCCAAAGGAGGAGACCATGTTCCAACCGGCAAAAGCGTCGGGATAGTCGATGTAGCGACGTGGCATGCCGGCCATTCCGAGAAAGTGGTGGGGGAAGAAGACGAGATTCACACCGACGAAGGTCGTCCAGAAATGGATTGCAGCCAAAAGCGGATTGTACAAATATCCAGTCATCTTCGGAAACCAGTAATACCAGCCCGCGAAGATGCCGAAGATCGCACCCAGCGAGAGAATGTAGTGGAAGTGTGCGACGACATAGTAGGTGTCGTGCAATTGGCGGTCCAGGCTGGCATTTGCAAGCTGTACGCCGGTCACGCCTCCGACAGTGAACAGGAATATGAAGCCGAGCGCCCACAGCATCGGGGCGCGCAGGCTAAGGGAACCACCCCACATGGTCGCGATCCAGGAGAACACCTTGATCCCAGTTGGCACCGCGATCACCATCGTGGCGAAGGTGAAATAGCGCTGCGTGTCCAGCCCTATTCCGCTGGTGTACATATGGTGGGCCCAGACGACGAAGCCGATCGCTCCGATCGCGACGATCGCGTAGACCATCCCCAGATAGCCGAAGATCGGCTTTCGCGAAAATGTCGAGATCACCTGGCTGACGATGCCGAAGGCCGGCAAGATCATGATGTAGACTTCCGGATGGCCGAAAAACCAGAAGAGATGCTGGTACAGGATAGGATCGCCGCCGCCGTCCGGCGCGAAGAATGTGGTGCCGAAATTTCTATCGGTCAGGAGCATTGTGATGGCCCCTGCCAGGACAGGCAGGGCCAGCAGCAGCAGGAATCCGGTGATGAGGATCGACCACACGAACAGAGGCATTTTATGCAACGTCATCCCTGGCGCGCGCATATTGAAGATCGTGGTGATGAAATTGATGGCGCCTAGTATCGAGGAGGCTCCCGCGATGTGCAGAGAAAGAATGACCAGATCGACGGCAGGACCGGGATGGCCGGACGTCGACAGGGGCGGGTAGAGGAACCAGCCGGTCCCGGGACCGTATCCGCCGGGGACGCTGGGCATGAAGATCGACAATAAAAGCAGCATCAATGCCGGCGGCAGCAGCCAGAACGAGATGTTATTCATGCGTGGGAACGCCATGTCCGGGGCGCCGATCATGATCGGAACCATCCAGTTGGCGAAACCACCGATCAGTGCGGGCATGACGGTGAAGAAGATCATGATCAGCGCGTGCGCCGTGGTGAACACGTTATAAAGTTGCTTGCCGGCATCTATGGCCGCGTCGCCTTGGTAGCCGTAGATCATCGATGCTAACCCGGGGAAAACCTGGATCCCGGGTTGCTGCAGTTCAATTCGCATGCCCACCGACAAGAGCATGCCGATGACCCCCGCGATGAAGGCGAAGATCAGGTAGAGGGTTCCGATATCCTTGTGGTTTGTCGAAAACAGCCAGCGGGTGATGCCCCGCGGCTTGTGGTCGTCGCGGCTGCTCGGAGCCGCCGCCGAATATTCGCTCATGAATGTTCTCCGCTTCAGCCATCCCCCAACAGGGCATCCGAACCATGATGTAAGTTGATTGTTCCTCCCCAGAACGCCCGACGCGAGGGAACATCCGGCAGAAGCCAAGGTTCGGGTCGGGCGCGGCGTGCCCGCGGTTGAAGGGTCGACATCCATGCTGGCAATCATTGCTGGGACTTTGGTTCTGACGACAGTGGTCGGCGGGCTGATTACCGCCTTCTG
>NZ_JARIXW010000017.1:0-22743 GCF_029269325.1 Mesorhizobium sp. XAP4 | reverse complement strand
GGCGAAAAAATCGAGATACTCACGACCGTCTGCACCAATGAGGGTAGTTCCAACCGCGCGATCGAAGAGGATCGGAAATGAACGGATGTAGCCACGCACCTCAGACTCGAGACGCTCGAAAATTGCGATGCTCGCATCGTTCGAAGGCGAGAATTTCTTGTTCATAGCGGCGATCTCCTTGTTCATAGAAGCGAATTCCTTCGAATTGGCAGCCCGCATCTAGCGGCGTCAAACCCGTGTGGATGAATCTAGCAGCGTCGAATGAGCGATCTGCTCTAATTCTCCGCTGCATACGCAGAAGATCGGCGTTTTTTCCCCAGTCCTGCATAAAATCAGCTGCTTTGAGGGTGGTAAGTGGGTGATTCACGCTCTGATCAACGGGATGGGCCGGACAGGCCACTGTTGCGGCGATGGCAAATGTAATGATGAAGTTCCGCGCACCCATGTCTTTGCCACAGGTTCGCCCTTGTTCATTTATTGGACAGCACGGGGAGACGGTAGGCCCTGAGACGGCGGTCGATCATGCTCTCATATGCGGGGTTTTCGTCGACCGACAGCACAATGGCGTGAGCCGGCGGATCAACATAGAGGCCGACGACGTTGCGCAATTTGTCGACGAACTGCGGACCGTTGGAGAGCTTGAACTGGCGCCAGCGGTTGGGCTGCAGCCCGTGCGCCTTCCAGATGCGGCGCACCGCGCTGGCGCTGATGCCGGCCGCGGCCGCCATCATGTCGGCGGCCCAGTGTGCGTCGTCTCGCCAGGCGGGTCCTGCAACGTCAGTGCCACAACGCGCTCGGCGACTTCAGGTCCGAGTGGGGCAATGCGCGAGGGGCGCGTCTTGTCGCGTAACAGTCCCTCCAAGCCTTCCGCGGCGAAGCGCTCCTGCCAGCGCCACACGCAGGTCTTGGACTTACCAGTTTGCCGCATGATCTCGACGGTGCCCACGCCGTCGCTGCTCAACAGAATGATCTCGGCTCGCCAAACGTGCTTCTGCGCATTGCGATCTCTGATCAGCGCGCCCAGACGCTGACGGGCAATCGAAGAAACGGTGAGCAATATTCCTGTGCGCATGCCAGACTCGCATGCGCACTCACAAAAGGGAATCCCCACCCCGGACTCTTATGTCAGGCGTAAACCACTAGTTGCAACCGTCGAAACTGGCATGGAAAGCCGGGCGAACTCACCCCAATGGGGCTCAAGCCGAATACCCCATCTGTCTCATCTTCGCTCCGATGAGGCTACGATGAGGCTACGATGAGGCTACGATGAGCCAGAATTCCTCGCTTCCTCGTTAAACCAATTCAGCTTGTCGAGGATTTCGCGCCGGTTTTCGGCGTCTTTCAGGTTGAAGCCAGTCTCCAAACCCAGCCGACCTAGATCGATCCCTCGGTCCTTTTCGCGGCCCCCGAAGCGCTTGCGTCACCATCGCGGTCCACGGGAATCCTGCACGCAACCGATTGGCCCGCAGAAAATCTGCAGAAATAGACTCAAACAGGGCGCCTTTCGCGCATATAAACGGATATAGTGAACCCACTGGCAGCTGGTTCTCCGCTGCCGCTAGTCGCGGTCGCGCTTAGACGTCTATTCGCGGCATTGGACGCAGGTAAACCGTAATTGACGAGTCCCATGACTATGAACGGCAGTTTCCTTCCCTTAGCCATCATCCGGGAAGAGTTCCCGGCGACACAAAACGCCATCTACATGGACGTTGCAAATCAGGGGCTGATCTCCCGAAGCACCAGAACATCGTTCGAGGAGCATCTGGATAACAGATTGCACGGGGTAAACGATGAACTTAGCCAGTTGAAGGACATCGAAAAGACACGTGCTAGGTTTGCCCAATTTATCCGAGCAGACAAAGATGAAATTTCTATCACGAAGAACGCCTCAGAGGGGATTAACATAATCGCCAACGCGATCGACTGGCGCCCGGGAGACAGCGTGGTCCTATGCCCTCAGCTGGAGCATGCAAACAACATCCTGCCCTGGCTTCAAGTCAAAGCCCTGCATAATGTTCAGCTAAAATTCGTGGAGCCCGATGACGGTTCGATTCCAGTGGACGCGATTGTCAATGCGCTTGATTCCAGCACGCGCGTTGTGGCGCTTTCAACCGCGACGATGGTTCCTGGTTTCCGGACGGTCACGGAACCTATCGCGGAGGCCTGCAGGCGCCATGGCACGTTCCTTCTGGCGGATGGAACTCAATCGGTTGGAATACTCCATACGGATGTTGATCGGTTGGGCGTGGATGCTTTGGCCGTCTCGACCGTAAAGGGCCTGATGGGCCTTTACGGATCGGGATTTCTCTACTGCCGCCGGCAGTGGGCCGATCGGCTCAAGCCAGCCTACCTTGCTCGCTTCAGCGTCGATCTCGGAAATGCCCCGGAATCGGCTCCCATTCTCAACGCCGCCAACCTGCGGGCCGGGGCGCCTCGTTTTGACATTGGTCATTACAACTTCCCAGGCATGATCGCTGCCCACGCATCATTGGGGCAACTGCTGGAGATCGGAACAGAAGCAATCGACAATCACGTGACGTCTTTGGCAAAACGATTGGCTTCAGGACTGTTGCAACTCGGACTGCCTGTCTGTGGCGGCGCGCCCAGCAAGCACACTGGAAGTATTGTAGCAGTGGGCGATATGGCTACGCTCAGCGGAGCGCGAGAAGCCGCCCCCTATATTCATGCACTACACAGCTATCTTGCTGAGAATAAAGTTCTTGTATCCACCCGACGAGGATTGCTCCGATTTTCGCTCCATCTTTACAACACAGAGGAGGAAGTCGACTTAGTTGTCCATCTAGTAAAGAATTGGTCGAAGTAGTTTGCGCCGCCAGATAACGAGCAGAACAGGAGAGTTTATGTCATCGCCTAGCGCAGATACCGTCGCGCTCCTCCAGGACCTAGTCAAAATTGAGAGCGTGAACCCATCGCTTTCGCCGAGGGGCAGCGGAGAACAGCGGATTGCCGCATATCTTGAGAGGTTTTGCAAGGACCGGAACCTGCCGTATGAACTCCAACACGTTGTCGACGGCCGCTCGAACTTCCTGACGTGGGTTCCAGGCAAAGACCCTAATCGGCGCGTTCTTTTTGTGGCCCATATGGACACAGTGCCAACCGACAATTGGGCGTCGGACCCATTTTCTCCTGAAATGAAAGATAATCGGATCTACGGCCGAGGTAGTTGCGACACCAAGGCTTCCCTTTCGGCGATGATGATCGCCCTCAGTACCCTAGGGAACTGTCAACCCAATGCTACAATTGTCGTTGCCGCCAGCATTGATGAAGAGTACCGCAAGATAGGCGCCCGCGCTATCGCTCTCTCCGGCACGTCGTATGACGCCGCAGTGGTGGGTGAACCAACCGAGCTTGAGCTGGTAGTCGCCCACAAAGGCTCGGTCCGCTGGCAAATCGAGGTTCAGGGCGTCCCTGCTCACACCTCGAAGCCACACCTCGGAGTCAATGCGATCACCGGCATGGCAAAGGTCGTATTGGGGCTCAACGAACACGGTCAGGATCTCGCTTCGCGCACCCAGCCTTTGGTCAGTCCTCCAACTTTGACGGTAAGCCTAATCGAAGGTGGCTTGGAACTGACGACAGTCCCTCCGTCGTGCCGCATCTGGGTTGATCGACGCCTTGTTCCAGGAGAGCGACCAGAGCAGGCTTTGCAAGAAGTAGAGAACATACTGCAAGGTTTGCGAGATCGCGAAAACATCAAGGTCCGATCCCTACTACCAGCGCTGGAAGACCCGGCTCCGGACAGTGCCGAGTCGAGTAAGATAGCGTCCGTGGCAGCGCAGGCGTGTGCCGAGGTTGCCGGGACCGGTAAGTACATTGGAGTACCTTACGGAACAGATGCCAGTCAGCTCTCGTTAGCCGGAATTCCATGCATCGTCCTCGGGCCAGGAAGTATTGATCGCGCTCACACTAATAACGAATTTGTTGAATTGGACCAACTTGCCAAGTCAGTTGATATATATAGACATATAATGCTCAGTTATTAGGCCCTTGTAAGGATGACGATCGAAGGTTACGTCACATAGCTCTTTCATCAATCAGGAAGAGGTTCCTGGCAATGAATTATCATAGCCGAAAGGTTCTGTACGGCCGGTGCAATGGTCTAGGTTTTGAATCGCCAAACGACCCGCGAAAGACGGTGCTGAAGTTGCAATTTGTGCTCGCAATCAGTCGACCCTAGACAAAGCCTGTAGGTGAGTTGCGGAATATTGAGAGATGCGCAGGCGCTCATGGCGTCGTCGCCGACCTCGCGCGGCGTTCCGATGTCGACATGTTGTTTGGACGTACTCTGGAGCTCCTCGGCAACATCGACTGCCTCGCCGTTAATTCTGATCTTATGCCGTACGGAACCATCGAAAATGTAGTGGACCAGGATTGGGATCATTCCTACGAGACGCTTCTTATAAGTGCAGTGCGGCTGTCGCGAGCCGCAGCCAGGATGATGAAAGCGTCTGGTCCCGGCGGGGATATCGTCTTTGTTTCCTCCGCAGGCGTGCATGAGGTGACAGGCCACCTACTCGTATCGAATGTCATGCGTGCCGGAATAGCAGTGCTAGCAAAGCACCTTGCTGACACACTTTCCGGCAGTGGCGTTCGCGTGAATGTGTCGCGCCTGGCTATTTCGATACAGGCAGAGTTCACAAGAGAATTGAGGCCTTAATACTCGACGAGGGTCTCAATCGAGAAGCCGCCATTGAACGTGTCGCCAATGCCAATTCCTTGGGGCGGATTGGAACTGCCGAAGAGCTCGCGGAGCTAGTTGGATTTATCGTGAGCGACCGTGCAAGGTATCTCAATGGTACCACAATCGTGATTGATGGAGGGAGCAGCCGTTTCGTAAAGTAGCTGTAGGTGGAGCTTAGAACATCTGTCGCGGCAGCCGCAGTAACGTGGCACACGCCCTGTCCGGTCGCCGATCACCTGGAGCACGAGCTCGGTCGAAGGCCGTCTGAGACCTGCTGCAAGGAAAGCCAGGTCGCTGTTCGTGGCATCCATTGATCGGGACCCCTATCGTCGCGATCCAAAGTTCCGGAGCATGTTCATGCAGATGGTGGAGGAACCGCTCGTTCTGCTCGTTAAGAGTTTGCCTCTTCGCACGGACCCATGCACAATTCCGGCGCGATGGCGGACGCCAATCGTGAACTCGATGGAGCAGTCGATGGCCGCTTCTCGCGGGCGGCTGTCCACCTGTAGACGGTCGCCTTGCTGCCTTCAAAGCCGCGGTGCTCGAGTGCGGTCAACAGCTGTAACCCATTGCGCTGGCCTTCCTCCCAGCGCTTTCGTGACAGGCTCAAGAAGCATCCTGTGGTCAAAGCGCGAGGCGGTCGACTTCACCGGCACCTTGCCGCAGCGGGCGGACAATCTCAAAGCTTCCGCCCCGGCCACGCGGGGGCGCTGCTATATTATTCAACGTGGCGAACGATGAATGCCGGCTTGCCTCAGGCCGAGCCGTGGTGCCCTTCTACGCACGGTGGCGGCACCCGCTCATATCTGGAGCAGCGGTCGGAAAAGAGTCCAGGTGATCGGTACTGCCGGAGCTCCGTTGAGCTCAGTTCCCCGCGCTCTCCATGTGGCGTCCCTTGATCGCGTTTTCCAGCCAGCCAACCTCCATCTCGGGAGCCGAGGAGAGCAGCACGGCGTTCCCGCGTTACATCACCGCAATGGAATCGGCGATTGCCTTCACGATCGCAAGATCATGGGTGATGAACAGGTAGGCCACGTCCTCAATATTCTGCAGGCGCAGCAACAGCTTGAGGATACCATCTTCCACCAGCGGGTCGAGCGCGGAAGTGACCTCGTCGCAAATGATGAGTTTTCGCTTGGCGGCGAGCGCACGGGCGATGCAGACCCCTTGCTTCTGTCCGCCGGAAAGCCCTGCAAGATAGCGATCGGCGAAACCCTTGCCCATCTCGCCCTCTTCCAGAAGCTCGGCCACGCGGGCCTCGCGCTCGCGTCCGCGCATGCCGAAATAGAATTCGAGCGGACGGCCAATGATGGTGCCGACGGTCTGGCGCGGGTTCATCGCCACGTCGGCCATCTGGTAGATCATCTGCAACTCGCGCAGATCGTCCCTGGAGCGGTTGGCGAGCCTCGGCGTGAGCGTGCGGCCGGCGAAAGCGATGCCTGCCCGACATTGGCGGCAGCAGACCGGTGATGACGCGGGCAAGCGTGGATTTGCCCGAGCCGGACTCGATGACCACGGCCAGCGTCTGACCGGGATGGACGTCGACCGAGACGTCCTGCAGCACCTTCACATAGCCGCCATAGGCCGCGGTCACATTCTTCACCTGGAGCACTGGACTGGTTGCCGGCGTCTTTTCCTTATGCTTGATCGATCGGACAGACACCAAAGCCTTGGTGTAGTCCATCCGTGGCGCCTGGATGATCTGCCGCGTCTCGTCATACTTCACCATCTTGCCGTGACGCAGCATCATAATCTGGGCCGAGATTTGGGCAACGACCGCGAGGTCATGTGTAATGTAAAGGGGCGGCCACGCCAGTATCGCGGATTGCGTCTTTTATCGCAGCAAGCACATCGATCTGCGTCGTCACGTCGAGAGCACTGGTAGGCTCGTCGAGACGATCAGGTTGGGTTCGGAGCATAGGGCCATGGCCGTCATCACTCACTGCAACTGACCGCCCGAGACCTGGTGCGGGTAACGGCGGCCGATGTTCTCGGGGTTCGGCAGGCGGAGTTTTTGAAACAGGCCGCGTGCTTATCTGCCTCGGCCCGCCCGCGACGCCGAGCAACAGCGCCGCTTCTACAACCTGGTCCATCAGCCGGTGCGCGGGTTGAAAGCGGCCGCGGCCGACTGCGCGACAAAGCAAACCTCGCTGCCGCGCACCTTGCGCAATCCCTGGACGCAGCCTTTAGATGTCGCCGACTTTGAGGATGACCTCGCCGCCGGTGATGCGCACACCGCCTAGGCCATAGCCCATCGAGGCCAGGCCGATGGTCGATTTGCCGGCGCCGGCCTCTCTGATCAGGCCGAAGGCGCAGCCCTTTCTCCAGCTTCAGCGAAACGCCGTCAACGATCACCGTATTCCGCGGATCGCCCCCGGCGAATAGGCGGTCGCTTCGATCCGCAGATTCCGGATGTCGAGCAACGGACCACTTCCGCCACCAGGCCGTTTTCCAGCCGCCTTAGACACCGCCGCGCGCTCCTTTGAGAGAAGTGGTCCGGTTGAGGATCCAATCGGCGACGAGATTGACGAGAGGGCGAGTGCTGCGATGGCGCCGGCCGGGATCAGGGCAGCGGAAATTCCGAAAACTATGCCGCCCTTGAGGAAGGGTTCAGCTGGATCAGAAAGATCGCAGACCAAGACCCGCTACCGTCGCGTGAACCGCGCCGGATGGCTTTCAGCTTCGCTGCCGCAGCCTACAATCTCGTGCGGCTGCCGATGATAACGGCGGAGACCGGCTAATGGCCAAGTCCCCGCCTTGTAGCCGGGTTCAGCAAACATAGAGTTGACGTTTGCAATTCGTGAGTATTTCACATCCTGTCTCCGTCACACGAACTGTTTCGCTCGTGCCAGCGTCGGCAAAACCGAAGACCTTTACCAGAGATGGGATATGAAATGTCATATTCGGACGCAGCGTCCGCGTTTCTCCCCGCTTGAAAGACAGCATGTAGCCTTCACCCCAATCAGGCGGGAAATTGATGCCGATCGAGTAACCGGTTCTCTTGAAGCGCCCCTCGTACCCCCCTTCCGTCACAGTCCTCGACCAGACATTCCAAACTTCCTCCAGAGGACGCCCGGGCCGGATGGCCTCAATCATTTTCTCTAGCGCCTTGCGGGAAACCTCTTCCATGCGTTCCAACTCGCGGTTAGCTGGTTTGACGACAGCGAGCCGCATGAGGGCGGCGCTGTAGCGTCGGACACAACCTGATATTTCAAGTAGGACCGGATCACCTTCGAGGATCTTTCTTCCGGACCAAGTTGCATGCGCGTGGCTGGTACGAACGCCTGACGCAACGAATATCGGCAAACCCGGATACTCGCTTCCCATGCTTGTCACAACGCGCTGAATCTCGGCGGCGATATCATTTTCGTTTGCGCCAGCATGAATTTGGCTAATCCCAGCCTCCATCCCCGCATCTGCGATGCGGGCAGCTTGGCGAATGCATTCAAGTTCGAGGTCTGATTTCACCACCCTCGCGCTTTCGACCGTTAGGGAGCCGTCCGCAAATCTTGCGCCGTTGAATAGTTCTTTGAGACGTTCGTAATCAACGATTGTCAGAAACCAACTTATTTTCTCAATGCCAATGGTTGAGTTTGCGTACCCCATGCTTCGAATCGTATCCGCGAGAAGCGCGACGGGCGACTCATGATCCATATAGCTGGAGGATTGGTCGATCCAGGAAAAGACTTTGACGTTGGTCTCTTCGATACCGCGAGTTATATGAAATGGCTCTCCATCAATTGGCACTAGCAGGAATTGGCTGCTGTAATATCCTACCGTATGGTACCCGCTCAGGTAGTATATGTTTTCAGGTGTGCTTACAACAAGCAGATCCAATCCTCTCTCTGCCATCTCCTGCCGAACAGCTTTGAGGCGCCGCTGAAATTCGGCGACCGAGAATGCAAGATTTTTTTGAACAACGGCGTTATCAATGCCTGGAACTTTCATATAACCCATCCTTGACTTTGAACCAGGCACTCAGCTGTGCCGATCCGTAACACACCGAAACCATAACAAGTGCCAACAAGCTGCATCACGCGGAGTGTGCCTCCGTCCTGCAGGAAATCGGCATTTTTTAGGATGCGTGCGCACAATATCTCCATAGTAGGAGGAACCAGAAGCAGGACGGAACGGCATCGTAAGACTAAAAGCCTTGCGTAACAGTTGGCTTTCGGTGGCCGCTGCATCATGAGAATCCTAAGCTTTGCCGGGGCTCTCCACCATTTACCAGAAGGATCTTTGATCGCTGAACGAGGGGTTGAAGGTGGTGCCGGCTTCGGGAATGGCGCAGGCTATGTCGAGGAGGCGTCTGATGACCATACAGCTCTTGCCCGGGCGCTTGGCGACCAGCGCTCCCCTGGAACTGCGCAACGCATCACATCACTGCAGGCCATCGAATGCTTCGGCGAGTAACGTGGCGAGAACGAGCCTTCCCACTCCCGCAAGATGCGAGGATCTCCACTGTCCTCCCGGCTTGTCTCCTCCTCGCTCGGGGATGAGGCGGGTCGTCAGGACACCGAACTGATGGTGCGCCTGCTTGAGTTGCCGGTTGAAGGCGGATGCGCGCAACATCCGTGGCGCCGGCCAGGTGAAACGATCACGGAAGCGACGCGGCACCTCGATCGCGACCTGGATCAGGGATGCCTCAACTGTGCCGTTTGTCGCCACCAGCCAGGCAACGATCTTGGCGAGGCCATCGCGGCCCTCCTTGAAGCCGCTCTCGCCCATTTTTCGACCATCGCGCGTGAGGAACGATATGATGACCTTTGTGACTCCCAGTCGACGCCGGCATGCCCGTTGTTTCTGATCGCTCATTGCCCCTCTCCGTTCGAGCAGACAAGCCATCGATGACGGCCAATCCGATGAGCACGCGTCCACCTGGTGATCGGGCCACAGGGGCGATTAGCGCTCTGACGAATTGGCTCGGTCCCGAAAGGCTGCGGCAATTCGGGCCGTCGCCCGCGGGTCCCGCTATCTTCCGCTAGGCTTCGCTTCTCCCGACACCGGCGTGTCTCAAAATTGTAGGCGTTAAAGGTGCCATATCCCTCCGCTCCGTACGAAATCTTCGCTTTTTCTGCTGCCTCATTGCCACATCTATTCAGGCGGACACGGTAGCCATTGTGATCTAAACCTCGGCTGGAAGTTTTCGAAGCGCTTTGAGACATTATGTCCGCGAAAATCGGAGGGTAACCCACCAAGATTCGCAGCAGCCAGTCATCGGTCACCGCCGCGGGGGCGCTTCTTTAAGGGACAAGTTTGTGGAGGGGGGATCGGTGGCGTCGACGGCTGTCGCGGCGAATGCCGACGGTTCGTTGGGCGGTCGGCCACGCGTTGTCGGAGTCGCACAGCAGCTGCGCGATAAGGCAAGGCTCGAGTCGTTGTGTTTCGGCGCGGGGACTTTGGGGAGGGCGCGATTAACTCTGAAGCACAGGAGGATGCACACGGCCATGCAGATGGGAGAAGTCGACTTCGGCTTCGGCGTTGGCTTGGCAACGTGATTTTTCTATTCGTCAATTGGCACAGCAAGGGATACCTTAGTCCGATCCATAACAACCATTGTGCTGAATCCTTTGATGTCGGGATTTTCATAAAAAAACCGACGTGTGAATGCCTCATACTCCACCATGTCACGCACGGATACTGTGAGAACGAAATCGGCATCACCTGTTACATAATATGCGTTCATGATTTCAGGCGTGCGCCGGATCGCTTGCTTGAAACGATCAATGATATCTGAGCGATCGCGCTCTAGACTGATAGATACCAGCATGAGCATGGGCCGACCCACGGCTCCCGGTGAGATTATTGAAACATCAGCCTCAATCACACGAGCATCTCGAAGTCGTTTCAATCGCCGCTGACACGCCGTGGCTGATAAGCCAGCAAGTTCGCCCAATTCTTCTGTTGTTAGGCGGTTGTTTCGCTGGACGGCGCTGAGAATCTTTCGGTCAACTCGATCCAAATCCATTGAGATCTCTGCAAAAAACCCTGCTTTTTCGTAGGAAAGCGGCGCACGGAGATCCCTATTAGCCCGAAATCGGCAACGAAGAAAGCATAAAATGGGGTCCGGCCTGCGAAAGCTTGGGGCAGTTATCTCGCGGTGAAATATCTCTTGTAACCCGGTCTTCCAAGACGAGCGCAGGTAATCAGCATTCTCAACCCGCTACTTACACCGTGCCTCCCATCGGAGAGAGCGATGTCCCGAACCCGTTAAATAACGTGAGCAAGAGCTTTGGCGAATTCCGTTTGCTCGAGGGGCAATTAATCTCAGGCTGGCCGCCGAGGAGATGGAGTTCCCGTATGGCTGACGAAAACCTGCCCGACGAGCGGCTGAGGTCGACAACCGCACCGTGTCCCTTGCCGAGGCCGAGGGTGCTGCGGCGGGATTGAACGCACCTGATGGGCTTGGCGGCGACAAGCGACTTGCCGACTACCAGTATTGACAGCGCGCTGGTCTTCAGGTCAGGCTCGGCAAGACTGAAAGCAGCCGCAGCCTAAGATCGGGCGATCCGGCCGTACGCCGGTTCCTCCAGGAACGACGGGCGGGGCTCGGCCGTGGAAAAGCCTGAACCAAGGCGATCGGTTCAGGCCGGCCACATGGCGTGGGAGGCGTTCAGGTTCCTCATCACCTGATGCTCCCGCAACCTGTCCCACAGACGGTCGATGTTCGGCCAGGCGCTCGGAACCCTTCAACTTGGGGATGCCAGGCCGCCAGTGTGACGAGATAGATGTCGACCAGCGAAAGCCAGTTGCCGAACAACCAGTCCTGGCCTTTGAGGCGGCATCGAGAATGGCAAAGCCGCGATCCATTTCGGCAACCGCAGCCTCCTTCACCGCTTCCATGCAGCTTGGGTCAGCCATCTAGCGATCGGCGTAGTAGAACCGCAGGTCAGCCGAAGCACAAGAGGGCTTTAGAGACTGACCCGAGACCATCGCCGAGGATTTGCCCACCGATGCTGGACGACGCTTGCCGCCGGCGAAGGCGCCAGGGGCCTGCGGCTCTACGCCTGGGCCGCTATCCGCCTGCCCTGGACCACGCACGAGGGGTTCGAGCGCTGGCACTTGATCCGCCGCAGCCGCAAGGAGCCGGAGAAGCTCGCCTATTATCTGGTCTTTGCCCCTGAGGGCACGGCGTTGGCCGAACTGGCCGGTGCCGCCGGCCTCGGCTGCGCGGTCGAGGAATGCTTCGCGCGCGCCAAAGACGATCTCGGCCCCGACCATTGCGAGGCGCGATCCTGGCACGGCTGGCACCGCCACATGGGCCTGGTCGGCCGCAGCCGCCTGACCATCATGACGGCTCTCCTGCCCAGTGTACCCGAAATCCGCTACCTGCTGGCGCGGCTTCTGCTCCGGCCGCCAACCAGCGCATCCTTCATCATCGCCTAGCCCGGATATCTCACACTGTCTTGCGGCGTAGGTCTGTGAGCTGCATTTTTGGGAGCGCTTGAGTTGCGCGCAAGGGCTGTCGCCGCGCGAAGCGGTCGTTGTGGTTCGGCGATATCCTTGTTGTTGACGGGAGGGGTGGATCGGGGCGCTCAGATGGCGGCTGCCGATAGCCTGGCGTAGGTCAGTGCCCATTCGCGCTGGAAGAGGCAGGCGGAGTTCATGGCCAGCCTGACGCGGCGCACGGAGACGCTGACCAGGGCGCCGATCTTGAACAGCTTGAGACGGATGGTGGCGCAGCTTGCCCTGGCAAGGCGGGTGTTGGCCAGGCCGATGCGGCGCAGCGCGCAGACCAGCACATAGGCCATCGAGGCGAACCAGAGCCTGAGCTGGTTGGCCCGCATGGTGGCGGCCGAGGTGCGGTCGGCGAACAAATCGAGCTGGCATTCCTTGATGCGGTTCTCCATCTCGCCGCGGGCGCAGTAGAGGTCCTCATAGAGGCTCTGTGCCGGCCAGGTCTCCGCGTCGAGCGAGGTGACGACGAAGCGCGGATTGGCCCTCGCTTGCGTCCACTCGGCCTTGGCCACGACCCTGCGCCGGCGGCTCCAGCTCTTGCGCGTGGTCCACAGGAAATCCTTGAAGCGGCGGGCCGGCCGGCTGGTGAGGGAACTCTCTGCTATGGCCTCCTCCAGTTCAGCTCCGATGTAGCGAACCAGTCGAGCATTGCGGGCCAGGCCGAACAGGTAATCGACGGCATTGCTCTCGCACCAGGCCATCAGTGCCTCGCGGGCGAAGCCGGAATCGGCACGAAGCACGATGCGAACCTTCGGCCAGCGGTCGCGCAACTGGCGCACGATGCGCGCGATCGCCTCGACCGAGCCGGCGGCGGCGGCGTCGATGTTGGCGGGCCGCAGCTTGGCGCACAGCAAATGATCGCCGCAGAAGACGTAGAGCGGCAGATAGCAGTAGTGGCCGTAATCGCCGTGGAAGAACCGCCCCTCCTGGTTGCCGTGCAGGGGATCGTCGGTGGCGTCCAGATCCAGCACGATCTCTTCGGGCGCAGTTGCATGCGCGCCCACGAACAGCTCGACGAACAACGCCTCGATCGCCGCCGGATCGTGGCTGATCTTGTGATAGCGCGAGGGCTGCGGCCGGCTCAGCTCCAGCCGGTTGAGCGTCGACTTGCCGGCGATGGCCGCGCATTTCCTGTGGCGACGCGCCTTCAGCTTGCCGCCCAGCAGAGCCATCACCGGATCGTGGCGCAATTCGTCATGATCGTTCAGGTCTTTATAGCCGAGCGTCAGAGCGAAGATGCGCTGCCCCACCAGCGTCTTCACCTCGTGCTCGATCAAGTCCGGATTGCGCGCATCCACGAAGCAGCGGGCAAAGCGGCCGATCAATCCGATCGCCCGCTCCGTCAGCCCCAGCAGCAGCGCGCCGGCATCCGAGGTGATCGTTCCGCCGCAAAAGCCGGCCACAACGGCGCGCTTTTCATCGGATGCAAAATCAAACCGTTCTGCGCTACACTCTGTTTGCATCGGGGAGCACCTCTGCCTCGGGTAAGTCTTTGTAGCAGAAGCATTTTCCCTGGTTCGGAGCCCCGATGCACCTCACTCTGTGAGATATCCGGGCTAGCCGCTTTGGCGCAGGCAACATCAGGCCGACGCCGCCATCGCGCACTACAAGCGGCGATCAAATCCGCAACTCTAGTGGATTGATTCCAACGTTTGGAACCCTCGGTTTCGGGCGGCGATAATGTCATCGAGGTTGGCTTTCCAGATGAATGGTTGCGGGTTCTCGGCATTGTGTTCGCGAATGAAGCGGTTGATGGCGGCCTGAAGATCTACAACGGAGTGGAAGACGCCGTGCTTGAGCCTGCGCCGGTGAGTTTGTCGAAGAAGCCCTCGACGACGTTGAGCCAGGAGCAAGATGTTGGGGTGAAATGGCGCGGGTGGCGGTCGAGTCAGGCGCGGATCTTGTCTTTTTTGGCGCGGCGTAATTGTCGAGGATCACATGGATTGCGTTGTCCGTCGGCACCGCGCGCTCTATGCGGTTGAGGAGGCGGACGAACTCCTGATGGCGATGGCGCTGCTGTTCTGCGCGATGACCGTGCCGTCAAGCACGTTAAGGGCAGCGAAGAGCGTCGTTGTGCCGTGTCGTGCCGGCGCGGCCCTTCTTCAATTGGCAAGCCGGGCTGGGTTCGGCCGAGGGCTGGATCTGCGACTTCTCGTCGACCCACAGCACCACGGCATGGGCCGGCGGATAGACGTACAAAGCCAACGATGGTCGTCAGCTTCTCGGCGAAGGCCGGGTCGTCGACATGCTTCGGCGGGACCGGCGCGCGGTACCAGGCGAAGGCAAAGTGGAAGGTGCTTGTTCCAAGGGTTCAATTGCTCCGTACAGAAGCGCGGCTCAAGAACGTTCGTGTCCTCGCGCGAGCGCCCGATTATCTGCACGCCCATCGGCAAATCTCGCTGGTCGAAACCTGCGGGAATACCGATAGAGCGTTGCCAGCGTCAGGCCGATGACCCTGCATCCATCAGTGATAGGTATGCATTGTCCGTCTATTGATCTCCTTGGGCCAATGGATCGATGCGTCGAACGAGAAGTCCTGGGCCGATGGGAGCGCGACAGATAGTCGTACCGATAGTCCTGAAGGTTCTGCAAAAAGCTCTGGAGAGAGAACAGGCCTTGCCTTCAGGCGAGGCGGCCATGGCACGCTGGTGACGTTGCGATCACCGATTCCCGTGGAAGGGTGAATGCCATGACCAATCGAGAAGTTAGACTGAGCAGAGGCGAGTTGAAAGCGTTGCTGTTGTCGGATGAGGACGGCTTTCGCAAGTATTGCAGACTGTGGTGCAGGAGGCTTTGGAAGCCGAGATGACGGAGGCGATCGGGGCCGAGAAAGGCGAGCGGACGACGGAGCGGGTTGGTTACCGTTCCGGCTGTTACGAACGCAAGCTTGTGACGCGGGTTGGCGTGCTGGAGCTTCGGGTTCCGCAAGATCGGGCCGGCCGGTTCTCGGCGGAGTTGTTTGAGCGTTATCAGCGCTCGGAGAACGCACTGGTATCGGCGCTGGTCGAGATGTACGTGCAAGGTGAAGGCGATCACCGAGGAGCTGTGCGGTCATGCCTTCTCGGCCTCGACGGTAAGCCAGGCGACGGCGCGGCTGGATGAAGCCCTGAAGGCGTTCTTTGAGCAGCGGCTTGCCGAACCTTACCCGAACCACATTCTGGATGCGCGCTATGAGCGGGCGCGCGAAGCCGGCGTGATCGCCAGCCAGGCGATGCTGGTGGCGATCGGGGTCGACTGGGAGGGCCGGCGCCAGGTGCTCGGTGTCGAACTGGCCAACCGGGAAAGCCACTCGAGCTGGCGCGCGTTCGTGGCCGGGCTCAAGCAGCGCGGGCGTCGAGTTTGTCGTCTCCGACGACCATCCGGGGCTCAGGGCAGCGATCCGGGAAGTCCTCGCCCGAGGCAGTCTGGCAGCGCTGTTACGTGCACTTCCTCAGAAACGCGCTCGATTATGTGCCGCGCAAGGTCGATGACGACTGCCTGATGGAGCTCAGATGGTTCTATGACCGGCGCGACCTAGGAGGTCAAGCGCGACCTGGCGCAGTGGATCGCCAAATGGCAGGCCGATACCCGAAGCTGGTGGATTGGGTGGAGAACAACATCGAGGAGACGCTGAGCTTCTACCGGCTGCCGCTGCCGCATCACAAGCACATGAAGTCGACGAACATGCTGGAGCGGCTGAACCAGGAGATCAAGCGGCGCACCCTGGTCGTTCGCGTCTTCCCCAACCCGCAGAGCTGTTTGCGGCTGGTTCGGGCATTGGCGGTGGAGATCCACGAGAACTGGCTCGAGGCGACCCGCTACCTCAACATGGATCATCTGCGCGAGCACAAGAAGGAGAACCTGAGGGCACTGGCCGCCTGAGACGCGGCCGCCATGTCCGCCGCTCCGCTAAACACGGGGGCTGCGCGGCGGACACGCCAACGTCACCGCTGTGCAGAACTTGACGCACACAACTTTTGAATGTCAGATGCGCTTCCTCGACGAGATTGAGGAAGAGTCGTTATCCCGAACATCCATCTCGACATGCGCCAGCGGCCGTCAATGGCCTTGGCGAAGTCGGGAACCTTAGCCATCAGCCGGCCTCCGCTACGAGCTTGGGCGTCGCACTAGATTTTAGCGGGGGCTCCGAAGGTGACGGCCCATTCCGACACGGTCGCGGCCGCAGAACCTGGTCTTGTGCTGGTCGGCCAAAACCTTGATCCAACCGAACGCCTCTTCGATGCGCCTGATGCGCTGGCCGACGGCATAGCCGCCATGCCGCGTCGTGCGCCCGCCGATCGCGGAACTGCGGCCGCTGATGTTTGCCCCATGCGCGGCGTCACCCGCATCGAGCGCAGCTCATTGACGAAGTCCTCCGCGTTGTCGGCCTTGTCCGCGCCGAGCGTGATCGCCTGTGGCCGGTCCGCGCGAGGCTCAATCCTGTGCAGTGCCGCCACCCGTACGGCATGCCCGTCGGCGAATGTCAGGCAGGCGTCGACAAAAGGCCATGGCGGTTCTCCATCAGCTCATGCCCCATAAAGCAGAGCTTTGCTTCCTTGCCGCGTCCCTTGCGTAGAGCCTAGCGTCAGGATCGGTGGTTGAAGCATGCGTCTCGTTGGACCGTTTCTGCCCGTGGAAGTCCGCTTCCACATTGCGGGACCGAGGATCGCCCCAATTGGCGAATACAGCGCCGCGAAATCCTCCGCCAGCGCCGACAGCGCGTCGTTCACGATCCCCCGGATCGCGCGGAGCTGAGCGTGTTGCCGAACCCGCGCCTCAAGATCCACGTAGCTGAACAGTTGGCCAGTACGACTATCGCTGCCCCGCACGACTCATCCTCCGAATCCCTTCAGAGAAAATGAATCACAACCGCGGCCCAAGAGCGAGCGCCCTTTTCAACATCCTGCTAGTCCATGCTGCGGTACGCGCGGATCCGAGCGTCTCTCGGTCAAGGCGCATTCAAGGGTATACCCGGCCGGCCTGCGTTGGGAATGCGGTGGTGATATGGTAGCAAGCGGCGCAAGAAATCCAGATTGTCCTCCTCCCAGCCGACGCTGTCTTGAAATCGCATCATTCGCGATTGTGCCCGCAGATCGCGAGTAACAAGATTTTCAACTCAGCCAAAATCAACCTGATCGGGTTTTCGACGGGCTGCCAAGTGTGATCATCGACCCACGCCACTCTCGCGGCGTAAATTGCGCCAATGTTCGGCAACGATCACACTTTACCCGGGGAACCCGCGCTGGTGCGGAGAAGTGCGGGGGCTGATTGTTCCTATTCGGTCGGAAATGGTGTAATAGACCAACTGATTAAGTCGACCGCACGCTGAAGTATCTCCTCGGTCTGAGCAAGGCTGGGTGAAACGGCGATGACACATCCCATGGAGTCTCGGTAATCGCCTTTCCTGACGATCGGCGTCTTGGGTTTAACAAAAAAGCTGACCTCGGCGACGCCTGGCACAGCCGCCGCCCGATTGTCACCACCAATCCAATCGAGGATGCCATCGCGATCAGGAAGTAGGGACCGCCAGGCCGAAACGTGCGAATGGCTTCTGCGCAAATTGCATTCGTCGCCGATGACAAGTTTGATGTGCTCGGTGATGAGATCGACACCGTAAGCCAGCTGAACCGGTTGAGGACCGCCACTAATACGCGGGTTGACTTCAATAACGATTGGACCCCGCTTCGTCCATCGGAGTTCGATAGCCGTTGGCCCCCAAGCAAGGCCGAGAGCTCCTAGGCAACTCAGCGAAACATCGGCGATGCGTTTATACTCGTCATGGGTCAGCGGGGCCGGGAAGGTGCCCTCACGGAAGACGAAATGCGGTGGGTTGTGGAAGGCAGCCGCTTCAATCCCAATGACCTCATTTCCCATTATATGAACGGCATAATAGGGGCCTTGAGCGAATTCTTCGACCAGTATCCTCGGGGAAGACACCCATGTGTGCGTCCCGCCCATCAGATAGCTCGTGTGTTCGGTTAGCTCATCGACGTCACGGCACAATCGGACACCGCAGCTACCGCTGCCTGCGGCTGGCTTAAGAATCACGGGCAGACCAATCTGCGCCGCAGAGCTTGCTACGTCCGCTGCATTCGTTGCCAAGCGATAAGCAGGTATTGGAATGCCCGCTTCCGCGAGGAGTTGACGTTGAGTGAATTTGTTGCAGCATCGTTCAATCGATGCGGGGTTCGGTCCCGGTAAATCGAAATGCCGGCAGAGCTTGCCAATCGTCGCATAGAGCGACTCGTCGAGGTCCGTGAAACCAGTAATCCCCGCAATGTCATACGTCACAGACAGCCGAGAACATACCTGGATCAGCGCATCGAGATTCTCTGTGTCGACAGGGATTGCCTCGAGCTTTTCCGCCGCAAGATAGCCGTGCCGAGCTGGATCAGCCGACAGGGTAATTGGATGAAGGCCCAGACGCTGGGCCGCTTGGACGTATCGCAGACCAATACCTCTATGACCTTCAACCAGGATGAGCGCTCTTCTTGCCATTTGCAGGACCTTCCTTTGCGTGTTGTGTGGCGGTCTGAACGTCAACAGGCGTCAGCTTTCTAGCTGTGCCTCAGACTTGGGGTGAAGATACTATTTACAGCGATCTGCGGTCGTAAAGATTCTGTGAAGTCATTTTGAAGGTTATGTTACGATGTTTTGTTACCGCGGTTTTGACAAGGTCCGTCTCGACGGTTCCTAGTATTAGTGGAAGGACCGGATCAAAAGAGTCCGATTTGGGAATCCGCCCCCATGAGGAACTCCTGGCCAAGGGAGGGCGCGACAAGCGCCGTTTACGAAACCAGGCCGAGCATACACCTCCGAAGCCGCGAAGCGCGGAAGAGGCTTTTGTCATTCCGCTTCCGCCAACGGGTTGGGAAGCTCGTGCTCGACCGCATCATCGCGATAGCGCTCCAGATGCATCCGGAGCACCGAGCGCGTCGGCCAGGGAAGCTCGAGAAGAGCCTTGCGTTCCTCAAGCCAGAACGCGTCAGATAACATGCGTGGCCTGAGCGCGTCAAAAGCTGCCTCGGTTTCTTCCCGAAGGATGCGCCAAAGGCTCGTGCCAGTCAGTGGATACTGTTCATTGAGGCACAGCGCGACCTCATGAAGATGACAGATAAAGCAGGCATCGATGAGCAATGAGCGCACGAGACTGATATCGTCATCGAATGTGGTGGGTGAGACTCCCTTGCGACGGAATACCTTGAGGCGGTGCCCGCGTTCCTTGAACAGGGGCGCAAAACTGAAGCCATCTCCAAAATCACGGATCAACAGTTTTTGTGGGCGGCCGGTTTCATCGAACAGAATTGTGCTATTTTGCTGATGCGCCTCGAAGGCAATTCCGTAAAGAAGATACATGCCGAGTGTTGGCCGGATGACGGTGCCCGCATAGACCCGGAAAAACGCAGATACGGTCCCCTCGCTTTCATCGCCGTTCCTGGCGATCAATTCGCAAATGAGGGGACGGCCATCCATCGGGCTTCCCGTCAACAATGCAGCCACAGTAACTGGCAAAAGTCCGTCCTTGCGTGCAAGAGCGTTGGCGTTGCGGTAGATAACGGAAAGAAAGCGGCCCGGATGCTCGTCGCCCGTCTCCGGGTGATGCAAGATTGCGCCCAACTCTTCAGTGAAGATCTCCAGCCCCCCGTGGAAATTCCTCTCTTTTGACAGAATTTCGGAAATAAGGTTGCTGAGACGCGGCCCCATGTAAATCGACCTGGCCTGCAGAGTGCGCTGTGCGCTGGTCATCCAGATCGCGACCGGCAGCTTGATAAAGGGCCTCAGTTCATGTGTGTCCGGCAGCATCGTGCGAAAGGACATGGACGGCAGCGTAAGGATCTCCGGGCCATCCGGGTCGAAAACACCGGAAGCAATCTCGGACGCGAATACACGGCGCACGAAATTCTCAAGGTGCCAGCTGTGGACAGGCAGAGGAAGCCAGTCCTCAGGCGATTTTCCACGTTCGTTCAGACCTTCGGCCCAGTCGCGCCAAAGGTCGGGAAAGTTTTCTGAGAACCATTCCGAATAGCTGCCGACATGCGCCATTTTCTCCACATGAACCCATTCTTTGCGCATCCCTGTGATGCGCACGCGCACACGAGCACCGAATTCAGGCGACAACGTACTCACGTCCTTGGGCGAAAGGCCGGGCTTGGCCTTCCATGTCGGATAAATCGGGTGACCTTCCAACGCGCCCCACTGATCGAGAGTCATGGCTGCCAAGTGCGGCGGCAAGCTCTTAGCAAGATAGGCCAGGAATCCCTGCGCGCCTGCTTTCGCTACTTTCGCACGCAGCGCGGCGCTCCAGTGCTCCCGGTGGCGACGCGCCAGGACGTCATTGCGCACGCTGTTGTCGATGTCGTGCAAAAGATTCTCCAAGCCGTCCGATGCAAGCGAAATCGCCAGGGCGGGCGCGACCTGCCTTATGAGACCGGATGGATCATCGATCCGGTGCCGGGCGCCGCTTTCGTCCAGCACTTCGATGGAACCCCGATTTTGCATTGTTCCGGCAGGTGCGCGACGCAAGTCGGTGAAATGCAAGACCTGGCGTGTCACCCAAAGAGGAAGCCAGGCTTGGCGGCCATCGCGCGCCCGCATTAATCCATCTCGTTCTAGAAAACCCTCGGCGAACAGGCAGCGTACCAACCGGTCGAGCGCATTGCGCGATGCATTCTCCCAAAGCTGCGCCTCGCGCACCTGAGTTTCATTTTCCGCGGAAGGCATTCTCTTGTCCATTAGGCTTCCTCTGGCCAAGTGCTCTGCAATACGCGGTGCGCTTTCTGCGACCCGCGACCGGCAGCTTCTGCTGCCTGGCTACAAGGGAGCTTCAAAAGTCGTGCCGGCCGAGCAGAAGGACCGCCGGAAATAATGTTCTGCATAGGATTCAAAGGTTTAAATTAGAGTGCATCAGCAACGCAGCCGCCCGGCACCGTGTTACGGTCTCGACAAAACCGACAATTCGCGTCGGTGCCCGGCGGCTGGCGCCCCGCCGAGTACCAGCCGATCGCCTACTGTCCCCGTTCCCGCGTGCTTTTTTGCGCTGGTGCATTTCGGCGATGCCGAGGGCGGTCACAAGAACCCGGCAGGGGAAATTTAGGCTTTCGAGTTAGGACAAAACGCTCTAATGGTTCGGACTGAATGCGCAATTAGCCAGAGGCAGCCACTCTGGACATGCACCGAGCGAGCGAACAAACGCAAACAGCACCCCAACTGAATTCTGAGTGATCGAGAGACTCAACAAGAACGACTGACATTCGACCGTGCCCTTGAAATGTGCTGCGTGCGTTTTCTTGAGCACCAACCGAACTCCCATCCTTGCCGCGCAGTCGTAAGCGGTGCCTGCCCCAGCGCTTTTGCCCTTACCTAATAGAGCAGTGCCACGCGATCGCGATCGTTTACTCGCGCCTGAGGTAAAACAAATGGGACTGATGTTCCAGGGATCCATGCGCGACGCCACAAATGGCATTGAGCCGATGGTCGGCCTTTCTACCATGCAGGAGATATCCGAGTCGCGAACAGATCTCCGGTGTGGAAGCCTTCAAGCACTTCCTCCGGGCACCGGCTGATCGGCCTGCAACTCGGGCCGAATGCATGGCCCCATTTCCAACGGGGCGACGCCGTGGGACAGCGGACGCGAGCTGCCCGCGTGAAGTCGATCAGAACCGCTTTCGCATCCCCGCCACAGACGAATATTATCCGCAGATTAAGGTGGTTCGTCCCATCCAGATGCTGGCACAGGCTCAACCAGGCCCGGCTCCAGCTCCCGAGGCATGCGACACCGATTACATCCGGATACTATGTGACGCCGACGCGCTCGACGGCCCTGCCGATATGCTGCCGGGTCAAGGGCCTCATCCGGCGTGCTGGCCGGCCAATCAAGCAAGACCCGATCGTCCGATCGAACGGGCACGGCGAGCGGATCAGGCGAACTTGTCGTAGCAACGCTTAAGCGGCGCGTATGCAGGACGATCGGTTATCCGAAGACCAGCCGGTGGATCAGGGTAGCGAGTCGTCTCTTGGGACCTCTACCTATGGGCCTACCCTCAAGGGAGTCCTCCCCGACTTCTCGCTGCTGGGTAAGCCGACCGACAACGCCCGGTCAAGGCGTTTAACCTTCTTTAGGTGTGTAACTTCAGCAACATCATTATGCAATGTTGCCCCCCTCTCTCAGCGAATTTGATATACCAGATATCGCAAGAAACAAGACTGTTGCAAAGAATCGTAATTCTTTAACTCAGGAACGCGCATTTTTATGAGATCATGATGCCGCGTTTATTTGGGGGCGCTCTGGAAATGCCACTCGGCGCCGTCCATTTGACGCTGATAGCATGGTAATACGGGACTGAATTGTCCAATTCCACAATATAAAACGCCGCCCGCGCCGAGTGCTACAGGCTGCCAATTCGAAGGAATTCGCTTCTATGAACAAGGAGATCGCCGCTATGAACAAGAAATTCTCGCCTTCGAACGATGCGAGCACCGCAATTTTCGAGCGTCTCGAGTCTGAGGTGCGTGGCTACATCCGTTCATTTCCGATCCTCTTCGATCGCGCGGTTGGAACTACCCTCATTGGTGCAGACGGTCGTGAGTATCTCGATTTTTTCGCC
>NZ_JARIXW010000016.1:0-28256 GCF_029269325.1 Mesorhizobium sp. XAP4 | reverse complement strand
CGACGGCATCGTCCTGCACCAGATTCTGCAATGGCATCATCTTCTCTCGGGCCTCGCCGACCCGGCGGGTTCCGACCTGCGCTTCCAGATCATGGCCGACGGCCTCTTCCACTTGTTCATGTACGTGCTCGCCGTTGCCGGCACGGTGCTGCTGGTGGCGGCGAGGGCAGCAGGCAGGCGGGACGTAACGACGACCGAGATCCTTCGGCTGGCCTTCATCGGGTTCGGCGTCTGGCATCTGGTGGACGCCATTGTGTTCCATTGGCTGCTCGGCCTGCATCGGATCAAGATGAACAGCCACATGCCGCTCCCCTGGGATATTGGGTGGCTGGTCATCTTCGGAATCGTGCCGCTGCTGTTGGTGCTGGTGCTGCCCAACCGCGGTGGACCACCGGCAGGTGCCTCGGCGGCTCTGACCAGCATCGTCCTGCTTGCAGGACTGGCTGCGGGTGCTGGCCCGCTCTTCAACGGTGCAGCCACTTCCGTCATCGTCTTTCGAGCTGGGATGCAACCGGCCGCGATGATGCAGGCGGTTCAAGCGGCCGACGCCGACCTCAAGTGGGTCGACGCCAGCGGCACCATCTGGGCCGTCGATAGAGTCTCATGGCGCGGGTTGATGACCCTGCACGCGCGCGGCGCCCTGGTCGTCGGCACAACGCCTGTCATTGCCGGATGCCTCGCCTGGACCGATGCCGCTGGTGCGAGCAGTCGCTCCTACCAGCAGTGAGGCATCCTAGCCCGCTTCCGAAAGATGGCGGGCTTTTTGTCGGCCGGTTGCCACGCCTGGCCGACGGCAAAGAGTGGCACATTGCGGATTGGCAAAGGGTAAGATCGATGAAGAACAGCTATCAGAAGCCGGCATTCACGAAACGTGAGCGGCTGTCGTCGGTGACGGCTTCGCCCAACTCATCCGGGCTCTCCGGGATTATCGATTAATCAAGAGAATTGCAGCTTTGGAACGCCCGCTGCTCAAAGGTGGCGGGCTTTTTGTGCATTAGTGGAACCTGATATGTCGACGCAGGTTGGAAACGGCGGCAGCGTCCCCCGCTGCCGGGCCTGGGTCCCAAGCCTTGGCCGGGTCCGCCTCTGCCCGCCAGCAGGGGCGGACCCACTGCAACATGGCTCCGAAAATGAAGTTTGGATTGCGCTCGGTTTCCCTGGCCGAGCATAACACCGGAAGGCCCGTTACTGCTCCCTCAGTGGCGGGTTTTTCAATGGCAGGTTGGCCGGTGAAGCATCACGTCGCGGTTCTCAGGACCCGTAACGCTACCGGGAATGCTGGATTCGTTGCCCTTGGCATCGCAGACCTTGCATATCAGATCGAGACGGGAGCCAGCACCAGAACGGGCCAACTCTGCCAGAATCTCGGTCAGTACTGCGGTGTCGGAAAGGTCCAAGACATAGCGAGCCATACCACATGAAGTCGAACAGACCAGAAAGGGTTGCTGTACGGTTTTCCAAAATGGCGCGAAGCTGATCACGGACGGTGGAACAAAATCGCGCTGTCAAACTTCGGCCGTTGCACTGTTCCCATTCAGTGCTTTCCCCATGAGAACTGCCCGCTGGCCTGGCGGCGGTAGGCGCTGGGCGCGGCTTTCCGCAGATGGTCTGATGAACCGGACCTTGAGCGCATCATTGTGAGCCACGGCGATGTCATCACGGACAAACTGCGCGATGCTCAAGCAGATCGCGAGATTTCGGGCATAGCGGAAAATCTCCGGATGGAGGCGCCGCAGCCAAGCCGCGTTATCTGTTATAAGTCATTAACTGACTGAAAGCGTGGGCAGCTATGTGCAACGACTATGAGCAGCATATCGCCTGGGCCGAATATTGCAGGGTGATGCAATTGCTGGCGCTCGACATTCCCACTTATCAAACCGAACTGGATCTGCCGCAGGCGGATGACATCCGCATTAGTGATCCCGCCCCGATCATGCGCGCCGCCGGCGACACGATCGAACTCACGCGCATGACCTTTGCCTTTCCGCCCTCCGGGCCCAAAGGCGGGCCGATCTTCAACATCCGCTCGGAAGGACGGAACTTCTCCAACAGCAAGCGCTGCCTTATTCCGGCGTCGGCTTTCTTCGAATTCACGGGAAAGAAGTCTCCAAAGGCTAAGCATCGCTTCACGCTCAACGGCGCGATCGCCGGCCTGTGGCGCGATGGCGAAGGCAACAAGCCCCCGACATTCGCAATGCTGACGACGGAACCCGGCCTGGACGTGGCGCCCATCCACAATCGCCAGATTGTGGTTCTGCGCCCGGATGATTGGGCGGCATGGATCCACCTCACGAAACCCGAGGTGGAGCTGTTGAAGGCCCTGCCGGCCGGGTCGTTGGCGGTAGAAACCGTGCGACAAGGAAGCGACTAGCTCAGATGCCGGTGCGTTTTGCGCAAACACGAAAGATTCTTGGCGGCTTGGCTGCGGCAATTGTGGCCCCTCGAGATCGCGGCTCTCGCCAAAGCGTCAGCACCTCGTTGTCACTGATTACCGAGTGGCCCCTTCCGCCATCAGCGACGCTTGGCTCGTCGGTGCGCACGAAAGGTATCGAGCGTGAAATACGTGCCCGCCTGCCTTGGGCGGTGAGGAAGTACGTCAAAGCCGAGACTGGTCGCATGACATTGCGGATGCGCGAAGACGATGCCGAAGAGTTCGAGGCCGCCTCGAACAAGATCGCCAAGGCACTGGAAACCATCGCAGTACTCCCGGTCCTGCCGCGCGAGGCCGAAGACATCCTTGCGATCTCTTCGCGTGAGCGTCACAAGTGGCTGAAAAACGGACGGCTGCAAAGCATTGGCACCCGCACCGTGAAGATGCGCGGTCGATCCAAGGCCGTCACCTTCCACGTGTTCGATCCCAGGCACATCGAAGACATCCTTGATCGTGATCTGCCAAGCCTTTGGCGTGAAGAGGACGCGCAGCAAGTTACAGAGAACAGGCGACGTGGCGCCGGCAAGGCTGCCCTGACGCGGGCGGGAAAGGGTAGCGAGAAGGGTCGCGGTGCCGGGAATAACCCCAGAGATGACGCTCCCCGGCCCAAGTTGAAGGGCTGGAACGCGTTCGACGACGAGGGCCTGCTCCGTTAAATCCGTCTAGCCATTCGCGTCCAGAATGAGCCCTGAGCGAAAGCTAACCGGGAGCCGAAACGATCTGCAGTCGCGATTGGCACGTCCCGAACCAATCCATGCTCATGGAGTTCTTCAAGCCGACAACCGCCCTTTTTGAGGATGGCAGATGTTCGACAACTTCGTGCTTGAAATGTTGGAAACCGAGGGCGGCCGATAAGGCTTCGGCATGGCGGATCTGAGCCGCCTCTGCTTCTGATCCATGGCCATCCTCGCACGCATATGACATGGGGCCAGGTCGCGGACTTGATCAGCAGATTTCAGGATCGTGTGCCCCGACCTTCCGGGCTTCGGGCGCTCCTACGTACCGGCCGATGACCCCGAGAGCAGGTTCTCGTCCAAGCGGGCAAGGCTTCGGCGCTGGTGGAAGTGATGGAAAGCTTGGGCCACCATAGTTTCTTCGTCGCCGGGCAATGATCGTGGAAGTCTGGTCGCTTTCAGAATGGCGATGGACCATCCCAACCAACCTGGTGCGAAACTGGTTGCCGTGGATGGATTGCCAGTTATCGAGCATCTGGAACGGGCCGACTGGAACTTTGCCCGCGATTGGTACCACTGGTTCTTCTTTGCTCAACCCGAGAAGCCGGAACGGGCCATCCTTGCAGACCCGATGGCATGGTACAGCGCCTTGCGGCCAGATGAGATGGGACACGATGCCTATGACGAATTGGTTTCTTCATCCACGATCCCGCCATCGTCCGTGGCATGGTCGAAGACTACCGCGCAGGTATCAGATCGACCATCGCCACGACCGCGAAGACCGAGATGACGGCAGGAAGGTGCACTGTCCGATGCTCTGCCTTTGGTCGCTCGACGACGACTTGGAGCAGATCTATGGCGATCCGGTTGCCATCTGGAAGCACCGGGCCGATGACGTGGGGGGCTACTGCGATGTAGCGCTCTCCCCCTAACATCGTTCCCGGATTTGGGAAGGCTGGCTAAGTCTTGGTCAAATTCGACAGGACAGCCCTCAATCTGGATTGCCAGTTTGCCGTCCAACGCGACCTTCTTCGCCCGCTGGTTCGCACCGGATCGCGACGCGTGGCGTTCGTCACCGCTCTTGCCCTCAACCCTCCGTTATCCTGGCCAGCGCCACAACCTAGTTGCCGCCGCTTAGCTATCGCTCAAACGAGGTTGTCGTGTTGCCGTCGGGGTGCGGAAAAATCATGGCTGTTTCCTATAGAAGGAATCGCTTGCACGGTGGTGCAGGAAGTCGGCGATGTGAAGAATAGAGGCGCATCGGCATTTTAAGGTGGATTAGGTCCTGACCGACAAATGGTGCTACATGGGCGATGAAGAATGCCCGCCCAGCGTACGTTGTCTACGCACCACCGCTGATCGGCCTTCCGTTCCTGGCTGTGATACTGGCTCTGGATGGGACGACCATCGCAACGGCCTTTGACACCGCAGATGAAGCGGCCGCCCACAACAAGGTGATGGCGGTTACAGGTGCGCTACGGCAAGGCGGACTTGATAATCACAATAGGAGAACCCGTCCATGAAACTGCTTCGCATCACACCGATTGTCATTCTTGCCTGTGCCTTTGCCCTTGCGGCCTGCGCCAACACCGTCCGAGGCGTCGGCCGGGACGTCAAGGCAACGGCCAACGCAGTCGACGACACGGTCAACAAACCATGATGCAAAGGACCGTCACGGTTATCGAGAAGACAACGGGCCGCGTGATCGGAGCGCTGCCGATCGATCTTGCGCAGCAGGATCACGAGGCCTCCGATGATCAGTATTTCACCAAGGCGTTCGAAGCCGCCATGGACAGTGGCCTCATTCGCGAGGCCGACAAGCATGCGGTTGAATTCCGGCTTGAATAAAGTCGACGATGCAACGGCTTTCTGTCGCGTATCCGCGCATTGTGGTTTGCATGGTTTTGCACCTCAGCCATCCAGCAGGGGTGAATCAACACACCGTCCAATCCAACTATCCCTAGGACAGCCCGCTGCGGCTATGAATGGGAGCGGCCGGTTTGGCCCGGAGGTGAAGCAGCAGCCGCTGCTCAAAGCCACTCAGTAGAGCAAATCGGCGTATTGGATGTCGGGGCCTCAGCTCGGTATTCCGCTATCACCTGGCCCGCTGTATATTCTCGGATTTGATACCCCACGGTCAGCCCCAGGGTCCGAATCATCCATTAGAGATATCTAACATTTCCCTTTTGGCGAGGCGGGGTGTACTTAAGGTACCGCTGGGTGATCCTAGCGACCTACACTGCCCGCTGCCGAGAGGTGGCGGGCCTTTTTGTTTATGTGTGGAACGCCGAAGTCCAATGGGAGTTGGAATGCTGTCACCGTCCTTCCGTGGAGGCGATGATGGCCATGGACGTACAGCCGTGGTCGGCCCGCTCTCTGCTTCCTCACTGGGCGGGCCATCTCGCGGGTCGCTCACCGGCAATGACCTGGTGCACGATGCCGTCGACCTCAATACGAAAGTTCGAATACGACCCGGAAACCAGGGTTCTCTCAGTGTGGTTTGTAGCGAGTGGCAGGCAGTACGACTTTCTGGATGTACCGCCGGAGATCGTCGCCGATTTCAAATCTGCCTTTGCCAAGGGCCGCTATTTCAATGATCGGATCCGCAACCAGTTCGCGTTCCGGACCGTGGCAAGCTCCGGTTCCAGCGGTTCATGCTGAGGCAGATTGTGCCAAGCGACCTGGCGGAAATCGCGCATGTCGAACGGCTGGCCGCAGACCGGACAGGTCATGAAATTGTCGCGCTCGTCGGCAGGCTCGCCGCCGTGCTGCGTGCCGGGAATCGGCGGTCCAAGGTCGGATAGCTTCGTCATAACCATCAAACATTCAATTCGTCTAAAATGTTCCGGAACCATTTTAGCGAGCGCTAATTGAATCGCACTATGCGAGTCAGCGCATGCGTCTGAAGTTCATTAAGCCCATGGAGCCCGAGCTGGTCGAAACGCCACCGCAGGGCGACGAATGGCTCCATGAGATCAAGTTCGACGGGTATCGGACCCAAATCATCAAGGATGAAAACGGGATCCGGCTGTTCACAAAGAACGGATACGACTGGACAGGCCGCTATATCGAACTTGCCGGAGAGGCGGAGGCGATCGAGGCGGAAAGTTTCATCATCGATGGCGAGACGATCACGGTCAACGAGGCCGGCCTGTCCGACTTCCAGGCCCTGCAGTCAGCCGTCACCCGTCGTAAGCCTTCGCGCGATCTGTATTTGGTGGCATTCGACCTCCTGCACCTGAACGGGCATGATTTGCGCAACATGCCGGTGGAAGACCGCCGCGAGATCCTGCAGGAACTGATTCCAGCCGTCGGTCGCATTCAGGTCAGCAAAGCCATGCCCGGCACCGGGGACGCGGTTTTTCACCTGGTCGACAGGGCGGGGTTGGAGGGCATGGTCTCGAAGCGCAAGGCCAGCGTCTATCGCAGCGGACCGACGATGAACTGGCGAAAGATCAAGTGCTATGCCGAAAAGGAAATGGACATTATTGGCGTGCAGCGCGAGGCTGGGAAGCCGGCAATGGTGCTCATGGCCGACAAGGGCCGCTACGCCGGCGGCGCCTTCGTTGCCTTTAAAGCCGACAAGCGCCAGCGACTATGGGATCGCGTGCAAGGGAAGGTCGGCGGACCAGTGCCCATCGGTCTAAAGAAAGAAAAGGCCGAATGGCTCAAGCCTGGTCTGGTCGGTCGCGTGCGGTTCCTGAAGGGCGAGGAGAAGCTTCGCCATGCGAAGCTGCTGGACTACCGGGAGGAATAATTCTTGGGCTGCAGGCAATGAGTGCCCACGTTGCGGAACAGAACCGTGTGGCTGACGTTGTGCCGACATCGGCACGTTTAGGAGAAACGGCATGGTGGCGCCGCGCGCGGTCTGGAAGGGCTTTCTGAGGGTCGGTTCCGTGTCGTGCGGGGTGAAGATAGTTGGTGCCACAAGCGAGGCATCCAAGATCCACTTCAAGATTCTGAACCGCAAGAACGGCTTGCCCGTCAAGAGCGCCTATGTCGACGAAGGGACCGGCGATGTTGTCGAAGTCGCGGATCAGATCAAAGGCTACGAGGCGGACAAGGGCGAGTTCATACAAGTCGAGCCGGACGAGATCAAGAAACTGAAACTGACGTCGCAGCATACGCTTGATGTCGATTCCTTTGTTCCGGTTGCCGAGATCGACACACGTTACCTGGAGAAGCCATACTACCTAATCCCGGCTGACGGCGCCTCGTTGGAGGCCTTTTCTGTCCTGCGCGATGCGATGGCCAAGAAGCGCGTTGCGGCGCGATCCTGCGTCGTGCTCTATCAGCGCGGGCGCGAAGTGTTGATACAGCCGCTTGAAAAAGGAATGCTGCTGACCGAGTTGCGCACCCACAATGAGATGACGTCGGAAGACACCGTCTTCGACGATGTGAAAAGCCCAAAATACGATTTGGATCTGCTCGAAATCGCGGGGCTTCTCATCGACAAGAAGGTGACAAAGTTCGATCCTTCGAAATTCGAGGATACTTACGAGGATGCGTTGATTGCCATGATCGACGCCAAGCGCAAGGGCAAAAAGCCCCCGAAACCGGCGCCAAAGCCCCAGGAGAACGTGGTCGACCTGGCCTCGGTTCTTCGAAAGAGCCTCGCCAAGGAAGGCATCGGCAAAGACCGGCCAAGGGCCAAGAGCCGCAAATCGGCATAGTTAAAGATAGCAATCCCACCATCACCGCGCATGACCCAGTAGTTTTGGCGCGCTCGCGCGTTTCCGGCGTCAGGTCTCCGGCCAATCTCACCGGCTCGTCGCATGCGACGCTGCGGCGATCGGGAGACCATGACGCCCGACGCGACAAATCGCGGAGGCTACAGGCAGCCTAGACACATCGGCCCTTGTTGCTGGATTGCCGTTGTGCCGTAGCTATAGGCTCGTCATTTGGTCACTCCTTGTGACCAACTGGTCGGCGTGGTCACCGTCACCGAAAAAAATGATCGTGCCGACCTGGCCATGGACCGATGCCATGTGAGATTGCGTTCATTGGATGTTCGTTGCTTTAGTCAATCGCAATGTAGCGTTGAGCGGAAACGAAGTGGGCCCGCCACTGAGGACACAAAGCGGCGGGCCTTGCTTTGAGACCTGGCCCGGGGAGCCAGGCTGCAAACCCAACTTCGATTTCAGAAAGAGGTTCCAAGCCTGCAGAAAAACCCCCCGCTGCCTTGACTTCCAAAAGTCCATTCGGTGACCTGCTGGCTATCGTGTCGCGGTCAGGATATTCCCTGTCGCCGGCGGGAATTATGCTCTGCGTCTCAGTCGGTCGGGCCTTTGGGCTTCGTCTCGGAGGTAGCTCCGTCGAGAAGACAACCCGGCGAGAGGTCACATCGAGCAGATGCAGGCACTCAGTCAATTCTTGCCGGGCCGATTGGCCTTGGATGCTTCCACGTCCAGCTGGGCGCGACTGGCGTGAAGCAAGGCCGCGATCAAATTTTGGTCGGCTGACTTTTTGCCGGTGTATAGGCACACAAGCTCGCGGGCCTGGACCGTCGAATCGGATTCCGGGCTCTCCCTGATGGCTGACGTAAGAGCCCGGGAGAGTATGTCGAAATCCAACAACGAAATACCCGGTCGGCTTCCTTTCATGGCCAAATCCATCCTGTTGGTCTGCAGGCAATACTCGAAAGGTCGATAATGATGAGAATCGGCATCACCCCCATTCCTTCACGTGCTCAACTTCCGAAGCTCTCGGGACATTTCGCCGAGCCCGGCGGCGGCGCGTGGATAACCGCGGTGCAGCGCCACCGCAATTACAAAGGTTAATTCGGCTACGCGCATCGAGGATCAGATGGCTTGGGGCCGAGTGTTCGCAAATCGCAGCTATAAATCAAATCTTCAGGGTAAGTTGACATGCTGGCCCACCGCCGACCGCCTATGGCTTGGATAGATGTTCAGGAGAAAGCAGCGTAAGGCCTATCGACTTGTCAGATCTGATGCCCCCCGATGTGCAGGATGATCCTGCCCTAGCCGCTGAGGTCGACCGGCTTCTGGTGCGCCGTACGCGCGAATCAGCCTGCGTGGCGAGATCGAACGCCTATTTCGAGCACGTGTCTGGTCGCAAAAGGCGAAATCATCCGCGCGTGGATGATCTGGGTGGCATTTTTGGATGTGCTGACGTTGGCACTGAACGCGGCGTTGCTTCCATGGGGCGTAGCGCAATCCATGCTCCTGCCCGGCGCCATCATCCCCCCCGTCGCGTTGGCCGTGGTCCTTGTTTGGCGTAAACCGCAGGCGCCTTGGCTCCAAGGAGCCTCGCTGATCGCAGGCATGTTCCTGATCTTGTTGCCAGTCGCATTGGTCGGAGCAAGCGCTGGTGGCGAGTTCTACGAACGGCAATTGAACGTCATGTTGTTCGTGGCCATCACAGCCATGATCATCTTCGGAATCCCCTTGGCCTGGACGATGACGATCGCTGCGCTGGCGCTCGGACTTTATCTCATGCTTCAACTGCAGAACCCGGCCATCGCGCATGGGAGTGCAGTGGCTGGAACGCTGTTTTTTGCTAGCGGTATCTTTGCAACGGTGGCCGCGCGGCGCATCATGACAATTCTTGCTCAAAAGACTTTCCTGTTTGAGCTTCGCGACCGACGCAGGGTCGCCCAACTGGCGAAAGCGAATGATCGACTGGTACTCCTGGCGAGGACCGATCCACTCACCGGCATCTCCAACCGTCGCTGGATGACGGAAACACTCGAGCGCCTATGGGGAAGCGACAAACGTTGCCTTGCCGGTGCCGCGATGCTGATGTGCGACATTGACAACTTCAAGAAGCTAAACGGCCACCTCGGCCATGCGGAGGGAGATCGGTGTCTGGTAAAGGTCGCAACTATCTTGAAGGAAAACGTGAGGCGTGATCGCGATCACGTTGCCCGTTACGGCGGCGAAGAATTCCTCGTGCTCCTGCCCGGGGTGAACGAGGAAGAGGCCGCCGCTGTGGCTGAACGAATGCGTAAGAGCGTCGAGGCTGCCGCTTTGCCCAACCCTGGATCCCGTGTGTCGCGCTGGGTCACCCTGAGCATTGGAGTTGCCGTTCAGACCGCTGAGGTGATCTCGCCGGAGCAGTTACAGCAACGGGCGGATGCCGCACTTTACCTTGCCAAGCAGACGGGCCGCAACAGGGTGCTGCTTCACAGACCGGAGTTATCCGCGCGCAAACATATTCGGCCGGGCAGCCTTGGGGCATAGGCCGTGCGTGGCCGAGTTTCCGGGTTGTTGAGAACACCCATGGCCGATTCCGGCTGCCTGGATGGTCCAGGAGGAGTTCCACCAAGTGGCCTCAGTGATGGCGATCATCTGGATGACTAGGCCGGGTCTTCGCAAATGCCGAGCGCATGGGCTCCGTCGATTTCTGCGCCCTGCGCCCTATGTGGCGCGCGTTTGGCTAGGTGAAGGGCGCCCATTGCGCAGCCCCTGATCTTGCGCAAGGGAATCCTGCGACAGCCCTCATTAGATCGGTTGCAAGTGCTCCATGAAATCTCCATCTAGTTCAGTTGTAGTCAGAACGCGGTCAAACGATGACACGGCAAGAAGTTCTCTCCGTCATTGGATCAGCCGACGATATTACGGTTGCGGAGATCATCGCAACGGGTGCGTCGATCGAGGAATTGAGAGAGGCATGGGCATGGGCTTTTGCTGACGAGGCGTTAATGGGACAGGGGCGCCCGCTTCCGGGAACACGAGCGGCCGCGCTTATTGACCTGCTTAAGCCCGACGAGGACGACCCGGCTGAACCGGGCACCCGTCTGGAGTAAATCAGCAAACCCATCGAATGTGCAATTCGGTCTTGTCATCCACGGCAGCGTTGCAGACACTTTCTCGGTGAAACCGACCTTTGTGCCCGTTTCAGTTCGCGTGGGCTCCAGACTCGCGACCATCGTAGCCGAGTAGCAGCCATCACAGGCCTCGTGCGGCTCAGTCGGCCACTGGATAACGCTACAGCATTGATCACACAGCCGATTTGGAGATCGCCGACTTCTCTTGCGTTCACACGCCAGAGATCGCTAGTCTAAACCTGTGGCGCGAAGTTCCTTACATCGATAAAAGCACACGCGCTCAGAAGCGGATCGCAGGCTTTTGTTGTCCACCTGTGTGGTCGCCGGATGCGCCGAAACGTAAGGACTTTCGCCTCGCCGACCGGAGTCGCCGACAGTGCGCGCAAAGCCGCAGAGCAGTTCCCGCAGCCGCATGTTGAGCCGGACCGCCACTTCAAACATACCGCTCATCAGCTTCACAACTCTGGTGCGCTCCGGTAGGGGGCCAGCCCAGCAGCACAGATCGCGACGCCGTCTGGGCTGTCAGTCAGGAGTTTGCCACAGCAACGAAAAGCGATTGTCCCTGCCGGTCGATACGGAACAGCACTGGCTTTTTCTGCTGACGGGATTTCGCCCATTCCTCGCGGACGTCAGACGGCTGGGTCATGTTTCGGTTGTTGGCCGACACGATGACGTCGCCGGGCCGGATGCCGCTTTCGGCCGCAAGACTGTTGGGAGCGACATCCTGGACGAACACGCCCGTGGTGTCGGCCTGCAGGCCGAGTTGCTGGCGCGCTTCGTCCGGAATGGCGCTCAGCGACATACCAAGGCGCTGGTCCTCAGTCCCCAGGCTTGGAATGGCACCGGTCTGTTCCTCCTGGTCCCTGCGTCGATCGACAGTCAGCGACAATTCCTGGTTTGTGCCGCCCCGGTTCGTTGTTACGGTGACTTTCGATCCGGGCTTCTGGCTTGCTGCCGCCAGCGTCAGGTCATGGACGCCTTGGATGTCCTTGTCGTTGAACCGGGTTATCACGTCGCCGGCCTGGATTCCCGCTTTCTGCGCCGGGCTGCCAGCCTCGACCGAGGCAACCAGCGCTCCCTTGGTGCCCGGCATTCCGAGCGCCTCGGCGATGGAGGGCGTGATCTCCTGAAGACGCACGCCGATGAAGCCGCGCTCGATGCGGCCAGTGCTGATCAGTTGGTCGACGATAGTCCGAGCTGTGCGCGAGGGCACCGCGAACCCAATGCCTATGCTACCGCCTGACGGCGACACGATTGCCGTGTTGACTCCGATGACTTCGCCGCGCGCGTTGAACAAAGGACCTCCCGAGTTACCTCTGTTGATCGAGGCGTCAGTCTGCAGGAAATCGTCGTAAGGACCGGCCTGGATATCGCGAGAGCGGGCAGAAAGGACGCCGACAGTGACCGTGCCCCCGAGGCCGAAGGGACTGCCGATGGCGATGGTCCAGGCCCCTGGTTGCATCGCGTCCGAATCCCCCCAGGCCGTCGCCGTCATGTTGGGCCGAGGATCGACTTTCAATACCGCGATGTCGGTTGCCGGATCGCGGCCCACCACCCGGGCGGGCGCGGTCTCCTTGTCGGAGAACACGACGTGAATCTCAGTTGCGTCGGCGACGACATGGTTATTGGTGACGATGTAGCCTTCGGGACTGATCACAAAGCCGGAGCCGAGTGCTTCCCGCACCTGGGGCTGGATACGCCCTCCTCCGTCGAAGGGATTGGGAAAGTCGTTGAGCGTCGTTTGATCCTGGATGATCTGCCTGGTCGTGATGGCGACAACCGCGGGCAGCTTCTGACGCACGATTGCGCTGAAGTCGTTAGGAATTTCCTGTGCGGTGGCCGGAGCAAGGCCGCCAGTCGAGAGCATCAGGGCTCCTGTGATCAAGCCAATGCACAAGTTCCTAGAGAGGTAAGACATGACTGGTTCTCCTGCCGGATTCGGGTCCTTGATTTTCGCCCGACGTCAGAACTGAGATTCTCGCCGATTGTTTCACCGGCTGGATAAAATGGTTCTAAGGCGTTGACCACGGGAAATGTGACCCGTGCCAAGCCATTGAAACTTGCTTGAGACGTCCCAAAATTTCGTCTGGCGGGAATCGCGAGAGCCGCCAAACTCAAACACGCAGGAGATTGTCTGAAGCGGAGGACCATCAATGGAAGCAGCCATTTCGACCCATTTTGCCTCGATTGAACCCGTGGCCCCCGATGGTTTTCTGGACCGCTTGCTGCATCCGGCACGGCATTTCAAACATCCCCACGACGTTTTGGCCGACGTTGCCCTGGACGGTCAGGAGAAGCGCGCCATCCTTTCGTCATGGGCGTCGGATGCCTGCGCGGTAGAATCCGTGCCAGCGCTTCGCATGCAGCCGGGGGCGGGTGAACCAGTCAGCTTCGATGCGATCATGGATGCATTGCAACAATTGGATCAATCGGACGAGCTTGACGGTCCCGATGGCAGTGACAGCGCGGTGGTGGCCGGGTTCGTGCCATTCATCGATCGGATTTAAGCGCGACCTGATTGTTCGTGAACCATCCCGTCGGCGAGTGACCCCGCCGGCGGGGAGTGGCATGGGTGCGTTTCGCCCGGATTGCCGCTGAAAATTTTCCTAATACCTCTTGAAGGTGCAAGTCGCGATTCTAAATTGATGGTCGCCGGTCGCCTGATGGGGCCGGCAAGACCAGGAGGCGGCAAGGCTCTTGGCGCCTCCTATGATCCATGTTGCTCAAAGGAGGATGTGGTATGAACCTCGATTTTACCCCCCTGTACCGGTCCAGCATCGGCTTCGACCGCATGGTCGACATGCTTGAAAATGCGAGCCGTGTGGCCTCGTTCGACAACTGGCCGCCCTACGATATCGCCAAGGTTGATGATGATGACTATCGCATCACGATGGCGGTCGCCGGTTTCTCGCAGGACCAGCTGACCATCACTCACCAGCCCAACATGCTGGTCGTGAGCGGGTCGCAATCCGGCGATGAGAACGGCCAGTATCTCTACCGCGGCATCAACGGGCGCGCTTTCGAGCGTCGGTTCGAACTGGCCGATCATGTCAAAGTTGCTGGCGCCAGCCTTGAGAACGGGCTGCTGAGCATCGATCTCAAGCGCGAGGTTCCCGAGGAGATGAAACCGCGCAAGGTCGAGATCTCCAGCGGGGCTCCCATGCCGAAGATCGAAGCCCCCAAGGTCGAGACCGAGAAGCTGGCGGCCTGAGCAATCCACGATGAAGGCATCGCTTGAGCCGGGCGTCCGGCCCGGCTCACAGACCTACGAAAGGAGAAAGACAATGAGCGTACGTGATTTGATCCCATGGGGCCGGGGCAACGGAAACTCGGCGCCCAGTCTCTTCCCTGATGGAGATCGAGACCCCTTCGTCTCCCTCCACCGGGAGGTAAACCGGCTGTTCGATGACGCCTTCCGCAGCTTCGGCGCCAGACTGCCGGCCTTCAGTCCCTCTTTTGCCGCCACTTGGCCCAGCGTCGAAATTTCCGACACGGACAAGGAAGTCCGCGTCACGGCGGAAATACCCGGCCTGGACGAGAGCGACATAGAAGTCCTGCTGGACAACGGGGCACTCAAGCTTAAAGGCGAGAAGCGTTCCGAGACCGAGGACAAAGACCGGCAGTTCTCCGAGCGCTTCTACGGTCGCTTCGAGCGCCTCATTCCGCTCGGCTACGAGGTCGAGGAAGACAAGGTCAACGCCGCCTTCAAGAACGGGGTGCTGACCGTGACCTTGCCCAAGACCGAGCGGGCGCAGGCGAAGGCCAAGCGGATCGCAATCAACGGCAAGAACTGACGCACGGCAGTATGAGCAGCGGCCGTCACGGCCGCTGCTCGTACCACCCTTCATGATGGGAGGGACAGACAATGGAGACAGTTCAAAGCAGCGACATCAGAAACCCAACAAGGACCTCCGGCCGGCCGGACAATGACAATCGGCCTCGTGTCGACGAACCGGCTTTGTCAATGGGGCGGTCAGTGTTTCCGGACGGCGTGACGGCACGGATCTACCAGCCATGCCGCTCGGCCACGACCTCGGCAAAGCCCCGCAAGGACTGGCGATTGATCTTCGAACCTCGCACAGCCCCGTTCATCGAGCCGCTGATGGGCTATACGGGCGGCCGGGACACCCTGACCCAGGTTCGACTGGATTTTCCGACGCTGGAGGCGGCGATCCGTTATGCGGAGCGCCAAGGCCTCAGCTACGTGGTGCAGGCTCCATCTTCTGGCTCTCAGGCCAAGGTCAGCAACAGGCAAGCATCGGAGGAGAGGCACGCCTTTTCCGACGTGGTTTGGCAACGGCTACAATTGGCATGGCTCCAGGCAAGCCACAACTATGGCGCTGGTGCACAGGCAGCGCACATACAGACGGCGCTTTCCGAGCCCGAGACATTCTACGCCTGTCCGATGGAGGTGGTGGATGACCCGGTACTCGCACCCGACGAGAAATGTGCCGTGCTCAAGAACTGGGCCTGGAACGAGTACCTGATCGACCTGGCCACCGCTGAAGGCATGCCGGAAAATGCACGTCCGACGCGATTGGACGAGGTTGAGCTCGCTCTGCTGGCCTTGGAAGGCAGTACCCAGAGATTCCAGACTCGGCTCAGCCCGGTACGATCCCGGATAGCCGCATGATTGGAGGCAAGAATGGACCCACTGATCGTCTTCGATGCCCAACGGACCATCCCGAACCCCTTCGCGCTTGCGGTCGCGGCAGCAGGGCGGGCGCGCGCACTGGCGCCCGGCGCAGCGCCCCGGCTGGCGGCCAGGCCGAAGAGCCGGCTGCATCTCGCATTGAGTGAGATCGCCGGCAATGCGTTCGAACCTCGGGAGATCGAACCCTTCCTCCTGACTGAGCCGATCTCGCCGAAGGACTGCGCCCGTTTCAAATCCGGACCCAGGAAGCTTTGCGGCATCGGGCCGAACAGGCCCGCTGCCGCACCCGCCCTCGACTCAAGGGCGGTACATTGACGTACTGAAACGCAGGAAAGGAGAATGACGATGTTGAAGAATCTCGCTTCCGACAGCAGCAGGCCGGCGCTCGATGTCGTAAACATCCTTGCCGGCATCGCGCTGGCGCTCTCGCCTTGGCTCCTTGGCTATGCTGCCGATGCTGTTGCCGTCTGGCACGCCTTCATCGCGGGCGTAATCACCGTTCTGATCGCAGCGCGCGCGTTGGTGGCGTTCCACAAATATGAGGAATGGGCGAACCTTGTCGTCGGCCTGTGGATTGTGGCCGCACCTTGGGTGCTTGGCTTTGCCGGCCTGGCGGCAGCAATGTGGTCGCACGCCATCGCTGGCGCTGTGGTTGCTGCCCTGGCAGCAGCCAGCCTTTGGCTCGCGAATGACCGACCGCTCTCTGCAGCCTGATCATAGCCGCTGGCGGGTCCGAATCTTCCGGGCCCGCTCTTTTTTTCGCGAGACGATGCCGGCGGCGATGAAGGCGTTGACGTGCCAGAATTGATGCCCTCCGGTTTGACGACCTACATCCCGCGCTGTGTGGAGTGGCCGCAATGGACATGAGTAAAGGAAAACACAACGCCGCCTTCGCTGCGCTGATGCTCTTCCAGTCAATCTACACTGCTACGCCGGTTAGAGGCCTTGCTACGCGACGGCAAGATCGCCGACGTGCAGGTTGGTGGGCCGAGGGCCTCGCGGACAGAAGCGCTGGCAGCGGGATGAGGTGCCAATTGCCAAGAGGCTGCTGGGCTCGGCCGGCCAATTCTCTCTTGAACTGAAAAGAGCCATTTCCAATATCCTCTCTGTGCCGAAGGCGTCACGCAGACCGGCATGTTTTGCCGAGGAATCATCCTGCGTCACCCGAAGAGACACAAGCGCCGCTTTAGGGCTTGAAGGGAGGTCACGATGGAGAGCGCTACGTTCAAACAGCCGATTTTCGTGCGAGATGACAGTTTCGTCCTCAAAAAGATCGGTTGCGTCATGGATGCCATAGAATTTCTGGAAGAATGGCCGGTCGAAAGGCGCGGCCTTCTCCACGGAGCGGCCTGTGATACATGCTACTCGGCGTATGATGGTCGCAAGTCGGCTCGAGGCCGCGCACAAGGCGTTTGCGACCTGGGCACGCAGGGTGGGTGTGATCGAAGACGCTCCCTTGGCGCCGTCTTGGATGACAGGGCCGAAGATTGGCAGTGCACACGAACTAACCGTTAAAACTCTCTGCGGCGGCAATCACGCCGCCGCAGCAAACAATCTGCCACGCGCTCACGAGGAGGAGAGGCTCGGTTGACCAGATGACGGACGGGCTGCGCCGGCAACTCGCGCTATCGTATTCGGGGGCTGCGGACGATCGCCCTCCCGCTGCCAACCCCGATGAGCAAAGAGCCTTTCACATCTGCAAGCCGCAGCCGCCGATTGCAGCTCAAGCCGAATGCAGGCCTTCACTGCACCAAAAAAGTCCGCTACACATAAGGCATGGTGCATTCATGGCCTTGCGGACGGGCGAAGCCGTGAGGCGATATTCGCCCACGCCTCGACCAGTCACGGCACAGACGGTCAGTGGTGTCGAGGGCGCGGCGCACGAACACGCAGCTCTCGTCTCTGACCCCTCTGAGCACACGGCGATAGTAATGGAAATGATCGCCCCTCCGTTGCAGGAAGCGGTCGGGAGATGCTCTCCGCGTCGTCTTCCCACGTCTGGGATGCACCATTTGGAAACAGCCGCAAGGCCGACTGCCTGAGCGTGCGGATCACGCGGCCGCAGCTCAGGGCGCAGCAGTCCGCGTTGCCCACCCCCCACTTAGCAGCCCTGTGCCTTCAGGGACCGGACCATCCGCACGACAACAGGGTCATATGGTTTCTTTTCCGATTTCCTGTAATTAATTATGAAAAGCGCGGCGCGGTCGCCGCAGACCGTGATTGCGCGGACATAGCGGATCTCGCCATTCTTGACACCCGAGTAGCTTGCCCATCTGGATGTTATGCGCCGATAGGTCAGTCGCCAACCGGACTTTTTGTCCTCTATCATGCGGTGCTCGATCTCGGCGCGAAAACTGGCTTTGCCCAATCGTCCGCCCCAAACGACTAGGGACGCTTCTCTCGGCCCCAGAAAAGCCGCGCCTTGATCCGAGTGCTGGTGAGGACGAAACCTGGAGGAATATCGAATGTAAAGCCAAGCTGCCGGACGCCAAAGGGCTGCCATGCTTCGGCCCGAAGCAATGTGGTGC
Source organism: Mesorhizobium sp. XAP4 (assembly GCF_029269325.1). NCBI lineage: Bacteria > Pseudomonadati > Pseudomonadota > Alphaproteobacteria > Hyphomicrobiales > Phyllobacteriaceae > Mesorhizobium > Mesorhizobium sp. XAP4. The sequence continues at coordinate 10,180 of NZ_JARIXW010000016.1, read as the reverse complement.
AATAGAGACAGACTGTAAGGCCCAGCAAGAAGTGTCGCATCGCTCTGATTTAGCGTCGGCTAACATGGCGACCAGACCGACATGGGGTCCGCGACGTAAAATGTGCAGTTCAAAGCGGGCTTCCCTCCGCGTCAGTGGGATGATCACTGAGGTGGCGCCGGAACTTACCTGATCCTTGAGCCGGCGAACCGATGATGCTGGAGGGGCTTTGAGCCATAGATGGTTCTAACTATAGCCGAGCAAATGGCGAAGCCAACTATCGGCAGCTAGACGGTCCATATCATGCAAGGGCCGCCGCGACCCAGGCGATCGCGGGAGAGCCGCGCCGCTATTTTCAGCCAAACTGTGTTCCATGGTCGAATTCTCCCCAGGTTGACTCGAGAGGACGGCGGGCGCAGACGTTCACGCGGACGGGCATCGACTGGTCATCGCCGACACATGGTGCGCATCCCCCACAATCCACATCTCGGTAAGCGATTGGAGGGGTGGCCGGCGCCTGTGGCGGGTTTGTTGGGACGTTAGGCGCCGGCCGGGCGGGCGGGGGTGGGCCGCCGCAAGCACAAGCTAATATATACCCAACTCTGGTGCCTATGGTGCTATCGCGCAATGGCCCTGACGGGCAGCCTAGGCCATGGGGCTTAGTTGCGGGATTACCGTTTTGCGCGTAGTTTGTAGATCTGGTTGTTTGGGTCCCTCCTTATGACCAGTGCCGGTCGGCACGGTCACCGTCACCCTTGCTTGGTAAACTGATCGTGCCGACCTACCCTTTTGACATAGAACCGCACCCCCTTTGGCAATTGAAGCGACTGGCGAACGGGCGGCATGAAACTCATCCGAATGGCGTCACGCTTCGTCGCTAGGCGATGTGTTGCCGCCGGGTCAACGTCAACTGCGGTTCGAGCTGTAGCGCTGGGAGCAAGACGCCCAGGAGTTACCATTGGGCTGCGCACGCTGAAAGGACGGGTTACTCCCGACGCGGCGAAGTCAAATCCGAGGATCGCAAGGGCCTTCAGCTGTCTGCTCGCGCCGAGTCCCTGGGATTCGTCTATCGACCGCTCGCCGAGATCCTGGTCGCGGAGCCCCTCGATACGATCCTGCAGCGGGTAGAGAGCACGATAGGCGAGCCTGCCAAATCACCATCTGTCGATGCGGTCGGCGGGAAGATTGAAGCAACGGTTAGAAGTCACCTCGGGCGACCCTACGCTTCAGGTCAATGCCGTTCGCAGGCCAACCAGATCGTCGGCATGTCCCATGTCCAGACCTTCAGCCGGCGCGCCCCACGCATCAGCCGCCAGGCCGGTGAACACGTCGAACACCGTCCAGCTTCCACCTGGCTCTTGCCTTAAGTCGTACCGCTGCTGTGCCATGGGTCATTCGTTCGGCTTCCGATCCAGCTCGTCAAGCATGGACCGATGCTGCTCGGTCACATCCCAATCTGCTGGACCTCCCAGCAGTTGGCGGATTTGATGGCGCAGCGTCTCTGAAGTAATCCACGACCGAATGAGACGCGATGTAGCTGCTGTTGCTCGGGAGAAAGCTCTTGCATGGTTGGCCCGCACGGTTAGACTGAGCCCAACCCCTTTGTGACCTTAATGGTTCCCGATGGATTGCCTGAAGAGAGTTGGAGCAGCAGCTACTCCGGCGCGACCGATAGAAAAAGTTCATCGCCGCGAAGGCCGGCTTTGTAACGTGCAATCAGGCTTTCGGCAGCCGTCGTAGCTTCGGGGCTTTCGCGGTTAATGCCGCGCAGCTCACAAAGCATATCGAACAGCCCCTGGAGAAGAGACAGTTCCTCCGGCTCGAAGGTGCCGTTCGCGATGCTTGTTACCAGCATGATCCCTGCCCCTGCATTGGCCGGATCATTCGAGCGGGTCAGGTAAATGTCAATTCGGACCAAGGTCTTGTCGGAAAGGCCTTCATCGCTCAATAGGTCACAGTGACGACAACCGTGTCGGTGTATACGCCTGCGGAAGGAGTGGCCTGCGGCGGGACGCGACCATAAACCGTGAAGACTCGGTTGCCCCGGACGCGTTGCTACGCGAGCGAATTGCCTGGCCATCCATGTTTCGGGTCCTCGCCATTCAGGAGGTCCACGCTGTGACCGCGTACCATGTCAAGATAGCAGGCGCCCCCTCGCGCCATGAACACATCGAACTATGGCTTGAGCACCGCGGACTGTCCAAATCTCTTCCGTAGTGGCCGGTGCGGTCCGTTGGGCCCAAAGGCCCCCACTGAACCAGCATTCTCCCTTTCCGCGTCTAGTGCGCCGTAGTGGGTTCGCCTCTCGAGTCAGGGAGCTGTCGCATGGTCTAAAAGCCGGAAGTCCGACACGGCGCACATTGGAATCGGCGCGATCAATGCCTTCGACGGTGATCGCGATCGTCGCGTTCTCGATCCCAATCCATCCCTTGGCTTTCCGGGGTTGCGGACGTCCTGCCTGAATTTCAGATATAGCAGTGAAAGCAGCTTAGCATAAGCGGCTCGAAGCGTCCTTCGGCAAAGACCCTGTCGCCATAGGGGAGACAAGAGCTCGCGGCTCAAGCCGCAAAATCCTGGCGATTGGTTGTCAGGATGACGCACATGCAGCTTGCCACTGGCGACAACCTTTGCTTGCCTGCCTGTGCCGCGACGAGAGAAGGCAGGCATGGAACGGTATCTCGGTGGCTATTGTGACGCTGCTTTGCAGCCTAATGATTTTTGGCATGGCGCTGACAGTCGCCAGAACCCACAAGAGGACGGGCGTTCTCGCCCCGACCATGACTGGGGATCCGCTGCTTGAGCGGACAATCCGCGCTAATTCAAACTCGATCGAATGGCTGCCGGACTTTCTTCCCTCGATGTGGCTTTTCGCGGTCTACTGGAGCGCGCCATGGGCGGCTGCACTGGGACTGCTTTGGATAATGGGAAGGATTGCCTACTTCATCGGTTACCTGTCGGCACCGCTGAAGCGGTACCCCGGCTTCTTTATTCAATCTTTCGCCGCATTCGCCCTGCTCTTAGGCGCTCTTGGCAGGATCATATTCTTGATGCTGCAGGCATAGGTTGGGCGCTCAAGCCTTGCCACGTCACCCTCTGCTACCGGGCGAGAGTCTCAGGTAGGTGACCACGGAACGGTGACTTTGCCAACGGCTCCCGATGTGTTTCAGCAGTGCGTATTTAGAGGTCACTTCGAGTGACCTTTCGCTTCAACTCGACAGCGTTCAAAAGGCGAACAAGAGTCCGGGCATAGCTTAGCCGGAGCGCCCACGGGTCTGCTGGCTGCCCAGTCAACACGTTAAACACGGTCCAGCTTTCGTTGGTTTCTTTTCTGAGTTCATGTCTTTGGTGAGTCACCGTCGCTAGCCATACATCAAGCAGTGATCGATGATTCCGTGTGTCACGGGGCGGCTTAGCAACGGGCGAAGCTATCGGTGGTTCCGGCGAAACGAATACGAAGCAGGCGGTTGGCGGCTTCGATTCAACGGCTGATGTCACAAGTGATGACTTGGAAGGCGCCAGAGGTCGTCAGCGCGTGAGATAGAATGACTGACGGCTAACACCGCCTCGTCCTTCCTGCGCGATAGCCTGATGACCTTCAAACGCATGAGGTGACTCGCAACACTGCGATTCAATTTAGCACACGTTTAATTAGCTCCGGAGCATTTTAACGAATCGTTGACCGCGCTGTCCCATTATAGGACGGCGCGGTCAAACCCCAACCGGACTGCGCAGGCGGCTCCGGCACTGAAGCGCCCGCCCAACTGCCGGAGTCGCCACCCACACCAACATACCAGCAATGGTTGAATCAACCGTTACCGCATGTGCTTTCCAATGTGCTTCCCTGATCGTTAGACTTTGACCGAGCGGACGGGAATATGCGCAGAACAGTTCGGTAACATTTGAGACAAGTCGATGGATATGACGAGCAATCCGATCTTGGTGGATCAATTCCCGGCAAGCTCTACAGCGGCGAGCCCAAGAAGGATATTCCTACATCTGTCCGACGTGCGGTCAGCAGGTCGACATGCGTGACCTTCGCCAAGGCGCTGGCCGCCGGTTGTGCCGCGCCGCCTCGCTCTGGTTCCTGACATTCCGATCGCTTGTCAAACAATCCAGCCCACATGCCGCACTTCCGCCGGGAATCGGGTCCATGATAACATCGCGGATCCCGCCGATCAGGTTCCTGAGCTGGCGCTGCGTCCATGAGCGGCGCAGGGGGATTTGATCCTTGCACTGAACCGTCCGAGGCGGTCTGCGAACAACTCGCCGTCCGGCCGGCATCGCCTTGTTCATGCTGCTCGCCCATCAGACCGCAAATTCCGCGACCATCGTAGCGGTCGCACGCATCGCCGTGATCGCTGAATTCGTGTTCACTGCAACCGCGGTGGTGGCTCATGCCCTCGCCTGGCATTCCGCCTATTCGCCGACCGAGGGGTGGATTGCGCTTTTCGATCCTGCTTTACCTCATTACCGGCCTGTTCTGGCTTCCAGTCGTGTGGATGCAGATCGAGATGCGTGATCTCTCGCCCTGCAGGCCGCGGCAGCGAAGCAAGCTCCACCACAGCGCTGCAACACCTTGGCACGTTCCGCAATTCCAGAAGGCGGCTACGACGACATGAATGCCATCACCATCTCCACCATTCTGGTTGTGGTCGCCCTGCGCCCACGGGCACATGGCCTGTAACTTCGCCGTGACCTCATCCCCTTGAGGGAACAATCAGACCGAGCCCCAGTTTGACCCAAACAAACACGGCCGATGGTTCGATGGAGGCATGCCATGAGATTTCCACACAGCACGACGGCCGCCGCCGCCACTTTCATAGCCCTCACGTCCCCGGCGCTCGCCCAGTCAAGCGGAACACCGGCACCCACGACGCCTGCACCCACGCCGGCGACCGAACAGCCCGGCGCCGGGTCGAACGCAAACGGACAGGGGGGTGAACAGACACGCGAAATAATCCGCCAGATGGTTGAGCAAGCTGTCCGGGAGAGGATGCACCAGGATCGCGGTTCTGAAGAAGCTTTCCGTGACGAAGATAGCCGCAACGACCAGGGCGACCGCAACGGGCATGCTGACCGCCCCGATGAAGCTAGCCGGCATGGCGACCATTGGCGAAATCGTGGCGACTGGGGCAGAGGACACAGAATGGCTCGCCACCGTGGTCACCAAATGATGCGCGGTGCCGGCATGCGACTTATGTTCGGCCTGTTGGACACGGATGGCGACAGGTCACTGTCCGAGGCCGAGGTTCAAAGCGCGGTCGGCAGGATGTTCAATAGCATCGACGAGAATGGTGACGGCAACATCGATCTAGACGAAATCCCGTCCCTCCTGCACGGCTCCAACGTGCATGGCACAAACAACGAAGACATGCCGTAGCTGCATCAAGACTGAGGAGCCGACTTCAGACGGAGCGGCAAGCGAGTCGCGGTCAGGCGAAGGCGCCGTTTGGAATGGCCCAAAATATTCTCTCAAGCTCCCGGAACATAGGTCGGCCATTGCGGTTCGACAGGCGGCGGGCACGGTCGATGAATAGCATGGCCCGCTTGCCAAGCGCGGGTCCCGATCGACCTTGCCAACAGAGGAGCGGGCTATGCGTGCGTTGGTCTGGCACGGTAAGGAAGACATACGCTGCGATCAGGTCTCCGATCCAGAAATTGAGGATGAACGGGACGCGATTATCAAGGTGACGAGTTGTGCCATCTGCGGCTCCGACCTTCACCTTTACCACAACTACGTGCCAGCCATGCTGCCAGGCGACATTATGGGCCACGAGATGATGGGAGAGGTCGTGGAGGTCGGCAGGGGCGTCAACGGCGCTCTGAAGAAGGGAGACCGCATTGTCGTACCGTTCACCATAATCTGCGGTGAGTGCGACCAGTGCAAGAGACAGAACTTTTCGGTTTGCGAACGTACGAACCGCAAGAAGAACCTCGGCGACAAGGTGTTCGGGCACACCACCGCTGGTCTGTTTGGCTACACCCATTTGACGGGCGGCTATCCCGGGGGACAGGCGGAATACCTGCGGGTGCCGTTCGCCGACGCCACGCACGTAAAGGTGCCTGACAACCTTACCGACGAGCAGGTTCTCTTCCTCGGCGATATTTTTCCCACCGGATGGCAGGCCGCGGCACAGTGCGACATAGAGCCTACGGATACGGTTGCGGTGTGGGGCTGCGGCCCAGTCGGGCAGATGGCAATACGCAGCGCCCTGCTGCTCGGCGCCAAACAGGTGGTGGCGATCGATTGCCTGCCGGAACGGCTTTCCATGGGGGCGGCCGGCGGTGCCATCACCATTAATTTCGCCGAGGAAAGTGTCGTCGAACGGCTGCAGGAACTCACCGGCGCAAATGGCCCGGAGAAGTGCATCGATTGCGTCGGCATGGAAAGCCATGTCTCGCTGGCCCAGCCCGACACCGTCTACGATCGCGCAAAGCAGTTGATGCTGATGGAAAATGATCGACCGCATGTGTTGCGCGAGATGATCTATGTCTGCCGGCCGGCCGGCGTGATCTCGATCCCCGGCGTCTACAGCGGGCTGGTCGACAAGATTCCGATGGGACAGGCGATGAACAAGGGCCTCACCTTCCGCATGGGGCAGACCCATGTCACCCGTTGGACCGAGGATCTGCTGCGCCGCATCGTGGACGGCCAGATCGACCCTTCCTTCGTCATCACCCATACCGTCGGGCTCGAGCAGGGACCCGAGATGTACAAGGTGTTCCGCGACAAGCAGGACAGCTGCATCAAGGTTGTTTTGAAACCGTAGGGAATCGTCATGAACGTGGTCGCTAAACTCACCAACATCACCCGATCGCCTGGCGATCCCAAAGTGCTGCAGGCCGGGCCGAGTGTGGCCGATGCCTTCGATGGCCTTGCCCGCAAGCTCGGCTGGTTCAGCATCGCGCTGGGTGTCGTCGAGCTGGTTGGTGCCGAGCGGATTGCCGGTGCGCTCGGCATGAGCGGCAAGCAAGATCTCATCCGAGCCTATGGGGCGCGGGAGATAAGCAGCGGCATACTCTCGCTTTCCGTGGACAAGCAGGCTGGGCTTTGGAGCCGGGTGGCTGGCGACGGCCTGGACATCGCGACGTTGCTGTCAGCTTATCGGCATGACAATCCAAAGCGCGACAACGTGGGCATTGCGCTTGCCGTGGTCGCCGGCATCGCTTTGCTCGACATCATCGGTGCGAAAGGCGTCACCGCGCGCCACTCTCGCAGGGGGACCAAGCCGCGCGACTACAGCGATCGCAGCGGCTTTCCCGCAGGCACTGCCGCAGCCCGCGACTTTGCCCGCTCCGAGCGCGGCCAGGAGTCGGGCGCCGCCTGACAGAGTGCCGACCTTCTGGGGTTCCAGCCCTAAAACCAGGTTACCGATTTTGAGCTCGACGAGATTGTAGCCGCGCAACTTGCTATCGGCCCGGCCCCATCCTGCACCATGCCGATTTCTACGCCGGATGCGACCTGCTCGCCACGCCCCAGGTGTGGGTGCGGCGCAGTGCCTGCGAATTCGCCGATGGCGCTGACGATTTCCCGGCCGTCAGCATCGGTGATGACGGTGGCGTAGCGGGTCATGAATCACACTCCTGAATCAGCGCGCGTTGCGGAGACAACCTATTGATGGGAAGCTGGCTGTTCGAGGAGGACAGCAATGAGCAACGTCACCACGCATTACGGCAGCGACGGCATCGTCGAGCGTATATTGGCCGCGATTTCCGATGCGAAGCCCGATAAAATCAATGCCGCGCAGCTCTATCCGTTCGACCAGCTTCACGGCCGCGAGCTCATCGCCACGCGAGACCATGGAGGTCGTCTTGCCCCCTCGCCCACCGACCGGATCCTTGATGTCGGCAGCGGCATTGGCGGCCCGGCGCGCTTCCTGGCCGCCACCTATGGCTGCCAGGTCGACGGTGTCGACCTCACACCAGTCTTTGTCGAGGCATCCGGCCGACTGACCATGCTCAGCGGCCTTGGCGACAAGGTTCGCTTCCACGAAGCCGACGCGGCGAAACTGCCCTTCGCCGACAACACATTCAACGCGGCAATCTGCTTCTATGTCGGGATGAACATCGCCGACAAGGCCGCCGTCATCGGGCAGGCTTTTCGCGTTCTGAAGCCGGGCGGCAAACTGATCTGGACCGAAGCCGTGCTGGCTGCCGGCGAGCCGAATTATCCCTTGCCCTGGGCGGTTGCGCCGGAAACCAGCCACCTTGTTGACCGGGATGCCCTGAAGACCCTGTTCGCCGACGCGGGCTTCCATATTGACGAAGTCATCGACGAGACCGGCGAACATGTCGAACTGGCGATGCAAAGGGCCAGTTCCGGCATCATTCCTTCGCCTGTGCAACGTCAGGTCAATGAAATCGTGCTCGGCACCGAATTCGTGCAGCGACGCAAGAACTACATCCGTAGCCTGAGCGAAGGCAGATTGGCATCGCTGGCCATCATCGTCTCGAAGCCTGCCTGATCGGAGCCTTGATCGTAACGAAGGGCAGAAACAAAAAGCCCGCCTTGGGCGGGAAGTTGGCGCAACTCAGCACCATGGTTCGCAGTTTCGTTCGGCTCGCGAACCACCGCCTTTCTATACCATTGTGCGACATTGTACACGACGGTGCCATTGTCCGTGCACTTCGGTCCGGCATCGATTGTGCTATAACGGCCGGTAAACAGCTACGAAGCCGGTAAAGGCAGTCAGTTGCATCGCGCTCCTGTCCTCCGTCCGAGTCATCCTCACGGCAAGTTCGACCCCAGTAGTCAAAATGCGAAGGCACGATTGTGGCCGACAGCAGACCGTCAGCTGTAAATCTAATCGGACATCCAGGTAGTCGGCGCTGGCCGGACAAAGGGCGCGACGGAGGTGAAGCGAAAAGTGCAATGCTGAACTTGCTGAAAAATAGTTTCGGGCTTCACCAGATTACCGGCTGGTCGATCTCGCCGAGGCGCGCCCGGCCTGTCAGCGCCATTGCCATCTCCAAGTCTCGGCGAAGCAGGTTGCGCCCTCGGCACCATTGGTTGCCAGGGCGTAGACATAGGGGCGGCCAATCATGACTGCGGTTGCACCAGGGCAAGCATCTTCAACGTCGGCACGACGGCTCACGCTTCCAGCAAGGATGATGGGAATCCGTCCGGCCACCGGTCCGCGATGGCGGGCAGGGAGTCGATGGTTGCCGGGAGGGTGTCGAGGTTACGCGCACCGTGGTTCGAGACCGCGATGGCATCGACACCCGTTCCGATCGCCTGCTCAGCATCCTCAGGATCGAGGATGCTCTTCAGGATAAGCGGCAGGGTTGTCAGCGAACGCAGCCAGGCAATATCCGCCCAGGTCGGCATGGCCGACGCTGCGCAGTGCCAACTTTGAGCACGCCGGTGTTCCGGTGCTTGAAGTATGGCGTTGCTAGGCCGTCGGGAATTTTGAATCCTGCCCGGAACTGCCTACGGCGATCGCCTGGCTTCGGCATGTCGACCGCTACACAGATCGCTTGGCCAAGTGCCGTGCCATTAAAACCGCGATTGCTTTGCCGATAGAGCAGGAACCAGACTGGAGACTGGCTCACCGCACGCCATCCTCGATCGCTGCCGTCGCCGTGGTACCCAAAGTGAACACCGCTTGCGCCACTCCGGAGCCGCGCGCCGCCGCCACCTCGCCTTCCGGATGCACCAGCCGCTGATATGCTATCGGGCCAGGATGATCGGACGCGGCAGACTTTGCCCGATGAGCGTGATCCCGGTATCAAGTCTTGTCACACGCGCAGCACGTGCCGCTTTCCAAAGGCAAGAGATGCACCTCCTACTGTGTCAGGGCCGTTATCGAGGGGCGCTTGTTGAAGTCGCACTTGCCGGTGACGCTGTAGAAGAAGTCGGCATTTGAAGACGGCGTCGGCACGGTTGTGCCGCCGTCCTCCCAGGCTTGATAGCTGGTTACACCACAAGGCACGATGGTGAAGATGTCGACCTTCTGCCCAGTCGGGGTCTCGGTCAGGTTGTTCGCGTCCACGCCGCTGTAGAGTCGGTTGGAGGTGGTCGGATCATCCGACTTTAGGTACTTCGGGTTGCCTGATGGCACGTACATCTGCAGGGAGAGGCCAGCCATCTGGCTGACGTCGATCGACGCGCCGGCGCTGTTGGCTGGGTACATGGTGTTGAGGCAAGTGGTTGAATATTTCTTGGTGCCGCTGGTCTGGAGTATCGCGTCTGCAGTCAGAC
>NZ_JARIXW010000015.1:0-29243 GCF_029269325.1 Mesorhizobium sp. XAP4 | reverse complement strand
TTCCCGGCAAGGAAAGCACACCTTCAGCGTCGCGGAAGTGATGCTACGCAACTTCGAGTCAATCTGGGAAACCAGGAATGGCGCCGGACGCGCGCGAGAGTTGCAGTAAGCCGTTCGGTTTTCTCGAGCTTGCGCAAATATGGTGAGGACGCACCGCTCAGGTTCGGCAGCGGAAAACACCGCTCCCGAATCTCGCGGCGTAAGCCTGATCGGTAGATCCACGCTGTGCGAGCTAGACTAGCGTGCTGCGCGTAAATCCGACGCCATCGTCGTCGTGGCTTCGGCCCGTTCTGCCAGTCCGTCTTCTGTGGGCGTCGTCTTTCAGATCCTCTAACCCCACCGCCAACTGATCGATCTACCGCGATGAACGCTCCAAACCGTTGGCAGCGAATCTGGCGCTCGAACTTGGCGATCCGTATCTGCTGCCGGCCAACCAGCGCGCATTCTCCGACGCCTTCGCATCGTGGACCGTGAGGTCGGCGGATTTCCAAACCTTAGCAGCTCGACTGCCAGGGCGACTAACGAAACTCGCTATCAGTGAGCAACAGTCTTGGAGAAAATGTTGATCACCACGACACCGCAAATAATCAGAATGATCCCCAATATCGCAGGCAGGTCAAGCGGCGACCTATAGACGTGAACGCTCACCATAGCCGTCAGCACCATGCCGACACCGCACCAGATTGCGTACGTGACACCCAGGGGAATCAATTTGAGGGCATGGGAGAGAAAGAACAACGCGACAATAAAGCTGGCGATGGCAGCTGCAGTAGGTCCAAGCTTCGTGAATTGCTGTGTTTTTGGCAACAGCGATGAACCGATGACTTCCGACACAATACCCAATACGAGGGCTCCGTAAGCTGTGACCAGAGGGTTCATACAGTCATTTTCCCGGGCGACGCCTGAAAAGCCTTAGCACAAAGATGTGCAGCCATGGGGTACGGCATTTTCTCGGCAACAGCGAGGTCCATTCGATTGGGGAGCGCCATGGGAATCCCATTGTCGTGGTCCTAACTCACAAGTCGCTATGGTTCCGCCCGGTCGCCACCGCGGGTACAAGCGCCTTCAGAACATCAGTCATGTTGAGCGTACCCACCCGAACTCCGTCCGAGTGTACCGCGAAGGATTTGTCGGCGACGCCATGGGATCGCAGGATCGCCCGCTCCAAGGTCTCGTCCCCGTCCAGGACTTCATAGCCGTCGTCCTCGGTGATCGTCTTCTCCATTACCGATCGGACGCGAAGGACGCGTGCGCGGTTGATATCGCTGACGAAGTCTTCAATGTAAGGGTCGGCGGGGTTGAGGAGAATGTATTGCGGCTCCCCCTGCTGCACGATCTCGCCGTCCTTCAAGATCACCAGGTGGTCCGCAAGCTTGAGAGCCTCATCGAGGTCATGTGTGATGAATACGACGGTCTTCTGGAGGTCCTTCTGCAGTTCGAGGAGAAGGTCCTGCATGCTCGACCGGATGAGTGGGTCCAGCGCTGAATAGGCTTCGTCCATGAGCATGAGCTCGGAGTTCGACGTCAGAGCCCGGGCGAGGCCGACGCGCTGCTGCATGCCCCCCGAGAGTTGGTGGGGATACAGCGCCTCCGAGCCCGCCAGACCGACCCTGTTCAGCCACTTGCGGGCCGTCTCGTCGGTCTTTGCCCGTCCGTCGCCGCGCACCGAGCACGGCATACCGGCATTCCTTAGGACTGTCTCATGCGGCAGCAGCGCAAACTTCTGAAAGACCATCGACATCTGAGTGCGGCGCAGCTGCCGGAGCCTCGCCCGATCGAGTTTCATGATGTCCGTCCCGTTGACTATTACCTCACCCGCCGTGGGGTCGATAAGGCGGTTGAGGTGACGGATCAGGGTCGATTTTCCAGAGCCCGAGAGGCCCATGATCACCGTGATCTCGCCTTTTTTGATCTCAACATTAATGTCGCGCAGCCCGAGCACATGGCCGTGGGCCTGCAGCATGTCTTTCTTATGCATCCCCGACTTCGCGTAAGACACCATGGCCGGCGCATTGTTGCCGAAGATCTTATAGAGGTTGCGGATTGATACGAAACTCTCGGTCATACTCATGTCCGCGACTGGTGCATCTTGTTGACGCGCTGGAGGGCAGCCCGGCTGACCCGGTCGAGCACAATGGCGAGGAGAACAATGCCGAGGCCTGCGACGAGGCCGACGCCGAGTTCAAGTTTGTTGATACCTCGCAGGACAAGGGTTCCCAAGCCAGGCGCAGACACCAGCGAAGCGATCACGACCATGGATAAAGACAGCATGATGGTCTGGTTGATCCCCGCCATGATGTTCGGCAACGCGAGCGGCAACTGGACGCGATAGAGCTTTTGCCAAGAGGTCATGCCAAACGCCTCCCCCGCTTCCAGAACGTCCTTGTCCACCAGCCGAATGCCCAGGTTAGTGAGCCTGATAGATGGCACCACGGCGTAGAGAATGATTGCTATGCCGTAGAGCTTCGGCTCCGTGACACTGAACAGAAATATCAGCGGGATAAGATAGACGAATGTGGGCAACGTCTGCAGCAGGTCTAGAAAAGGCGTCAGCCAACGCTCCAACCGATTACTGCGTGACATCGCAATGCCGATAGGCACACCGAACAGGACGCAGATGAACGTACAGACCATTATGATGGCGAGCGTCTGCATCGCGTAGCCAAAATGGTCAATGAACGCCAACCCAAGGAACGCCACCAGCACGAACATCGTCACGCCGATGCGACGCCCGGCAAAATGGGCGATGGCGACCAGGATCAGGATCGCGGCCCACCACGGAAGCATTTGCATGATGTCGATGGCGTTACGCAAGGCCCAACTCAATGGCTGCGTAACCGGATCCAGAACCACTTTGATGGGATCTTTCACATTCAGGAACAGGCGTTCCAACCCGGCAGTCATGTCGCGGGTGCGAGGGATGGCGCCGCAGGCCTTGTGAAGGGCGTCCAGGGATGGAAACGGGAAAGATTCGGTTTGGTCGGTCCCCGCGGCGCCAGTCTTTGCAAGTAGATCGTCCATCGACATGGGACCACCGATGGCGCCGACGTCGCACCACGACCGCAGTCCCAGCGAGTCAAAAGCTCTTTCGTACGCTGCCATGTGTCGCCTTAAATCGCGGTACTCCGGCAGCCGGGCTCATCAGCGCGTGGCACCGGAATTGGACGAGAGGTGCTTGTCGACGTGCTTGAGGTTGCCAAATCAGTGAACAGCCCGTCACGTCCATTAGGTGGAAGTGAAATGATGGATCTCACTTCAGGACTGCCGCAAGCTTTTCCTTGGCTTCGGGGCTGAGCCAGTCCGCCCAAATCGTTTTGTAGGTGGTCAGAAAGTGAACCGCAGACTCATCGGCCGAAGCCTTCTTGCTATCCTGCCAAGCCAGGGTCTCGCTCATCTGCTCATTCGTGAAGGTGACCTTAGACATTAGCGCTGCTATCTCCGGCTCACGCTTCTCGAAATCCGTCGTCGCTGCCGTTACGACTTCTGCCGGCGGATAAGCCGACTTACCGGGTTTCTTGCAGGTTTCGACCGCGTTGCAGGCGTGGATCTCAGGGACGTACGGGCCAATGTCGACCTTGACCATCTTGTATTTGCCGAGCACGGATGTTGGACCCCAATAGTAACCGAACCAGGGCTGCTTGTTCTCGTTGGCCGAAGCTATCGCCGCTGCCAGCGTCTCTCCGGAGCCGTGATTAAAGACTTCGATGCCGTGGCTTTTCAGATCGAAGGCTTCCGCCAGATGGTCGTTGGTGATCTTACAGCCCCAGCCTTCGGGGCAATTATGGAATTTGCCGCCTACCCAGTCGGGATGCGCCAGAATGCCATCGATCTTCGCAAGTTCCGGATGTTCGTCCACCAGGTATTGCGGAACCCACCATGCATCAATGCCGCCGGGGGTGAGGACATGGCCCAACGTCTTGACTTTACCGGCGGCCAGCAATCCTGGATAAGCCGGCGCGCCGTTGAGCCAGAGTTCGGTCACGATGTCGGGGCGGCCGGTCTCTGCGACAGAGGTGACTGCCGTAGCCGTAGCCGATGGGACCACCGTGACCTTGCAGCCGTATCCCTGCTCCATCAGGAACTTGGAGACGGCGGTGACGATCGACCCCGAAGCCCAGTTCATCTCGGTGATGGTGACGTCGCCGCATTTCGCTTCGGCCGCGGACGCGGCGAGCGTTGCGATAAACACAGCGGCAGTAAGTTTAAGCGTGCGTGAGAGCATTGTCTTCTCCTGTTGGTTTTCCATTCCAGGCGATTCTCCTCGGCGGCTAGAGGCTACCGGGCCGGTTCCCCACTTAGGAATTATAGGAATATCGAACATCTAACTAACGAATATAATTCGGGCCTGACATCGACTTTTTCGATGCCAAACCTAATGGTCGATGGCGAAGCGGGTCACGGCAGCCTCGTCGAAGGTGAAGCCTGTGCCGGGACGGACGGGTATGATGATGTCGCCATCCACGATCTTCATCTCTTCGCGGAACAGTGGGGCGTACCACGGCATGTGTTCAACGGAGATGCAATTGGCGGCAGAACCGGCAATGCAGAGGCTATGCTCGGTAAATATGTGAGTGGAAATCGGCAGGCTGTAAGCCTCCGCCAAGGCTGCAACCCGGCGCATTTCGGTCAGCCCGCCAATCCTCTGGAGGTCCGGCATCAACACATCTGCGGCGCGGGCCTCGATCGTGTTGCGGATACCAAAACGCGTCCACTCTGTCTCACCCGAGGCAATCGTCAGATCGAGCGCGTTGCGGACCTCGGCCTGGCCCACGAGGTCATGGACCGAGACCGGCTCCTCCAGCCAACCGATGTCGAGCTCCTCAAGCATCCTGCCAAGTCGGATCGCCTGCTTTGGCGTGAGCGCCTGGTTGGCGTCCGCGAGAAGTTCGATGGAGGGTCCAACGGCCTCGCGGACAGCCCTCACGCGTTCAAAATCCTCTCGCGGGTCGGCCTTGCCAACCCGCACCTTCATCGCCCGGAACCCCTGGTCCAGAAAGGTCGCCGCCTCATTAACCAGTTCGTCGATGTTCTGGGAAAGCCAGAGGCCGCCGCTGGCATATGTGCGAATGCGATCCCTGCAGGCCCCGAACAGATGATGGAGCGGCCGGTCCGCACTTTTGCCGATCAGATCCCAGCAGGCCGTGTCAAGTGCGGAGAGCGCCGAGATCGTGACGCCTGCATAACCGGTCGGGTTAATTTCGGACCAGATCGCAGAATTGATCGCCGTCACATAGTGAGGATCCTGGCCCACGATGCGATGCGAGAAGCCGCGCACCATCTCGTCGAAGGCTTTAAGCCGGACGGCGTTCAATGTGAAGATATAACTCTGGCCCACCAGCCCTACATCGGTTTCTAGATACACGAGCAGGCACCCGACGGAGCGCATATTATGAATGGCCGTGGTGATCGGATTGGCAAAAGGCACGTCCGTCAGTCGGGTCTTCAACGTGGTGATTTTCATGTCATCTCTCTGGCTTTGGACCGGAATTCAGGCGATCGTATCGCGCAAGGCTTGCACAGCGGTTTCGATAAATTCGGGCGCAATGACGTCAATACGAACGGCGACGAAGACTGTTCGTTGAAAGCGCGGAGCTCCCTCGACCAGATGCAGGCGGCCACATTTGACGTGCTGGGTCACGGACTCGGCCAGGAAATACCCGGAGCCGCCGTTAGCCAGGATATGATCCATTGCTACCGCTGAACTGCGGATAGTAAGCTTGTGGCTAAACACGCCAGGAAAATGCATGCTGTGCTGGGCTCGGAACGTTTCACCCCAATCCACGAAGACGTAGCCAGGAACAACGCCGCTTTGAACCGCACGTGGCTTGGTCGAAACCATCACGAGTTCTTCGCTGATGAGCGGCTCGATCCGTGCCTCCGCGCAATGACGTGGGTCGTAAAGCACAGCAATGTCGAGCAGTCCGGCTCGCAGTCTCTCCATAAGAATATCCGAGCGCTCGCTGATCGCGCTTGCGACGCCGTCCGGCAATGCCTTGGCCATGCATTCCAACCAGCCCGGCACGACGCGGGGCCAATGGTTATCCTCGACGCCCAAGGTGACGAAGGCATTAAGGCCTTCCGGCAGGGTGGCCACCTGCTGCCCGCGCTCCCAAGCGCGTACGATATTCACGGCGCTCGCATGGAACTGATGACCGCCAGTCGTAAGCGCCACTCCGTTGCGCTTACGGTGAAACAGTTGGCGGTTCAGCCTGCGTTCGAGCGCCTTTATCCTCGCACTAATGGTCGACTGGGTGACGTTAAGCTGGTCGGCAGCATGCTGGAAGCTACCAGCCGCGCCGACTTCTAGGAAAGCCCTGATGTGCTCGATGTTCAAGAAAATGACTTTCAAATCGAATTCTTCGATGTGACTCCGTAATTATATTCGTTTGCCACGTCAATCAGGGTGAGAAAGACTGCCTGGCCGAAAACCAGTCACAACAGCGCCTGCTCAGACATGCCAAAAACGGGCTGGCTGGCCACAACGGAGATATCTATGCGGATTGCATTCATTGGGTTGGGCAATATGGGCGGGCCAATGGCCAGCAACCTGGCACGCGCCGGTTACGAGCTTGCCCTGTTCGACCTCGATTCAAATAAGGTTGATGCCGTGCGGGCGACGGGAGCAGCGGCCGGCAACCATGCAATCTCGTCGGCCACCACCGCTGCCGAGGCCGCCTCCGGCGCCGATATCGCGTTCACATCGCTGCCAAACCCGAAGATCATCGAGGCCGTGGCGCTGTCCGAACAAGGCATTCTCGCCGGGCTGCCGAAAGCCTCCGTCTGGATCGACCTTTCGACCAACAACTTGGAGTGCGAGCGACGCATCCGCGCCGCTGCCACCGACCGGGAGATTGCGTTTCTCGATGCACCGGTTACTGGCGGGATTGAAGGAGCAGCTGCCGGAACCCTGATGATCATGGTCGGCGGCGACAAGCATGTGTTTGCGCGGTGCAAGCCGGTTCTGGAAAAGATTGGCAACCGGATCATGCATCTTGGCCCTCACGGAGCTGGCTACGTGGCCAAGATTTCGCAGGTCGTGCTTTGCTACCTAAACTCGGTGGCGCTGAGTGAGGCGCTGATGCTAGGAGTAATGGGTGGGGTTCCTGCTGCGACCATGCTCGGAATCATCCAAGGCAGCACCGGAGCGAGCTATGTCGCGGACCGCTACGGCCCGGCTATTCTTGACGGAAGTTACGATCCCGGCTTCGCGCTCGGCCTTGCACACAAAGATTTGGTCCTGACCCTGGAGCTGGCACGAACTGTCGGCGCCACGTTGCCCATGTGCGAACAGGTTGAGGCGATCTACAAAAAAGCCGTCGATCAGTACGGTTTTGACCAGAACCACCTCATGGCGGTGAAGCTCTTGGAAGAGCAGAATGGCACATTTCTCCGCTCCATTTGACAATAACCGATCGAAAGGAAAACCAATGGCACATGAGATGAAAGCCGAGGACTTCAGCGTCCAGGGCGGCCATGCGAACATCTCCAAGGAAGAGTGGGAAGCGCGAGTCGACCTCGCTGCCCTGTACCGTCTGGCGAATATTTACGGCTATGACGACCTGATCTGGAATCACATCACGATGCGGGTGCCAGGCACCGATCACCAGTTCCTGCTGAACCGCTTCGGCCTGCTTTACAACGAGGTCACGGCGTCGAACCTGATCAAGGTCGACGAGCAGGGTAAGGTTCTATACGGCCCGCCAGACGTCAATACCGCCGGTTTCGTGATCCATTCAGCAATTCACAACACCCAGCACGACATGAAGGTGGTGTTCCACAGCCACGCGCCGGCCGGCCTGGCCATCACTGCGCTGCAGGATGGCCTTGAGTTCCTTACCCAGGATGGCTCGATGCTTTGGGGCGACATCGGTTATCATGATTGGGAAGGACTGTCCCTCACACTCGAGGAGCGGGACCGCCTCGCTAAGAACATCGAGGGCAAAAAATGCCTGATCATGAAGAACCATGGATTCCTCGCGGTGGGTGCTACCGCCGGTGAAGCCTTCATGAATCTTTATTACACGGTCCGTGCCTGCCGCGTGTTAATTGATGCCTATTCTACGGGGCTCAAGCTCGACAAGAGCCGTGAGGACATCTGGCGCCTGGCGCACCGCCAATATGACGATTTCCCGCTCGGCAAATATGAATGGCCCGCCCTGTTGCGCCAGTGCGACCGGGTTGATCCCTCGTACCGTTATTAATCGAACAGCTTGAATCCCCGGCAGGCACTGGCCGGGGTTTCCAGCGCCTACTCGTCTGCAGAAGCCTTGCACGGAGGTCGCATGGCCAGCCCTTGCATCCGCGCGAGCCTATTCTCCTCCCAGGGGCGCCAAAACCATGACCATCCTGTTGAACAACCATGGCTACGACAATGAAAGCTGGCGAAGGGAACTTTGCCGCCAGCTTCCTGAATTGCCTGTCAAAGTGTTCGGTGAACCGATTGATCCCAATGAGGTCGTCTATGCGATGGTCTGGAACCACCCCGCAGGTGACCTTAACCGGTATCCGAATCTCAAGGCAATTTTCTCACTCGGCGCCGGGGCGGAGCACTTCGTGGCAGATCCTACCCTACCCGACGTTCCCGTGATCTTGCTCGCGGATCCGGCCGTCGCCCGCGACATGGCGGCACACGCCCTCTATTGGGTACTGACATTTCACAGGCGTTATGCGGACTATCGATCACAGCAGAAGGACCGGATCTGGCATCGTAAGCAGATCGTCCCCACGAGAGAGTTCCGGGCGGGCGTGTTCGGTTTGGGTCGCATCGGCACGGAAGTCGCTAGCCGCGTTCGCGATTTTGGATACGCTGTCAGCGGGTGGGACCGCAGCGCGCGACAGATCGAAGGGGTCAACTGCTATTTCGGAACGGATTCCCTCCCAGAGTTCCTGAGCCGCATCGATATCGTTATCAACGCCCTCCCACTATCCCCGAAGACGCGGCACTTTCTCGATGAGAAAATATTCTCGGCCATGCCCCCGGGCAGCTTTTTTGTTAACATCAGCCGCGGCGCGGTCGTCTATGACGAGTCCCTGCTTGACGCTCTCGACCGCGGCCATCTCGCCGGCGCCGCGTTAGATGCATTCGCCCAGGAACCGCTTCCTCTGGAGCATCGCTATTGGACTCACCCGCAAGTGTACATCACGCCGCATGTGTCGGGGGCCACATTTGCATCGAGCGCAGTTGATGTAATCGCCAACAACGTGCGCCGTCTTGAGCGCGGTCTTGACGTCGTTCCGCTGTTCAACCGGGAGGCCGGCTATTAATACTATCGGAATAACGCCATGCCCTTGTTTAGGAGCGAAACCGTGTCAGGGCGTGTGTCGCCGGCGTTAGGTCGTGGCGTTTATACACCGAGATACCTTCCGGCCGAAAGATTGCGCGCTTCATGAGGCGCTATCTGATGCGTCTCGCGGAAACACCTCGAAAAATGGGAGGCAGACACGAAACCGCAAGACACCGCAATTTCCAAAACCGGCATCGACGACTGGGCAAGCAGGAGCTTCGCGTGTTCCAACCGCAATTCCCGAAAGTAGCGGCAGGGCGAGCGACCGAGGTCATTGCGGAACAGACGTTCAACCTGGCGCCGCGACAGCCCCGCAGCCGCCGCGAGGTCAGCCATGGTAAGCGGGGTAGCCAAGTTTCTCTGCATCAATTCGATGAGTTTCACGACCGTGGGGTTGATCCTGCCATGCTGACGCAGCAGCGGCAGTCGCTGACGTTCATCGCCAGTTCGGACACGCCCAGCCACAGCAAGCTCCCCAACATTGACTGCGACAGGCTCACCGCAATTCAGTTTTACAAGCTCGACCAACATATCGAAGGCTGCCGTGCCGCCAGCACAGGTCCAGATATCATTGTCGACCTCATAGACGGTCGCCGCCGCCTCTACGCGCATGAACCGCTCCTTGAAGGCCGGCAATTCCTCCCAATGGATGGCGCATTTGCGGTCATTAAGCATACCAGCTTTCGCCAAAGCAGCGACACCGCTTCCAAACCCGCCTATGGCGATCCTGCGCTGCCTGCATTCGCGCAGCCATGCGCTCAGCACTTTGGTTTCACGACCTTCATCAGGCTCATCCCCGCAGATCAGTGCCAGTGCGGGTCGTTCAAGCTGCTGCAGATATCTGCGTTCTTGGGCCAGGTCGGCGTCAGCCGCGACAACAATACCGCAACTGGCCCGCACGGCTTCGCCCCAGTGGGAAACCGTACGCCATCGAAAGGCTTCCCGTGCGGCCGCTTTGTTGGCGAGGCGAAAGACGTCCAGAGCAGACGACAGAGCGAGCAGTTCGAACCCGTGCGCCAAGTAAACGGCGACGGTAACTGGCTCATTGGCGCGAACGGACGCCCAAGCATCGCGGGACCAGTGGTGGACCATGTCAGACTCTCCGCCATGTTCTATCAGCGACACGGCATAACCGGCTCGCGCCCTATTTGAGCGATTGGGAACATCCGCGAAAGGACGTTTGCGTCGGCATGACAGTAGAGTTGCGACAAGGCCCCGGTTCACCCACGAATCAGGCATCAAGGCTTGCACGGGACTCTGCCCCCTTGTCTGTCGGGTTCCTCCTGCTCCATCGGTTTACCCTCGGCGCATTTGCCAACTTCGTCGATGTGCTACGCTTGGCTGCAGACGACGGAGACCGGAGCCGCCCAATCCGCTGCCAGTGGCGCATCATTTCACCCGACATGTCGCCGATCCTGTCCAGCTGCGGCGTTGCAATCTCGCCCCATGAAAGGATTGGAGACCTTCGCCGCTTCGACTACCTGGTGGTTGTCGGCGGGGTTCTCGAAGAAGAAACCCTCCTGGTCGACACGCGCTTCGACGACCATCTTCGACACGCTGCCGAGGCAGGCATACCACTCGTAGGGCTGTGTACGGGCTCATTCGTTTTGCGCCGCGCCGGCCTGATGAACGGCTACAAGTGTTGCGTTAGCTGGTTCCACAACTCAGATTTCCTGCGACTTTTTGATGGCCTACAGGCCGTTTCTGACCAAATCTACGTCGTTGATCGAGACCGGCTGACCTGTTCGGGCGGCGCGAGCGCCGCGCATCTCGCCGCCTTTCTCGTCGAGAGGCATCTCGGCAAAGCCCTGGCCGCCAAAAGCTTGCGAATTATGATGTTCAACGAGGCGGCCAAGGGTGAGACGGCGCAACCGACCGGACGCCTTGAGGTTGTCGTTCGTGACGAAGTCCTGAAACGGGCTGTGCTGCTGATGCAACACCACCTGGAGGTCCCCCTGACCATCGCTCGCCTCGCCGGCAAGCTCAAGCTCAGCAGACGGCTGATCGAGCGCCGCTTCCGGTCAGAACTCCGTACCTCTCCACAGGCGATCTACACGCAAATACGGCTCGATCATGCACGTCATCTTTTGCAGAGAACGCCCAAGTCGATTTCCATTATCGCAGTGGAGTGCGGCTTCTGTGATGGGTCGCACCTTAGCCGGGTATTTCGCAGTTACTACCACAAGACGCCTCAAGATTTCCGGTCCGGGAATGGCGTATCGGCGTTATCCCAGGACATCTGCTAGGCATCGCAGATTGGGATAGCATCGACGGCGTCACAGATCGGGACTTGCTTGTGACAAGGGGTATGAGCCTAAGGGATAGTCGTCGACAAAACCTCGCGACGCGCATCGTCTGACACATCAAGGATCACCGCATTGAGATCGAGATTGATGGCCTTTTATGCAGGCGATTGCGGCTCGACCAGCTCGGTTGAGCCTGATATGTCCCGTCCGCACCAGATTCGCTTGCTCGATCATATCCATTGCGGTGGCGGAAATCCTGGCTGAGGCGGGCAGCCCGGCACGGCTGATGCGCGTCGGCAAACGAGCCTGAGAGCGCCGGATCGCTCAGCCCACGCCACATCTAGCAGACAGCGGTTTCGCAGGACAGGTGTTGCCCGGGCAAACCCGCTCTGGCGAGCTAGCAATTCCCGGATCGCGTTGGATTCCTTCACGATTAGTTTAAATCGCACGATCGTTCCTCTGGATCCTGGTCTCGTCTGTGAAGGTGCATCATCGAGAAAGCCGATGTTAGACCGTAATTATATTCGTTAGTTAATGATCCGCTGGTGCGATATTCCTTGTTTTCGGTGCCTGCCTGCTCGGCGGCGAGAGAGCAGATGGCGGTCCGTGTCGAAAGTGCGCCCACGGCGACGTGCCGGATCAACCAAGGGGAAAGCGGCCCGCTGCAAGGGAAACCGCTCAAAGGAAAGGGAGGAACAGATCATGACTGATACCACAGGCAATGTGAATCGAAGGGCCTTTCTCAAGAACGGCGCAGTGCTCGGCGGGGGAGTTTTCGCCGCGGGCATGCCCTTGTCGCAAGCCATATGGGCGGCCGAGGGCAAGGTGCTCAAGGTGCGTTACGCTAGTGATATCGCCAAGCTTGATCCGGCTTTCTATTCGGGTCCGGTCGATGTGAACGTGGCGAACTGCATTTATTCGAAGCTCACATGTTACAAGCCGGGCTCCGAATGGGGCTGGGAGCTGGAAGCGGCAGAAAAGATCGAGCAGGTCGATCCCACCCATATCCGCTTCAGGTTGAAGAAAGGCATCAAATTTACGGGCAACTACGGTGAACTGACCGCGAGGGATGTCAAGTTCTCTTTCGAGCGCGTGATCAAGCACAATTCGCCGGTCAAGCCTGATTGGGGTTCGTTTGACCATGTTGAAATCGAAGATGACTATACTGGCGTGATCGTGCTCAAGTCGCCCTTTGTTCCGCTCTGGTACACCGCACTGCCCTTTGGCGTTGGCACTATCGTCTCCGAGAATGCCGTGATGAAGGCAACAAAGGACGGCGGTGATTTCGGGATGAAGCCGCCGGCTTTCTCCGGCCCGTATGTGCTCGCCGACTGGAAGCCGAACCAGTATGTGCTTCTGACCCGCAATCCGGACTGGTCGGGTCCGAAGCCTGGCTTTGACGAAATCCGAATTATTCCAATTACCGACGAGAAGTCGGCGGAACGGGCTTATCAAGCTGGTGACATCGATTTCACGCGTGTCAGTCTGGATTCACTTGCGACGTTCAAGAGCAATCCGCCCGCCGAGACCAAGATCGAAGATCATACTTCGCTCTATTACGCCTGGGTCGGCATGAACATGGATCACCCGAAGCTGAAGGACATTAATGTCCGCAAGGCAATCCAATGGGCAATCAATGTGCCGCAGATTCTAGAAGCCGCGTATGGCGGACAGGCGGAGGTTGCGACAGGCGTCATTCCTCCAGGGATCGTCGGGCACCGCGACAAGGCGCTCGTCCCACCGGAAGGCGATCTCGCCAAGGCCAAGGCGTTTCTGGACAAAGCGGGTGTCAGTGGTCTAACCCTGACAATCGACTGTACGAACGATAGCACTAATTCGACCATAGCCCAAACGGTACAAGCGCAATTGTCGCAGATCGGCATCGCGGTTGAGGTCAATGCCCAAGATTCTGGGTCGTTCTGGACGCTGGGCATGGAATCGGAAGGCGCGCGGTGGAAGGACGTACAACTCATTGTCAATGGTTTCTACAGTTTACCAGACCCGTATTACCCGGCGTCCTGGTTTGTGCAAAGTCAAGTAGGTGTGTGGAACTGGGAGCGTTTCCGAAGCGAGCGTTTTGACGAGCTCAGCGGTAAGGCGGTCACCATCAGCGACCCCAACGAGCGGGCGAAGCTTTACTATGAGATGCAGGACCTCATGGAAGACTCCGGCGCCTACCGGTTCCTGACCCATGGGGCCAATCCAGTCATGTTCCGCATCACACAAATGCAGGCCGCAACTACCCCAGATGGGAACCCGCTATACATCAATTTCAAACCAG
The DNA here is from genome assembly GCF_029269325.1 of Mesorhizobium sp. XAP4. Taxonomy (NCBI): domain Bacteria; kingdom Pseudomonadati; phylum Pseudomonadota; class Alphaproteobacteria; order Hyphomicrobiales; family Phyllobacteriaceae; genus Mesorhizobium; species Mesorhizobium sp. XAP4. Next base: position 15,432 of record NZ_JARIXW010000015.1, on the reverse strand, counting down.
TTTCGGCTTGAGTTGCGGGTCGGGCGTAGGTATGTGGTTTTATCTCTGTCGGAGGCTGGTCCTGGCGATCGCAATCATTGCGATTGCGGTGACGTTATTGTTTTTGATGATCCGAGCGGTGCCCGGCGATCCTGCCGCGGTTCTACTCGGCCCGCGGGCGACGCCTGAGATGAAGGCGCTGTTGCATCAGCAGATGGGGCTCGACAAGCCGCTTGTCGTGCAGATCGCTACCTTCTTCGGCGGGCTGCTTCATGGCGATCTCGGCTTCGACGTATTCAGCAAGAGGCCTGTTGCCGACATTGTCTTCGAGCAACTGCCTTATACGATCCAACTGATCCTGGTCTCCATCTCCTGTGCGGTTGCGATAGCCGTGCCGCTCGGTTGCTACTCGGCCATGCGGCGCAACTCCCTGGTCGACCAGGTGGCCGGCGTCGTGACGGTCGCCACAATCGCCATTCCTTCCTTCGTCGTGGCGGTTTACGCGCTGCTGATTTTTGCGGTGACGCTGCGCTGGTTGCCAGCGATCGGGGCCGGCAATGGCTTCTGGGATGGACCTATCCATCTCGTCCTTCCGGGCTTCGCAATAGGGATTGGCTGGGTCGGCTACATTTCCCGGCTGGTACGCGCATCCATGCTTGAGGTTCTCGGGGAAAACCATGTGCGCATGGCTCGCTCTTTCGGAATCTCGGAATGGCGCATCGTCGCGCGCTACGCGCTGCCTCTCGCGATCCTGCCGACCGTGACCATACTCGGGGTAGGGATAGCGTGGCTTCTTTCGTCGGCTGTCTTCATCGAGGTGGTTTTCGCGAGACCTGGCATCGGGGCTTTGATTGTCAACGCGGTCCATACGCGCAACTACCCGATTGTGATGGGCGTCGTGCTGGTCAGCACCTTCCTTATCGTTTCGGCTACTACGCTCTCGGATGTAATCAACGCGTTCCTCGATCCGCGAACCCGGGAAAAGCTCTGACATGGCGATCGTTGAAAGCATTCTTCCCGAAACCAACGATGCAATGGCTGCCGAAAGCTCTCGCACCTTTTTGCGGCAGTTTCGACAAAACCTTCTGGGCATGCTCGGAGCAGTTCTTGTCATATTCATAGCAGCAACCGCGATCTTCGCTCCGCTGATGATCACGCATGATCCGATCAGAATCATGGTCGGGCCGCGTCTTGCTGGCCCTTCACTCGATTTTCTGCTGGGCACGGACCAACTGGGCCGTGATACATTCTCCCGCGTCGTCATGGGCGGCCGCATCCCGCTCCTCGTTGCCTTCGCCTCTCTCGGCAGTTCACTGGCAGTCGGTCTAGTCCTTGGTTTGATCGCGGGCTTCGGTCCCCGCTGGCTCGACAATTTGCTACTGCTTGTCTTCGATACGATCCGGTCGTTTCCGAGTATTATTTTCGCGCTGGCCATGATCGCCCTTCTGGGACCAAGCTTAGCGAGTATTATTCTCGTCATCGCGATAACGTCCATGCCCATTTACGCGCGTGTGGTGCGCACCCAGACGGAAGCGCTGCGTAGCAGTGAATATATTGCGGCAGAGCGCAGCATGGGGGCCGGAACAACGCGCATTCTCGCCGTGCACGTACTCCCCAATGTCCTCGGCCCGCTTCTCATTCTGGTGAGTATGGACGTGCCGGCCGTCATCGCCGTAGAGGCGGGTCTCAGCTTTCTCGGCATGGGCGTGCGGCCACCGACGCCCGATTGGGGAGCTATCCTCAACGACGGCTATAGCTACATTAACCAGACCCCTTGGCCGGTGATAGCTAGCGGCATCCCGATCGTCCTCGCAACGCTCGGCTTCACGTTCCTGGGCGAAGCGCTGCGCGACATATTCGATCCGAAATTGCGGAAAGACCTATGAGACGCAAAGATCCGAAAACGCAGCTCTCGTCAAGCCGCGCGCTTCTTGAGATCCGTGACCTAAATCTCGATTTCGGCACGCCGCGGGGGCGCGTCCATGCCCTGCGCAATGTGTCGCTCGATGTGCCAGCCGGACAGGTGGTTGGCATCGTCGGAGAAAGCGGATCTGGAAAATCGACACTCGCCTACACAGTGATGGGCCTACTTCCAGAGAATGCAGATGTGACATCCGGCAGCATTCTGTTCGAATATAAAGACCTGCTCAAAATGCCAACTCAGGCGCGTCGGGGACTGCTTGGCGATCATCTTTCGATGATCTTCCAAGACCCGATGACCGCACTCAATCCCGTGCGGACCATCGAGAGCCAGATGATCGATGTCCAGCACCACGAGCAAGGAAGCTGGGGCGAGAAACGCGCCCGTGCCATCGACATGCTTCAACGGGTCGGAATTCCCGATCCGCAAAGCCGTATCGGCGCCTATCCGCATCACTTCTCCGGTGGCATGCGTCAGCGCGTTTGCATTGCCATGGCGCTTCTTGTGAAACCGACGCTCCTCGTCGCCGACGAGCCAACCACTGCGCTCGATGCAACACTGGAAGTGCAGATCATTCATTTGCTCAAGGATTTGCAAAAAGAGATCGGTTGCTCTGTGCTGTTCGTTTCCCATCATCTCGGTGCGGTTGCTGAGCTGTGCGACCGGGTCGCCGTGATGTATGCTGGGGAAGTGGTTGAGCAGGGAGCTGTCCGGGACATCTTCCATAATCCTGCTCACCCCTACACACGCGCGCTGCTGGAGTGCGATCCCGGGCGGATCAAAAAAAGCACGCGCACTTTGCCGACCATTCCGGGCGAGGTGCCCAGTCTCCTAGGCACCAAGGTAGGGTGTATCTTTCGGACACGTTGCCGGCAAGCGTTCGATCGCTGTGGGCAAGAGAACCCGGTCGAGTACCGCATCGGCGTAGACCAAGTCGCCCGATGCCATCTCCTCGACAAAGAACTGTTGGTTTCGGTATGAGCGCGCTGCTCCGGGTTGAGGACCTGCGGGTACGTTTCCGCACTATGGGTCCGCTTAAGGCGCTCGCAACCGGGACGAGAGCCCCTTTCATTGACGCGCTATGTGGTGTGTCCTTTGAAATCCGCAAGGGCGAGACGCTGGCCCTTGTCGGTGAAAGCGGCTCGGGCAAATCCACTATCGCGCGCACGATCATCGGCCTGCAGCGGGCTGTGAGCGGCAGCATCAGCTTCGATGGGCAGGAAATTGAGGAGCTCAGCGGGGCTGAACGCAAGCCCTATTTGCGGCGCATGGCGATGATGTTCCAGGATCCTATCGGCTCACTCTCGCCGAGGCTGACAGTGCGATCGCTTCTCACAGAGCCCTTTCGCATCCATGGGCTAAAGGATCGCGATGTCGAAGGGGAAGCGGAGCGACTGCTTCGAATGGTCGGCTTGTCGGCGGAATTTGCTCGTCGCTACCCCCATCAGCTCTCCGGTGGTCAGGCCAGGCGCGTTGGTATCGCGCGTGCTCTTGCGCTAAGTCCGGACTTGCTTATTGCCGACGAGCCGACCGCAGGCCTCGATGTTTCGGTGCAGGGCGAGGTGCTCAATCTTCTCGCGAGGCTTCAAACCGAACTTGGCATGGCGATCCTGATCATCACTCACAATCTCAATGTCGTACGCCACATGACCGATCGCATGGCGATCATGTATCTCGGCCGCTTTATTGAGGTCGGCGAGACCGAGCGTATTTTCGATCAACCGCGACATCCCTACACCGAGGCGCTGCTTGCGGCCAATCCTGAGCCTGACCCAGATGCGGTGCTCAACAGGATCGAGCTCAAAGGTGAGGTGCCGAGCCTCATGAGGCGGCCATCCGGCTGCGAGTTCCACACCCGTTGTCGTTACGCGCAGGATATCTGCAGCCGCGTCTTCCCCGAACCTTCAGCGGGCCAAGAGGATAAGAAGCACAGCTTCAGATGTCATTTTCCGATTGCGGGGGACATCCTCCCGACCTCGGAACGTCCCAAGCTCTCTATAGGCAAAACGCGCTTCCGCTAGCGCGCCCATTTGTCTCTGCCATCGGTGATCTGAAGATAGCAACCAGAACGCTGACGAAGTGACTCGTACACTTCCAAGGATCCCGTGAACTTACACCAACTGAAAGGCCGACTGAATGTTGCTTGCCTCAATCCCAAATCCCGACCTCTTTACTGGTAGCGACAACAAGCCACGTTGGGCCACGCCCGACCACCGCCGCCATGGCTGGCACAACCTCCACAGGCTCGCCCGCTACAGTCTTTCCTTCCGCGCACCATCGGTCTTTCCATTGTTAAAGCAGCTTGATTGGGCGATCGGGGCTCGGCCCGAGGTCGCGCGTTTCCTCGCGATGCAGCATTTCTCCGCCTTCGTCGTGGTCAAGGGCAACCACGTCCTATATGAGGCCTATGCCCCCGACTTTGGTCCCGATAGGACGCAAAGCATTCAGTCAGTGACGAAGACCACGCTGAACCTTATGCTCGGCCGCGCAGTCGCCGATGGCTTGGTGGATCTCGACGAGCGGATTGGCACTTACTTGCCAGAGATCGGCACGGGCTACGCGGAGGCGACTGTCAGGGCAACAGCCGATATGAACGTCGTCAATGACTTTACCGAGGACCTCAGCGATCCCAATACGAAGTGGTGGTCCATGGAACGCGCCATGGGCTGGCGACTGCCGCCGGAGGGCGAGAAGGAGGGTACAATCCGCTCCTTCCTCTGTGGGATCACCAGCGACGATGTTGTGAACCGCACCGGACAGTCGCTCTACAAGTCGACCAACAGTGAGATCATCGGCTGGGTAATTGAGCGTGCTAGCGGTCGGCCGCTGCGGGAGTGGTTGATCGAAAACGTCGAGGCAGCCGGTCTTGAGGGATGCTTGCACATTACGTGCGATCGCGAGGGCGTGCCGCTGCTCGACGGCGGTGCTTGTCTCTCTGCTCGCGATCTGGCGCGCCATGGTCTGCTCTTCGCCCGCAAAGGCGAGGGTGTTGACGGTCGCCGCGTAGGCAATGCCGACTTCATTGAAGACACCCGTCACAATCCTGGGCCTTCTTACGGACAGAAGTCACTTCGCTATAGTCGCCAAATGGTAACCGACGGCACCTGGCTCGGCCACGGCGGTTGGGGCGGTCAGTACATGGTTGCGAATCCAGATACCGGAACTGCCGTTGTCTACTTAAGCGTGCTCGAGAACTGGAGCGCCTGGGACTGCAACTTCGCTGACCAGCTCACGGCAATGATGGCTGATCTTGCTGCAGAGTTGTGAGCTGCTCGGCATCTCGCACTGAAGGGCGGAGGTTTCACGTTCGACGCCCAACGGAATAACCTTCGCGGGATTCAGCGGCGGACGTAGGAAATCCGAGAGTGTGTTCAAAACTGGGCGGATGTGCCCCAATGCACAAAAAACGAACATCGGTAGGGCTGTATCTGTACGCCGGCAACTTGGCTCAGTCGAGCAAGATTCGGCGATTAGGCTTCGATATTGTGAGCTGGTCAAATTCATGGAGGCGTTGGTACCGAGGATGGGAGAGTAATTGAGATGGGCCTGTTTGTCGAACCGCTTCCAAGCGAAAACCGGCTGCCGTCGAAAGTTGACGTAGTTGTTGTCGGTGGCGGGATCGTTGGCGCGAGTGCGGCGCTCTTTCTGGCGAAGCGTGGCGTTAAGGTGGCGTTATGCGAGAAAGGGAATATTGCAGGGGAGCAGTCCAGTCGCAACTGGGGCTGGGTAAGGCAGGGTCAGCGTGACCCTCGAGAATTCCCTCTGATGATCGAAAGTCTGCGTCTCTGGGAACGCATGAATGAAGATCTGGAGTCTGAGTCGGGATTCCGCCGAGCCGGTATTCTATTCGCGTCCGATAGCGATGAGAACATTGCCCAAAATGAGGCATGGCTCTATGAGGCGCGTCAGCATCAAATCGACGCTCGTATGGTTTCTGGCTCAGAGCTTCAGCGACTTACACCCGGAGCGGACAAACGCTGGAAAGCCGGGCTTTTTTGCGCAACCGATGGGCGGGCCGAACCGCACCTGGCTACGACCGCGATCGCATTAGCTGCCCGCCGCAGTGGAGCTTCGGTGCTCACTAATTGTGCTGTGCGTGGATTGGAGTTGAGCGCCGGCAGTGTGTCTGCCGTCATCACCGAACATGGCCGAATTTGTTGCTCAACTGTCGTAGTAGCGGCGGGTGCGTGGTCTCGTCGCTTTCTCAAGGATCTCGATATAACGTTGCCTCAGTTGAAAGTCTTAGGAAGTGTGATGCGCACATCTCCGGTCGAGGGCGGCCCTGAAGCGGCGCTCTGGAGCACCGAGTTTGCGTTGCGCAAACGCATTGACGGCGGCTACACTATTGCCAATGGACACGCCAGCGTCGTCTCGATTGTCCCCGACAGTTTTAGATTCTTCGCCAACTTCTGGCCAGCCTTGCGATCGGATTTTAAGAACTTGAGGTTGCGCGTCGATGATCGATTCATAAAGGAATGTTCGGAATCGCACCATACACCGCCCGACCGAATTTCGCCATATGAGAGGACCCGCGTCCTCGATCCAGCGCCAGATAAAGCAAGTCTGCGTAGAACGTTCGAGCGATTGAAGAAGGCGTTTCCGGTCTTTGCTTCAGCCACGGTTGTTCAGCAATGGGCGGGGTTGATTGATGTGACCCCTGACGCAATCCCAGTCATCTCACAGGTTGATGCTGTCCCGGGTCTCATAGTCGCGACAGGATTTTCTGGCCATGGTTTCGGCATAGCTCCGGGCGCGGGGCGCTTGGCTGCTGATCTCGTCAGAGGCACTCCCCCCGTCGTTGATCCCACGGACTTTCGTTTTTCTCGGTTTACCGATGGGACGCGTGTGAGACCGCTAACGGGCGTTTGAAGGGAAGACATAAAATCGGGAAGGTGCTCGCGCAGAAACGGGCTGCTTCATCTTGCAGAAGCAGAACTCTAACGACGCAATACGGAGGAGGCCTCAAGGAGGGAACGATCAAAGTTGCAATTTGTTCTACGACATTTCCGGCGCTTCTGTGCGTCGCGCCGAAAAGATGAAGCGACACTGCCGAGCAAAAGATCTTTCAAAGGCCGTCATTTCGACCGAGCCTGCGCGATCTGGAGGAGACGCGGCCTGAACGTCGACCATTCGACCGTGCACCGCTGGTCGTTCACTTCTCGCCCCAGCTTCTGGAGCGCTTCGACGGGCGCAAGCGCGCCCTCACCGGCAAGTGGCACATGGACGAGACATGCATCAAGATACGCGGCGAACGGATGTATCTCTATCGTGCCGCTTCTTCCAGAAAGCCCTGGAGCGCCACGGCAGACCGGATCGCATCTTCATCGACGGTAGCCCGACCAATCATGAGGCGATCATTTCCTGCGACGCCGAACTACCGTCTGCGGAATCGATCGCGACGAGCGCTGAAGCCGATCCGCTCCGCAACAGCAAGTACCTCAACAATCGAGACCGAGCAGACCATCGGCACATCAGCGCCGCGCTGGGTCAACGCTCGGCTTCAAGTCGATGGCGGTGCCTATGCCGTCCTTTCCGCGTCTCGAGATGGTTCACATGATGCGCAAACGGCAGGCAAGGGGCGATATCGTCGCCGAGTTAAGCGGCGCCGCGGCGGCCGAAGATCTTGCAGCGGTGCCCGGGCGCGCGCGGCAACGAAGGCTGTGGAGTTGCACCGAGAAGCGCTCGTTGGTCGACATGGCGGATGCGGCGGGGTCATCGGTGACCGAGGTCGCGGAAGCATTCGGCGTAGCTCCGTCACAGCTCTATGCATGGCGCAAGCAGATGGCCGGCGGCGAGCTTGATGCCGATCGGGCGATGGCGATCTTCGCACGGATCGACGTGAGCGATCGCCAGGTGTAGAACGCCCCGTCGCCGATTGCCCGAATCCAGCCTTGCCGAATTCGCCGATGCTTTTCCGAGGCAGCTTTCCGGCGGCATGGCGCATCGCGTCGGCATTGCCCGGGCACTCACCGTCCAGCCCGAAATCCTTGTGCTCGACGAGCCGCTGGGGGGGCGCTGGACGCCATGACCAAGATCGCATGCAGGAGGAACTGGCGCGCATCTGGAGAGAGGAGAACGTCACCATGGTGATGGTCACCCATGACCTGGAAGAAGCGATCTATCTAGTCGACCGGGCGCTGATCCTGCCCAAGGACAAAGGCGGCGCGGCGCGATTGATCGACATCGACATGCCTCGCGATGCCGTCGGCAACTCCTGCGCGCTCATCAAGGACGTCGTGGCGGACGTCGATGACGAAGCCCGCGATGTGATCCTGACCATCTACTGGCATGGAGCCCAGCACTCGCAGGTGCTGTGCGCAAGCCCAAATCCGGCGAGCATGGGCAGCATACGCCCGAAGAAGCCCTGGCGATCATGCGAACCATGGCAACGCGATGGTCCGACGCCGATATTGCCGCACCCTCAACCGCATGGGCATGCAGACGGGCCAGGGAAAGACCTGGACCGCCGGCCGCGTCCGGTCGCTTGCGCACGGTGCACAAGATCAGCGGCTACCGATCCTCCGACAAAATAGCGAATGGCCCACCATGTCGGATGCGGCCGGGAAGCTCGGCGTGTCGCACGTGAAAATCCGCCGTTCATCAGGGATGGCCTCTTGCCGGCCGAGCAGGTCATGCGCGGCGCGCCCTACCAGATCCGCGCCAGCGACCTCGAAGACGAACGGATCAAGGCCGATTTGGCGCGCAATACTCCGCGTCGCATCGACTACGACAACCAGGAATCGCTGTTTTCCGCCATTTGAAGAATCTCGGAAGAAAGTCCTGGCTGTTCTGCGGTTCCGATCGCGGCGGACAGCGCGCTGCCGTTCTCTACAGCCTGATCGTCAGCGCCAAGATGAACGATATCCCCGCAGGCCTGGCTCGCCGACGTCCTCGCCCGACTGCCCGCCTATCCGGCCCATCGGATCGATGATTTGCTGCCGTGGAATTGGAGATCCGCAAAACTGCGGCCCCAACCAGCTGCGGCCTGATCATGCAGCGCAATAAGGTGCATCACGTCTACACCGTCGAACGTATCGCCTGGGAACTCGGCGTCAGCGAAGCGCTCATCCACGAACTGCCCCTCGCTGCCGAGCCCGAGGACAGCGTCATCTGGGTGTACGGCGCCAATGATGACAACGGGATCTTGGCCTTCACCGATGAAGGCATCGAGGAGCTCAAACTCCTCCTCGAAGAATATCATCGCGTCTCCCCATCGAAAGCTTGACCCCAGCACTCCGGTGCTCAGGTCCTCATGGCCGCCGGATACGCACGTCTGCGGTCTTCAGCGGATGCGTACGTTGCGTCTGTCGTTCGCTGAATGGAAAGAACTGTCTGCGGAGGCACATCTCCATCATGCAGGGCCAGAAGATGATCGCCGACTTCCTTGTCCGCCGACGTGAGCCGATGATTTAGGCGGAGAAAATCCATCCATGTCGGCGTGCGGAATGTCTCCGTCCAAAGCGAGGGCGTTTGAAGGTTTCGCTGAAGCGTCCAGTTTCGAGCACCGGCACGGCTCTGAACATGACGCCGGGTCCGCATGTAGCCCAGAAAGGCGTCAATGTTCTCCTCAGGTATGGAATACTCGGTTTTGGCAACGATAGGGCCACTTCTCGGTTTCAGATCGAGTGCCAGTTCCGGCGGATGGAAGCCGGAACTCTCTTGATCCGTTTCTTCCCGGGGTCCCACCGGCAACACTATTCCCGCAACTGCCACCAGCAACAGGGCTAGTGCGGCGCCCTCCAAAGCCCATGTCAACGAGTAATTCTGCGCGACAGAACCCCAGATCCAGCTGCCGGCTGCCATACCGCCGGCGCTCAAGGCGTAGTAGATCGAGAGCGTGCGGCCAACAACCCACCTAGGGCTTGCCAGCTGCACCGACAAGTCAATGCCCGTCCAAGTGACTAGCCAACCCGCCCCACCGAGCGCTAACGAAATGGCCGCCGCGGCAATCGAAGAAGTAACTGCAAGGCAAAGGCAACATGCTGCACAAGCGACGGACGCGAACGCCACCAGCCTGTTTTGAGACGTGATACGCCTTAGGTAGCTGTTGCTCATGCCAGCGATGAAAGCACCCATGCCGAAACTGGCTAATAGGACGCCATAGGCGATTGGGCCGCACTTCAACTGATCCCGGACGACGAGAGGGAGCAGCGCAAAGATCGCTATACTGGTCACCCCGAAAAGAGCTGCTCGGGCGATCGCCGCCCTGATCTCCAAGGACATCGCCGTGAAGCGCACGCCGTCATGAATTGCCGTCGTCATCATCTCGCGAGGGAGAGGAGAGGAGCGGACTTGCCATTTGGTGCGCCATATTGCGCTTAGAGGGATTAGATCACTGAGCGCAGCCAAGGCGAAAGCGGCCAGAGGTCCGAAGAAGGCCATGATCACGCCGCCCAAAGCCGGTGCGATGCTGCGCACGATGTTGTACCCGACCGACACAAGCGTCACCGCGGCGGGAATGTCGCGCTTATCGAGGATATCGCCGACGGAAGCATGCCAAGCCGGATCGGTTAGCGCAAAGCCGCAGCCGGCCAGGAAACTCAGTCCGAGTATGAACCAGGGGCTGACAAACCCCAGCCCGACAGAAATCATCAGCGTCGTCGATGCCGATGCTATGAGGCAGTGGCCCGCAAACATCACCCACCGGCGGCTGAAATTGTCGGCGATGGCTCCGGCAAGGATCGAGAGGAAGAACACCGGCAATGTCGAGGCAGCCTGAACAATCGCAACCATCAGATCGGAAGCCGAAGTAGTTGCCATCAGCCAGCTGACGGCAACCGTTTGCACGAGCCAACCCAGGCTGGATATTTGTGTGGCCGTCCAGATCGTGCGAAACACCGGGTTCCGAAATGGAGCGAGCGTTGCTGAAATAGGCAGCTGGTGATCTTCGCGCTGCATGATGTCTGACTGCCTTCGACTAAGCGTTTACTTCGGTAACGGTTGCTGGAGTAATTTGACAAACAAGCTGAAATTGAGAGTGCGGTCGCGTCCAAAGACTTCAATTGTTGATGGCAACCACAGCTGAGGGTTCTGTCGCAAAACGGAATGGCAACCCATATCTGGCACGAAGGCCTCTCTTTTTTCGGGGAGCTCGCTTGCTATGTTCAAAGGCCGTATTTCGACCGAGCCTGCGCGATCTGAAGGAGATGATGGCCGAACGCGGCCTGAACGTCGACCATTCGACCGTGCACCGCTGGTCGTTCACTTCTCGCCCCAGCTTCTGGAGCGCTTCATCGGGCGCAAGCGCGCCCTCACCGGCAAGTGGCACTTGGACGAGACATGCATCAAGATACGCGGCCAACGGATGTATCTCTATCGTGCCGCTTCTTCCAGAAAGCCCTGGAGCGCCACGGCAGACCGGATCGCATCTTCATCGACGGTAGCCCGACCAATCATGAGGCGATCATTTCCTGCGACGCCGAACTACCGTCTGCGAAATCGATCGCGACGAGCGCTGAAGCCGATCCGCTCCGCAACAGCAAGTACCTCAACAATCGAGACCGAGCAGACCATCGGCACATCAGCGCCGCGCTGTGTCAATGCTCGGCTTCAAGTCGATGGCCGGTGCCGATGCCGTCCTTTCCGCGTCGAGATGGTTCACATGATGCGCAAACGGCAGGCGCGGTTCGCCTATTCACGCCCCTCAATCGCCGAGCAGTTCGAAATCCTTGCAGCATGATCATCGGCGCGAAAGCGTCCCCTTGTGACCAAAAGCACGATTTGCGACAGAACCATGTAAACTGTTGCGCACTTTACCCCCGTCAATTTGGACTATTCTCAGCGCCTACATGGGAAGTGAAATCGTTTTAATAACGTCGCTCAGCGGCCGATATGGCAAGCCTTTTTTTTCTGCCGACAGAGCATGGGTCAGGTGGCCACCATAGCAACAGACTCCGTCACACAGGCTTTCATCGTCAGTAATGGTCTGCACGGATTTGAGACTGGCGATGTAACGGATGTAAGGGAAAGTTCGCGCTGTGAGCAGCCGCGTAGCGGTGTTGGCCACCATTGATGGAATGTGATCGCAGTTGTAATGCACGACATTTTCTTCGCGATACGAGTGGTAGAGCGATGCAGAAGAAGTACAGGTTTCGATCAATTCGCGATCACAGGCTGTACAGTCGCACAGTATGCTGCCTCTCTGCATGGCTCCAACCATGCTGCGGTCGATCAGGTACTCCATTTTTCGCTTCGGAAGATCGGAGCGACGCACCGCACAGTTGAGGACGATGTCCATCTCCGACAGTGCCGCCGCAATCGTGTCCTGAGTGCGTGAAGGATCTTTGTTATTCATGACGATCAGGTTGGTGTCGGTTGCGCCGATGTAGTCGACGCCTTCGGTTTCGAAGCGCGCGTTGGCTTTGCAATTGAAATCCTCACGCCCTCGAGTGACAACTACGGTCAAGGCAATCCCTAGGTCCGACAAGTATTTGAATGCGGACAGACCGATATTGCCGCATCCGATGATCAGAGCCCGCCCTCCGGGAAGACCGCTCTCATTTCGCGGGCAGAACACTCCTTTTTCCTTGGAGCACAACTCCAACGCCCGCTGAGCGAAGAGATAGCCAGTCAGTTGGCTCATCGGCTCAAGCAATGGATACCGGCTAGCTTTTCCCACCCACTCGTAAGCGATTCCCAGAAAGCCTCTACTGATGAGTTCAGAGACATCCCGAGGATCAACGTTGTTCTCATCAAAATGCAGATACGTGAATAAGATGTGATGCGGAGCATAGTCAGAATATTCTGAGCGCAGCGGTTCCTTAACCTTGAGGAGGAGCCGCGCCCGGGCGAGGACCTCATCTTTCATCGCAAGCTTCCCTCCGCAGACCTGATAATCCGCGTCCGAGAATCCGGCCCCTTCCCCGGCACCGATTTCAACATAAATGTGGTGACCGAGGCGCGAAAGAGCTTGCGCCTGGATCGGCTGGAGTGCGACACGTCGCTCGTCTTCTTTGATTTCCTTCAAAACACCGATGTTCATCGTTGAAACTACCTTTGCAGTCTTCGGCCACGCTGCTATCCAATCCGCTGTCATTCCGTACGCACCGTTTTAGTGTGGCACTTTGTGTAGCGGTCTGGCTCGGGGGTGTCGGTTCCAGTGTCAGACAATACGCCGAGCCGCCGCTGAGCAGGGAGGAGAACACGAGGTCACTGATGCGAAATAGCCCCGGTCCGTGAGTTGTCGCTGGAGCCGTGGGGCTGCAGCTAGAGAGGTCAGTCTCCTTCCAATTCCAATCCGGTTGAGGCAGGCGCTATAGAAAAGATTTCTGCTGCGTTCTGTGCTCCGGCGGGGCTCCAAGCATTGGCATCAATTTTTTCAAACATGCCTTATCAGATCCCAGGCGGAACATACCTCGTGTTCGGATTGGCGGCTGCGAATTTTCTGTTAACTCGATTTGCTTTTTTGTTACAAAAAGCTGGAATGCAACGAGTGGATTGTAGGCGAACCTCGCCTGCCGTTTGCGCATCATGTGAACCATCTCGACGCGGAAAGGACGGCACGGCTATAATCATGCCGTCCTTGCTTCAGTCGTAGGTGAGCGCCTGCAATCTCATCTCGGTATCAAGAGCCCGGGTCAGGAAAACGGTCTGCCGTCAGATGGTAAAGGCGTCCTGCGACCGAGCCTGTCCTCCAGCTTGTCGAGCACGGCTGCAACCTCATGTCGCTTCAAACGCTACTCTAACTTTAACGCTGCTCTAACTTATAATGGCAGCCGGCTGGCCAAGCCTTTCAGCATCTGGATTTACGCCGATGCCTGGGGCTTCCGGCGGCGCGATATGGCCACTGTTGCGATTTGGGGCGTGTGTATCGAGCCGCGGAGTAACGTAGCCCGATAGATCGCACGTATTCATGATCCGGCTTGACGGGGTCGACGCCGCCAAGTGGAGGATTGCGCCCGTGGTAACATCCGATCCCCAAGTGTCCTCGATGCACATCTGGGGGCCGAGGTGCAGACACAGATCGCGAAGTCGCCGAACGGCACTAAGCCCTCCCGATTTGGAGAGCTTTAGGGCTACGGCATCCATACAGCCAAGATCATAAGCCCGAAGCAGCGAAGCCGTATCGTGCGCGTTTTCATCGATCTTCATCGGCAGCCCGGTTGCCGCGCGAACAGCGGCACACTCCTCAAGAGTTGCACAGGGTTGCTCCAGCATGATGTCGTATGCTGCGACAGCCTTGCCAACGCGTGTCGCATCCAAGCGAGAAGCCGCGCAGTTCCAGTCGCCATAGACGAGGGGACCCATGCCAACAGCCTCTCGTACAAGACGTAGCCGAGCGACGTCGGCTTCCCAGTTGATATCGGCACCTAACTTGACCTGAAACTGCGTCATACCGTCTGCCTGTGCCTCTCTAGCGATGACGGCCATTTCATCGGGCGCGATACAGGTGATCGAGTGGTAGAGCGGTATGCGAGCCATCTGGCGTCCACCGAGAAGCGCATAAAGAGGTAGCTTCGCGACTTTGCCTGTGATGTCCCAAAGAGCCAGGTCAAGGGCGGATTTTGCGTAGGCATGCCCCTGTAGCCAACTGTCAACCCGGCTCATTAACGCTTCCGGGCCGATCGGATCAGCTCCGATGATGACAGGCGCAAGATATTCCAGCGCGGGGCGCACGCCTTCAGCATAGGCAGGTAGATAGTGGGGAATCGGACAAACCTCACCCCAGCCAGAGATACCTTCCGACGTATCTACGCGGAGCAATATTGAGGTGACAGTATCGCAGGTTTTTTTATCTGCCATGTGATAAGGAACATAGCTGGTCAATGGCACTTGCCAAACTACTAGTCGTGTAATTCTCATTGCTGTCGCCGCTCCTTCGTTTGCGATGCTCTCGAATAATTGCATATGTGTCTGCTAACCGGATCCGGATCGCACCGCTGGCTGGCGCGCAATGGTCGGCCTCATGTTAAAGTTCGTAGTGATGCTTTACCGTTTTGCGTGACGGTGATTTCTTTCTAAGAATCCTCCCTTTGGCGGTCCATAAGGCGCTGGATTCAGGCGGGCCGAGTGGGCGAACTTGCCGGTGTCGCGCCCCAATAGTGGCCGCGGGTGCAGGTTACCCTAGCGATGACTAGTTCGACTGGTTCGTTAAGAACGCCGGTCGCCCGCAGTTGGGGACGGAAAACAACCGCGCCGACAGCGTCGGCCCCTCGCGACGGACAAATTCTTTCGCCAGATTCGGTCCAATCATGCTAGCTGCAGGGCCACTTCTTTTGTGACGTTTCGCATGGCAAACCCGGTCGGTGTTGTCGAGGCGGTACAATTCAGCATGAACCTAATTGCGTCAGAATCCATTTTGCCGATCCAGAGTGCTGCCTCCGGCGATTGTTATTGAAACCGTCCTAGTCCGCGTTCCCGCCTCGTTGCGGAAATCGCTCGCCCTAGGATCTCCTGATATGCGTCATCGAGAAAACCGAACGGCTTACTGCAACTCTCGCGCGCGTCCGGCGCCATTCCTGGTTTCCCAGATTGACTCGAAGTTGCGTAGCATCACTTCCGCGACGCTGAAGGTGTGCTTTCCTTGCCGGGAA
>NZ_JARIXW010000014.1:0-32617 GCF_029269325.1 Mesorhizobium sp. XAP4 | reverse complement strand
TGCTCGACAACACCTCGGGTGACAACACCAACGCCAGCTTCGCGGTGGTGGTCAAGGACGCCGACGGCGATCCGGCACCCGGCGGCAACCTGGTCATCAACATCATCGACGACGTGCCGACGGCACACCTCGATATCGGCAATGTGACGGAAGGCGCGACGCTTAATGTGGATGCGGCCAACGGCGTGCTGCTGAACGACGTGCCGGGTGCTGACGGCTATGCGGCCAGCGGCGCGGTGGTCGGCGTTGCCGCCGGCAACAATACGGCGAACCCGGTGAGTGGCGGTGTCAATCAGGTGATCACCGGCCAGTACGGCACGCTGACGCTGCAGGCGAACGGCGCGTATATATACAAGGCGACGGCGGACAAGATCTCGGCGAACGCGACCGACACCTTCGTCTACACGATCAAGGACGGCGACGGGGATCTGTCGACGACGACGCTGACCATCAGTGTCGCGAACGTGACGCTGACCCCCGTCAACCAGACCGGCCAGGTCAACGAAGCGGCGCTGGACGTGGTGACCGATCCAGGCGACCTCGGTCACGGTGCGGTGACGGGCTCCAACCCGTTGAGCACCGCCGAGACGATGACGGGCCAGCTCAATGTGGCGGGCACGGGCATTACCTACACGCCAATCTCCACGACGACAGCGCATGGCATATTCCAGCTGCAGGCCAGCGGCGCCTGGACCTATACGCTGACGTCGCCGTTCAACAGCGGCGCGGTGCAGGGCGCCAACACGCTGACGGGCGCGGAAAGCTTCATCTACACGGCGAAGGACGCGAACGGCAACACTGTGGCCGGCACGGTCAAGATCGACGTCGTCGATGACGTGCCTGCGATTGCCTCTATTGAGAGCCAGATCGTCGCCAATACTGCTGGCTCGCATGCCGGCGCTTGGTCATATACGCCTGGCGCCGACGGACTGTCGACGATTGCGATTTCACTGGCCAATCAGGCGAGCGTATCACAAATCGACCATTCAACATCGACCTACGACGCTGCCACCGGCACGGCCAAATACACGGCGTTCTTCGACGCCGCGGGTACGCAGCCCTACTTCACGGTCACGATGAAGGCGGATGGCACCTACAACTTTGAGGTGGTCAATCCCGTCCCGACGATAGTGGTAACAGATACCACAGCCACCAATGCTGGGAGCTTTGGTGGCAACAATTATGGGCTTTATCTTGAGCAAATAGCTATAAAGAACAGCATAGCAACTCCCCTTCATACGGACATACTTTTTACCGGAAATTCGGGATGGATTTCAGGCACGAATCTCGGCAGCCAGGCGACAATAAACTCAAACAACAATGGTTTGGGCGTAGGCTCCGGACAAACATTGGACAATAAAGAATCGATAACGTTGAAATTCCTTCAGGGAGATGGCGACAAAAACGCCGCAACCCACCCGACGACCGCAGTTGGTATGGACCATGTCAAGATCAATTTCTTGGACGGGTCCAACGGCGGGGTGCTGACAGGCAGCTATGCTGTTAATGTGATTACTTATGATCAGAACGGAATTGCCCACGATCAGGGTAGCATGAACATCGTCAACGGCGTTCTAGACATCAGCTCGGCCAGCCTGATGTATGGAGTCTCCATTATCAATACCGGCAACACAGGACTGCTTATTGGCGGTACCACCACCAGCGTGACAACCGCCACCGAGATACCCCACGACGTCGGGTTGCACTTCAACGTCGATGTCGTGGACGGCGACGGCGACAAGGCCAGTCATGGCTTCGACATCGTTGTCGACGCCAATGATGGGCACCAAGCCACGCTTACCGGTGACTCCACCTATGACCCCAATATCCTGTCGGGCGGACCGGGCGATGACATTCTCGTCACCGCCACGGGCTACAACGTACTGACCGGCGGTGCAGGCGCCGACACGTTCAAGCTCGAGCATCTGGATATCAAGGATCTCATCACCGACTACCACGGCGCCGGCCCCGGTGGTGAGGGCGACAAGATCGACCTGACCGCGCTGTTCGACAAGTCGGCTGCCGGCAACATCGCCGACTATGTACACTATGACACCAGCACCAAGACGTTGAGCGTTGACACCGATGGCACGGGCACCTCGGCCAGTTTCGTCGACGTGGCCTTGCTGCAGAACGCACCTGCCGCAGGCACGATCACGATACTTTACGACGACACGGCGCATGTACCACACCCGGCCACGATCTAACGCCATAGCGCGTGGCCACGCGACTATGTTATACGTCGCTATTATCTAGGGGAGCTCAATATGAAACGTTCTGCAAGACTGCTTGTTTCCGCTGCGACGCTGTTGCTGGCAGTCGGGTCGACGGGGTATGCCGCCGACATCATCGACGGTCCGACGGGCGACTATTGCCGTGTCGTCGGCACCTCCAACCTGGTGCTGAACGACAACATCGTCGATCTGAAGCAGGAGGTTGTGAAGCTGATGGACGAGTCGGTTGCCGTCGCCAACAGCTCGGAGTGGATCAACTCGTCGCGGCCCGTCTTCGTCTGGGCGTCGGAGGCCAAGGTCGCTTGCGGCAAGGCCTATGGCTACCTGAAGACGAACTACAAGGACGAAGACACCCTCAACAAATGCGAGTGTTTTCACGATCGCATGGTCGAGTACATGCACTGACCGGATAGGCGAACCGACGCCTGTTGGCCATCATGACAGCCGACGGATCATTCTCGAAGGCGATCGCAGGCGCGATCGCGTTCGTCGGCTTTGGCCTCACTGTCACGCTGGCCCACGCCAACTGGCTGGAACGGCCTTTTGTGGAACAACAGCAGCCGTCCAGCCTGACGCGGCCGGCACACTGTGACACTGCCACGGAGTGGACCCGGCAGGCATTCAAGGCGTTTGCCAGTTGCCAGGCATCGATCTATGGCCTGGAGCCGCTGCTGGCGCATGCCGTGATGGAGATCGAAAGCGGCTTCGATCCCGGCGTGCAAGGCGCCGATGGCGAAGTCGGCCTGATGCAGGTGATGCCGGCGACCGCTAGGATGCTCGGCTTTCGAGGTTCACTGGACGATCTGAGCGCGCCGGCGGCCAACATCGCGCTGGGGGTCAAATATCTTGCACAGGCCAACAGGCTCGCCGCGGGTGATCTCTGCACCACCGTCATGAAGTATCGCGCCGGGCACAATGAAAGCCGGTTCTCGGCCCTTTCAGTCCGCTACTGCCAGCGTGCGCGGGCAATCCTGGCAAGGGAAGGGATCGAAGTGACCGGGCCTTTGCCGGTGGCGACGTTCGGCTTTTCCGCATTTTCGCCAGGCGAGGAGGGTGGAGCCTCTGCCCAGGCAAAGGGCGTCTGCGTGCGCCGCGTGTTCGTGCCCGGGCCGCGATACATGAAATGCGCCGACTATCGAAGTGCTGGGCAAGCAAGGCAGATCAAGGCGCTCAGAGGCAGGCTTTTCGGCGGCTAAAAGAACTACAGACGGCACTGCAAGTCCGCCGTAACATGCGTTGAAGACCAGACCGGGAACAATATCCGGCGGCACATAGGGGTGGAGCATTCATGGAAGCTGGCCGACAGGTCCACCGTCCGCAGACATGGGCAATCGCCTTGGCGCTCGCCGCGATCGTGTCGGGCTGCCAGTCGAAGGGCGGCGTGTCCGAAGTGCTCGATCCGGCGGCGGTTACCGCGCCTGCCGGGCAGAACGGCGCCGCCGGTGCCGGTCCCGTCCAGGCGACCCAGTCGCTGGGCACCGGGTCGACCAAAGTCACGATGCTGCTGCCGCTGTCCGCCCCTGGAACGGCCGGGGAAAACGGCAGGAAGATGCTCGATGCGACCAAGCTGGCGATGACGGATATCGGCAACGGATTGCTGGCGCTGACGGTAGAAGACACCAAAGGCGACAGCGCACTGGCCGGCAAACTGGCGGTTACGGCCATTACGACGGGGTCTAAAGTCGTCATCGGCCCGACCGAGCTGCCGGCGGCCCAGCATATTGCCACGCTGTCGGGGTCGAAGCGGCCACCGGTTCTGGCGCTCGCCGACAATTTCGCCGGCGGCCCCGGGGTCTATGCCGTGCTCCTTGGCGAAGCGGACAGCGCCGCCGCGGGCGCCGCGGGACTGGCCGCGAAAGGCAGCAAGAAGTTCGTACTGCTTGTCGCGGATGGCCCAAACGCCGGCGCCATGGAGAAGCGGGTCGCAAACAGCCTCAGCATCTACGGCGCGGCGCTCGCGGTCACTCTCCGATATTCTGCCGGCGACGGCGCGAAGACGGTCGACGAAATGGGCTCACTCGTGGACGCCCCCGACGCCGTCATCGTCGCCAGCGGCAATGGCAGTCCGTCGCCTGTCCTTGCCGCCCTCAAATCGAAGGGCATTCCGGGAAAGACGATCTCCGTCGTCGGGACGAACCGTTGGCTGGAGCACCCCATGGATCCGCTCTTCGAGGGGGCGTTTATCGCCACGCTCGATCCAAGCGAAACCGGGCCGATCGCCGACCGCTTCAGGACGACATACAGCTATCCGGCTGACGTCAATGTGGCCTACGCCTATGATATGGTTGCCCTGACGGCAGGGATTGCCAGCGCGGTCGGGCCCGATGGCTTCAGCAAAAAGGTTCTTGAGAATCCAAACGGCTTTCGGGGGTCGACCGGCCTGTTCCGGTTTCGGGCCGACGGATCCAGCCAACGCTCGATGCCGTTCTATCGGATTGAAAAAGGTGCGCTCAAGCTGGTTGCCAAATCGACGTCGGGTTTCTGACCGGCGCAAATCCCTGGGATCCTGTTCAAGCTGATGGCCAGGCCGGGCCGCAGCCGCTTGGCGATCGCACTTGGAAGCCTCCTGCTCCTGGCCGGGATCCTGCTGATCATTCAGGGCGGGGCGTTGCTTTCGGTCGATCGGCCTGTCCGTGCCCGGTCGCGGGATGTTGACGATACCCAGCCTGTCCGGCCGGTTGCCCGGGTTGCCGGCGCACAACGCCTGGAGCCGGCGCGCAAGGTTGCTCAAGACCTGATCGCTCCGCCACGGCTTGGTCCCGCTGAGATCGAACGGACCGAGCCCCGTCCGCCGCTCAGCGAGCTCGGTCTCGCCGTGCCCCCGAAATCGCCGATGCCCAGGGATTGGCGGGAGGTCTTGCTCTACCGCCCGGTTGCCACATCATCGGCGATGTTCGAAGCCATGGGCCGCAAGGTGGTTATCAGCGGAGTGCGAGGCATCGATCTCGACAGCTCCTGCTCGTTTCATGACGTCACCTGGCCTTGCGGCGTGCGCGCCCGCGCCGTTTTCAATTCCTGGCTGAGGGGACGCGCGCTGCACTGTTTCGTACCGCCGGACGTCGAGCGTTTTGCCGTCGCCGCACCGTGCAGGCTGGGCAAGCAGGATGTTGGCGCCTGGCTTGTCTCCAACGGCTGGGCCACGGCGCTGCCGAGCGGCATCTACGGCAAGGCGGAGGCGACAGCCAGAAACGCCGGGATGGGCATATTCGGCCCGGCACAATAGGCTGTCATTCAATCCCTGATGTTTTGTTTGTTAACCGCCACGGGCGCAGCCTTGATGGGGTCATCGCGCAATCGATTAAATTGCAATGTTCCTTGAAACTGAAATTGCAACACACCGGCCTTATACAAGCCCATCCACAGGAGATCGGCCAGTGACAAAGACTATGGCGAGCACCACCGACCAGGCATGGAAAGGCGTCGCTTTGCTGACCTTTCTGGGAACCGCTGCAATCCTGGGCGTTTCCGTCGGTCTCAATTATCTGCTTCTGTTCTCGGAGGCGCTGACGCCATTTGGGCGCAGCATGGTCACGGCAATCCTGTTGCCTGTTGTTCTTGGTGTTCCGCTTTTTCTGTTCGTTGGATTGAAACAGATCGAGCTTCGTCGCTATCGCCGGGAACTCGACAAGTCGGCAACCTTCGACACCACGACCGGCTGCCTGAACGGAGCGGTCTTCACGTCGATGGTCGAAAAAAGAACCGCAAGGCCGTCGGTGCCGGGGCCGAAATCCGGCGCCTTCCTGGTCATCCATTCGGAGCATCTGCGGTCCATCAACCTGCGCTTTGGTCTTGAATGGGGCGATCAAGCCTTGCGGCTCATAGCCTCAACCATACAATCGTCAGTGCGCGCGGAGGATCTGGTTGGACGTATGGGGACGTCGATGTTCGGGGTTTTCCTCGCCGGCGCGACCGAAGCAGAAGCCAGGGAAATCGGCGAGCGTATCAGGGCGCGCATCGCACAAGTCTATTTCGCGCCAAAAGGCACCGAGGATGCCTTGACGGTCAAGGTCGGCGGCGTGGTGTTCGAGAACCAGGTGGAGTTCGCGGACATGTTCCGGTCCGCCGAGCAGCGCATGGCCGGCGTCCAGGACGGAGCCGCGTTTGAGCTGACGCATCTCCATAGCTGATAGTCGCCGGGAAGCAGAGCCATTCGGAACCCAGGGGAAGTGTCGGATGCGGCCGCCGTCACGCGGCCGCCGGGGTAACCCGTGAAGACGCCGCCCAGGTTTCGGCGATGGCGACGATCGCCGCGTTGATCGGTCCGCTCGGGATCGCCGGCATCACCGAGGCGTCGACGACAAAGGCATTGTCGAAGCCGTTCAGCCGCAAGTCAGGATCGACGACGGCCTCGGTGTCACGACCCATCCGGCAGGTGCCGGCCGGATGGTGATGGGTGGAAGCAGCCCTGGCGATGAAAGCATCGAGTTCGGCATCGGACCGAACCGGTGCGCCTGGCAGGATCTCCGTATCGCGCCATTCGTCCAGGGCCTCATGATGGCCGACCATGCGCGCCCGCTTCAACGCCATCCTGAATGTCGCGCGATCGTGTTCGGTTTCCAGATAATGCGGGTCGATGACCGGCGCATCGTTGCGGCCCGGGCCGCTCGGTGTGATGCGCCCGCGGCTTGTCGGATGGGTGACGCCGCAAAGGATGGTAAAGGCCGAGCCATAAAGCGGGGCATTCAGGCCCTCGGCCGCCGACGGAGCGACGACGCAGGCGAGCACGATATCGGGACTTCCCGTCGAGCGGGTCGGGTCGTCGCTGTGCAGATACATCAGCGATTCGGAGTGCTGCAGGCGGGAAGGCGGCACCGGCTTTTTGGTGCTGTAGACATTTCCAAGAGCCAGCAGATGATCCTGCAGGTTGCGGCCCACCTCGCTGCGATCGGCAAGGCAGCGTATGTCAGCCTGCTTCAGCGTATCCGGGCAACCAATGCCCGACCGCATGAGGATGAGCGGCGTGGACACGGCGCCCGCGCAAAGGACAATCCGGTCGGCACAGAGCGTTCTGGTCTGGCCCTCGCAGACCACGCTCACGCCCGTGACCCTGTGGCCGTCCAGCACCAGATGCTCGACCTCGTGGCCGGCGAGCAAGGTCAGGTTCGGCCGCGCCATGACCCGCGGCGGCAGATAGGCGTCGGCGACGCTCAGGCGCTTGCCGTCGCGTATGTTGAGTGAATTGGGGCTGGTGCCGACCAGCTCGCCGCTGTTGTGGTCGCTCAGGGCGGGAGCCCCCATGGATCGCCCGGCGGCGATGTAGGCACGCACGACCGGACTGACCTCGGCGTCCGGCAGATAGACGTCCAGCGGGCCGCTCTTGCCGCGTGTTGGCCCGTCGAAAGCGGTGAAGGCTTCGCTGCGGATGAAGCCCGGCAACAACCCCCGATAGGACCAGCGCTCGCCGCCGGCTTGCACCCAGGGTTCGAAATCATCGGGATGGCCGCGCACATAGGCCATTGCATGCAGGCAGCTCGAGCCGCCGACGATCCTGCCGCGCGGCCATTCATGGACGCGGTTGGCGGTGAAGGGCTGGGGCACGGTCCGGTAGCTCCAGTCGTAGGCGCGGCCCTGGAGCATCGTCCATTTCAGCGGGTCGGCGATGTCGGGATCGGCCGGCATCGCCCCGGCCTCGATGAGGCCGACCTGGCACGACCGGTCTTCAGTGAGACGGCTGGCAACAACCGAGCCTGCAGATCCCGCGCCAATGACCAGCACGTCGAAATGACGTTTCAATTTGAAATTCCCCGCACAGGCTCGATGTCAGAGGTGATGCGATCACGCGGCAAAGGCGCCGGCATTCGACCGTTCCATGATCTGTCTCTGCACCGACAAAAGGTGCGCGCGCATTGCGGCCTCTGCCGCTTCGGGGTCGCGCTGCGAGATCGCTTCGGCGATCAGGCGATGCTCGCCGTCGCGGTGAGCGATCCGCTTGGGGCAGGTGGGTGCCGCGGTGCGCGCAACCTTCACTCGCGCATCGACACCGACCTGGCGCAGCATCTTGTAGAATTCCGCGGCGAGATGGTTGCGGGCCGCGGCAACGATCGCGAGATGGAAAGCGAAGTCGACCTCACCCGACGGGGCGTTCTCCGGCGTGGTTGCCGCGTCGAGGATCCGCGCCGTCTCGAAAGAGGAGGCGCGCAGCGACGCCAGTCGGGCAAGGCCCGGCTCCATAATCAGGCGCAATTCCAGGACCTCGATCGGATTGGTTACCCTGACCAGTTCCTCGCCATATCTTGGAAGGGCGGTCGGCGCCCGCCTGGCGCGCGCCGGTTTGAGGTCGCCTGAAAGGCGCAGCACTTCAAGCGCCTTGCGAAGCTGATGGCGCTTGACGCTCAGATGTTCCGCAAGATCGCGCTCGGACGGAAGCTTGCCGCCGCCCTGCTGCAACTGGCGGACCGCGGCGATGATGTCGTCGAGATCAGATGGTCCGACCTGCGGCTCGAATGCGCTCAAAACCAAATCTCCTGTCCGATCGGCAGACCGCCGACTCAACGTCCCGACATCATATTGTGACACGAAAACCTGTTCGACGGCACTCAACCAATTCAACCAATCTACAACTGTACGCAATGGTTGACAACACCAGTTGCGCGATGGTTGACTGCCCATGTCGACGGTTGCCATCGCGGCAGACGTCTTTCTCCCGAGGATCACGCATGCCGGCTGGCGAAACCTTTGACTACGTCATTGTCGGTGCGGGATCGGCCGGCTGCGTGCTGGCGAACCGGCTGAGCGAAGACCCTGCCGCGTCGGTGCTTCTGCTGGAGGCGGGGGATTGGGACCGCGATCCGATGATCCACATACCGCTCGGCTGGGGCAAGATACTGACCGAGCGCCGCCACGACTGGATGTATTTCTGCGAGCCCGAGGCCAATGTCGGCGGCCGCAAGGTCGAATGCGCGCGCGGCAAGGTCATCGGCGGCTCTTCCTCCACCAACGCCATGGCTTATGTGCGCGGCAATCGCGGCGACTACGATCGCTGGGCGGCAAGCGGCCTGACGGACTGGTCGTTCGACAAGGTGCTGCCCTACTTCAAGAAGCAGGAGCGCTGGGAAGCGGGCGAAAGCCGGTACCGTGGCGGCAGCGGCCCGCTGAACACCCAGTTCTGCCGCTACAAGGACGAACTGATCGATGCCTTCGCCACAGCCAGCCGTGATGCCGGATACCCGCAGACCGATGACTATAACGGCGCCATACAGGAAGGTTTCGGCCGGCTGCAGATGACAATTGCCAACGGCCGCCGTTGCTCGACCGCAACCGCCTATCTGCGGCCCGCCATGCGGCGCGGCAATGTCAAGGTGCTGACCGGCGCGATGGCGACGAAGATCCTGCTCAGGGATGGCCGCGCAGCCGGCATTGCCTACACCAGAGGCGGGGCGAGCCATGAAGTTCTGGCGCGGCGCGAAGTTCTGCTTGCCGGCGGCGTCATCAACACGCCGCAGCTGATGATGCTGTCAGGCATAGGCGACAGCGGCGAGCTGGCGGCGCATGGCATCGAGACGAAGGTCGATCGTGCGCAAGTCGGCAAGAATCTGCAGGACCACGTTTCGGTTATCGTGATGTATCGGCGCAAACAGCCTGGACCGTTTCTCAAGATGATGCGGGCCGATCGTATCGGGCTGGATTTCGTCAGGACTTATCTCACCGGAAAGGGCTTTTCGGGAGATGTGCCTGGCGGCGTCGTGGCATTCCTGAAAAGCGACACAAGCCGGCCGTTGCCGGACGTACAGCTGCTTTTCACCGCCGCGCCGCTTGGGGCATGGCCTTACATGTCGCCGTTCAAGGCGCCGTTCGCCGACGGCTTTGCGACCCGTATCGTTGCGGTGCAGCCGGAGAGCCGCGGCAGCGTCAAGCTGGCGTCGAGCGATCCGGTTGCCGCGCCCCTGATCCATCAGAATTTCCTGTCCTCGCAGCGCGACTGGCAGTCGCTTCGCGCCGGCTTTCGTGTTGCACGCAACCTTGCCAGCCAGCCGTCCATGACCCCGTTCGTCGGCGCGGAGTTCTTCCCCGGCCCGAAATGCGAGAGCGACGACGAGATCGACGAGCATATCCGCAAGACCTCGATCACCGTGCATCATCCGGCCGGCACGTGCCGCATGGGCGTCGATGCGGCATCGGTGGTCGATCCGGAATTGCGGGTGCGCGGCATTGCCGGGCTTCGTGTCGTGGACGCCTCGGTCATGCCAGACCTCGTTTGCGGCAACATCAATGCGGCAGTCATCATGATCGCCGAAAAGGCCGCGGATCTGATCCGCAGCCGCGCTCAACAGAGCGTGGCTGCCTGATAAAGTGGCCGGAATACAACCAAAGTCTTTTGGTTGAGACTGAAAAACTGCGTTGGTTGGACTGTCATGCGCGCCAGCATGGCCGTGACGAAGCGGCTTCACGCCCCGATTGTGAGCTGAATTTCGTGAGTTTCTAGGCTGTTTCTGCCTATTTCTGGGCATTTGCCTCTCAAGAATGCACCTCAACCAAAAACTTATAAAATTCGCAATTTGGGTATTGTCGAGCAAAACCAATGCGAATACGGTTGAGTTGGTTAGAAGTATTTTCTTCGTGACGAGAGGTGTCCGATATGTCCCTGGCGCAACCAGCTAACGATGTGCTCACCAACAAGAAGGCGGCACTCAAGGGCCTCTACGACGCCCTCTACGCAAAGAACATGTTTCCGTTCTGGGCGACGTCGGAAGGCGTCGACCATGACGAGATCAAGCAGTTGATGGCGACGTCGAAAGCCGTTCCCTTCGTGTGGTCCTATTCGGACATCGAGCCGCTGCTGCAGCGCGCCGCCGAACTGGTGACCATGGACGACAGCGAGCGCCGTTCGCTGATCCTCGTCAATCCCGGTCTTGCACCCAAGCGTGCATCGGTCAGCACCATGTACACCGCCTACCGCCTGAATGATCCCGACGAGATCATGCCGCCGCACAAGCACTCGCCGAGCGCCATCCGCTTCGGCCTGACGGGCAAGGGCAATTTCACCGGCGTCGAGGGCGAAGACGTGGTCTTCGGCCCGGGCGACATGGTGCTGACGCCCAACGACGCCTGGCACAATCATGGCACCGTTGGCGGCGAGCAGGCGGTCAACCTGTCGGTGCTCGACCTGCCGCTGGTCGAAACGCTGCATGCCGTCCATTTCGATCACAAATACACCGAGATGGTCGACGGCAAGGAAGTCGAGAAGAAGGTGCAGACCGCCCGCTATCCCAGCGACTACTCACAGCGCATCTATGGCGAAGGTGGCCTGATGCCGCGTTTCGTCGACCACAAGCGCGGCGGCGGCCTGTCGTCGCCGATGTATGTCTATCGCTGGGAGAAGATGGAAGCGGTTCTCGACGCCCACAAGGATTGGGATGGCGACCCCCATGAAGGCATCGTCATCGACTATGTCGATCCGACGACCGGCGGACCCGTCTTCCACACCATCAATTTCTACGTGCAGATGCTGCGCCCCGGCGAGAAGACCTTGCCGCAGCGCGAGACCGCCAGCCTGCTCTTGGCGCCGTTCCGCGGCAACGGCCATTCGATCATCGACGGCAAACGCTATGACTGGAACCAGTTCGACACCATCGCCATACCCGGCGGTTCCTGGGTCGAGCATGTCAACGGCTCGTCGAGCGAGCCGGTGATCTTCTTCGGCGCCACCGATGCGCCGACGCAGAAGGCGCTGCTCCTCTACAAGCGCTGGGGCCGCAATCAGGCCGGCGATCTGCTCCGTCTCGTCTAGTTCCGGTCCTCCGGCAGGCAATGTCCGCGCCGCCATTGGCGGCGTGGACATCGAAATGGAATTTCAGCAGCAAGGGCGTATGCATTTGGTTTCGGCGTTCAACACAAAGCAGATCGGCCATGTCGACTGCCCAGGCGGCGGTCAGGTCTGGGTCGACGGCAACATCCTTTATATCGGCCACATGCGGCCGCCGAGCGGCACGACGCTGGTCGACATTTCCGACCCGCGCAATCCGCGCAAAATTACGACGATCGATGTCCCGCCCGGTTGGCACTCGCACAAGGTGCGCGCCAAGGACGGACTGATGATCATCAACCACGAGCGCTTTGGCGACGCCGGCCCGGCTGATTTCGGCGGCGGACTGGCGCTCTACGACACCACCAAGCCGGCACAGCCGAAGCTCATCTCGAAATGGATAACCGGCGGCAAGGGCGTCCACCGCTACGATTTCGACGGCCGTTACGCCTACATATCGCCGACCGCCGACGGTTATGTCGGCAATATCGTGATGATCCTCGACCTGATCGATCCCGCGAAGCCGGTCGAGGTCGGACGCTGGTGGATACCGGGCCAGTGGACCGGGGGCGGCGAAGAGTATCCTTGGCACGACTATGTCACGCCGCGCTGTCACCATCCGCTGCGAATGGGCGACAGGCTCTATGTCAGCTACTGGCATCATGGCCTGTTCATCCTCGACATTTCGGACATCACCAAGCCGAAGCTGGTCTCGCACGTCAATTCGAGCCCGAGCTTTCCGCATCCCACGCACACCTGCCTGCCGATTCCACAGCCGCTCAAAGGCCGCAACATCATGGTGGTGGCGGACGAGGATGTCGCCAAGCTTCGGCCATCGCCGCCGGCCTTCACCTGGATTTACGATATCACTGATGAGACCAACCCGTTGCCGATCTCGACCTTCCAGGTGCCGGGCCTCGACACGGACGGTTCACCGCAGCCGCAGATGACCGGCTGCCATCAGCCTTCCGAGCGGTTCAATGGCACCGTCATTCCGTTTGCGTGGTTCGCGCAGGGGCTGCGCCTCGTCGACATCGCCGATCCGTTCGCGCCAAAGGAAGTCGGTCATTTCATGCCCGACGCGCCGGAGGGCGCGGAGCGTTCCTCGTCCAACGACGTGACCATCGACGACCGCGGCATCGTCTACCTGATCGATCGCATCCGCGGCGTCGACATCATCGAAACCAGCGTTCTCTAGGGGGATATGTTGAGCGACAGCACGCGAAAATCCGCCAGCCACTACGCCATCGGCAACAAGAACCCGAACCTGCCGTTTCATCCGGCGGTGCGTGCCGGCGATTTCATCTTCGTCTCGGGCCAGGTGCCGAAAGACGAGAACAACAACATGATCAGCGGCACGATCGAAGAAGAGACGCTGGCGACGCTGAAGACCATCGCGCGCGTCATCGCGCATGAAGGCGCGACGCTGTCGGATGTCGTGCGGATCACCACCTATCTTGAGGATACGCGCGATTTCGGCCGCTACAACAAGGCCTTCCTCGAAGGGATCGGCGACGCCGTTCTGGCGCGCACGACCGTCGAGGCAAAAGCGGTCATCAACACCAAGATCGAAATGGACGCCATCGTCTACAAGCCGCTGCCGGCGAGCAAGTAGGCCCTGGACACTAGCGAGGAGACGACATGTACAAGCTGTTAGGCCGCCAGACATCAGGCAACGTCCAGAAGGTGCTCTTCATGCTCGAAGAGCTGGGAGCGTCCTACAAGCGCGAGGATTATGGCCGCCAGTTCGAGAACACGCAGACGGCGGAATACAAGGCGCTCAACCCGACCTCCAAGGTGCCGACGCTGGTCGACGGCGACACCGTGATCTGGGAGTCCAACACCATCCTGCGCTATCTCGCGGCATTCGGCGGCGAACAGTTGAATGGCGCCACGCCGGCGGAAAAGACCGAGGTCGAGCGCTGGATGGACTTCCTGCTGGCGGCAGTCAATCCGGGCTATCTGGCGGCCTTCAAGGGCGCCAAGCTCACGCCCGAGGAACAGACCGCCGAATACAACGAACAAGTGAAGGACCTTGTCGCGCAGCTCAAGATCGTCGACGGCCACCTGGCCGGCAAGGACTTCCTGGCGCTCGGCAAGCTGACCCTTGCCGACATTGCCTGCGCGCCGATCCTGAAGCGCTGCGTCGACTTCAAGATCGACCGGCCGTCAATGCCCGATCTGGAGCGCTGGGTGGCCGCGATCGCCGCTCGGCCGGCTTTCAAGGCGGCAACCACTGCTGCTCCCGCAAAGGCCGCATGATGATCAAGCGCGCCGCTCTCATCGGACTGGGAACGATGGGTCCAGGCATCGCCGCGCGGCTTTCGCGCGGCGGGCTCGATGTGACGGCGTATGACGTTTCGCCAGGGGCAATCGAGCGCGCCCGCGGCATGCTCGATCTTGCCGGCGGCGTGCTCGACCGTCTCGACATCGAGGCGCCCGGGACTGGTGCCGGCAAAGTGCGTTTCGTCGAGACGATCGCCGAGGCCGTCGATGGCGCCGAACTGGTGATCGAGAACGTGCCCGAGAATATCGACATCAAGGCGCAGACCTATCGTGACATCGATCCGCTGATCGGCCCGTCCGTCATCGTCGCGTCCGACACGTCGGGCATTCCGATCACCAAGCTGCAGGCGCATATCTCGCATCCCGAGCGGATGGTCGGCATGCACTGGTCGAACCCGCCGCACATCATCCCGATGATCGAGGTGATCGGCGGCGAGAAGACCGCGCCTGAAACCGTGGCTGCTATCCGCGATCTCATCCGCTCGATCGGCCTGCTGCCGGTGGTGGTGAAGAAGGACGTTCCAGGCTTCGTCGAGAACCGCGTGCTCTATGCGCTGCTGCGCGAGGCGGTCGATCTTGTCGAGCGCGGCGTCATCGAGCCGGAAGACCTGGACACCTGCGTGTCGTGGGGCATCGGCTACAAGATCGCCGTCATCGGCCCGATGGCGCTGCTCGATATGGCGGGGCTGGATATCTACAAATCCGTCTCGTCCTTCCTGAACGCCGATCTCTCCAACCGCGACGATGTCGCGCCGATGGTGCTGGAGAAGGCGGCTGCGTCGAAATTCGGCATCAAGTCGGGCGAGGGCATGTTTGCCTACACGCCCGAGCAGACAAAGGCGCTGCAAGGTGAACGGGCGCGCAAGCTCGTCGCGGTGCGGCGCATCCTGGAAGGCCGGGAGTAGCCAATGTCACATGGTGCGCACAGGGCCAGCCGGTTTGAGGAGTTCCACCGGTCGGCTGTTTGTGTGAAGGGCGCCTTCGCCATCAAGATGGTGCGGGTGCGGCAGAAAACAGCGCGCGGGGCGACAAGCCATGCGCATTGAAACCATCCGAGCCGCCGGCGACAGGCCGGCCCATATCCGCCATGACGATCTAATCTCCGCCAAGGGCGTTTCGGTGGTCATGGCCCGTCAGCTGATCCTCAGGAACATCGATCTTTCGGTGCCAAAGGGATCATTCGTTTCCCTTATCGGTCCTTCCGGATGTGGCAAGAGCACCTTGCTCAAGGTGCTGGCCGGGCTGGTGCAGCCTACCCAGGGCAGCGTTTCGATCGCCGGGCTCGCGCCGGTCGAGGCGGCGCGCAAGCGGATGATCGGCCTCGTCTTCCAGGACGCCAACCTGCTCCCCTGGAAAAACGCCGTCGACAATGCCTCGATGCTGCTCGGCATCGCCGACAAGTCGCTCTCGCGCTCGGATCTGCGGGCGCGCGGGCAGGAGATGCTGGAACTGGTGGGGCTGGGCGACAGCGCCCACAAGCGGCCAAATGAGCTGTCGGGCGGCATGCGGCAGCGGGTTGCCATTGCACGGGCCCTGGCGCTCGATCCGGCGGTCCTGCTGATGGACGAACCGTTCGGCGCGCTCGATGCCATCACCCGCGATTCGATGGGCCAGTCGCTGCTGGAGATCTGGCAGCGGACCGGCAAGACGATCGTGCTCGTCACCCATTCCATCGACGAGGCCATCCATCTGTCGCGCCATGTTCACGTGCTGGGGATCAAGCCGGGACGGATCACCGAGAGCCTCGACATTGCGCTGCCTTACCCGCGCGACCTGTCGGTCACCGAAGATCCGGAGTTCGTCAGGCTGGTGGTCCAGTTGCGAACGATGCTGCGCTCCAGCCATCAACCGGGAGGCGCGTCTTGAGCGACCAACCCATAATCGACCTTTCCGAGCCGCGCCTCACCTCCAGCTGGAGTGCGGCGACCGGCAGCTGGCTGCCGGCTGTCATCCTCCTGCTGGTGACGATCGTGCTGTGGGAAGCCGCGGTGCGGATCTTTGCCATATCCGCCTTCATCATTCCCGCCCCGTCCGAGATCGCGAAGTCGCTGGTGGCGCAATGGGGCACGCTGATGCAGGCGACGCTGGTGACGGCGGGCGAGATCCTGTTCGGCTTCCTGGTCTCGGTCGTGGTCGGCATTGCCATTGCGCTGGTCATCGTGCGCTTCGATTGGTTGGGACGTGCGCTGTATCCACTGGTGGTGCTGTTCCAGAACGTGCCGAAAGTCGCCCTCGCGCCGATCTTCATCCTCTGGTTCGGCTATGGGCTGGCGCCCAAAATCGGCCTGATCCTGGTCATCGCCTTCTTCCCGGTGACGCTGTCGATGCTGGCGGGCATGCAATCGGTCGACCGCTCGCTGCTGTCGCTGATGAATTCCGTCGGGGCCAGCCCGACGCAGATCCTGTTCAGGATCCGCGTTCCGCACTCGCTGCCGAACCTGATGGCCGGAACCAAGATCGCCGCCACGTTGAGCGTGATCGGCGCCATCGTTGGTGAGTTCGCCGGGGCGTCGGACGGTCTCGGCTACGTCATCCAGTTCGCGTCGACCCAGCTCGACACGGCGCTGGTCTTCGCAGCGCTGCTGCTCGTTTCCGTGCTTGGCATCGCCTTCTACTACGCCGCCGAAATCCTAGAACGCATCGTGGTGCCGTGGGCGCCGAAATTCAGCCAATCCTAGGCCCGCTCGATCAACCAATTCATAAAAGGGAACAAAAAATGCTGAGACGCTCACTTATCAAGGCCGCTACCTTCGCGGCGTTTGTTGCAGCACTCGGTTTTTCCAACGCGGCTCTGGCGGCGGACAAGGTCAACGTCCAGCTCGACTGGGTCGTGCGCGGCAATCACGCCATGTTCTTCGTCGGCAAGGAAAAGGGCTTCTTCGCCAAGAACGACATCGATGTGGCCGAGATCCGCAAGGGATCCGGCTCGCCGGACGCGATGCGGCTGGTGGGCAATGAGAACGCGGATTTCGGGTTCGGCGATCTTCCCACGCTTGCCGTCGCACGGTCGCAGAATGTCCCGGTCGTGGCGCTGGCAGCCGTCAATCAGCACTCGCCGCTGGGGATCATTTCGCTGGCCAAGACGCTGAAGCTCACCAAGCCGTCCGACCTCAAGGGACTGACCATCGGCATTCATCCGGCCGGTTCCACCTACATCTTCTTCAAAGGCTTCCTGGCCGCCAACGGCCTGACCGAAAAGGACATGACGCTGAACAGCGTCTCGCCTCCCTATGAAAGCTATTTGCTGCTTGGCCGGGTTCAGACGGTCGTCGGCTATATCGATGCGGAGGTTCCCGAACTGGAAGCGAAGGCCGGGGGCCCGGGCTCGCTCAGCATCATGATGGGGGCGGACTATGGGTGGAAAGCCTATGGCTCCGGCCTGTTCACCTCGCAGGCGATGATCAAGGACAAGCCGGACGTCGTGCGCCGCTTCGTCAAGGCATATAGGGAGGCCTTCGACTATGTCGTGGCTCATCCGGAAGAGGCCGCCGAGATCACCGCCAAGGCAGCGCCCGGCTATGCGGACAAGAAGGACGTACTGCTGGCGCAGATCAATGCCGACATCGCCTCGACGTTCACCAGCCCGGACACCAAGGAACACGGTCTCGGCTGGATGACGAAGACGCAGTGGGAGGAGACCCTAAAGACGCTGACGGACCAGGGCGTGCTCAAGGCGGCTCTGTCGGCGGACGACGTCTTCACCGACGCGTTCCTGGCAAAGGAATAAGAGGCTCGCGATGTTCGAACGGACGCGGGAATGAGCGCCTACCGGCAGGCCAGGCTGTCCTGCGCCATGGCGCAGGACACATCACGCTCGCCTTTCGCCGCATCGGTGCGGTCGAGCGTGATCTGCACGCGGGTGGCATATGCTCGGCTCGCCAGACCGCACCACAGCCGCTCGACGGGCAGGTTCTCGCGCTTGTCGTTGAGGATCGTGAACGTGCCGGTCTTCGCATCGAACCAGAGCTCGACGCGGGTCTTCTTGCCCGGCTCGATCGTTGCGATCCCGGCCGAATACCAGTGGGCGAAGTCGGCGTTGCAGGAGAGGCCTTCGCTGCCCGCATTCGAAATCGTCAACGGAACCATGTCGAGCCCGTCAGTGCCGGTGCGGACGGCGACATGGTGCAACTCAACCGCGTTGGCGAAGGACGATAACGCCAGCATCACCGGAAGGGCATAACGGATCTTCACTTTGCCTGAGCTCCACAATGTAATTTTTCCTAGGCAGTCTATCTCGCTTTCGCGCAATAACAATAAGAATATTGATTGGTGAAACAACAGAGAGGGTAACATGTTAAAGCTTCTTAAGAGCAGTGTAAGTGCAGTTATATTGACCAGTGTCTTGTTGAGCGGCGCGCTTGCCGGCGAGGTCAAGTCGATCGCCATCCTCACGCCCGAAGAAGGCACGGACTACGGCTGGAACCAGCAAGGCATCGATGCCGCCAAGGCGGCTGGCAAGGCCGCCGGCGTCGAAGTGGTCGTGGCCCAGGGCCTCGGCTATGGCGATGTTCGTCCGACCTTGCGGGAACTTGCCTCCGACGGCGCCAGCCTGCTGATCGCGCATGCCAGCGGCTACAACACCTCGGCGCCTGAAATCGCCAAGGAATTGAAAGTTCCGGTGGCAATCGTCGACACGCCAGCCGGCCTGGAGAAGGGCCTTGTCGCCGACTATACGCTGAGCGGCCACGAGGGCGCCTATCTCGCCGGCCGTCTCGCCGCCAAGGTGTCGCGTTCCAAGTCGGTCGGCATCGTGGTGTCGGGCGAACCGCCATCGTGGAATTCGCAGTCGGCGGCGTTCGCGCAAGGCGTGAAGGCGGAGAACCCGGACGTCAAGATCACCTACGCGGTGATCGGCCCGGCCGCCTACAGCGATGCGGCCGGCGGCAAGCGCGTCACCGAAAGCGTGATCGCGTCGGGCGCCGACATCATCTTCGGCCAAGGCAACGGTTCGAGCTTCGGCATGCTGCAGGCGGTCGAGACAACCAAGGCAGCCGATGGCGGCAAGGTCTATTTCATCGACGTCATCGGCGACAAGTCACCGATCGACAAGGGCTTCCTGCTGTCGTCGGTGGTGTGGAATATCGAGCCGGTCTATGCGGCGATGATTGCCGACCTGAAGGCGGACACGTTCGGCACCAAACACTATACGATCGGCCTCAAGGACGACTCGGTCAAGTTGCTGAAGACCGCTGCGATCCCGGACAATGTCTGGACGGAAATCCAGGCGCTGCGCGAGGACGTCATTTCCGGCAAGATCAAGGTCGAGCCGGTCTATGACGCGGCCGCCGTAAGGGCACTGATGACCAGCGTCGCCCAGTAAGGCGATCATGGTCGGCTGCCGGAGGGGTGATCCGTTCACCCCTCCGGACGATTCCTGTTTTTTGGTGCTGGGCTTCATGAGCGGTTTTTCTTCATCGTCCGTTGCCGGGCGCGACATCGTCGCGCTTGAAGGCGTGACCAAACGGTTCCCCGGCATCGTTGCCAATGACAGCGTCGACCTGTCGATCCGCCCGGGCGAAGTGCATGTGCTGCTGGGCGAGAACGGCGCTGGAAAATCGACATTGATCGGCATGTTGTCCGGCCTGCAGCAGCCTGACGAAGGACGCATACTGGTCGACGGCAAACCGACGCCGATCACCTCGCCACGCCATGCGCTGGCACTCGGCATAGGCACCGTATTCCAGCACATGATGCTGGTGCCGACGCTAACGGTGGCGGAGAACCTCCTGCTTGGCGGGCCGTGGTGGCAGCGCCCCAGGACCGAGGAACTGGCGGCGCGCGTCGCCGAGATCACCGGCACGCTCGGCATCACCGTCAAGCTTCAAGCCAAGGTATCAGAGTTGTCGCTCGGCGAGCAGCAGCAGGTCGAGATCCTGCGCGCGATGCTGCGCAACAGCCGGCTGCTCATCCTTGACGAGTCCACCTCCATGCTGACGCCGAAAGGTATCGACGAACTGGGCGCGCTGATGCGCCGCCTTGTCGAGCAGGGCCTTGCGATCGTCTTCATCACCCACAAGCTCAAGGAGGCGGCTGCCTTCGGCGACCGCATCTCGGTGCTGAAGCTTGGCCGCAAGGTCGGCGAGATTCCACCCGAGCGGTTTCGCACGCTGGACGAACAGGAGATCGTCTCGGAGATCGTGGAATTGATGTTCGGCAAGCAGAAGGATGACCCGGAAGCCGTCGAGCGTCCTGTCCGCACTGCCCGCGCCGGCGCTGACCCGCTGCTTCAGGTGACGGACCTGGCGGTAGCGGCGACGGACAATGCGCCGGGCCTGTCGTCGATCTCCTTCGACATCCGCCCGGGCGAGATCCTCGGCATAGCCGGCATCGACGGCAACGGCCAGAAGCAGCTGGCGGAAGCGCTGGCCGGCCAGCGTACAGCCACAAGCGGCTCGGTGCGGCTGGACGGCGCCGCCATCGAGACGCTGAGCGTCGGCGAGCGCCGCCGGCGCGGCCTTCGCTACCTGACCGACGACCGACTGGGCGAGGGCACTGTCGGCACCTTCCCGGTCTCGATCAATTTCTTCCTCAAGCAGGTCGGCGCGGCCCCGTTCTGGCGCAACGGCGTCGAGCAGCGCGCGGAGATCGACAAGCGCGCCGCGCAGCTCGTGCGCGAATACGACGTGCGCACGCCGAGCCTGAAGACGCCCGTCGCGCGGCTGTCCGGCGGCAACATCCAGAAGGTGCTTCTGGCAAGGGAACTGGCTGAAGGCGCCAAGGTGGTGATCTTCAACAAGCCGACCTATGGGCTCGATCTCGCCAACACATTGGCGTCGCGCCAGCGCATTCGCGATACGGCGGCGCGTGGCCTTGCCGTGCTGCTGATCTCCACCGACCTCGAGGAATTGCTTGGCATGTGCGACCGCATCGCCGTCATCGCCGACGGCGCTTTGGTCGGCACCGTCGAGAACGTAGACGACGCCCGCACAAAGGTCGGTCGCCTGATGATCGGACTTGCCGCATGAGCATCGACACCGCACCCACGGTCAGCGCCACCGCACTCGATGCCACGAGCGGGGCAGCGACGCGCCCCGACATCCTGCATCGGCTGCTGATGACGCTCGGCCCGATCCTTATCGCGCTGGTCATAGCCGGCTGTATCCTGCTTGCCGTCGGCGTCGACCCGCTGGCCTATTATGGCTTCGTGCTGGAGAAGGGACTGTTCTCGCCGCTCGGCATCCAGCAGACACTGACGCGCATGGCGCCGCTGCTGTTTCTCGCCGCCGGCCTGATCGTCGCCTTTCGCGCCGGCATGTGGAATCTGGGCGGCGACGGCCAGTTCCTGCTTGGCGCGGTGACGGCGGCTGCCAGCGCTCCCGTGTTCGTGCAGATCATGCCAGCCTGGCTGGCGCTGGTCTGCTCGTTTCTCATCGCCATGGTGGTGGCGATGATCTGGTCGCTGGTGCCGGCGCTGCTGCGTGCCTATCAGGGCGTCAACGAGATCATCACCACCCTGATGATGACGTTCCTCGGCACCTCGCTCGCCAATGTGCTGGTCAAGCTGGCGTTTCGCGACCCAAGCACGACCGTGCCGCAGACGCGCACGCTGCCGGTGGAGGACCGGCTGCCGCGCCTGTTCGAAACGACCATCACCAGTGGCCTGCTGCTTGGGCTGGCGGCGATCGTCATCGTGCATCTGGTGATGACGCGCACGGCGTTCGGGCTGAAGCTGAGGATCGTCGGCGCCAATCCACGAGCGGCGGTTCACTCGGGGCTCGGCGTTCCCGGCCTGACCGTCGCCGTCTTCGCCATTTCGGCCGGGCTGGCCGGGCTTGCCGGCGCCGTCGACATCATTGGCGTCCAGGGCAATGTCCGCGCCGACTGGAATCCCGCCTACGGGCTTGCCGTAATACCCGCCGTGTTTCTCGCCCGCATGAACGGCTTTGCAGCCATCGGCTTCGTGTTCCTGCTTTCGGTGCTTTCGATCGGCGGCGAGAGCGCGGCGCGCCGGCTCGGCGTGCCCAATCATTTCACGCTGGTGCTGGTTTCCATCGTGCTGATCGTGCTCGCGCTCGCCGAATATTTCGATCACCGATACAACCAGTCGCGGAGGGCCTAGGGCATGACCGGGCTCTTCAGCGAGGTCTTTCTCAGCGCGCTGCTGTTCGGCGCCGTCACCGCAGCGATCCCGCTGCTGCTTGCCGGGCTCGGCGAGCAGATCTCCGAGAAGGCTGGCGTGCTCAATATCGGCATCGAAGGCATGATGCTGGCCGGCGCCTATCTCGGCTTTGTCGGCGCTTTCTATTCCGGGTCGCTGTGGCTGGGCTTTCTCACCGGCGCCGCCGGGGGTGCTGCGGTGGCGCTTGTCATGGCGCTGCTTTGCGTGCGCATCGGGCTCAACCAGATCGTCATCGGCATCGCGCTGACCTTGGGGCTGGAAGGCCTGACGGCGCTGCTCCACCATTTCCAGTTCTCGCGCAGCTACCCGCGCCTGCCCGCGGCGGATGCGACTGTCATTCCGCTGCTTTCGGACCTTCCGGTCATCGGGCCTGCATTCTTCAAGCATCATCTGATCGTCTATCTGGCGGTCGCACTGGTTTTCGGCATGGCCTACATCTACCGGCGCACGCAGCTGGGCCTCAATTTGCAGGCGGCAGGCGACAAGCCGGCCGCGCTCGATGTCGCCGGCATCGATGTCGTGCGGACCCGCACCATCGCCGTGCTGACGACCGGGGCGTTGGCCGGGCTCGGCGGCGCCTATCTCGCCAATGTCGGGGCCGGCCTGTTCATTCCGTTCATCACCAATGGCGCGGGCTTTCTCGGCATCGTGCTGGCCATGCTGGCGCGCGGTCGCCCGATCTGGGTGCTGTTCGGCGCGTTGCTGTTCGGTGTCTGCCTTTCGCTGACGACGGCCATGCAAGTGGCCGGCATCAACATACCGACCGACATCATCCAGATGCTGCCGTTCCTGGCGGTGATGATCATGCTGGTGCTGTTCGGCCGGCGCGCCAGCCTGCCGGCGGCGCTCGGCATTCCATATGAGCGCGGCGCGCGCTGAGGACAATTCATGCGCGGACGGGACCCGCGCCAATAAAGGAGGCAAGAATGTCGGATACCAAGGTCTACCTGCTCGACGGCGGCTCGCTCGTTCTCGACGGCTATCATGTGTTCTGGAACCGCGGCCCTGGCGGCGAAGTGCGCTTCCCCGTCTATTCGATCCTGATCGAACATGCCGAGGGCCGGTTCCTCATCGACACCGGCTACGACTACGATCACGTGATGAAGGTGCTGCCGTTCGAAAAGCCGATCCAGGAAAAGCACCAGACCATCCCAGGCGCCCTGGCGCTGCTCGGCCTCGAACCGAAGGACATCGACGTCGTCGTCAATTCGCATTTCCACTTCGATCATTGCGGCGGCAACAAGTATTTTCCGCACGCCAAGAAGATCTGCCACCGGACCGAGGTGCCGCAGGCCTGCAATCCCGAACCTTTCGAGCATCTCGGCTATTCCGATCTGAGTTTTTCGGCGGAGGCTGCCGAAGCGCGTGGCGCGACCGGGCAATTGCTTGCGGGAACGACACGGGCGAATTCGACCTTTGAAGGCATCGATGGCGACGTCGAGCTTGCCAGGGGCGTCCGGCTGATCTCGACGCCCGGCCATTCGATCGGCCATTACAGCCTGCTGGTCGAGTTCCCCAAGCGCAAGCCGATCATGTTCACGATCGATGCGGCCTATACGCAGAAGAGCCTCGAGACGCTGTGCCAGGCGGCCTTCCACATCGATCCGGTGGCGGGCGTCAATTCGATGCGCAAGGTGAAGAAACTCGCCGAAGACCATGGCGCCGAGCTGATGTACTCGCACGACATGGACAACTTCAAGACCTACAAGACCGGTACGCAATTCTACGGCTGACCGCCGCCAATCCGGAGACAAGACGATGCGCTATCTCGAACACGCCGATCCGGTCATCACCCTGACCGCGGGACCGGTGAACGCCTATGCCGAAGTGCTGCGCGGTCTCGGCCGCACGGTGCTCTACGACTACGACCCGGCGTTCCAGCTTTTCTATGAGGGTGTGGTCGACAAGGCGCAAAAGGCCATGCGGCTGTCGAACAAGCCGGTCATCCTGCATGGCGAGCCGGTGCTTGGCCTGGAGGCCGCCGCGGCCTCGCTGATCACGCCGGACGATGTCGTGCTCAACCTTGCCTCCGGCGTTTACGGCAAGGGGTTCGGCTATTGGGCGAAGCGCTATTCGCCACATCTGCTCGAGATCGAGGTGCCCTACAACGAGGCGATCGATCCGCAGGCGGTTGCCGACATGCTGAAGAAGCATCCGGAAATCACCATCGTGTCCGTCTGCCACCATGACACGCCGTCCGGCACCATCAATCCGATCGACGCCATCGGTGCGCTGGTTTCAGCGCATGGCGGCTATCTCATCGTCGATGCCGTCTCGTCCTTTGGCGGCATGAAGACGCATCCGCAGGATTGCAAGGCCGATATCTATGTCACCGGCCCGAACAAATGCCTGGGGGCGCCTCCCGGCCTGACGATGATGGGCGTCAGCGAGCGGGCCTGGGCCAAGATGAAGAGCAACGAGGCAGCCCCCCGCGCGTCGATGCTGAGCATCGTCGATTGGGAGCATGCGTGGTCGCGGGATAAGCCGTTTCCGTTCACGCCGTCGGTCTCGGAGATCAACGGGCTCGATGTCGCGCTCGACCTCTATCTCAATGAGGGGCCGGAGGCGGTATGGGCGCGCCACGCGCTCACCGCCAAGGCCATGCGCGCGGGCATTGCTGCGATGGGCCTGTCGATCTGGGCGGCCAGCGACAGCATCGCGTCGCCGACCACGACCGCTGTCCGCACGCCCGAAGGTGTCGACGAGAAGGCGCTTCGCCAGGCTGCCCGCGCCCGTTACGGGGTGGTGTTTTCGTCTGGCCGCGGCGAGACCTTGGGCAAGCTGACGCGCATCGGCCATATGGGTCCGACCGCCCAGCCGATCTATGCGATCGCGGCGCTGACGGCACTTGGCGGCGCCATGAACGCGGCCGGCCAGAAACTGGCGATCGGCAGGGGTATCGACGCGGCGCTGGCCGTGATCGACGCCGACGCCTGAACAGATATCACCACGGATTGAGGGAGCATTTTCATGACTGAACGGCTTGCGGGGAAGACGGCCCTGGTTACGGGCGCTGCGCAGGGTATCGGCAAGGCGATCGCCGCGCGGCTCGCCGCCGACGGGGCAACCGTCATCGTCAGCGACATCAATGCCGAAGGCGCCAAGGCGGCGGCCGCGGCAATAGGCGGAAGGGCGAGGGCGATTGCCGCCGACATTTCCGATCCGGCCTCCGTCAAGGCACTCTTCGCCGAAATCCAGATCCTGACCGGGGGCATCGACATCCTGGTCAACAATGCCAGCATCGTGCCGTTCGTCGCCTGGGACGATGTCGACCTCGACCATTGGCGCAAGATCATCGACGTCAATTTGACAGGCACCTTCATCGTCAGCCGCGCCGGCACGGACCAGATGCGTGCGGCAGGCAAAGCTGGGCGGGTGATCAGCATCGCATCCAACACCTTCTTTGCCGGCACGCCGAACATGGCGGCCTATGTCGCGGCCAAGGGTGGCGTCATCGGCTTCACCAGGGCGCTCGCCACCGAACTCGGCAAATACAACATCACCGCCAATGCGGTGACGCCCGGCCTGATCGAGAGCGACGGCGTCAAGGCGAGCCCGCACAATGAGGCGTTCGGCTTCGTCGAGATGCTTCAGGCGATGAAAGGCAAGGGGCAGCCGGAACATATCGCCGATGTGGTCTCGTTCCTGGCCTCCGACGATGCGCGCTGGATCACCGGCCAGACGCTCAATGTCGACGCCGGGATGGTGCGCCACTAAAGCATTCCGCACCCCAAACCCCTGTACGCTTTCGGGCGATCTGCACCCAGGTCGCGACGGGCGGACAGGCGCGGCCAAAAATGTATCCGCAAGGCCGCAGTCGGCCAATCAAGGAAAAATCACAGTGGACTTCGGATTCGACACGTCGGTTTTCGACGGGCTGACGATTGCAATGCTGGTCGCCGGTCTGGCCATGACCGGAATGGCCTCCGGCGTGCTCGCCGGTCTGCTGGGGGTCGGCGGCGGCATCGTCATCGTCCCGGTGCTGTTCTGGGTGCTTAGCCTGTTCCACTTTTCGCCTGCTGTGATCAGCCATCTGGCTGTCGCGACGTCGCTTGCGGTCATCATCCCCACCTCGATCTCGTCAATGCGGTCGCACAACAGGCGCGGCAATGTCGATCGGCCTCTGCTCACTCTGTGGGGACCGGCCGTTTTCGTGAGTGCCCTGATCGGTGGCATCACGTCGAAGTTCATCCCGGGCGCCGGCTTGCGGCTGGTTTTCGGCATCGTCGGCCTGCTGGTGGCCCTCAACATGGCGTTGCCGAAGCACCTCGTGATCTCCGATCACCTGCCGCAAAGCGGCTGGATCAACCGCGCGATCGCCTCTGTCATCGGCTTTGTCTCTTCGCTCATGGGAATCGGTGGCGGGACGCTCTCGGTGCCGACGCTTTCCAGTTTTTCCTTTCCTGTGCACCGGGCCGTAGGCACATCGTCGGCGCTTGGCCTGCTTATTGCGCTTCCGGCAGTGGCTGGCTTCATCTGGTCGGGTCTCGCAATCGCAGGCAGGCCTCCGCTCAGCCTGGGTTACGTCAGCCTGCCGGCGGTTGCCATCATAGCGCCCGTGAGCTTCCTCTTCGCACCCTTGGGCGCAAGGCTCGCCCACGCGCTCAACCCGCGCTACCTGAAACTTGCCTTTGCATTCTTCCTGGCGATCACGGCCGGGCGAATGCTGCTGTCTTGAATTTCGCTGGGCGGCGTACGGCTATTTTTCCCGCATGGCCCGGCGGAAGTTCTGCGTGATCGGCTCGGCGAGATAAGAGAGAACGGTGCGAGCCCCCGTCCGGATCATCGTCTCGCTCGACATGCCGGGCAGCAGCTTGCGGCCCTCCAGCTTGCCGAGTTCGCTTTTGTCGATCACAACCGTCGCGGCGAAATACGGTGCGCCGCTGCGCTCCTCAACCATGCGGTCGGCCGACACGATCTCCACGACACCCTCGAGCGGCGGCAGGTTGTAGCGGGCGAAGGCCGGGAAGCTGACGCGCGCGGGCTGTCCGGGTGCGATCGTCTCGACATCCTCCGGTTTGACCATGGCTTCGACCACGAGTTGTTGTCCGAGCGGTACGATCGTCATCAATGTATCGCCGGGTTTCACGACACCGCCCGCGGTGTGGACCTTCAGATCCATGACGATGCCGTCAACCGGTGCGACGACATCGGTACGGGTAAGCACGTCCCTGGCGGCACGCTCCTCCTGTCTCAGGTCGAACAGTTCCGCCTCGACCTTGCTCAACTCATCGACGGACTCGTTGAGCCGCACGGTGTCGAGGTTCAGGATCTGCATGTCGATCTCGGCCATGGCGCTTCTGGCGCGGGCGATTGCGGCGATGTTGGTGGCGCGCTCGCCCTCGATCTCCTGCTGCTGTCGTCTGAGCAACAGGTTCCGCTCGCGGGTAGTCAGCCCCTTCTTGAGGAGACTCTCGAGGTCTTTGGTCTCACCCTCGATTGCCTCGATCTGTTTGTCCTTGGTGACGATAAGCTCTTCCAGTCCCTTTATCTCCTCCTCGGTCTGGTGGCGGCGCTGGCTGAGGATTTCCCGCTCGTCCGCCAGATTGTGGTGCTTCGCAGCGAACACGTCACGCTGTGCGGCCACCGCGTCCCTTGCGGCGGTGGCGGGGTTGGCGAGCAACGCCGGATCGAACTCGATCTCGGCCCTGCCGTCACGCTCGGCCCTGAGACGCGCGGCCAGCGCCTCACGCGTTGCTATCCGGTTCTGGATCAGGTCGAGCTGCGCCTTTGCCTGCGTGTCGTCGAGCCGGACGAGGATCTTGCCGGCCTTGACGACATCACCGTTGGCTGCGTTCAACTCCGCGATGATGCCGCCCTCGAGGTGCTGGATCAGCTTGCGGTCGCCGGCGACCTTGATAACGCCCGGCGCCACAGCGGCGCTGTCCAACGGTGCCAGGGCCGCCCAACCTCCCGCGACGCCGAAGAACAGGAACATGATCGCGAACCCGGTGCAGGTCACGCCTGTGAGACGCAGCGGCATCGGTTGCAGCAGGGAGGGCGGCGGAAGGGGCAACGGCACGACGTTCAATTCCGGGGGGCGGCTCATGCTTCCTTGACCTCTTTGGTTTCCTTGACCACTTCGAGGGCAGGCAACT
The DNA here is from genome assembly GCF_029269325.1 of Mesorhizobium sp. XAP4. Classification (NCBI taxonomy): domain Bacteria; kingdom Pseudomonadati; phylum Pseudomonadota; class Alphaproteobacteria; order Hyphomicrobiales; family Phyllobacteriaceae; genus Mesorhizobium; species Mesorhizobium sp. XAP4. Next base: position 4,138 of record NZ_JARIXW010000014.1, on the reverse strand, counting down.
GGGTAGCCTTGGGCAGATGGGCCACCTTGCTGACGCGGCTGGCGAGTTCGTTGAAGACATGGTCGCGCGGCCCGAAGAGATCTTGCTGACCCCTGTTGAGGACCAGTATCTTGTCTACCTTCTCCAAGATGTTGGCGCGGTGCGCGATCAGGATAACGGTTGTGTTCGTCGCCTTGGCCACGCCGAGAGCGGCAATCAATGCCTCCTCGCCCTCCCTGTCGAGGTTGGAATTGGGTTCGTCGAGGATAAGCAGCGTGGGGTCGCCGTAAAGTGCCCGCGCCAGCCCGATGCGTTGGCGCTGCCCGCCCGACAGTATCGCACCCGCCTCGCCGATCTCGGTGCCGTAGGCCTTCGGCAGCCCCTTGATGAGTTCGTGGACGCCGGCCAACTGCGCTGCCTTGATCACGTGCTGGAAGACCGCCGGATTGACCGTCGCAAAGCGGGCGATGTTGTCGGATACGGTGCCGGCGAAGAGTTCGATGTCCTGCGGCAAATAGCCGACATAACGGCCACGGTCTTCCGCCGCCCATTGGGCAACATCCGTTCCGTCCAGCAAGGCACGCCCCCCCGACGGGCGCCAGGCACCGGCAAGTATGCGCGCCAGGCTCGTCTTGCCGGCCCCGCTCGGACCGATCAGGGCCATCGCTTCACCCGGCTCGAGACGGAAGCTGATGCCTTTCAGGATGTGCTCGCCACCCTGTCGGGCAAGCACAAGGTTGTCGGCCTCAAACCTGCCTTTCGGACGGGGCAGTGGCAGGACCGGTGTGGCTTCCCGGTGCTGTCCGGCGACCGCGGTGAGGCGTTTGTAAGCGGCACGCGCTCCCACCGTCGCCTTCCATGTGCCGATCGCTTGCTCGACCGGCGACAAGGCGCGACCCATCAGGATCGAGGCGGAGATCATGATGCCTGGCGAGGCCTCGTTGCGAAGAACCAGATAGGCGCCGAGGCCGAGTATGGCCATTTGCAGGGCCAGCCGGTGGCAACGCGCGATGGCCGCGATGACGCCGCCACGGTTGGCGGCAAGAACCTGTCCCTTGTTGGCCTCGTCCTGTTGGGCCTTCCAGCCTTCCAGCAATGGCTTCAACATGCCCATCGCCTGGACGACCTCGGCGTTGCGGATCGCCGCCTCGGCTTGCACATAGGCCCGCGACTGTGCGCTTGCGGCCTCGGTCAGCGGCTTGCGTGTGAGGTATTCGTTGAGCAGCGCCAAAGCAAACAGCACGATCCCGCCGCAAAGCGCCAACCAGCCCAGCCATGGGTGCATGAAGAATATGGCAACGAAGAACAACGGTGCCCAAGGCGCGTCGAGGATCGGGAAGATGCTGGGGCTGGTGAAGAAGTTGCGCACTTGATCCAGGTCGCGCAGCGGACGGGCGTTGGCTTGGCCTGGCGCCGAGGCGGCATATTCCACCGATGCGGTCAGGAGAACCGGTGCCAATCGCGCGTTCATCCACGATCCGACGGTAGCCAGCAGGCGCCCGCGCACCACCTCAAGCCCCGCCATTGCCGCGAGCGCCCCTGCCGCCATCAGCGACAGCATCACCAGCGTCTCCAGGCTGTGGCTGGACAACACGCGGTGGTAGACTTGGAGCATGTAGAGCGCTCCGGTCAGCATCAACACGTTGATGCCGCCGCTGAACCAGACAAGCGGCCGGATGGCACGTCTGGCCTCTTTCATCACCACCTGCAGGGCAGGGGGCTGTTGTTTGGTTTTCATCGTTATTTCTCTGGTGTGCGGGATGACATCTCGTGCGGGAAGGTTGGGGGCAGCATTGGCTGCCCCCCGTTGGCCAGTGTCAGGCGACGTCGACAAGTATGTGCTGCATCGCTGTCTGGTCCGCGTCCGCGTCCGCCACTTTGAAGGCGAAGTCGAGGTGGGCATCCGGCGTCTGGGTCGAGGTCGAGGTGAAGCCGATGTCCGTGATCTTCAGCACGTCGTTGTCGGTGGGGTCGAAATTCACCAGGTTGGTGGTCGCATCGCTGCCGCCACCGGCGCCGGTCGTCGGGTTCAGGTTGATTGCCGTGTTGTTGCCGGTGATGCCGTTGCCCGACTGCATGATCTGGACACCCTGCAACACGAAGTGCTCGCCGGCCGCGTTGTAGTCGTTCTGCTCGATGATCACGAGGCCGTCATTGTTGTCGAGCGTGAACTCGCCGCTGTACGGGGCCGGGACGTGACCCATCTTGAAGATGTCGGCATTCTGCACGTACATCGCCCTCGTAATCGAGACATCGTCGAGCGTCGACGCCGTGCCCTTGTCGTCGATCAGGTTGAGGATCAGCATCAGATCCTCGCTGTTGCCGATGCCATCGAACTTGATGGCCATGGTGCCGGCGGTCGCTGTCGGCTGGGTAGCCTCGTTCTGACTGTTGATACCGACGTTGCTGTCGAAGAACCGCAATGTGAGCAGTTCGCCTTTCTGGATCGTGTCACCGGCGACACCGTTGGTGCTCTGCGTCGCGGATACCCAGCTTTCATTGGCGTTGCTCACCATCTCGTGACCACCTAGGGTGAAGGTGGCGTCGCCGGATGACCCCTCGCCATTGGCTGTCAAGCTGAATGGGTTGGCTTTGTTGATCAAGTTGCCCGTGAACTGCACGTAGAAGTTTTCGTTAGCCGGCGTATTCGGATCATCAGCCTGCAATTTTTCCAGCACGATCTGTGGGTGGCCCGTATTGCCGAGGGGCTCCTTGGACAAGAGTTGGCTGGTGTGGATAACGTCGAAGCTGAAGCCTTCGAGAGGGTCGGTCAGGTGGATGGTATAAGTATCGGCAATCTTGTCGAAGACGAGGGTGCCGCCCGCCGTTCCGGTCTGGGTGCCAGCCGCCGGATCCTTGTCGTAGGTGAAAGTGAAGTTGAACGTCGCGGAGGTAAGGCTCTCCGACGCCAGCGTCACCTCCGAGGTGAGAATGTTACCACCGCCGCCGCCGGTGATCGTGCCGGCGAGCCCGATCTGGACGCCGGCAAGCGCGCCATTCTGGTCGACAAAGTCAGAACCACTCGCATAGAACGCGGCCGGATGAGCATCCGCGCCGATGTCGTACCCGAAGGCTCCGGTGGCCGACGCGTTGAGCGTGTTGGCCAGAGTCTCGGGGGTCCCGATACCGTTGCCGGCGTTCTGGTCACCGTCGAACGGCACTGTGATCGTCGGCGCATCATCCTTGAAGACGAGGCTTGTACCGATGTTGACACTGTCCGAGGCCTGGTCGCCGTCACCGTCGGTGATGATCGCCGTCAAGGTTACGAGATCATCGGCTGCCAGCGATGTTTGCTGATCCGGTCCGGTGTCGGGCGAGTGTATGACGGCACGTGCCTGATCGAGCGTCACGGTCCCGTCAACAGCCACGCTCACCGTGAACACAATATCGCCAGCGGCTGAACCGGCACGACCGACCACCTCGCCGCCTTCGACGAAAAGCAGGACGGACAGGCCGGTCAAGGTGTCAGTGAGGCCGCTAACGTTCGTAACCTGATTGATGCCGAGCGCATAGCTGATAGCGTCACTATCCGCGCCGGCGTTTGGGGTGAAAACGGTCGCGAAATCCGCACTGTTGGCACCCAAGTTGGACTCGTCGACGGTCAGCGTCGGCTCGGCGCCGGTGGTCGAGATGCTCGGGCCATCATCCTTGAAGTTGAGGTTCTGGCCGATGTCGAGGCTGGCCGACAGGTGGTCGCCATCCTTGTCGGTGACGGTCGCGGTGAGCGTGACCAGATTGTCGGCGGCCAGGCTGGTGCTGTCGTCGGGGTTGCTGGCGTCGGCATGGACCACCGCCCGGAGCTGGTCGAGGGTGACGGCGCCGGCGGCGCTGACGGAGACGGTGAATACGAGTTCGTTGGAGCCGATGGTGTGACCTTCAACGACGCTGCCATTGAGCGAGAGGACGACTGCCTGGCCGGTCGCCGTGTCGATCAGACCCGAAGGGCCTGCCACGACGCCCAGTGCGTAGGTCAGCGTGCCGGCCCCGTCGGCGCCGAAGCCCGAACTGAAGTTGGCGGCAAAGCTCTGCGTATCGTTGGTGGTAAGAACCGACTCGTCGACGGTCAGCGTCGGCTCGGCGCCGGTGGTCGAGATGCTCGGGCCATCATCCTTGAAGTTGAGGTTCTGGCCGATGTCGAGGCTGGCCGACAGGTGGTCGC
>NZ_JARIXW010000013.1:0-58192 GCF_029269325.1 Mesorhizobium sp. XAP4 | reverse complement strand
GTTCGACCGGCTCTACTGGGGCAACAGGTTCGACCGGATCGACCGGAGCAACCGGCTCGACCGGCGCCACAGGTGCAACCGGTGATACCGGAGCAACTGGCTCGACAGGTTCGACTGGAGCAACAGGTTCGACGGGGTCGACTGGAGCAACCGGCTCGACCGGCGCCACAGGTGCAACCGGTAATACCGGAGCAACTGGCTCGACCGGATCGACAGGTTCGACCGGCTCTACTGGGGCAACAGGTTCGACCGGATCGACCGGAGCAAGCGGCTCGACCGGCGCCACAGGTGCAACCGGTGATACCGGAGCAACAGGCTCTACTGGTTCGACCGGAGCAACCGGCTCTACCGGCGCCACAGGTGCAACCGGTAATACCGGAGCAACCGGCTCGACCGGATCGACAGGTTCGACCGGCTCTACTGGGGCAACAGGTTCGACCGGATCGACTGGAGCAACAGGCTCTACTGGAGCAACCGGCTCGACCGGTGATACCGGAGCAACTGGTTCGACTGGAGCAACAGGTTCGACTGGCGCAACCGGCTCTACCGGCGCCACAGGTGCAACCGGTAATACCGGAGCAACTGGCTCGACCGGATCGACAGGTTCGACCGGCTCTACTGGGGCAACAGGTTCGACCGGATCGACTGGAGCAACAGGCTCTACAGGTTCGACAGGTGCAACCGGTGATACCGGAGCAACTGGCTCGACCGGATCGACAGGTTCGACCGGCTCTACTGGGGCAACAGGTTCGACCGGAGCAACCGGCTCGACCGGCGCCACAGGAGCAACCGGTAATACCGGAGCAACTGGCTCGACCGGATCGACAGGTTCGACCGGCTCTACTGGGGCAACAGGTTCGACCGGATCGACTGGAGCAACAGGCTCTACAGGTTCGACAGGTGCAACCGGTAATACCGGAGCAACTGGCGCCACCGGATCGACAGGTTCGACCGGCTCTACTGGTGCGACCGGTTCGACTGGAGCAACCGGCTCGACCGGCGCCACAGGAGCAACCGGTGATACCGGAGCAACTGGCTCGACCGGATCGACAGGTTCGACCGGCTCTACTGGGGCAACAGGTTCGACCGGCGCCACAGGTGCAACCGGTGATACCGGAGCAACTGGCTCGACCGGATCGACAGGTTCGACCGGCTCTACAGGTTCGACCGGTTCGACTGGAGCAACAGGCTCTACAGGTTCGACTGGCTCAACCGGAGCCACCGGTTCGACAGGTCCGACAGGTGCGACTGGCTCGGGCGGCGGGACCGGTGACCGCGACCATGGCAACAACGGTGGCGGCAACGATCCTGATGGAAGCGACAGCAGCAACCCAGGCAAGGGGCATGGCAATGACGGGTCCGACAACGATGGTTCGCCAGGTAACGGCAACCACGTCAAGGTCTCGGCCGATACGATCGGACTCAAGGACTCCAAGCAGTTCTTGCAATCGGGCCCGGCCGCCAGCAGCGACACCGATAGCCAAGCCTCGTTCCGGCAGCTCGTTGGCCTGGCTGGGGGTTCGGTGACGAGCGATCTCTTGAACGTTCTCAATACGATCAAGGGCCTTAGTCCGAACCAGAACAAGACATCCGGTGCAACGTCCGACTTGACTTCTGACAAGGGCAAGCAAGGCGCCGGATACACTAACACCGACGACACGCTGAAGAAGGCAATGAAGGATATTCTGAAACCTAATGACTGAGTCCAGGTTGAAGAAAGAACGCGCGGCCCTTGCGGGAACGCAAGTGCCGCGCGTTCACCATTTCCAGGCGGGCAAAGGGCCCGTGCGGCTGGCCTATTTGGAATATAGTGGGTTTTGTCAGCAGTCCCGGCTGGGACGGCTTGCCCGGAGCATCCTTGAACCCTCGCTTGTGGGCCGGAGGGGAAGTGCATGGTGAGCATACCTCTGAACGCCGATGCACGGCCAACCTCGATCCGCGTGGACGCGGAGGCGACTGGCAAGGTTGGCAGCCAGAGCGAGGCGGGGAGGGCACCCGGCGGACCCGCCGAGTTCGACCGGATTGCCCCGCGCCTCAAGGCGGTGCTACGGGTCGCCCGCTACCATGGCGTCGAACTCGACCCGAACGAGTTCAAGGTGGCGAGCGCAAGCCCGGTTCCAAACGCGACCGATCTCTCGCAATGGGCCCAGAACGGCGGCATGTGGTCGCGTGCGCTTCGCATCCGCTGGTCGCATCTTCTGCGCTTCGAGCACACGGGACCGGTCGTCCTGCTGTTCAATGACGGTGGCGCAGGTCTCCTCACCGGGGCCAGTCCAGAGCGAAATGTCGTCTTCCTCAAAAGTGCGGATGCGCCCGAGGATGCCGAAGCCATCGCCATCGACGAGTTGCGGCTGTCGCAGGTGTGGGCGGGTGAGGCCGTGCTGTTGCGTCCAGCGCGATCCTATATCGCGGCCGATGCGCCTTTCACCCTCGGTTGGTTGATCGACCTGGTACGGTTCGAAAGCCGTTCTATGCGTGACATCGGTATCGCCTCGTTCACGCTCAGCCTCCTTACCGTTCTGCCGCCTCTCATGGTCATGACACTGGTCAACAAGGTGCTGCAGTTCAACAGCGTTTCAACCCTCGTGCTCCTGTCGGCCACAATTGCCGTCCTGTTCGTTTACGAGACGCTCCTCGGTCACGCCCGACGGCTGATCATCAACGTCGTCGGCGCCCGCCTGGATACCAAACTGAACTTGCATGTTTTCAGCAGGCTCCTGCGTCTGCCGCTTGATTATTTCGAGCGTCATCCGGCCGGCGAGACGATGTACCATCTCGCGCAGATCTATCGCATCCGCGAATTCCTCACCGGAAAACTCCTCAGCACGTTCCTGGATCTGATCACGCTCTGCGTGCTGATCCCGGTGATGTTCTATATCAACGCCACGCTGGGCTGGATGGTGCTTGCCTGCGCGGGCGTGATTATGTTGATCATCTTCGCCTTTCTCGCGCCGTTGCGCCGCCGCTACCAGCAAGTGGTCGATGCCGAGACCTGGAAGGCGGCGGCGCTCGGCGAAACCGTCGTCGGCATCAAGACGGTGAAGGCGCTCGGTCTCGAACCGCAACGCAGGGCGCTTTGGGACGAGCGGGTGGCGGAAGCGGGCAGGGCGCGCCTTGCCTTCGGGCAGCTTGCCAACTGGCCGCAGACGCTTGTCACGCCAATCGAGCGTGCGATGGTCCTCGGCACCATGCTGATCGGAGCTTATCTCGCGATGAGCGACACGTCTGGCTACATGGTCGGCAGCTTGTTCGCATTCATGATGATCGCCCAACGCGTCGCACAGCCTCTCGTCGGTCTTGCTCGACTGGTCGAGGACTTCGAGGAGGTAGGGGCGGCAATCAGCGAGGCAGGATCCGTCCTCAACCGGCCCCTGGAAAGCAGTTCGAATTCCACAGGTCTGAGACCGAAGCTCGTTGGCGAGATCAGTTTCCGTGATCTGACCTTCACCTACATCGGCACCAACACGCCAGCGCTTGACCGGGTCAACTTCGACATTCCAGCAGGGACGATGTTCGGCATCGTCGGGCGCAGCGGTTCGGGGAAATCGACAATTGCGCGGCTTCTGCAGGGGATCAATCGCGATTACAGCGGTTTTCTCAAGCTGGATGGCGTCGACCTCAAGGAGATCAACCTGCGTCACCTTCGCCAGGGGCTCGGCGTGGTCCTCCAGGACAATTTCCTTTTCCGCGGGTCGATTCGAGACAACATCATCGCCGGGCGCCCCGGCCTGACCCTTTCCGACGCCATGCGAGCCGCTCACCTTGCCGGCGCCGAAGAATTCATCGAACGCATGCCCAACGGCTATGACACCTATATTGAGGAAGGTTCGCCCAACCTGTCGGGTGGTCAAAAGCAGCGGCTGGCGATTGCGCGCGCGCTCATCCACGATCCGACCGTCATGATCCTTGACGAGGCGACCAGCGCGCTTGATCCGGAGAGCGAGGCGGTGGTCAGCGCCAATCTCATGCGCATCGCCAGGGGCCGCACGATGATTATTGTTTCGCACCGGCTTTCCTCGCTGACCGAATGCGACCAGATCCTGGTCATGGATCAGGGCCAGGTCCTCGATGTCGCGCCGCATGCGACCCTGCTCGAACGATGCGCGCTCTACCGCCAGCTTTGGATGCAGCAGAACCGGCATCTTGACAATCGCCAAGCTCGTCTGGCCGCTGTGCCGCCGAGACTTGTGTGAGCATCGGCTTCGGGGCGCCCATGAGCAGCATCACCCATTCCAGTCTTCCCGTCCGGCGCCGGACAGAGCCGAGCGATCCGACGATGCCCGTCATCCTGGAATTCCAATGGCCGTCGACGGCCATCGCCAATGCGCCCGTCCCACGAATGGCGCGCGGCATGGTCTGGATCATCTCAAGCATGGTCGTTGCCCTGATAACACTCTCAGGGCTCATACCGGTCGATCAGGTCGTCTCCACCAGAGGGCTCGTGGTGTCGCAATCGCCGAATATTCTGGTGCAGCCGCTCGAGACGGCGATCGTCCGCTCGATCGAGGTGCGCGAAGGACAGCGCGTGCGAGCCGGTCAAACGCTTGCTCGCCTCGACGCGACCTTCGCCTCCGCTGACCTTGCTGCGCTGACGACACAGGTCTCGACACTTGAAGCCGAAGTGGCCCGTTTGAAAGCGGAAGCCGACGGAAAGCCCTTCAGCTATGACGGTCTGGACCCGAGTTGGACCCTGCAGGCATCAATCTTCGATCGTCGAAAAGCCGTCTACGACGCCAAGCTGTCGAGTTTTGACCGGCAGAGCGATGAACTCAGTTCCGTGATCTCGCGTTCCCAGTCCGATGCTGACGGCTACCGCCAGCGACTGGCCGTCGCGGCTTCGATCGAACGGATGCGCAAGCAACTGGAAGCAAGACAGGTGGGCAGCCGCCTCAATACGCTTCTGGCCGAGGACAACTGGGCAGAGATGTCCCGGGCGCTCGGCAACGCCGAGCAGACATCGGAAGCTGCCAAGCGACAACAGGCGACGGTGGCCGCCGACCGCGATGGCTACATCCAGAGCTGGCGCGCGGAAGTCTCGCAAGGCCTGTCGGAGGCGGGCTCGCGTATGTCCGATGCCCGTGAGCTTCTCAACAAGGCAAAGCTGCGTAAGCAGTTGGTCGAGCTGAAAAGCGATGCAAACGCCATCGTTCAGTCAGTGGCGAAGGTTTCCGTCGGGTCTATCCTGCAATCGGGTGACCGGCTGATGACCCTGGTGCCGGACGACGCGGTGCTTGAAATCGAAACGAACATTGTCGGCCGTAGCAGTGGGTTCGTCCACGTCGGTGACCCCGTGGCCATCAAGTTCGACACCTTTCCATATTCGCAATATGGCCTCGCGCATGGCACTGTGCGCACGGTGAGCCCGGATTCCTTCTCGGCCCGGGAACAGGCGCGCGACCCGAACAGCTCGTTGGCCATGCTGCCCCCGGACGCTGACCTGTTTTACCGCACGCAGATTTCCATCGACGAGGTCGCCCTCCATGGCGTGCCCGCAAGTTTCACGATCGTCCCCGGCATGCCGGTAACCGCTGACGTCAAGGTCGGCCGCCGTACCGTGCTCAAGTATATTCTCGGCGCCATACTCCCCCTAGGCCAAGAAGCGATGAGGGAGCCATAGGCTCGGGCGCCGTGCGCGACAAACGGAGGTATGCGTTCTCGCATCGATGGCAATCCTTGACCGCCTGACTGCTTACGGTCCACCAGCGCTGGTATTGCGCCGGGCGATCCAGCTTTCTGACAGCGGCAAGCCTTTAGAAGCCTTTCCGCTGCTGGCAATTGCGGCACGCGCCGGGATTGTCGAGGCCGAATACCGCGTCGCTCGTTGCTATCTCGAAGGTTTGGGTGTGCCGCCAAGCCGGTCGGAAGGCGCGCGTTGGCTGCGGCGAGCGGCCGATCACGGCAGCCCCGATGCCCAGTCGCTCCTCGCCGCGCTTTACGTGGCTGGACTGGCGGCGCAGGAGCCCGACGGCAATGGCTTGGAATCGCAAAGCTTGTTCGAACGGGATTCCTCGCGGGAGCCGGAATTCGCGGCAGCGTTCGGGCTCGCGAAAAAGGCAGCCGAAGCTGGCTCCGCAACCGGGCAGGCAATTCTCGCCTATATCCTTAGCAGAGGCCCCGAAGCGATGCGGGACCTGGATGCGGCGCATGGCTGGTATGAGAAGTCTGCGGCAGCCGGCTGCCCTGAGGGATGCCTGGGCCTTGCTCTTTCCCTCGCCCGGCGCGGGCAGCCTGCGCAGACGGCCAAAGTTGCCGCCGAGGTTCGACGCGCTGCCGACGCCGGTCTGCCAACCGCAATCTACCTTCTTGGGGTCCTGACTGAGCATGGACGCGGCATGCCAGCTGATCGACCGGCAGCCGCGCGACTGTATCAGCTTGCCGCGGAGAAAGGCTTGCCCTCAGCCCAGTTCCGGTTGGGATTGGCGCTCATCGATGGTGGCCTTGCAGGGCAAGATATCGCCGCCGGCGAGGCGTGGATGCGGCGGGCCGCATTGGCAGGAAATATTGAGGCAGCCTATCGTCTGGGCGATCGGCATGTGAAGAGTTCGCCGCCAGACTATGCGGACGCCGCAACATGGTACCGACGGGCGGCAAATGCCGGCCATCAGGCTGCCGCCCGTGCGTTGGCATCGCTTTATCTTTCCGGAAACGGAGTCGTACAGGACGTCGAAGAGGGAGCGCGCTGGCTGCGTACGTCCGCAAATGCGGGAAATCAGCAAGCGCAGGTCGACTTTGCCAATCTGGTTATCGAAGGTGCAGGCGAGCCTGCCGACCGCGCCAGCATTGCTGGATGGTTCGAGGCGACCGCCTCATCGGGCGATCTGATTGCAGCGTTCAACCTCGGCCTCTGCTTTGCCGAGGGCGTCGGCGTGCGAAAGGACGAGGAGCAAGCTGCGCGATGGGTGAGGCGGGCGGCCGAAGGCGTGGCCGATGCGCAATATGCCTACGCGCGCATGCTTCAGGACGGGCGCGGCGTGGCTGCCGATCTGAAACAAGCCCGTTGCTGGTTTGAGCGGGCGGCCAATGCTGGCATGGTCGACGCGCAGGTGGCGTTTGCCGAAATGCTTCTCAACGGACGTGGCGGCGCCTGTTTGCCTCAGGCTGCCGCGCAGTGGTTCAAGCGGGCAGCCGCAGCCGGGCACGCCGGGGCTATGTTTGCGATCGGTGCCCAGTACGCGAATGGCCAAGGTCTGTCCTTCGACCCGGTCGCAGCGCAGAAATGGTTCGCCGCCGCCGCCGAGCGGGGACATGGCTATGCCCAGCTCATGCTCGGGGGCTATCTCTGCAATGGTCGTGCCGGGGAACACAACCCGGTAGCAGGCCGCCTTTGGCTCGAGCGAGCATTTGCGCAGGGTGTTCAGGAAGCCGCGAATGAACTCTCATATTTTGCCTCGAAGGCTGGCTCTGCGGGGGCCATAGGTCTGGTGGAAGAGCTACGCTCTGTTTAGGATCCGAGCAGCGAGCACCAATTCTCGCTCCTGATTGTGGTCCTCAAATTGGGCCGAGCGGACTCGCCGCTGCAGCGGAACGCCAAGGACGGTGTCGCTTAGGCAACCGCGAAGAGATCGCGCCAAGAAACCGAGATTGAATTGGCCGGCGCCTGGCCGGCGGACGCCAGTCGGGATAGGGAGCGGGCCAGACGGAACAGATCCGCCGCCGGAAAGTGGATGCTTGCCCGGGAAAGCCCGTCCTCGATCTTGCCCGATGGCCGCTACCGGGGAGCAAGATTGCTTGCCATCGCATGCCGGGACGTCTCAACCGTCGACATATTCCTGCTCGAATCCAGCAAACTTAGTCAGGCCCTGCTGATCGAGCACACGAACGTGGCCCTGCCGAAATTCGAGAAACTTGCGCTCGCGCAGTTCCCGCAGCATCCGATTGACATGAATGGGAGTGAGTCCCAGTGCGTCCGCCAGATCGTACTGGGTGAGAGGGCATTCATAGCTGTTGCGCGTGACAGAGCCGATTCGTTCCAGACGCGTCATCAGTTCGAGGAAGAGATGCGCCGTCCGCGCCAAGGCGCTGCGTCGTCCCACATTGGTGAGATGTTGAGCGACAACCGCTGCATTGTGCACGAGGGTTTCGAGAACAAGGGAGAACAGATGGGGCGACTGCATGGCCGCAGCGGTAAATGTCTTGGTCGAAGCCACCAGAACTGAAATTTCGGTTTGAGCCACAAACGTTTCAAGAGCCCTGCCCGAGTAGGACTGAGGTAGGACGATGTCGCCTTTCAGTGCAAAATCTAGGATCTGTCGCTGCCCGCCGGCAAGTTCATGAGAAAGGCACCCCCAGCCCGACTCGACAATGAACATGCGATCGCAATCCTCGCCCTGATTGACGATGACCGTCTCCGCCAGATAGCGCTTCGGCGTGAATCCCAGCCTTTTTATTAGCGCCGTATCGTCCTCATACGACAGGCTTTTTTCATTCACGCGCAAAAATGGATGTGGCATCATTCAGAAGCAACCCCGCCCAACTACTGCCCGAACTACCTCCCTCCCATACACCGTACATTAAAATTGATGTGAAGAGTATCCTCCAATGCACTATCGATGACGTGGCAATTTCGGTTGAAGATAACAGGTTTCCCGGTCGGCCGATGGGCGACCGGTTTAAGTCTTATTTCTCTTGAAATTTTCCCGCATGGAATCAACTATTTCGCTGGCGATGAGGCAGCTACGATTGTCCACTTGCTCGGCGGCATTTCGTAACGTCATCGACGCGTCCTTAAGTAGCCCTCTAATCTCTGCTGCTGACAACAGCTCGGATGCTTCGAGTTCCAGCAGCATGGATTCACTCACGTGCAGCGCGGCAAGCGCCACCGCTCTTGGCCTTGTGGCAAGCAGCTTCAGAAGGTCACTGCTGGGTCTGGCACGGACTTTTTTTTTGCCCATCGCTGGTCTCAACCGTTCGGACAAGATGGTTCATGTCTCAAGTTACATGCCTTGACGAATTAACCGCATTTCCATGATCGGGAGAGGTCGTTCAATGTCGCGACAGGCATCTTCCCAAAGCATACTATCCCGCTTTGCGGCAGCGACACAGAGGCAAGGGCTACCGAATTTGCCGTAGCTACCACGTCCCTATCACCTTGGGTACCTTGCTGATAAGCGGCGCAGGAAGAAGCATGTCTATGACCGAACCGTGGGGGGCATGATGGCAGGAATGCGCATGCGGGGGTTGTGTGCGGGCAATTTGCTTCGGTGGTAAGCCGGCCTGGCTACTCCCTAAGGCTGTATGGAGATTGGTGCACCCTCAGGTGATACTGCGACGATGAACCGGACGTTCTACGCCAAGCTCTATCACATTGACGGCCTCGCGCGCGCTATCGGCTGGAGGAAACTGGTCTCAGTATTGCTTCGCCGCGCACTCGGGATCGGCTCGGCGATGAAAGTTCGCTGTGGCGATCATGAATTGCTGATCAGGCCTACCGACAGCGACTTGTTTGTCATGTCACAAATTTTTGGGCACGGCGAATATGAAATTGGAAAGGGTGGGCAGAGCGCGCTCAACCGGCTCGCGGCAGGATGGAGACGGAGCGGGATCATACCCGTTATCGTGGATGCCGGCGCTAACGTTGGCTACTCGTCTATTTTCCTCAGAGACCAGTATCCTGATGCTGTGGTGATGGCCATCGAACCGGATCGCCAAACGCATGAAGTCTTACTCTCGAACTGCGCCGGTCTAGAGCGGATCATGTCTGTTTACGGCGCACTCTGGTGCCACGAGGGCGAAGTTGCACTCGTCAACAGCGAGCGCCCATCGTGGGCACGGGGCGTGTCAGACGGAGAAGGCGTGCCGTCGGTCACCTTACGGGGCCTTCTTGCCAGACTGCCCAAGGCGAAATTGCTGATGCTTAAGATGGACATTGAAGGCGCGGAGCTGGAGGCAACGCGAGACTGCGGCAAGGTCCTCAAGGATGTGCCGTGCATCATCGTGGAACCACACGACTTTATGTTTCCCGGCCGAGGCTGCCTCACTTTCGTCTACTCGCTTTTGAGCGGAAGGAAGATCGACAGCCTCGTCAACGGCGAGAACCTGATATTCATTGCCTCGGAACTCCTGGCAGCACCGGCAGCCTCACGGCGGCCAACGACCGAGGGAAAGCGAGCGTTGCCGGTGCGCGCGGCCAAGGCTGTGCCTTAGCGGCCACGCCACGAGCCGATATCTGCGGTCGTCAAGGTTCGGTGCAGACGACCTTCGCCAACCACGGTTCGGCACGAACACCGTATCTCAGGATCGTCGCGTCAGGAGCGACCCAGTACCTGCCTCAAACCCGTCTTGCTCACGTCCGAAGCAGGAAGCGGGAAAGGTTCGACTTGGCCTGCGGTCTTGTCCAGATACTGCATCAAGGCCGTCACCAGATGGTAGAAGATGCTCGCCGGCACCTCCGTTGCCAGTGACCTTCCGCGTTCGTCAATCCTGTCGATCCACAAGCCAAGCGGCGCGGGATCGATGTGCCATCTGAACAGGCGCGCGACACGGGCTTCGATCTCAGCTTTCAGGTCAGGCCCGCCAATGCCATCCAAGGCTACGGCTGCCTTGACGGCTTCGCATTGCGGCCAGCTGCGGGAGAGCCGGTCGAGAGGGATTCCCTGCCGCGATACGGCAGCAAAAGCCAGACCTGTTGCCCGGTTCAATCCACTGGCGACTGCCGATGAATAGAGCTTCCTTGCGTAGGCGACCAAGTCTTTCTGGCCGCTCGCTCGTGCGAAATCGACAAGGAGCGAAGCCCATTCGAAGTGATGCCCCGGTTCGGTCCACTGTCCTTCATCTCCCTGCAACGGCAACCAATCGGCGTCGAAATGTTCCCCAACCGTCCAGCTTTCCTGGTCGAAGAAATGGCTCCTGAAGAGATCGATGATGCGTGCTGCCCGACGCAGATATTCACGGTCGCCCGTGGCGCCATACCAGGCAAGAAATGATTCCAGCATGTGCATGTGTGGGTTCGAAGACCGCGCACCGTTCCAGCCGGGGCTCTCGAGGAACCCGGTCAGACTGTCGTGCTCGAGGTGGGCGTCGATGAAACGAAACGTCTGTTGTGCCAGTTCCAGGGCATCGTGGTGTCCGCATCGGTGAGCTTGAGCCAGCGCCAGGAGCACGCAGGCATGGTCGTAGGCGTCCTCGGTCGGGTCGGCCACGCTGCCGTTGGCATTGAGAGTTCGCACCCACCCGCCGCGGTTCGTGCGGCCGAATCTTGCGATGAAGTCGATACCGTGTTTGATGAGTTTGTCCGCCGGACCAGTCCAGCCACGTTCCTTGGCGACTGCGAAAGCGTAAATCTGGCGAGCCGCAGTGCGCATGCGCTTGGGTTTGCCCAATGGCCTCGCATCGAAGCCCAGGGCCTCATGGAAGCCGCCGTAAACATCGTCGACGCCAGCGGTGGACCACAGCGGCAGGGTTTCTTCGAAGAGCCAGTGCTCCACGCGCTTGCGCCATGAGCCACTGATGATGATCCGGTCTTCGGAGGCAGTAAATTTCGTTTCGAGGCGTCCGCTCTTCTCCAGCTGTTCGACGATTTTTTTCACGTTCTGGCTGTGGCTGACGGGTGCGACGAATACCGCATCTGGCGTCGCCACGATCGCAACATCCTTTATCCCGACGACGGTCAGCAGTCTGCCCTGGCTTCTGAAGTAAGAGCCCTGGCAATCGATGGCGACGATATCGCCCATTGTGACATTGCCGTTGCTGTCCGTGGGGCTGGCCTCCATTAGGGATTGCCATGAGCCAAGGTCGGTCCAGCGGAACGAGGCCGTAACCATTGCGATGTCGCGCGCATGCTCCATGACCGCGTAGTCGATCGAGGTCGAGGGGACAGCCAGGTAGAAGCCTTGTGTCAGGTATAGGCCCGAGACGTCGGTCCGCGCGCCCTTGTAGGCCCGTTCCGCGGTGTCCCAGATGTCGGGCTGGAAATCGAGAAAAGCCTCCCGCATGGTGTCGGCACGAAAGAGGAAGATGCCGGCGTTCCAGTAGAATTGTCCCGAAGACATGTATTTGCGCGCTGTCTTGGCGTTTGGCTTTTCGACAAAGCGCGAAACCGAGGCTACTCCGTCAGCATTTGCCGTGGCCTCGATGTAGCCGTATCCGGTTTCGGGATGCGTCGGC
Organism: Mesorhizobium sp. XAP4; assembly: GCF_029269325.1. Lineage (NCBI taxonomy): Bacteria > Pseudomonadati > Pseudomonadota > Alphaproteobacteria > Hyphomicrobiales > Phyllobacteriaceae > Mesorhizobium > Mesorhizobium sp. XAP4. The sequence continues at coordinate 46,090 of NZ_JARIXW010000013.1, read as the reverse complement.
TTGATGCCGAACACGATGATCTTTCCTGAATCGGCGGCAGGCACGCCGGCCTTGACGGTTTCCCAGAATTGCGTTGTCGTCGATATCTGATGATCGGAGGGGACCACGAGCACAAGCGCGTCGGCCCCATATTCGGAGATCGTCTGCAGGGTGGCTAGGGCAACGGCGGCCGCGGTATTGCGGCCGACCGGCTCGAAGATCGGTCTGCCGCCGTTCAGGCCGAGCGGTACTATGTCCGAGATAACGCGCTCGGCATGCCGTTCGGAGGCTATCAGGTAGATCGGCGTCTCTCCGTCCGGCCGCGCCTTGAGGCGACGAACAGTGTTGGCAAGCATAGAACCATCACCCGAAAGATCGTGGAATTGCTTGGGGTTGTCTTCGCGCGAGAGCGGCCACAGCCGCGAGCCGACGCCCCCGCTCATGACAAAACTTACGATCCGGTCAGACATGGTCCAATTCCTCTCTGCGGAAATCATGGCCTGTGACGATGTCGGGGCCTACACCCATTCGTCGGATCAAGGTGCCGAGCCCCATACCGATCGCCTGAACGCCCATCAGATTGAGTTCTGGTTCTTTCTCCGAGTCTGGCTGCCCGAACCACCAGCGCGCGTCATATTCTCGAAAGCCTGTGGCTTGATCAGGGCACTTGTTTCGAAGGCGAATGTGTTTGGACTGGCTTGTCCGACTATGTTCACGGTCACGATTTCCGCTCCGCAGTTAGCGCCAACAGTCGTAACACGCGCCGCAGGCGGCCGCCTTCATGAATTCGAGTAGCCCTAACGCCCTGGTTCGCACCCCCTCATCCAATAGGAGCATGCCCGCCGACGGCCGAAAGGATGTCTCGTCCTGGCATGGGGGTCTTGTATTCTGGAATGTGCGTCCTGCTCGGGCGTTGACGAGAAAGGTGGGCTGCAACATGCCGCTGACCGCATTCAGGTTCCCGTTCCGCGAGGATGTCGACGAAAGGCGGTTCCGTCGCCTGGCTCGCCTTCTCAAGGTCATTCAAGTGGATATCGAGAGGGAATCTGCGGCACTCCGTCCGTCCGTGGAAAGGGTGACGGACTGCGCCGCGTTCGCTATGGAGGCGATGGAAAATGGCGAGAGCCCCGAACGCGTGTCGGCGCGGATCGATACCCTTGCGCGGAACCTGGCACTCAACCGCGGACGGCAGGTCTTGCTGGAACAGCAGATGTCTTTTGTCGACAGGACGAGAGCAGGGCTGCCGCGCATTCTCCCTTCCCATAGGGCGTAGGGCTCGTACGCCAATTGGCGGCGTTTACCTTCCGGGGCGCAGGCGTAACCTTTCGCGGCAGTCTGAGATCGCGGGGCCGCGGCTTTCAATGAAAACATCGGCCGAATGTCATCGACCGCCTGCATGGGGACGGCGTGCGCGCAGGATTTTCCCGCACGCCTGCAGGAGAAGCTGAATGAACCGTATGTTCCCCAATCAATGGCCTTCGGCAACGGACCAGCAGGCGTCCGCCGGCCAGGAGTTCATTGGCCTCTCTGACATAACTGCATTTCTGCGGCACTATATTGGAACCGTCATCGCCTGCCTTGCCGCGGCTCTCTTGGTGGTCGGGTTCTACATTTTGACCACCGACCCAACTTTCACCGCCAGCGCGCGGATCCTGATCGAGCCCAAATTGCCGCAACACCTGCAGGAGGGCGGCGAAGTAAATCTGTCGTTGGACACCGCCCAGGTGGAAAGCCAGATCGCAGTGATGCAGTCGGAAAAGATCGCTGCGATGGTCCTCGACCAGTTGAAACTTGCCGACGACCCCAAGTTCAACCGTTCGCAGGCTCCGATTTTGGCCGAGCGATTCAGGAGGATAGGAGCAGTCCTGCTTGACGCTTCCGGGCTCCGCAAAAGCGCCCGGTTCACCTCGCTTTGGGAGTATTTCGGCATAGGCGTGCCTGAAACGCCTGCGACGCTGACCGATTACCAAAAGGCCCGGCGCACCATATTGATCTTCAGCAACGGCCTCGACATCCGCAGAGTCGGCGTTTCCTACGCGATAGACATATCCTTCACCTCTCTCGATCCCGAGGGTGCAGCCAGGATCGCGAACGCCACGGCCGATGCCTTCGTGCGTGAGCAGATCGAAACCAAGGCCGAAGCGGCAAAGGAAGGCGGCGCGTGGCTCGAGATGCGCCTTCAGCAACTGCGCACCCAGATGAACGAAGCCATGGCGAAAGCGCAGGAATTCCGTTCACGGCACGACTACAGTGTCGGGGATGAAGCCAAAGGGGAAGATGGGGCGGGCGCTGTGCCAACGCTCGAAGAGCTTGAGGTGACTGCCGAAACCTACCAGAAGATGTACGAGAGCTTCCTGCAGGCATACACCAACTCGGTAAGCCAGCAGTCGTACCCGGTCGCCGACGCAAGAGTGATCACGGTTGCGACGGCACCGCTCTATCCGAGCGCTCCAAAGCCGAAGTTGATGCTGGCCTTCGGGGCGGTTGCCGGGCTCATTCTCGGCATTGGACTTTCGTTTGCGAGGCATACGTTCGACTGGACCATAAGGTCGCCAAGACACATCCGGGACAACCTGGGTGTCGAATGCGTCGGAGAACTGCCGCACACCAGCAGGAGAAGGGAATCCGGCCGCGTCGACGAAGTGGCAAAATATCCGCACTCCCGATACAGCGACAGCCTCAGGAAAGCGCGAACCGAAATCAGCCTTGCGGAAACCAGCCGCCCCATCAAGTTACTTGGGTTGACCGCTGTATCCAACGACAGTTCGAAGAGTTCGGTCGCCAGCAATCTTGCCACGCTTTACGCGAGGTCCGGCCTGAAGACGTTGGTGATTGACGCCGACGTCCGGCGACCGACCATGACCACGCGGCTGCTCGGCCCATCGGGCGCCCTCGACAAACCGTGCCAGGACCCTGTCCGGCTCAACATCGTCCGCGCTCCTGGGCGGCCGTTCGACGTGCTTCCAAGTTCGGTCGTGGACGCCAGGCGCCTGCTGTCACCAAGCAATATGGAGGCGTTCCTCTTGGAGCTGACCACTCGCGACCTTGCCGCTTCCGAACTTGCCGCCTACGACATCGTCATCCTGGACCTGCCGACGCTTGCCTCGGGAGCTGACGAACTGATTGTCGGATCCGTCCTGGACGGCGTCGTAGTCGTTGCCGAGTGGGGCAAGACACATGTCGAAACGCTGCGGGAACTTGTCAGGACGTTGCAGGCCGGCAGAACGCCCATCCTTGGCGTGCTGCTGACGAAGGCCCGCGCGATGAAGTCCAAGCACCGCAGAGCATGAAACTGGTGGCGAGATATTCCTCCTTCGGAAGTCGCAAAAGCGTGTAGGGGATCATTCCTTGGGATTAGGGGAATAGCCCCGGAGCGTCACGCTACCTCCTTTGCCTTTCTTGCCGACAAGCCCCGACCTTGGAAGAGTGTCGAGAACAATTCGAACAGCAATCGTCCCATGACAACAAACGCCTTCGAGTCGCATCAGGGAACGCCGATCTGGGTTCAGCCATCTCTACCCGTGGCGGCTGACAGCCGGACGGCAGTCCTGCACGTTGTTTCCGCGCCCGACCATAATAGTGCCGGGGCGGTGTTGACAGACCTGTCGCCCGCCATCAGGGCGGGAATGACGATCCCTCCTATCGGAGGTCTCCTGAAGCGGATCATGGATCTTGCCATAGCGGGCACGGCGCTTATCATGGCTGCGCCAGTGATGATCGTCGTTGCCCTGCTGATCAGGATGACGGCAGGAGGCCCGGCAGTGTTCTCGCACAGCCGTATCGGGTTCGGTGGAAAGCCGTTCGATTGCTACAAGTTCCGCTCGATGGTTGCCAATTCAGAAGAAGTTCTGAAAGCATATCTCGATGCCAACCCTCATGTCTGCAAGGAGTGGGAGGAAACCCACAAGATCAGGAACGACCCCCGCGTCACGCTCCTGGGAGGGATGCTTCGTAAGTCTAGCCTCGACGAACTCCCCCAGCTCTTCAACATCATCCGCGGCGACATGAGCTGCGTGGGCCCGAGGCCCATCGTAAAGGACGAACTCAAACGTTACGGCGACCACTTGGGGGAATACCTTCGGACAAGGCCGGGACTCACCGGTCTGTGGCAGGTGAGCGGAAGAAGCAGCATGGACTACGCCAACCGCGTGGCATTGGACAGCCAGTATGTGCGGAACTGGTCGGTCTGGCTCGACATCGTGATCTTGTTCAGGACCGTTTTCGCAGTGATGCGCTTCGACAGGGCTTCCTGAAGTCCCGACCGGTCACCCTGCCGTCCGCTTCCAGTGAATGGACAGGGACAGGCCGATGATGTAGGCGCAAGCCATTACGAATGCGAGGATCAGGAATTTGGTGACGGTCACATGGCCGGGCATCTCAAGGCCATTCCAGGCAAAGCTTCCGATCGCAAGCAGCGCAGTCGCCGCGATCAGGGCGGGAGCCTTGAACCGCAGTCCCATCAGAACGCCCGCCGCCGACACAGCCACTACACTCATGAGCACCGAAATCTCCAGTGATACCCGCAGGACTGATTGCCTCACTGCGGCAGGGAAGGTTTCGTCAGCGTGTGCTCACTGATATGCGGCCTCAAAGTGCATGGCAAGTGCCAGGGTATTGCGCAGATGATGCGGTTAAGCATCGCCCCCAGTTTTCTTGCGCCCTTGTGTTCTTCGTGCTTCCAGGCGACTTCCGGCCGCAATTCAGCTTCCAAAGCCCACGCCAATGGGTGCGGCGAGTTGCGGACCTCACTGAATCATCCAAGCTTGATCAATTGGTGCGCTGAATCGGGAGCGTCTCTGTCTGCACGCTGCCGCCTGTAGGTAGGGCAGCCAAGCCGGACGGCGGGGGGGGGATATCGATCTTCACGGTATCGCCTGGCTCGATCGGCGTCGTTTCCTCAGCCGTGAGTTCTTGCGAGCCGCTGTCCGTCGTCCTCACGATCTTGAAGATCGGCTTGGCCCTTTCGGCGCGCTCTCTAAGGGCGAGCAGAGCAGGGGCCGTGACCTCGGTATCGTGCAACAACTGCACCGCGGTGTTGGCCTTGCTGGTCACTTCATTGAGCTGCAGTTGCGTCTCGCGCAAGGCAGCAGCGACTTCGCTGGCTTGGCTATTGCCGAGGTTGAGGATCTCGATGTCGGTCTTGCTTATCTCCTGCCTGACTCGCAAGAGCGAGGTCTCGGCAACCAACCTGTCGCTCTGCATCTGTGCGACCGTTCCCTGTAGAGAGAGTTCCCGCGGTGCAACCGCCAGCCCCTTCTGGACAAGGGCCGAAACACCCGCGAGTTCCTTCTGGATAAGTTCGATCTGTTGGTCGTGGAAGGCCATCTGCTGGCCGAGCGAGGTCAGTTCCTTTTCGAGGAAATCCTTGAGTTCGCGCAAGGCACGGAGTTGCGTCGCCATGGCGTCCTTGCGGACGGCGAAGATCTTGCGCTCCTGCTCCATCGCCACCGCGACCGTCTCGTTCGAAGCTCTGTCCTTCAGTTGCGCAGGGAAGGCGATGTCGTCGCTGCCAGCTAGTTCTGATTCCAGCCGTGCTTTGCGGGCGAGCAGACTGACGTTGCTCAGCGCCAACAAACCCACATCGCCCTGACCCACGATGACTTCACGCTCGAGCCTCGACATGTCTTCCTCGCGTGTTCGCAGGCCGCCGGCGATTCCCAGCGCCTGCAGCACCGTCAGCCCGGGCCTGTAGGGGAACTCGCCTGGCTGCGTGACGTAGCCGACAATGTAGAACGGCCTGTACTGGACAATCTCGACAGCGACATCCGGCTGGCGGCCGAGGCCCATGTGCTGCATCAGGCGGTCGCCGATCGCGCGGGCGAGGTCGCCGGGGGCGGTGCCCTGCGCGCGTATCTGGCCGACAAATGGAAGGAAGAGCGTGCCGTCGGCACCGACGACGAAACTGTCGTTGAGAGCCGTCCATTCGAAGATCACGTCGCGTGATGCGCGCCATTCGTAGACCTTGAGCCTGACCTTGTCCTGAGGTCCGAAGAGGTACTCGGCAGCCACCGTCGGCAAGGGGCAGGCAGCCGCCGCCAATGAAGCCGCCGCCACTGTCACAAGCCATTTCCGCATTGTCTTCCCACCTTCAGATTTTCAGGATGTATTCGGGTTCGATTCGTCCCATGGCGATGTGCCGGATCGCCAGCATGTTACCCCTGAGCCTGCCCCTGCGATCGATATACGGCTCAGGCCGCAGGCTCTTTGCGAGATTCGCGGCGATATTCCTGAACATCAGCGGAAGAGCGAAAGAGGCCGGAACGGAGCCCTTCCTGATCAGATAGATCGCATTCGCAACCTGGGAGTAGCCGAACCGCTCGCCGCTGACCCGCCCTGTCTTGATACCGAGATGGACGCCCGTGATCGCGGTCACGCAGACCACGCGGCCTTTGGATCTCATTTGGCTGGTGAAGTCGATGTCTTCCTGCCAGCCGTACAAGACGAGGCGCTCGTCGAAGCGCAAATCGCCCACAAGCGAGGAACGCAAGGACATGTTGCATCCGTATGCTCCGACATGGTCGACCACCGGCGGTCCATCATGTTTTTTGCCCTCGTTTTCCCGCAAGGCGGCTTCGGCATTTTCCCAGGTGAGGCCAGCATTCGTGGCACCGTCCCTGACGACCGTGCCCATCACCACCGCCCATCCGTCATTTTCCACGAAAGCTTTCTCGACCTGCTGCAGATATTCGGCGGACGGAACGAAATCATCGTCGAAGAATGTGATGATGTCGAAGCGCCCCAGGGAAGGTACGAGAGCCCTGTTCCGCTGGGCAGCCAGTCCTTTCGGTCCGAAAACGAGTGACACCTGGAAAGGACAGCTTTCCGGCAGGTCGACATGCGAGGCGTCGGGCGCCGACACTATGACCTCATCAGGAAGCCTCGTCTGGCCGCCCAAATATCCAAGCAAACGCCCGACCTGTCCGCTGCGGCCAAGCGTCGGGATGATCACTATGAGTCTCATGCTCGATCCAGCTTCGGTTCCGCCGAAACCTAGACCGACGAGTGGACCGACACAGCCTGCATAAAAGGAGACGGGAGGAGCCTGGCCTACCGCCGGACACAGGCTTTCGGAGTATCCCGGTGACGGACCACATCCGCAAGTATTAGATGGCCATGCGCCCGTAGCGGTGTGTAGCCGATCGGACAGCTTGCCGGAGCAACGACATGGAATGGAGACTGCCAGCCTTATGAGGCTAGGGGGAACCATGCTCCACGAACGCTCTTCCGATTTGGCCGTCGCTGCCAAGATCGATGTATCCATCGAAGAATTGCCGGCCGCGCCGGGGCCCGGCTTCGACAGCAATGCCAGGATAGCGATCGTTCATGACTGGTGCCCGAATTTCCGGGGAGGGGAAAGGGTTCTTGCGCAAATCTGCAAGCAGTTCCCCAACGCCGAGGTCTTCACGCTTTTCGATTTCCTGCCACAAGAGGTGAAGGAGCAATATTTCCACGACGTGGAATTCCATACGTCTGCGGCCAACCGGATACCGATGGTCCATAAATTCTATCGATCCCTCTTCTTTTTCTGTCCCTTTCTGATCGAGCAATTCGACGTGACGGGCTACGACGCGGTGATCTCGTCGTCGGCCGCCTTCTCGCGCGGCGTCATCACCAGGCCGGACCAGCCGCATCTGTGTTATGTGCACAGTCCCGTCCGCTACGCCTGGGATGAACAATTTTCCTATCTTCAGCAGGGACGGCTTGGTTTCGGCCCCAAGGGAATGCTCTATCGCTACATGCTCCATCGCCTGAGGACATGGGATACGAGAACCGCGCACGGTCCGGACCTGATGCTGGCGAACTCGAATTATGTCCGCTCCCGTATCCAGCACATTTACGGGCGACAGGCGCGCGTCGTTTTCCCCCCGGTCACACTGGGCGAATTGCCTTGTGTGGAGGATAAGGACGATTACTACGTTTCAGCGTCCTTCCTCGCCCCCTACAAGCGCACCGACCTTGTCATCCGGGCCTTCAACGAAATGCCGTCGCGGCGACTGGTCATCGTTGGCGAAGGGCAGCAATCAGCCTGCTTGCGGGCGCTTGCCGGTCCCAACGTCACCTTCTCGGGCTACCTGCCCCGGAAAGACTATGTGGACACGCTGGCGCGGGCGAAGGCGATGGTGTTTGCGGGCTGCGAGGATTTCGGCATAGCGCTGGCCGAGGCACAGGCCTGCGGGACGCCGCTGGTCGCGTTCGGTCGCGGCGGCGCCGTCGACATCGTACAGCGGCTAGGATCATCCTCCGAGCCGACAGGAGTGCTGTTCAAGGCTCAAACGGTCGATCACCTCAAGCAGGCAGTGGAACGGTTCGAAGAGAATAGCCATGCCATTGCGCCGCGCGCTTGCGCCAGAAATGCAGGACGTTTTTCAGAAGAGAACTTCGACCGCGCGATCCTGGAATCGCTGGACGCCGTCCAGGCACTTCACGAGATCATGTGAATTCGGGAGCCCTGACGATCTTCGTTTCCGTATCGACGCCGTCTGCGGCCGCCATCGCCTGGAGATAACGCAGGCCCGTCGCCCTCCAGCTGTATTCCGCGGCTCTCGCCTTTCCCTTGCCCATCATCTGAGCGCGCAGGGCCTGAGAAGTGCGAAGCTGCACGAAACTGTCGAACCATGCGTCCTGGTCGTCTGGGGATGCAAACAGCGCTGCATTGCCGCAGACTTCAGGCAGGCTGGCGCGGTCTGAAACCACGACAGGACAGCCGACGGCCATCGCCTCGAGGGCTGGGAGACCGAAGCCCTCCGTGAGCGAGGGGAAAGCCAGGCATAGCGAGTCCCCGAGGAGGGCCGCCAACTCGCCATCCGAAATGCGGCCGAGCCAGTGGATGTTTCGCGCTTCGGTCCTGGCGGATCCTGACCTAAAGACGCGCGAATCCGACATGCCGACAATCGCGATTCTGAGTCCGGCTTCGCCAAGACGATCAGCCATGTTCAGGAGGAGATCCAGATTCTTGTGAGGTGCGGCACTGCCGATCAGGACAACGGTTTCCCGCGAGGCCGCCAGCCGCGTCTGTGCTGAGTGTTCAGGCTCCCACCGCAAGGCATGCTCATGGCCGTTCGGCGCCACGAAAGCCCGCTCTGCCGGGATGACGTCGCGGCGAACCAGTTCATCCAAGGAGTAGTTGGAAACGGTCGAAATACCGCACGCCGTCTTGCCGAGGGCGGGCAACAGATTCCTGTAAAGAAGTCTAAAGGCAAATGAATAGCTCTGCGGGGCATTCCAGACGTTTGCATCATGGACGCAGACGATATGCTTGCGGGAAAGCAGCGGCCCTGTGTTGCAGAGGCTGAGCAGTCCGCTGCCATCCAGGGATGAGGGGAGCTGCACCTGTTCCCAGGCATGCCCGTTCATGCCGCCGATCTCCCGACGCTCGATGCAAGCCAGGGGGAAGTCTCCGGACCCTGGAGGGTGGAGCAGTGCAAGCTCGAGGCCGCGGGTCAGCGGGTTCTGCTCGGCCAACAAGGTGTCGAGAGCGCGCACGACCTCGCGCGCGTAACGCTGAACGCCTGTTGTCGGCTGCGAAAGAAACCGCCCATTGATCGTCCAACGTCGCGCCATGTCGTCCCCCCTTGGAACTTTCAGTGTGGAACCGTCAAGACGCCAGGTCACCATGGCCATCGGGTCATTCGGCTAAGTGGCAATCATCCGGATTGGCGACGTCGGACAGCGTACCTACCTCGAACGGTTAAGGGCCTTGGTGTTCCTGGGAATGCTAGTCTGCCTAGGGTGCCGGAAGGTCGGGGAAGCTGGACATGGCCAAGCTCGGGTTCGATACGAGGGAGTCGCCGCAACCAAGATCGGCCTGGCCGGCGAACAGACACCGTGCCGACACGCCCTTGGCCAGATCCGCTGTCGCCGGCGCCGACTTCCTGATCGGCCATCCCGCTGCGGTGTGCGCGGACCGGGAAGCGCCGAGACGGCGCTGGACGATAAATGGAGACTTCACGACGCTTCGGCCAACCGGTGTGGCCCGTTACGCCCGCGAGGTCACCTTGGCTCTCGACGCCCTCATTTCAGAAGGGCATCCGCTCGGTCGCGACCTGGAGATTGATCTCGTGGTGCCGCGTCCGCTTTCGGAACCTTTGCGCCTCGATGCCATCCCCGTCCGGGTCGTTCCTGAATTCAGCAGGCCGCGACTGCCGCAATTTTGGGTGCAGGCGCAGTTGCCCTGGCATGTGCCTGGAGGATTGCTGAGCTTCTGCAATCTCGCTCCCGTCGCACTGAGGCGCCAGATCGCGTGTATCCATGACATGCACACAAGGCTCATGCCGTCGAGCTACGCGCGAGGATTCCGCTGGGCGCACCGCTTGATCCTGCCGGCACTTGGCAGGCAGGCCGCCCGCATCACGACCGTCTCGCAACTCTCACGCAGCCATCTGATCAAGTTCGGAATCGCGCCAGAAGAAAACATCGTCGTCACCTACAACGGCAGCGACCATGCGAACCGGTGGGATGCGGCGAGATCAACTCTGGCCGTCGACCGGAGCAGGCCGTATGTCCTCTGCTTGGGGAGGCGGGACCAGGAATATAAGAACATGGGGCTTCTCGCCAGGCTGGCCCCACACCTCGACGCGATGGGTCTTGACCTGTGGATGCCAGGCGATGTCGACGAGGCCACGCTCCTGAGGTACATCCCGCAAATGCCCGGAAACATCGTCCTTCCTGGCCGCATAGGGGACGACGACTTCAAGAAGGCGCTCGAAGGCGCCCTGTGCTTCCTGTTCCCGTCACGGATCGAGGGCTTCGGGCTGCCGGCGGTCGAGGCGATGGCTTCGGGCTGCCCGGTCGTGGCCTCGACCTCGCCATGTCTTCCCGAAATCTGCGAGGATTCGGCTCTCTATGCCGATCCCGACGACGTCCAGTCGTGGGCTGAAGCCGTCCGCCTGCTGATGCTCGCCCCAGACTTGCGGCAGCGGTTGGTTACTAAGGGGCACGCGAGGGCGAGCAGCTATTCCTGGCGGTGGATAGCGTGGAAATACCTCGAACTCATGATTCAGGTCGACGCCGATTTCGGGGAGTTCGACAGTTGAGCGGCAACCGGTCTGCGGCAGGAACCCTATGAAGGGACCGACCTTGCTCTTCGAAGCCGTCGCTGGAAGCTTCGACAAACCTGACTTAGGGAGGCCTCCCAAAGCGCTGCCTCAGCCAAAAAGGTGTGTTGTCCTGCCCATAAGGTGAAGCGAGGAAACGAGTACTGGGTTCTATACTAGGGGTCATTAGCATTCATTCAATGACGGGTGTGTTGGCACCTCATCCGAGAATGGGTGTGGATTTCTGTTCACTGAAATCGAGAGCGAACGGTTCGCTATGCAATCCCAAAATGCGCAAGTTGAAACCTTGCTTGGACGTCATGTCCAAGAGCAACGACGGACCAAGGGCTCCGACCTTGCGCGTGTGGCGCGGAGCACAAGGCGACTTCGGATTGGCCTGATAGGGCAGTTCGGCGTCGGTAACTTCGGCAATGACGGTTCGCTTGAGGCAATGATCGACACTCTGAGGCGCATCTGCCCAGAGGCCGAGCTTGCCGTGATTTGCACACGACCCGAGACCGTCGAGAGGGTCTTCGGCTTGAAGACCATCAAATTGACGCGGCCGGGCATCCAGTCGCATTGGCTTGACCGGGCGAACCGCATGCTCGGTCGTGTCCCATACAGGATATGGGGACTAATTCGGGCCTTCCTCAAACTTCGTGGTTTTCATGCTGTCGTAGTGCCCGGAACCGGCGCGTTCGATGATTTCAGCGACACACCATTGGGAATGCCTTACGGCTTTCTCAAATGGTTGGCGATGGCGAGGTTGCGCGGCTGCGTCGTCGCATTTGCGAGCGTCGGGGCTGGGCCTGCTTACCACCCCCTCTCTCGTCTGTTCTTCGCCTGGGCAGCCCGTTGCGCCTCATACCGTTCGTATCGTGACGGAATTTCGCGCGATTTCATCCGATCCCTCGGAGTCAATGTTGCCAGCGACCGGATTTTCCCCGACCTTGCTTTTGGTCTTCCAATTCCAACAGTCGAGCGTGAGATTTCGGAGGCCACCGTCGTTGGCGTGGGCGTCATGAACTACCGTGGCCGCACGGGTGGAAGTGAAGCAATTTATAACGCGTACATTTCCAAGCTCGCGGAGTTTGTCGCACGCATTGTGATGCGAGGCTTCGCCGTTCGACTGATCCTGGGCCAGGACAATGACGAGGCCGCGGTCGTCGATATCATCGAGCGGCTCCGCGGCATGGTTTCTGAGGCTGACTTGGCCCGGGTCATCTATAGTCGGTCTGCATCGCTCCACGACGTCATGGCCCAAATGCAGACCACTGACGTCGTCATCGCGACCCGATTTCACAATGTTGTTTGCGCCCTGCGGGTGGGTCTGCCTGTCATATCTCTTGGATACCTCGAAAAGCATGACGTGCTTGCCGCAGACATGGGCCTATCGGCCTTTTGCGCCAACGTCGAAACGTTCAGCGTCGAATGGCTTGAGTCGCGGCTCGACTCGCTCCTTGCAGAGCGGGAAGCGCGAGCGCAGCAAGTTCGCGAAAGCGTTCTGCAGTACAGGCGACAACTTATGAACCAAGAAGATCTCTTCCGAACGCAAGTTTTCGACGTGCGGTGTCTTGGCCGCTCTCGTTAAAGCGAAATCTGGGGAGGCTGACATGGACGACGAAAAGATCCGTGAAGGCAACACCCGAAGTTAGGATTGACAGACAAACAGAAATTCTTCCACTCTCAACAAATTTGGAGGGCTGATAAATGCCGATGGTCGACATTCTGATTCCAAACTACTGCTACGGGCGTTACTTGCCTCAGGCCGTCGAAAGCATCGTTCGGCAGCAGGTAGAAGATATCAGGATTTTGATCATAGATAATGCTTCAACAGACGATAGCGTCGATGTTGCAAAAAAACTGGCAAGGCAGGACAAGCGCATAACGCTTGTGGCGCGTGAAAAAAATCTCGGGCTGCACGCTTCGTGGAATGAGGGTCTAGACTGGGCCAGTTCCAAGTACGTTGTGATTCTTTGCGCCGACGATTTGCTCGTCGATGGCTGTTTTCACCGCGCCCTGTCGGTTCTTGAACGGGTACCCGATGTTTCTTTCGCATGCGGAGCCGAACTGGCATGGCATGAGGACCGGCCCTTTCCAATAGTGGAAAATTCGGACGTAGGGGATTGGCGATTTCTGTCAATGGAATCGTACGCTTTGGCGCGGTCGCTCCCGAGTAGGGTTATTTTTGGGTTCGGCGCGTCGCTGATCAGAACCTCCGACCTCAAACGGGTCGGCCATTTCCGGTCGGAGATATCCTACAACGAAGACGTGGAAATGTTTTTGCGGCTCTCGCTGCATCGCAGAGTGGCGGTGACGAACGCGATCCATGGAATAAGGCGGGAACACGGCGCGAATATATCTGCGGTATTCTGGCAAGATCCCAAGCGCGACATGGTCGAAAAGAAGATCGCCTTCGACAGTTTCTTTTCGAACGATGCAGCAGGCGTACCCGGGGTGGAACAACTGCGGCGGAATGTGTATCGAAACCTTGGAAAGCGTGCGTACTGGTCCGGCCTGTCACACATCGCCCGCGGCCAGCGGGCCGCCGGCTTTGATCTCCTCAGGTTTGCGGCTGAACTCTCGCCCAGCCTGGCCTACATTCCGCCGATTGACTACCTGGCCCATGTTCCCAACCCGCTAAGCCACATCCGCTCACGCCTGGCGGAGGCCTGGGGCCAGCATTGACAACGACGTCTGGCATGTGGCCGCCGATGTGGATCCGTTGTCTCGGATCGGATGCCGTCTTTCATCCGCGCAAAGGATAGCCCATGACCGAAAGGCGCATCGGTGTCGTTTATCTGACTGACGGCAGGCGCGATGACCTGACTTATGCTAGCGCCGTGGCGTTGGGATTGAGCCATTCGCGGGAAATAGACATCCATATCGTTCAATCCGGATTCCGCTCGGCGCCCCCGCCGGCGGTGCTCAGGGTCATCCAGGCAAAGGGCCATCGGCTGGCGACCCACACCCTGTCGACGGTCGACCGGGGCCTATCCGGGCACGGCCATATAACCTCGACGGCATATGAAAAAGCCGAGGCGATCGCCACGGTTTCGGGCGAACACGATGTCGTCTGTTACCTCGACAATGATACGCTTGCCATGTCGCCTCTTGATCTGGCGCTTGCTGCCCCGAAGACACAACCTCTCGCCGCCGTGCCCGACCTCTCCATATCCACAGGTTTCGACAATCCCGCATTCTTCGAAAACTGCGACAGACACGGCCTCGAACGGCGCTACTTCAATTCCGGCTTTATGGCCATCAATGTGTCTCGATGGATTGGGTCGGGAATTCCCGAACGGTACGATTTCGCCGTCAAGGAACATGCGGACTTTTGTCCCTATTGGGACGGGTCATGCATCCATATCGACCAATGCGCCTTCAACATCGCCGCCAATGGGGCATGGGAGACGCTTCCTTTGGAATTCAACGTGCAGAAGTCCGCATTCCAGACAGCCTATTGGGATCGGGCATTGATCCGCCACTATACGGGGCCGGAGAAGTTCCTGCCGGCGGTGGCACATCGCATCGACAGCAAGGAACGGTCTGTACTCGGCCGCATATCGTGCAACTGCGGAGAGCTCGGTCTGAATATTCCTCCTGCGTATCTGGGGTTGCCCTACAGGGTCAACAGATTGCGCAGGAGAGCGGATCGGACCAAAATTTCGAGACTATTGGACGGCTTTCTTGCGGTTTGAGGTCCTCCGTCTGAGCATGTCCTCCCGTTGATTTGCCGCGAGTTGGTGGTGCGGGATCTCGGACAAGTTTCGATATCAACCTACCGAAACCCGTGCCCGCCGGAGTGCCGGGAAAATCTTGATGATCTCATCAAGCAGGGGATGCCGGGTGATGATCAATCCGGCGGACCACCCCCCGAACGCCGACAATGCCGCTGCAGCGGCTTCCATGTTGGAGAGGCCGAAGCCGGAACTGGAGATCCCGATGGCTGCGAGGGGAGGAGCCGCGCTCGCGAAGGCGACGACAGCACTTTTCCATAGCGCTGCGGCGATGTCCCTGCGTTTCAGTCCCAGCCTGCGCCGGACGAAGCTCAGGGCAATACATGCCTGGAAGGGAACGGTCACCAGCATGCACCAGGCGGCTGCCTGCAAGCCGCCGAAGACGACGGCTACGGAGAGCAGAATACCGGAAAACGGGAAGACGATCAGTGCTCGGATGAACAAGTCGCGGATCGCTCCAAGTGCAACCATCACGGGGTAATTCAGTTCGAAGCTGAACGAAAAGAGCAGCGCGATTGCGACGACCTGCACCAGGGGTGCGGCTTCGGTCCACTGGTGACCGAGCACGATGTCCACGATCGGGTACGCCAGAACCGACAGCACGAGGAGCGCGGGCCAGTGGAGCGCGGTTATGAGGGAAAGGGCGGCTAGATAGGGACGCTTCAAATCCCTGCCTTGCCTGACCTCGGCTGAAAAGGCGGGCAGCACGACCGCCACGGCACCTCCGATGACCAGTTTGTCGGGTATCTGGCCGATCCAGAGCGTCCTGCTGAACAAGGCTGCCGCATTCGGCGACACGACACGGCCCAACAGGAGTAGGGGCAGGGCGTCAAAGATGCGGAAAAGCATGGTGATAACGCCGTTGTATCCACCGAATGAGATCATTCCGCGCCAATTGGCCAGGGACGGCCTGAACATCCAGAAATGGGGGCATAGGGCGAGGGCGAGGCCCGCGGCAAGACCACTGCCGATCAACCAGCCCCAGGCGAAGCTCATATAGCTGAAGCCCGCCAATGCCAGCGCAATTGTTGCTGCAGAGTTCGCCACAGCTCCCGTTATGTCGATGGCCGCGATCTTGCCGAAGGACATCTCCCTCCGCAGGAGAGCGTTTATCAAGGTGAAAGAGGTGTCAAGGAAGAGACACACCGAGATGACCCTGAAGTAGGGAACGAGGTTCGGCTCGCTGTAGAACGAAGCCAGCAAAGGGGAAGCGACGACGAGAGTGGCGGCGATGACCCCGGTGAGGATGAACATCACCGTAAAGGCACTGCGTATATCCTCGCGACTGAGTTCCTCGCGCTGGATGAGGAAGCTCGAACTGGAGAACTCCCTTAGAGACAGGGCAGTCGCCATGATAGCCATGCCGATCACTGACACCCCGATCTCCTGGGGTGTCAATATACGGGAGACCAAGGCCGCAGTGGCAAAATTCGTCACGAGCAGGACGTAGCGTTCACCCACGCTCATCAAGAGTGCGCGTTTTACCGAAAGCATGAGTGTCCTTTCCAGGTGGCCCGGCCGCCTGCGTGCCGACGGATAGTCCGACAAACCGGGTTGAAGGTCAGGACGTCCAATAGGCTAGGGAATGACCACCGACTAAAGCGGTAGCAGGGAGGCGACTACCCGCGTGATCGGACCACTTCCTGGCCAGTTCAGGATTGATCGGACTGGATAAGATAGGACGCAAAAAGCACCAACCCCATCCACCGGAGGGATGAATTGTATTACCGCAGGGGGCACTTAGGGTGGGCACCCCTCTTCTCATATGGTGGAATGGGATGAACCGGCAAAATCGCGATCTAAGTGGGCTTCAAATACTTCGCGCTATCGCCGCCTTTGGCGTCATAGTTCGCCATACCCTCGAGATGTCGAATGGATCGGAAGCTGGGCGGTTCAGTCCCGACTGGATAACAGCATCTGGCGCCGCAGGAGTAGATCTGTTCTTTGTAATTAGCGGGTTTATTATGGTGTACGTGAGTTTTCCGCCCGGTCAGGCCGCGGACACGCCGAAGCGTTTCATTATCAAGCGGGCAACGCGCATATTCCCATTGTACTGGATTTGCAGTGCAGCCATTGTTGCAATCTCTGCGATAGGTTTCTTAAAGAACAAAAATATAGATTTATATACCATATTGAACTCCGCCCTGATACTCCCTGGAGATAAATTAGTTTATGTCGCATGGACACTTTCTTATGAACTATATTTTTATATAATTTTTTCGATATGTCTTAATGTTGGAAAAATGTTTTCGACATCGATCTCTGTGATATTGCTGATGATCGGTGGAATTGTGTTAGGAAGAGAAATTCAGAATTCGACATACTCTGATTTCTTCTCTAGCCCCCTCGTTCTGGAGTTTTGTTTCGGCATCGCTTTGGCACTGTTTTTTTCCGCTGGCAAGAAATGGAAAGCCCCGTTGGCTCTCGGCGCGCTCGGGTTTCTTATAATAATCGTGTCCCCGATTTTCCTACCCCATCCCGCTGCTTTGCCCGGTTCGCGGGTCATCGTATGGGGCCTTCCAGCAACTTTGATAGTGGCTGCATTTCTCGAGGTTAAGCGACCGCAATCAATAGCCGGCCGCGCAACTGTCCTGCTCGGCGATGCATCTTATGCCCTCTACTTAACGCACGTCTTCGCCATGATGGCATATGGCTGGGTAATTAAGTCGACATTTGTGGGAGGAATGTCACAAGCTGTCTTCGCTCCTGTAATTATATTCTTATGCCTTATTGTTGGTGTGCTGACACACGTATTTGTGGAAAGGCCAGCTCTCGACCTCGTTCGGAGGGTCACAAGACGCCAGTCGGGACGGCGGCCACTGGAAGCCAGAAGCTAGAAGCCTATCCGAGGTGATCCGGCGCGCCAGCGTCATGAACTTGCAGAACCGAGGAGCGGCCCGAAGGGGTTGGTCCGGCTTTCGTCCCTCGGCTGCACAATGGTGCGTGCTCCGGGCCTGCCAGGGTAGACGCGGACCAGAGGTGTGCTTCCCAATGGTGGTAGCGCGACCGCCGAAAGGGGTAGCGCGAGCACTCCGTTCACCCGTATGGGCAGATTGCTTCCAGCGGCCGCAGTCCCGACTATCCAGCCTGAATCTGAAACCCGACAGGGAGGCTCGTCCATGTCCTTTCGTTTCGCAACCATCGCGGCCTGCCTGCTGGCGACAGTCGTGCCTACTTCCGCCGCCGATCTGCTCTGGGGCGTCAACGGCCATCCAATAACTGCCTATCCGGGCAGCCCGCTCGAAAGGCAGCTCGATTTCATTAGGGATCTCGGCCTGAAATCGTACCGGGTCAACGTTACAAGCGAGGACAACGCAGAAACGCTTGCCAACCTCGTCGACGCCGGGAAGGCGCGAGGAATCGAGATCCTGCCCGTCATCACGCCTGCGGCCATCGATCTGGACAAGGATAGTCCGGAAGAGCTCTACGAGAAGACCCGGAAACTGGCGGTCACCCTCGGCACCAGGTTCAAGAACGACATCCGCGTTTGGGAACTCGGCAACGAGATGGAGAACTACGCCATCATCAAGCCATGCGAGAAACGCGACGACGGCTCGCAATATCCATGTGGATGGGGGCCGGCAGGAGGAACGGGAGCACTCGACTACTACGGTCCGCGCTGGGTGAAGGTGAGCGCCGTCCTCAAGGGCCTGTCCGACGGCATGACCGAGGTCGATCCGGGCATCAGGAAGGCGATCGGCACCGCCGGATGGGGCCACACCGGAGCGTTCGCGCGGATGAAGCGGGACGGGATCGCCTGGGACATCTCTGTGTGGCACATGTACGGCGACGACCCGGAATGGGCTTTCCGCGAAATCGCGGGCTACGGCAAGCCGATCTGGGTCACCGAATTCAACAATCCTTATGGAAGTCAACGCAGCGAGCGGCAGCAGGCCGACGGCATCAAGCAGACAATGACGCGACTTCGCGAACTCACCCAGAAGTACAAGGTCGAGGCTGCGCACATCTACGAACTGATCGACGAGACCTACTGGGCTCCCGGCTTCGAAGCCAATATGGGATTGGTGAGGCTCGCCGCAGCATCTGATGGCAAATGGAGGATCGGCGAGCCGAAGCCTGCCTACAAGACGGTGCGTGACTTCACCCGCGGACCGCAGCCGCTGCCCAAGCCGCATCGGGACTGCGACCCCGAGACCACCGCCGCAGACAAGTCCATATATGTGCGGCAGGCAAGCTTCGCCTACTGCCTCGTGCTTGGCCACGAGGGCGACACGTCCAGCGTCGATCATTGGTCGGCGGCGCTTGAAAGCGGAGACAGCAAACTCGCCGGCACGATCATGGAAATGATGCGCACCGACGATTTCGAAACCAGATATGCCACGATCGGCCTGACGGACCGCAGCTATATCAGTTTCCTTTATTTGCTGCTTCTTGACCGTCCCGCGGACGATTACGGGATTGAAACCTATGCCCGGCAGCTGCGCGCGGGAACCATGACCCGCGAGGACGTGGCCTTCGGCATCGTCGATTCATCGGAGTTCAGATCCGGGCACGCTGCCACCCGCGAAGTTTCCGCGGTGCCGGCCCCCGGCTGAGCAGGAACGCTGGCAGCAGTGAGCCTCGCGTCTGTTTTCATGGCCGGCGCCCTTTTGGCGGCCATGTCGACGGGAACCCTGGCCTGCGAGCGCAACGGCGGGACAAAGTTCCCGCTGCGGATCGAATCCGGAAAGAATTATCCTGTCGACAGCGAGGGCCATCCGTTCTTCATGCACGGCGACTCGGCCTGGTCACTGATCGCCGACCTGAAGGACGAGGAAGCAGACCTCTACCTGGAGGACCGCAAGGCTCGCGGGTTCAACACCGTCCTGGTCAACCTTCTCGAGCACCGGTTCTCCCGAAACGCGCCGGCAAACGCTTATGGCGAGAGGCCATTCGCCGACAACGGAGATTTCGTCGTTCCGAACGAGGCGTATTTTGCCCATGCCGACCGCATCCTGCAGAAGGCTTGCGAGCTTGGTTTCCTTGTGCTGCTCGCCCCGGCATATCTCGGATATGGCGGTGGCGATGAAGGTTGGTATCAGGAAATGGCGGCAGCAGGAGCAGAAAGGCTCGACGCCTATGGTCGCTTTGTTGGACGCCGCTACCGGCGCTTCGACAACATCATCTGGGTCAACGGCGGCGATTACAATCCTGCGGATAAGGATCTGGTTAGGGCCGTCGCCAAGGGTATTCTGGAAGAGGATCCCGATGCTCTTGGCACCGTCCACGGCGCTCCCGAAACGGCACCGCTCGAATTCTGGGGTCACGAACCCTGGCTGAAGGTGAACAACGTCTACACACACGGCCCCGTCTATGCGAGCGCGCTCAGGGAGCACGATATCGGCAGGGGCATGCCCTTCTTCCTGATCGAGAGCGTCTACGAATTCGAACATGGTGCCGACGAGTACCGGGTCCGCATTCAGGCGTGCCAGGCGATCCTCTCGGGCGCTTTCGGGCATCTCTATGGCAACAACCCGATATGGCATTTCGGGGGGCCCGGTGTCCAGCGGCAGACTATGCAGTGGAAGGAGGCCCTCAACAGTCCCGGCGCAAAGAGCATGGAGGTGCTTATAGCCTTCATATCGTCGATAAAATGGTGGCTGCTCGAGCCCGACAGCAAGAACAGATTGCTTGTCGATGGCATGGGCAAGGAGATGGGGAGGGCGGTCGCCGCGATGGCCAAGGACGGCTCCTACGCCGTCGTCTACATGCCCGGCAACGATGGCGTCACCGTCGACCTCGCGCAGCTTTCGGCGACTTCCGTCCACGCCCGCTGGCGCGATCCCACAAGCGGGGAATTAACGGATGTTGAAGGTTCCCCTTTCAAGGCGGAGCGCACAGCCTTCAAGCCGCCAGAGCTCAACAGCCGGGGATACCCGGACTGGATTCTGGAACTCACGCCTCAAGACCCTGTGGAGCAAAGCCAATGAACGCCGCAGACTTGCTTCTGGACTGACGTTCTGACGACAAACGAACCGGTTCCGATTGGCTTGTGCGGCATCGACAATGTCTCTGCAAGTTGTTGTCCAGTGACAAGGCTAGTGTGGATTGCGCCGCCAACAGCCGCTGGGACAGACACGGACTCGGTTCCTCCCAGATGAACTGGCCCCCGTAGGCAAGAGCCACGCAGGTTTTGGCTTCCAACACCGACAGAGCCCGCCCAAGGCAGCCCGGAGCGAGGAGATCGTCGGCACAAAGGATCATGAAATACTCACTTTCCGCCCAATCGATCCCTGAATTGAATGAAGCGTGGGAACCCATGTTCCGTTCCCGCAGGAGCAACTCGACACGGCTATCCTCAGTTGCGATGCGGCGCGCGGTCTCTTCGCTTCCGTCCGTTGACGCGTTGTCGATGATGAGGACGCGCATCTCCGCTCCCTGGCCGAGCACATTGGCAACGCATTGCCGGAGGAATCGCCCGTGATTGTAGCAGGGGATGGCTATGTCGATCTTAGGCATTCGCGTAGTGACCGGTGCCCGACGGGACGATCTTGGTGTGCCTTGAATCAGGGGTAGCCGGAACCCGCCATTTTCGGATGACCGAACCCCCAAACGAGTTACGTCCGATCTCGTGCGCTTACTTCCTTCTGCCAGCTTTTGCCTGCCCGGGCGAAATGCGATCAATGGACGGACGATCAATGGACGGACAATGAAAAGAAGCCAGCTCCATGTTGATCCATGCGAACGCTGCTTCGCCAGGGCCGTCCCGGACAAGGATTGCTGCCGCCTACCTTTGCGATTCGAACTATCATGACATAACCCTCTATTCCCTGGCCTCCTTTGCCCGCAGCCACAGCCGCCCGCTGGATTTTCACTTCTTCCAGGTCGGCTACCGCAAAGACGTGCCCGCCCGTTTCAAGGATTTCCTGGCGTCGCGCAACCACACGATCCACGTGATAGACGCCCCCTTTGCGCGACCTGCCTTCGAGATCAGGGAACGGCCGGGCAAGCATCGGCACATCACCGAAACGGCCCTTCTCAAGGAGCGTGCGATCGGGGAGCTATCTGAAGCCTACGACTATGTGCTCTATCTGGACGGAGACATGCTCGCGTTCGGCGACGTTCATTGCGAACAGGTTGCCGGGTTCAATGAGATCGCCGCTGCCTGCCTCGACCTTTCGATCGGCACGGGCATCGACGACCCCCTGATTTTCGATCGGTGCAACGTATACGGCCTGTCCCCCCGCTACTTCAATTCCGGCCTGATGCTGATCAACTCCCGCAAGTGGCGGGAGACGGAAGCCGAAAGGCGATTTTCAGAAAACCTCGAACAACACCTCGATCACTGCCCGTACATGAGTGCGTGCCCGACGCACGACCAATGCGTCTTCAACATGACTTTCGATTCCGACACCCTTCTGCTGCCCATATCGCTCAACGTGCAGAAGTGCGCCCTCCACACGCACGCTTGGCGGACGGCCACGGTTAGGCACTACACCGGGCCTAGAAAATTCCTTCCCGTGCGCGCCCGCACTTGCGATCCAAGGGAACACGCGTTGCTGCGCGCGATCAGCAGAGAAACAGGCCTCCCCGGCCCCGGATGGGTTTACGACCACGGCATCTCCTATCTCGTCAACAAGGTGAGGCGGCGCAAGGAGATCGCGGTGTACGAGCACGCTCTGGCCCAGCAGCGAATTGCCGACGTGGGAACCCTGGAATTCGACGGCGGGACGGTCGATTCATTGCTGGGTGAAGCGCACCGCGCGCACAGAGGCTCAGGACGAATTCCTGCTCTCGACGGTTCTCTGAAGAAAGTCCTCCGAAAGGATTAGGCGCGGACCACCCGAAAGCGGTAGCGGGCGGCAAGGCTTCGTCCAACGGGGCACCCTGATCGCCTATTGGCGTTCTCCCTCACTGTTTTCAGCCCAAGTAGCCTCTGCGCGATCATATCCGCTGGGGAAAAGGTGTGCGATGAAAGTCATGGTAACCGGCCATCAAGGCTATATCGGCTCGGTGATGGTGCCGATGCTGCTGCGCGCAGGGCATTCGGTGACGGGTTACGACAGCGATCTCTACCGGCGCTGCACCTTTGCCTCGGGCGGAGAGCGGGCTTCCGTTCCGTCCATCCAAAAGGACGTCAGGGACGTGCATGCGCGCGACCTCGAAGGGTTCGATGCCGTCATCCACCTAGCGGCCCTTTCCAACGACCCGCTGTCCGATCTCGATCCGGACATCACCTACGAGATTAACCACAAGGGCAGCGTCCGTTTCGCGAAGGCGGCCAAGGAGGCCGGCGTGTCGCGCTTCCTCTTCGCCTCGTCGTGCAGCAATTACGGACAGGCGGGCGAGGGGATGGTCGACGAAACGGGCGAGTTGAACCCGGTCACGCCCTACGGCTGGTCCAAGGTGCTTTCGGAGCGGGACATTTCCGAACTGGCCGACAGCAGCTTCTCTCCCACCTATTTCCGGCCCGCCACGGCCTATGGCCTGTCGCCCCGGCTCCGCTTCGACATCGTGCTGAACAATCTGGTTGCCTGGGCCGTTACAAAAGGTGTGATCCTCCTGAAGTCGGATGGGACACCGTGGCGGCCGATCGTCCACATCGAGGACATTTCCAGGGCGTTCATCGCCGGACTGGAAGCGCCGCGCGAGATCATCCACAACGAAGCCTTCAATGTGGGACGGACGGATCACAACTACAGGATCCGCGACATCGCCGAGATTGTCGCCGAGGTCGTGCCGGGCTGCCGGCTTGAATTCGCGTCCGATGCCGGGCCCGACAAGCGGTCCTATCGCGTCAGCTTCGACAAGATCGCGCGCTCCCTTCCTGCCTTCAAGCCGCAATGGGATGCGCGCAGGGGCGCCGAGCAGCTTTACCAAGCCTACGGCAAGTCGAATGTCACTCTCGAGGAATTCGAGGGGCCACGCTTCCAGCGCATCGGCCACATCAGGTATCTTTTGGCCAACGGACTTCTAGACCAGCGGATGCGGGTCGCCGAAGCCTCGAGAACACTGGAGGCAGCGGCGGGATAACCGGTATGGAACACGTGAACCCCGGCGGACTCGGCTCGCCGCCGGCGTCCATCAGCGTCGGCCAAGAAATCTATGCCTTGGCCGAACGTCTCTTTCCGATCTGCAGGAGCATCACCGGAGACGGCGTGCGACGAACGCTGGATATCCTGTCGGGGCACATTGACCTGGAGCGGCATGAGGTGCCCACCGGCACGCAGGTGCTCGACTGGACTGTTCCCAGGGAATGGAACATCCGCTCGGCCAGCATCACAGGCCCGGACGGGCAAACGGTCGTGGATTTTGCCGACTCCAACCTGCACATCGTCAACTACAGCGTACCCTTCACGGGGATCCTGCCGCTCAACGAGTTGAAGGCGCATATCCACACCTTGCCTGAACAGCCGCAAGTGATCCCCTACCGCACCTGCTACTATGCCCCGACATGGGGCTTCTGCATGGCCTACGACCGTGTGGCCAAAATGCCTGACGGTCTCTATCGGGTGGAGATCGATGCCGAGCTCAAGGACGGCAGCCTCACTTACGGCGAATACCTGCACTGCGGCCGGACCGAGCGGGAATTCCTTCTTTCGGCGCACATCTGCCATCCGTCACTGGCCAACGACAACTGTTCAGGCCTGGCCCTGCTGGCAACCCTTGCCAAAAGCCTGAAGGCAAGAAAAACACGATACAGCTACCGCTTCCTGTTCGCTCCGGGCACGATCGGTTCGATCACGTGGCTGACTCGCAACGAGGATCGGACACATCTCATCGACCACGGTCTGGTGCTGTCATGCGTGGGGGACGCGGGAAGCCCTGCATACAAGCGCAGCCGCCGTGGCGAAGCCTTCATCGATCGCGCCATGGCTCACGTGCTGAGGCGTGAAGCCGGGGCAAAGTTGATGGATTTCTCCCCTTTCGGCTATGACGAGAGGCAATATTGTTCGCCGGGCTTCAATCTTCCGGTCGGCATGTTCCAGCGGAGCGTCCACGGCACCTTCCCCGAATACCACACGTCGGCTGACAATCTCGACTTCATCAAGCCTGAGTACCTGGAGGATTCCTTCCGCATCCTGACGGACGTGATCGACATCGTCGAAGACGACTGGACGCCTTTGAGCCTCTGTCCCAAGGGCGAACCACAACTCGGCAGGCGCGGCCTCTACCCCGCCCTGGGCGGGCAGGCGTCTTCGGGAGCAACCTCGATGTCCCTGCTTTGGGTGCTCAATCTCGCCGACGGCCAGCATTCGCTGCTCTCGATGGCAGAGCGCTCGGGTCTGCCATTCAGGGAACTGGCTGCCGCCGCGAGATTGCTGTCGGATCACGGTCTCCTGGCCGCGGCTTCATAAGGCTCCAGCGGCCGTTCGCTGCATGAGCAACGGCCACGTCCTGTCCCTTTCCGACATCGCCGTCGGCATCAAAGGCCAGGCTATCGAAAAGGCAGGGTCGTTGTAGCGGGCGCCCGTCGACGCATGGGGCGTATAGAACTGCGATATGAGATACGAGACCTCGGCATCGTCCGTAAGGGTCTGGAGCCCGTGGGCGAACCCGGCAGGGATGTAGACCTGCCTCATGTTCTCGGGCGTCAGTTCGAAGCCCAGCCAGCGGTGGCGTGTCGGCGAGTTCGGGCGCAGATCCACCACGACATCGAAAATCGCGCCGCGGACACAGGAGACGAGCTTCACCTCGGCGTACGGGTCGTCCTGGAAATGCAACCCCCGCAGTGTTCCCTTTTTGACCGAATGCGCGCGGCTGTGCTGGACAAAGCGCGTCGCCAGCCCGCAATCGGCCATCTCCTTTTCACAGAATAGGCGGGTGAAGGAACCGCGATCGTCAACCACCGGTGTCGGCTCGATCAGCCAGACACCCTTCAGCTCCGTTTCGGTAAACTGCATGTCTCCCTAAATCCCCAGCAGCCGGGCTAAGGACCGGCGGTCCGATTGTCGGCACCGCGCGCCCGGGCTGGAAGAGCTACCTAAGCCTTAAGTGGCCTCTCCGATCGCGGTAAGCTAGGCCGACCGCAGTACCCCGTTCGGAGGTCTTTGCTGAGTCATTGCCCCCGCCGTTTCCCTATAAGGATTAAGGCACCCGACGGATTGGCAAATCGAACTCGGGGGGCGTCCCGTCCTAACCTGCGTTGAAAAGGAAGAACTCCCTACGGAGCGCGGCGGGCACAGGTTCATCGTCAGGCCACCGCGTCTCCGTTTTTCCAAACCAGCGCGACAGGAGTACGGAATGAATATTCAGGCTGTCGAAATCGTTCGCGACCAGAACACGGCACGCCGGAATGTCAGCTGCAGGCTGTGCGGGTCGCGCCTGCGCCACACTCTGGTCGACCTTGGCATGTCGCCTCCTTGCGAGAGCTTCCTGCGGGCCGAGCAGCTTGACCAGATGGAACTCTATTATCCGCTCAATGTCCTGGTCTGTGACCGCTGCTACCTGGTTCAGCTCAAGGAGTATGTGAGCCCCGAGACCATCTTCAGCGAATACGCCTACTTCTCTTCCTTCTCGACAAGTTGGGTGGCCCACGCGAAAGCCTATTGCGGGGCGATCACGGAGCGACTTGGGCTTGGCGCCGACAGCTTCGCGGTAGAACTCGCAAGCAATGACGGTTACCTGCTGCAGCACTTCCTGCCGCTCGGCGTTCCCGTGCTTGGCGTCGAGCCGGCGGCCAACGTTGCGCGCGCTGCGGTCGAGAAGGGCGTGCCAACCCGGGTCGACTTCTTCGGGGTGCGGCTGGCACTTCAAATGGTGGCCGAAGGACTCCGCGCCGATCTCATCATTGGCAACAACGTCCTGGCGCAGGTGCCCGACCTCAACGACTTCGTCGCGGGAATAAAAATCCTGCTCAAGCCGGAGGGCGTGGTCACTCTTGAGTTCCCGCATGTCGAGCGGCTGATGACGGAGAACCAGTTCGACACCATCTACCACGAGCATTTTTCATATTTCTCGCTGCTGACGATCGACCTGATGGCGGCCCGCCACGGGCTGCGGTTGATCGACGTCGAGGAACTGCCCACCCATGGCGGCTCGCTGCGTGTCTATCTCGCCAACGAGGGCAGCAGCTGGGCTACGGATGACAGTATCGCCGAACTCCTCGACCGCGAAAAGCGGCATGGGCTTACGGAAATGACGACCTACACCTCTTTCGGCTACAAGGCGCAGCGCGCGAAGCGCGATCTCCTCGCGTTCCTGATTTCGGCCAAAGACGAGGGCAAGACGATTTGCGGTTACGGCGCGCCTGGCAAGGGCAACACGCTGCTCAATTACTGCGCCATCGGCACCGACTTCCTCGACTTCACGGTCGACCGCAATCCCTACAAGCACGGCCGCTTCACGCCGGGCATGCACATCCCGATCAAGTCCATCGAGGCGATCGAGCAGGCCAAGCCAGACTACATCCTGGTCCTTCCATGGAACCTGAAGGACGAGATCATCCAGCAGATGCACCATGTCGCCGCCTGGGGTGCGAAATTCGTGGTGCCAATTCCTTTCGTGACAGTGATCGATCCATCGGAGTTACGGAGATGAAAGTCGTCCTTTTCTGCGGCGGTCGCGGGACCCGCATCCGCGACTATTCCGACAGCATACCGAAGCCGATGATTCCGCTCGGCCACCAGCCGATCCTGCGCCACGTCATGCAGTGGTACAGCGACTACGGGCACGACGAATTCGTCTTGTGTCTGGGCTACAAGGCCAACGTCATCAAGGATTTCTTCCTGAACACCCGGCCGCAGACCTTTTCCGATTGCGTCGTCACGCAAGGAGGCCAGGACGTGAAGCTGCTCGGCGACACGGTCAAGGACTGGAGCATCACCCTGCTCGATACGGGCATCTGGCGCAACATCGGAGAACGCCTCTGGGCTGCGAAGGACCACGTCAGGAACGAGAAGATGTTTCTGGCCAACTACTCCGATGGCCTGACCAACGTCGACCTCGACGATGTGATCGCGAAGTTCGAGGCCAGCGACAAGATCGGCTGCTTCCTCGCCGTGCGCGCGCCGCTGACATACCATTTGGCCGACATCGCCGAAGATGGTCGCGTGCGCGAGTTCCGCACGACGGAGACGTCCGAGATCTGGATCAACGGCGGGTACTTCGTGTTCCGTCCCGAAATCTTCGACTACATGCGTGACGGCGAGGAACTCGTTGTCGAACCTTTCAAGCGATTGATCGATGACAACATGCTGATGGCGTACAAGCACGAGGGGTTCTGGCGTTCGATGGACACGCTGCGTGATTGGCAATCGCTCGAAGACATGGTCGAAAAGGGTGACATGCCCTGGAATAGAAGGGTCACCGCAGAGAAAATCAGGCGCAGCATGGTAATGGCTGCATCATGAGGGGACTTGGCCTCGCACGTCGCGGCGAGGAACTCTCGATCCTCTGCCTTGGTGCCCATTCCGACGACATAGAGATCGGTGCGGGAGGTACGATACTCGGACTGATTGCGTCGGGGGTCAAACTGCATGTCGACTGGTGCGTACTGAGCGCCGGCGGCCAGCGGTCGGCCGAGGCCAGGGCTTCGGCCGAGGCCTTCCTCGAAGGATCGCGCTCGTCCACGGTCGACGTTGCGGATTTCGAAGACAGCTACTTTCCGGCTCATAGCCGATCTATAAAGAAGTGGCTGATGGATTTAAGATCGCGGGTTCATCCCGATGTGGTGCTAACCCACGCCAGGTTCGATGCCCATCAAGACCACCGGGAGGTCAACCAACTGACCTGGAACGTCTTCCGCGATCATCTTGTGCTCGAATACGAGATTCCGAAATGGGACGGCGATCTCTGCCAACCCAATACCTACGTGCCGCTTACGGCCGAGGTGCTGGAACGCAAGATCGAACTCCTTCACGAGCACTTCGGGACGCAGCGCTCAAAGGACTGGTTCGACCGCGAGACATTCGCCGGGCTTGCGCGGTTGCGCGGGATGGAATGCCGGGCGCCCGAGCATTTTGCCGAGGCGTTCACGCTTCGAAAGGCCAAGATTCTGTAGCGGTTTGCACACATTTTCTGGCGAAGAAACGAGCGGTGGATGACCGAATGAATCGGGTGAAAGGGGGGGTGAACTGACCCGGCGATCTGTTACTAAATTCGCTGTCGCGGGGTGAAAACACCGACAGAGCGGGCCATCAATCCTAAGGTTTTCCTTTCTGCCTTTTCTGCCATCCATTTTGAAGTTGAAGGGATTTTTTGTCAAAATGGGCAATGAAACATTGCGCCTGGATATTCTTTCAGCGAAGCTCGGATCGGAACGGTCGAGGGCGGAGAATCCGGGGTTCTTGTGTGGAAATCCGACCAACTGGTCGCCGTCCTTACCCAGATCGACGAGGAAGCCTACTGCACGAAAGGCAAATGGTTCCTCGAGACAGGCTTCGGGCTGCTGAGCGGGCTGCACAAGAACTTCGATACGATCGAAGAAGCCGTAAGATGGGTGGGCAACCACACTTTCCCCGAGCCTGTTGCCACTGCAGATTGATCAGCGGATTCCGCGGCAGCAAGGCGCCTGTGCAAGCCAGCGATGCCTTTCGGCTCGCGTCCTGTATCTCCCTCGCCTGAGGGGCCTTGACAGCCTGCACCTTGCTGTTTCCGCAACCGAAGTGAGATCCTGTCCCATGGCCTCATGCGGAAACAATGCGGGATTGCCGTATACGGTCCTTCTTGGGTCCATGAGACCGAGAAAGCAACGCTTTCGTGGCGTCAAGAAGTCGCCGCGAGCTGGGTTTCAGATTGCCCCATGGTCGCAATATTCGCAGCTTGAGGGTTCTCTGGAGTCGTCATTATTTCAGCTCGGCCATCACCATTGTTAAAACGGCGGAAGACAACCTGCGTGGGGCGGCCTACCAAGAAACGGCTCGTTCCCGATTCCAGGGCCTGCGCATACACCGCCAGTGCACCGTCGACGGCCTCTATCGTCTTCATGACGGCCGCGTCGTCGTGGGTGTAGCTGACGACGAGAGACGGTATAAGCACTCCACGCCTGATCGTCTCCTGCAGGAACAGCGAGCGGTATGCCTGCGACGCCTTGCCGTTGGGGTCGAGCGTGGCATATGCCAGACAGCAGGAACGGCCGACAACCTTGAAGTGCCCATCCACCCCATGCCGTCTGGCAGCCTCTGCGATCCCCTTCCTCAGTTTCGTCCCTTGACGGTGCAGGTGTTCGATCACGGACTCGTTCTGGTAAGTCCGCATGGTCGCGATCGCCGCCGCAAGCGCATGGGTCTCCGCGCCGTGCGTGGTCGACAGCAGAAACACCCTTGGGCGGTCCGTATGCTCGAGGCCGCCGAGCCGCATGTATTCGCGTTTGCCCGCGAGGGCCGAGACCGAAAACCCGTTACCGAGCGCCTTGCCGAATGTCGACAAGTCCGGTTCTATGCCATAGAGCTTCTGCGCCCCGGCCGCATGCCATCTGAACCCGGTGATCATCTCGTCGAGAATGAGCAGTGCGCCCTTTTCCCTGCAGAGACGCTGGACTTCATGCAGGAACCCGTCCACCGGATCGTCGCCGCGGGAAGGCTCGAGGATCAGGGCTGCCAGCTTGCCGGGGTGCCTGTCGAACAAATCCTTTACGCTGGCGATGTCGTTGTACCGGAAAGTGACGGTGAGCTTTCGGACCGCCTCCGGAATTCCGGCATTCATCGGTGTGGTCCCGATGAACCAATCGTCTGTCGAAAAGAAAGGATGGTCGGCGCAGCAGGCAACGAGATCGCGACCCGTGTAGGCGCGGGCAAGGCGAACGGCCCCCGAAGTCGCATCCGATCCGTCCTTGCAGAACTTCACCATCTGCGCGCCGATGAGCTCCAGGAACGTCTCGGCGCAGTCGACCTCGATCCTGGCTGGCCTCGTGAAATTGGACCCACCTTGGAGGGCCGTCTCCACCGCTCTGACCACGGTCGGGTAGGCGTGCCCCAGCCCGACGGAGCGGTTGCCCATGCCGTATTCGATGTACTCGTTCCCGTCGACGTCCCAGACATGGCATCCCAAACCACGCTCGATGAAGCCGGGCGCCAGGACGGGATACTGGTCCTCGCCTTTCGCGTAGGTGTGGCTACCGCCCGGGATCAGTTCACGACCGCGTTCCTGCAGGCGGACGGATTTGCGAAAACGAAGGCTTTGCTTAGACATGCCAACCACTCCATTCCGGCAGCAAGTCTACATGCTCGGCTCAGGATTTCGCGTTCTCCATAAGGTCATCGGTTAGCACTTATGGTGGATACCCAGGCGGGCACCGACTTTGATACCGCGCAATGGAACAGCTTTTCAGGGAACTACAGGACCAGATCATCGCGACGAATCCGGGCGTTTCGGAGCACTCCGAAAATATCCACCTGCAGCACACTGTCAGGAGTTCGGCGCAACGAACCGCATCGGAGCGGGGTCATCTATCTCGGGCGGCTTCCGGTGCCATTCGCGGCAACGGAGATCCATCGACCTTCACTGAATGAGTCTGTAGTACGATACAAATACGACCCGCCAGGATTCACCCAGGGCGGGCCGTCTTATTGTTTGCGATTACTCTTCGGCAAGAGCTCCCTCTGCGAAGAGATCGTTGACCTTGTAGGCGACTTCCGTCCGGTTGGTCGCCTTCAGCTTCTTCATGATGTTTCGGATGTGGACCTTCACGGTGCTTTCGCGCAGGTTCAGTTCGTAGGCGATGATCTTGTTCGCCTTGCCACGCCGCAGCGCCTGGGCGACCTCAGCCTGCCTGAGCGTGAACATGCCCGTCAAAGGCCGTGTGTCGCAACTGCCTGAATTTATCAGGTGCCGCATGGAAAGGACACTGCTCGCCGGAACGAAGATGCCTCCCGCTGCCGCCAGGTTGATCGCCTCGACACACACATCGATCCCGACCGAAGTCGGAATGTAGCCGCGTGCGCCGCATTCGAGAGCCGTCAGTATCTGTGCAAGGTCTTCCGTGTCGGCCAGGATGACCACAGGGGCTGCCTTGAACTCGGACGAAATATGCCTGATCTCGTCTGCGATGCCATGATCGGTGACCTTCCGGCCACCAAGGTTGAAGAGTATGGCTGCAAGGGGAGGGGCCGAACCCTTCCTCAGGCGCCATTCTTCGATCGAACCCATGGCGACGACCGCCATGCCCAGTTCATGATCCTCAAGGGCCGATGCGAGACACTCGCGGTCTAAGGCCCTTCCATCCAGCATGAGGAGGTATTGCTTGCCTGCTTGTTCGTGGACATTTTCAGTTCCGCTGGACGGAACTCCTGATTGACTTGTCGAAACGTGATTATGCAGTCCTACTGTGGAACCCATACTTATACCCACCCTTCCCCAACAAGGGCCGCCTTGCGGCGCCCAACAGAGCCCCTCATTCTCTAGAATTGAAAGTTTGATACCCAACCCATTTCAAAGCTCAAAGCTGGATTGCCCCAACCTGGAGCCTTGAGCAGTTCTTGGCTGCTGACATGTAGAGCAGCACTGGCAGTGTATGGCCTATTTATAAGCGGTTTCTAACTTAAGTTAATTTTCGGTAAATTTTTAAGTCGCTATAAGGACCGCACACAAATGGCCCCAAGCGCTGCGAGACGCAGGAACGGCAAGGCTCGGCCATCCGGCGTCTGCTCAAGGCTTACGCGGCCTGTCCGCGGAGAAAACGTGGAGACAGGATAGGGGAGTCACTGCCCGCCCAACCCGCCGTCAGGCCAGTTCCCAAAGAAGTTGATTTTGGAGCGGCAAGCAGGATCCGCCTGCAGGGCAAGGCTAACGTCGGCAGAAATGAAGCCGTTCACCGTAAGGCTTTCGCAGACGCCAGATGAAGGCATGGTCTCAGGCGGTTCCCTGGGGATTTGCCTCGCTTAGCCACTGCACATCCAGAACCGTCCCGTCAGCCTGGATCACGGCTTCGAAGGCCTCTATCAGCCTTTTGGCGGCTTTGCTGGCAATGTGGGACTCGGGATAATTTGCCTCCACTACCCGGGCACGCTCGTAAACTTCCTTGAGTTGCCTAACCCGCCTGGGACCGAATACGCCATGTACAACCTGAGTGGTCATACCGCTTCTCCTCCTGGTGCTGGAACTCAAACAACCCCCCCCGTTGCCCAGCGCTCCCACGATTTCAACATTAACACAGGGTTCTGCAATTGAAAGCCAAAACAAGCCTGCACCCGTACTATAAGATTACTATTTTCCTTGGTCGAGGCGTTCTTTAGTAGGCGTTCGCGGATTGAGGGTTAGCCGTTTGCAGGAGGGCCGGCTTGCGAAAAGACCGCCATCGCGAAACGGCTCAAGAAGCCCACCGGCCCGCAGGTCACCCCTCGCTCGCAAACGAAAAGGCTTCATATCCTCTGATCATTCCGCCGTGCATTTTACAACGCAACGGCCGTGACCGGGTCCTGCGGATGTGGGTGTCAGGCTACGTCCTTTGGCTCTCTTGCCCGGGATATCCATCTGCCGAAAGATGAGCCGTCGGACAGCTTCCTGCGTCCGCACAGTCCGGGGCCAAACCAAGCGGGAGGCTCGATCAACAATGCAGGTCTCTTTGGCGGGGCTGCTGGTGTGCGCGGCTATTTTGGTCGTTGCCCGCTATTCCAGGGGAATGCTGATCATCGGCCTGATCGCTTCCCAGGCGTTCGGTGCGACGGCCATCGTGACGCTGACCTTTTTAGGTGGGTCGTCTCCGCTGATCTACACCATGTTTGCGGCCTTGCTCGTCATGGCCGTCACAGTCAGGCGTCGCATCTGGCTCGACCTTGGAAGTGTGTTCGGGAGCATCCGCCCCGTCTGGGTTCTCACAAGCCTCATGGCTTACGCAATCATCGGGGCATGGCTATTTCCAAGACTGTTCGCAGGACAGACCGCCGTCTTCGTGCAGTCGAAAACCCGAGGCGCCGTCGTAGAAGCGTCCTTGGCCCCGGTTTCGGCCAACACTTCACAGACGGGCTACTTCATTCTTGGCGGGCTCACCGCCATCGCGCTTTGTGTGCTGCTGCTGCACTCCAACAGGATCGACCAGGTCCGCCGCGGCTTCTTCTTGTCGTGCGGTCTGCATGCGGGCATGGGGCTGGTCGATTTTATCGGCAAGAATGCAGGAGCGGGAGACTTGCTGGGCCCGATCAAAACCGCCAATTACGCACTCATAACGGAAGCGGTCGAGGCAGGATTCGTACGGATCACGGGACCTTTTTCGGAAGCCTCTTCGTTCGCCAGCGCTTCCCTCGCCTGCCTGGCATTCTGCTACACGTATTGGAGAAAGACCAAGTCACGCCTTGCCCAGTGGCTGGCGGGCATCCTGCTCTTCCTGACCATTCTGTCGACTTCATCGACGGCTTACGTCGGGCTGACACTGCTATGCATCCCCGTTGCTTTGTCCATGCTATACTCGGTCATCAGGGGAAAAGTTGCGCGCGAAGAGATACTGATAATAGCTCTCATGGTGGTGGGCGGGACCGCCATACTGGGCGTTAGTCTTTACAAAGCCGAGGCGTTGGACCCGTTCGTCAGACTGATCAACAGCACCATCATTAACAAAGCGGATTCCGGGTCGGGCCATGAGCGCACTTATTGGAATGTAAAGAGCCTGCAGTCGTTTCTCGATACGAGCGGACTGGGCGTTGGTTTCGGCAGTTCAAGGGCATCGAGTTGGCCGATCGCTGTCCTGTCGCAGTTGGGTTTCTTTGGATCGCTGATGATAGCTGTCCTGCTCTATGTCGTGACCAGAGGCCTGGGCGCGGTTCGGGTATGGGTGGATCCAGAGACAGATGCAGTCGTAGCGAGCGTCAGGAATGCTGCCCTTGCAAGCATAATTGCAATGTCGGTGTCGGGTGGCAGCGCTGATCCAGGCCTCCTCTTCTTCATCGCACTTGCAGTTGTTTGCGCCACGAGAGCCCGTGCTCGGCGCGGCGTAGCCGCCTTGGAACGAAGCACTCCGGCGTCGGGCCACGCCACCGTCAACGTCGTTTAATCCAGTTCCGCCGAATTGGCTTCGCGGTGGCAAAGGTTCCTAGCGATGTGCCAGGCGCCCCTGTCCTGTTCAATATCGGCAGCGATGTCGAATAACGGACGGTCGTCGCGATCGAGCGTACGACGGGTATCGCGGCGAACGCTTGCGAACGAGTAGAAGGGCTGCCGGCAAAGTGCATTCGAAGCTTGCATGGCCGTATCGAGGAGGTGCATCAGCATAGTGTGACCATCTTCGCTTACGATGGTCTCTCTTTGCCAAAGAAAGGCGGGGTATAAAAGTGATCACAGGCCGCTGCCGTAAGCAAAGTGCGGACAAGACAGCTGCACAAAACTTGCGGCCATCCCGACGGAGCCAACTAGGTCCAGGGCTATCGGGAATTTTTCAAAAGACTTTTATGCTGCAATCGATATTTGCTTCCATAACGGGCCGACGGCTTTCGTCAGAAACAGTCACCGAAAGGTTGCTTTGTAACCCGCCTTGAACTTCATCCTGTGCCATGGCGACCAGCATTTTAACCGCGTCTACCCGGGCCTCGAGCGCACCAACGTAGTGGGTGCCCTCTGTATCGGGAGAATGGGATTTGCCGTCTCGGATATCGAAAAAAAACAGCGGCATTTTTACGTCCGTGCTTAAAACTGTGCGTTCATCAGAGCAGAAGATTTGCATCTTGCTCGCGGCTGCTTATGGCATTCTCCTGGGGGATTCTAGCAACCGCAGATGGTCAATCGGACGCGGCTGTGGAGAACTCGAATGGCGGCGATCACAAAATATTACAAGGGTTATTGGCCGCCAGAAAAACGCACCTTATGGATGGTCCGTGGGGGGTTAGCAATCCAGCCTTCAGATCGCGGCAACGCGAAATTCAACCGCAATGTCGGCGTCTTCGCGGGCGTCAAGGCTTGCAGGGCACTGCGGAAATAGCCCGACAACGATGCTCGCCGGTTCTCCCTGTCGTGAAAGGGATCAACCAAACTGATAGATAGGCCAGAAGAACGGTTCTGGTAAGCTACCGCCTCGACAACCGCATTTGTGTCGTTCGGAGTGTCCTGTCTTGTCGCTGAATTTCGTTGACGAAGCCCGGCCCAACACGTTCGAGTTTGAAACCTCGGCGCTGATAAAGGCGTCCGGGTTTAGGGAATATGATGCGCGCTGGTGGTTTGGCCAGGTCGCGCCCGAACTTAACCTGATCGGCGTCCAGGCGCTCGGCATGGGGCTCGGCACGCTGATACGCCGTCTTGGCGTTGGACCCGAGGTCATCACCGGGCATGACTTCCGTTCCTATTCGCTGTCTATCAAGCTGGCGCTGGTCACTGGGCTGATGGCCGCTGGAGCCAAGGTCAGGGACATCGGTCTGGCCTTGTCGCCTATGGCCTATTTCGCCCAGTTTGCGCTCGACACGCCGTCGGTCGCCATGGTCACCGCCTCGCACAACCAAAACGGCTGGACCGGCGTCAAGATGGGTGCGGCGCGGCCGCTGACCTTCGGTCCCGAAGAGATGACCGCGCTCAAGACAATTGTGCTGGCCGGCGACTTCGATCTTATCGGCGGCGGCTCTTATGATTTCGTTCCCAATTTCCGCGAAACCTATCTCGACGATCTGACCCGGGGCAAGCGCATCTCGAAAAAGCTCAAGGTCGTGGCCGCTTGCGGCAATGGCACTGCCGGCGCCTTTGCGCCTGAAGCGCTAGAACGGATCGGCTGCGAAGTGATCCCACTCGATGTCGAGCTTGATCATAACTTTCCAAACTACAATCCAAACCCCGAGGACATGCAGATGCTGCACGCCATCAGGGACAAGGTGCTGAAGAGCGGCGCTGATCTCGGGCTGGGCTTCGACGGCGATGGCGACCGCTGCGGCGTTGTCGACAATGAGGGCAACGTTATCTTCGCGGACAAGGTTGGTGTGGTGTTCGCGCGGGATATCTCTCAGCTCTATCCCGGGTCGACCTTCGTCGTCGACGTCAAGTCGACCGGCCTGTTCCAAACCGATAGCGTGCTGCTAGCCAACGGCGCGGTGACCGATTACTGGAAGACTGGGCACTCCTATATCAAGCGCCGTGTCGCCGAGCTTGGCGCCGTCGCCGGTTTCGAAAAGTCGGGCCATTTCTTCTTCAACCCGCCGATCGGGCGGGGTTATGACGATGGGCTGATCACCGCCATCGCCATCTGCCAGATGCTGGATCGCACCCCGGGCAGTTCGATGGCCGACCTCTATCGGGCGCTGCCGCTGACCTTCGGCACGCCGACGATGTCGCCGCACTGCCCGGACGAGGTGAAGTATGACGTCGTCGACCGGGTGGTTTGTGACTTCCTGGCCATGAAGCGGGATGGTGCTGACTTCGCCGGCCAGAACATCGCTGATCTGATCACCGTTAACGGCGTGCGCGTGGTCGCCGAGGACGGGACCTGGGGGTTGGTGCGCGCCTCGTCGAACAAGCCTGAGCTTGTCGTAGTCGTGGAAAGCCCGGTGTCATCGGTGCGCCGCCTTGAGATGTTCGAGGCGGTCAACGCCGTGCTACGCCGCAATCCGGAAGTGGGCGCCTACAACCAGACTTTCTGAGTATCCGTAAGCCGCCGGCTGCCGTGCCGTCGAGTCTTACGCTCTTCTCGTCAACAGGCGGATGCCATCCTCATCCTTGATGAGCTGAGTGCGATACCCGTCGAACTTGATCTCGTGACTCCAGTCGTCCCCTTGGGCGGGGTGTGGACAAGCTCCGGCTCCATAGTTGTGATGAACTTCAAACGCATGAACTGCCTCGCAAGACTGCGATTCAATTTAGCGTGCGCTAAAATGGCTCCGGAAGATTTTAGACGAATTGAATGTTTGATAGCCATGGCGAAGCTATCCGACCTTGGACCATCAATCCCCGGCAAGCTGCACGGCGGCGAGCCAGCCCACGAGGACGACAATTTCTATACCTGCCCGATTTGCGGTCAGCAGGTCGACATGCGCGACTTGCGCCAGGTCATTTGGCACGAACGGGCCGAGGCACAGGCCGCTGCTGCTGTTGGTTGATCAGGCGAAGATGCCGCTCGAACGGGGCGGCGTTTCGTTGCCCCGGACCCCTCTGACAGCCTCCCTTCAAAAGCTGTTCCATTGCGCGGCAGCAAAGTCACGATCAGAAGGGCCATTTGTCTCGCGTGGCACCGGTCGTGCGGCAACGCGAAATCCATCGACCCTCACTGAAATGTTCCGTTGACGAAAAAACACGACCCGCCAGGACTGATCCAGGACGGGCCGTCTTGTTGATGCGATTACTCTTGGCCCAGAGGTCCTTCTGCGAAGAGATCGTTGACCTTGTAGGCGACCTCCGTGCGGTTGGTCGCCTTCAATTTCTTCATGATGTTTCGAATGTGAACCTTCACAGTGCTTTCGCGAAGGTTCAGTTCGTGGGCGATGATCTTGTTCGCCTTGCCGCGTCGCAGTGCCTGGGCGACCTCTGCCTGCCTGAGCGTGAACATGCCCGTCAAGGGCCGGGGGTCGCAGTTGCCTGATTTCATCAGGTGCCGCATGGAAAGGACACTACTGGCCGGAACGAAGATGCCTCCGGCTGCAGCCAAGTTGATCGCCTCGACACACACATCGATCCCGACCGAAGTCGGAATATAGCCGCGTGCGCCGCATTCGAGAGCCGTCAGCACCTGTGCAAGATCTTCGGTGTCGGCCAGGATGACCAACGGTACGGTCTTGAACTCGGACGAAATATGCCTGATTTCTTCTGCAATGCCATGATCGGTGATCTTCCGGCCGCCGAGGTTGAAGAGTATGGTTGAAAGGGGAGAAGCCGAACCCTTCCTTATGCGCCATTCTTCGATCGAACCCATGGCGACGACCACCATGCCCAATTCATGATCCTCAAGCGCCGAAGCGAGACACTCGCGGTCTAAGGCCCTCCCGTCCAGCATGAGCAGGTATTGCTTACCTGCTTCTTGGTGGAGATCTTCTGTGCCGCTGGACGGAACTCTTGATTGATTTGTCGAACCGTAACTGTGCAGTCCTGCTGTAGAACCCATACCTATACTCACCCTTCCCCAACGAAGGTACCTGTGGCGCCCCGATAAGCGCTCATTTCTTAGAATTGGAAGTTTTTGGTACCCGACCCATTTTCCGCGCTCAGGGCTGATTGCGAACCTCAAGCAACGTGGCTGCTGACATCTAAAGCAGCCTCGGGAGTGTAAGGGTTATTTATTAGCATTCTCTAACATAAGTTAATTTTTTCGGTAAATTTTTACGTTGAGAAGACGGGCCTCCAAACCGGTTTGACCCGCGCGAGCGGCCCGAACTAAGGCGCATGCCCGTGCTGCATCTGGCTATAGATATCCTCGGTTACCGCGCACTGTGTTGGTTGCACGATTGACCCACCTGAACGGTCTGGTAAATCACCGATCTTGCGATTAATTCGGCTGGTCTCATACGATAGGCGGTGGTTGGTTTGCTTCGCACCTCCTGACAACGCTGCATCATACCTCCAAAAGCTTCGTTGACGACGAATACGCCACGCTGAACACTGGATTGCCGGCGTCTGCTCGAGCTTACGCCGCCTGTCTGCGAACAAAATGCGGAGACAGGATAGGGGAGCCACCGCCGCCCAAAACCCCATGGCTCCCCTATCGCTCCGCATGGCGACCCACTTCCGAAATTTGATTTTTGAACGGCAAGCACGATCCGCCTGCAGGGCATGGCTGACGTCGGCAGATGAAGCGGTTCATCGTGAGCCTTCGCCAGACAACGTCCGGGTCTCAGGCGGTCCCCAGGGGGTTTGCTTCGCATAGCTGCTGAAAATCCAGAACCGTCCCGTCAGTCTGGATCTCGGCTTCGAATGCCTCGATCAGCCGTTTGGCGGCTTTGCTGGCAATGTGCGAATCGGGGTAAGTTGCCTCCACAACGCGCGCGCGCTCGTAGACTTCCCTGAATTGCCTGACCTGCTTGGGACCGAATACGCGATGTACAACCTGAGTGGTCATACCGCTTCTCCTCCTGGTGGCGGAACTTGAATTAACCTGCCCGTTGTCAAGCGCGCGCATGATTTCATCATCGGCACAGGATTACAACTGAAAGCCCAACAAGCCTGCGCCGGTATTGTAAGATACCAATTTCCTTGGTCGAGGCGTTCTTTAGTAGCGTTCGCTCGATTGCGAGTTAGCCGTTTGCAGGAGGCAAGGTCGCATGGTGAAGATTGCCAGAACCGCTGACCAGCCTTCGTGACGCCTTGCTCGAAACAAAAAAGCCAGGAGGCTTTTGCCTACTCATCCCGATGCCGCCCAGGGACTACGCGAAGCTGGCGTCGTCATTGGCCATTCGGTGCTGATCGTGGTTGACATCGACCGGGAAGGAGATCTCAGCGGTTACGGCATCGCTCGCCCCCTGTCGCAAGCAATCCTCATAATGATGGGTGGTTGCTGGGCTACAGAGGGGGCCCGTATCCTTCAGAAAAGAGGGGCGAGCAACGATTTCGGGGTCGGGGGCGCCGGTCACCCGTAGCACGAGGCCCATGGTTGCTACTCGATGCTCAGGCCTGCCACACGATTCATTTATGATCTTTCAAGGGGAACCAAGAGTGCTTGGGCAGAGCGATGTCCAATCGGCTGGGGGCTCAACGAAGACCGGACGAAGCGACTGGCACTGTAGGTCGCGGATTTACGATTTTGGTAATCGATGGAGGCCATCAGAGGGAAGGGGAGGCGGTGTTGGTCATCGAACGACACTACATCGCACCGGGCAAGTCGATGTGTTGAAAGCTTCGGCCCGCCTGCGTCGGCGCCGAACAACGGAGGCTCGGTCGAAATGGGAAATAACCCATCCGCGCATCCCGTTGATACGCAATGCAATCATACCGTCAAAAGGGCTAACTCCGAAATGCGGTGGGGAGAACCCGCCACCTTAATCATAATGGAGGAGCCGACACTATCGACATGGCTGTGGTATTTTGTCTGCCGGGTCACGTAAAGGAGCGGTGAGTGGAACAGGTCACGACTTGCTGGGCCAGTCAGCTGGCGGAAGGACGCCTCAATGGTTTCGTGCCAATCCAACAACAGCGCTCAACGATGGCTGGACTTGAATCCGAGCGCGCCGAGAGGCATGCCAAGGCTTGTGGGTTGAGACGGCTTCGGTCCTACGCCCAGTGGCTCGTGCCAGATGATCTGGCCGTGTTCATTGAAGAGATCGATTGTTCCGCAGTCTTCGGGCGTGACGGCAAGTTGCTGGGGAAGAGGCATCCATGGTCTCGGACGGACTAAGGGCTAACGCCGCACGAGCGGCCGAATTTCTGGAGGTGCTGGGCAATGCGCGGCGGCTGCACATTTTGAGCTTGCTGCTCGACTATGAATTGCCGGATCGCAAAATTCGCGAACGGCTTAATATTAGCCGGACAGCCTCGTGGCACCACATAGCCAAGCTCCGGGAAGTTGGGCTCGTAAAAATCCGCCGGGACGGCCGGAATGTATATTTTTCCTCTGAAAATCGAGCGGTACGCGATCTGCTTTGCAAATGGAATGTCGTGGTTGCTGTCCAGCAGTCTGGGCAAGCGGTTCCGCCCGGTGGCGGTGCCTTGGCGGTGACATGCCAGGATCTTGTGCACTCGGCCCCCGGTCTGGAAAACCGAGTTTGTCAAAGCGCCAGCGAGTCCCGGAGGGACGAGTGATTATCCCCAGGAATCTCGGTTAGACACCGTTGGATCGAGAAGATCACCCGAGCGATTGTTGCCACCCGCGGGTTTTCTCTGCGGCGTCAGCCCCCGGATCGCGAAACGGCTGACGCATACCCTGTGGATTGGCGAATGCCGCCGACTATGGTCGCGCTGTCGACGCGCCCGATTGAACCTCGGTACTCCGACTTGCGCTATAAACACTCGGTATCCTGCTACTGCCTCAAGCCGGCATTGAATAAATCCTGCGGTCAGTCAGTTGCCAGCGGGTAGGTCAGGTGCGGTGCCACCCCTTTAAAATATAGACAGGTTTCTTCGCGTGGAGCCCCATCCATGATCTGTGGGCCGTTGCACGTTGTAAAGTTCCTCAATAGAGACAAAGCCAATCAAATGGGAAACTCGAAATATGCAGAATGACGCTGAAGCACCGCAGCTCCAGTTGTTGCAGCTCACCGCCGACATAGTGGCGGCATATGTCCAGAAGAACGCCATTCCGGCGGCCGGTCTTCCCGAATTGATCGCCAGCGTCAATTCTGCCTTGTCGGGATTGGGTCGGCCGGTGGAAGCGACGCCGCCCGCGCTTGTTCCGGCAGTCAATCCAAAAAAGTCCGTGTTTCCCGATTACATCGTCAGCCTGGAGGACGGACGCAAGTTCAAGTCTATGAAGCGCCACCTTGGGTTGCTGGGAATGACACCCGACGAGTACAGAGCCAGGTGGGGGCTCGCCAAGGACTATCCCATGGTTGCACCGAGCTACGCGGCCCAGCGGTCAGCCCTCGCGAAATCCAGCGGACTCGGCCGCAAGCCAACTGCAAAAACGCCGTTGAGGAAAACACCAGCGAATCGGAAAGCTAAGGCCTAACAACAGGTGTCTATCAAAGGCGGCGGGGCAAACTGGATCACAAGGCAAGCATCACAATATCGCTCGGCTCCAAAAATCGGCCTGGATAACAAATACCGTCCTCTGTTGAAAGCGACCGTGAGCCATCAGCAGCTCTGACGAATGGCTGCAACCGATGGATGGTGAGACCACCGGACACTCATTGGGAGACCCCCAGGGCGCAGCGTCCAATCTCATATGGTGCGGGGATGGCGGTAGGCTGCGGCGGCTGATCGGCCTCGCAGCTGTTCAGAGACAGGAAACTGCTCCATCCTTTTACCAGTTGCTCCGTTACGGCCGCAGCAATCTAGTGCGTGGTGCCTCCGCGCTCGGCATGTAGACAAGTTCTTCACCTGGAGACGCATTCATGATCGGCGGGCGTGTTGCCGTATCTCTTGGTACGTTCGATTTGTGCAAACAATCCATAATTACGATAACACGTTTCACTATCTCCGTTTCGAGGTCCAATGTCTGAAGTGGACTGGCTGAGCCATCTCCTGCAAATCATCACCGTGACCGGCCAGCTCGAGGTCCGCTGCGCCTATGGTGCACCGTGGCGCGTTGCCTGGAACAAGGCTGCCGCGAACGAAATTCCCTACCACGTCATAGTCAAGGGCCGGGCCATTCTCGAGGATCCGAAGACGAGAGCGGCGCGGGAGCTGCTGAGCGGAGATATTGTGCTGCTGCCTCACGGCGCGGCGCATGTACTGCACGACGGTAGCGGGCAAACACCAATTCCTACCCAGCAACGCCGGGGGTCAGCCGGATGGATGCTGAGCGAGAATGATGGCGAGGGCGAGCAACTGGATCTGCTGTGTGGGCGATTTTTTATCGCGCCACCCCATGATCGACTGATCCGCAACTACCTGCCCGCCAACCTGGTGACACGCGCTGTGGACAGCCATGGAGAAGACGGCATGGGGTCCGCATCCAACCAACTTGCCGGTCTTGTCGGGCTGATGCGGATGGAGTCCGCCGGTGACAGGGCGGGAGGGCGCGCCATTCTCAACGCGCTTTCCTCGGCGCTGTTCACACTGGTACTGCGCGCGGCGAGCCAATCCGGGAAAGCCCCCGAAGGCTTGTTGGCCCTGGCTGGCCATCCGCGGCTGGCACCAGCAATTGCGGCAATGTTCGCCGATGCGGCACGGCCTTGGAAGCTGCCCGATC
The DNA here is from genome assembly GCF_029269325.1 of Mesorhizobium sp. XAP4. Lineage (NCBI taxonomy): Bacteria > Pseudomonadati > Pseudomonadota > Alphaproteobacteria > Hyphomicrobiales > Phyllobacteriaceae > Mesorhizobium > Mesorhizobium sp. XAP4. Next base: position 2,783 of record NZ_JARIXW010000013.1, on the reverse strand, counting down.
TGGCCGATTTGTGCGGGATGTCGCGCGCTACGTTCATGCGCCAGTTTCAGGGCAAGCTGGGTCGCTCCGCCCTCGATTTTTTGACTGATCTGCGCATGAGCCTGGCCGCCAACGAGTTGAAGAAGCCAGCCATCAGCGCCGAGGCCGTGGCCGAGACCGTCGGGTATCAATCCGTTTCGGCATTCCGGCATGTCTTCGCCGAAAGGATGGGGATGACGCCGGGGGAGTGGCGGCGACTGGCGCACAAGGGCGAGTAACGCACACGGTCTGGGATCGCGAAGGCGCAGTTTGATCCTTTCGCGCATCATACTGAGCTGAATCAGTCTCGAAATAATCACTCGTCCTCGTAAATTGGGCTCCGCAATCACTTGATAAGGGAGCCATCCAATGAACTGCATCGCCACCACCGGACCCGCAACCCGCGTAGCCGCCGAGATCTTCGGGGAGACCGGGAAGAGCGAAAACGCTTTCGCTACGAACGCCGTCATCGAAACGATCCTGAGCCGCAGTGCCGCCAAGTACTACGACCCTGCTGCCACCTTGAGCGACGACCAGATCCGCGACCTGGTGCGTATCGGCACGTCCGCGCCAACCTCCTTCCACCTGCAGAACTGGCGTTTCATCGCCGTACGCTCGCCGGAAGCCAAGGCCCGGCTGCGTCCGATCGCCTGGAATCAGCCCGCGATCACCGACGCGGCCGTGACCTTCATCATCATCGGCCAGCTGGCCGATGCCAGCACCGTTCCAGCCCGCCTGGCACCCGTGGTGAAAGCCGGCATCATGCCGGCGCACCTGGTGCCGGAGTGGGAAATCCCCGCTCGCGGTCTGTATGACGATCAGCCGCAGCGCCAGCGCGACGAAGCAGTGCGCTCCGCGACCTTTGGCGCCGCGGCGATCATCTACATGGCCCGGTCGCTGGGCCTGGGTTCGACGCCGATGATTGGTTTCGACGCTGAAGCCGTGCACCGCGAGTTCGGCCTGGCCGAAGACGAAGTGCCGGTCATGCTGTTGACCGTCGGACCGGAGCGAGCTGGCAACTGGCCGCAGAAGCCGCGCATGCCGGTGGCCGATGTGCTGGACTTCGCATAACGAAAATCCTGGAATCGTGGGCGCGCGAGAGCTCCGAGGAACCCAGGCAGGGACCTCAAGGTCGTCGTGGAGGACGCGAAGCCGACGCGTGAAAGCTCGAAAGAGCTGCCACGCCCGCTAATTACCCCAACACAAATGTCTGAGGAGACAATTCCCATGAAAGCGATCGTAGTGACGGACCAGGCTGCAGGAGAGGCCGGGATGAAGCTGGTACAGCGGCCCGAGCCGCGGGCGGCAATAAACGATGTTGTTGTGGAGGTTCATGCGGCGGGATTCGTCAACACCGAACTGGAGTGGCCTTCGACCTGGGCTGATCGAACCTTTCGTGACCGCACGCCGTCGATCCTCGGCCATGAGCTGGCCGGTGTGGTCACTGCGCTTGGCTACGGCACTACCGGGCTGTCAATCGGCCAGCGCGTATTCGGCCTCGCAGACTGGCATCGCGATGGCACGCTCGCCGAGCATGTCGCCATGGAAGCTCGCAATCTCGCGCCGCTGCCCGGCGACGTTGACTTCACGGTGGGTGCGAGCCTGCCGATCTCCGGCCTGACCGCGTGGCAGGGGCTGTTCCAGCATGGCCGCCTACAGGCGGGGCAAAGCGTGCTCGCGCATGGTGCGGCCGGTGCCGTCGGTTCGATGGTGACGCAGCTTGCAAGGGAGGCCGGGGCTTACGTCATCGGCACCGGACGCACTGCAGACCGCCAGAAGGCGCTCGACTTCGGCGCAAATGAATTCGTCGATCTTGAGAACGACGCTCTGGAAGACGTCGGCGGCGTCGATCTGGTGTTCGATGTCATCGGCGGCGGCATTCAGAAGCGGTCTGCAGCCCTGATCCGGGCCGGAGGCACGCTGGTGACCGTCGTCGGTCCTACCGACGTGCGGCCAGCGGATGGCCTGGCGATTGACTTTGTCGTCGAGACCGATCGCACCCAGCTATCCGAGATAATTCAGCGAGTGCGGGACGGAACACTGCGGACGAACATCGGCAAAGTCGCGGCCCTCGACGATGCCGTTGCAACTTTCAACTCGAAAGAGCGACGTTCGGGAAAGACGATCATCCGCGTTCGGCCGCGAGGACTCGGGGGAGAGAGGGCAGTTCCTCTTTCTCCTTGAAAGCCTAAGGTCCGCGGCAAATGCCGCAGCGTCAGATGTGATTGCGTCTTGGGAGTTCGAGTTCGGGGGCGTCTGCCTGCAGCAATCCCGGTAGCTGGCGAGATTTTGATCCAATACTGCGTTGTTTGTTGAATCTGAAGCCTGGAGGCAAAGACCCAGGCTTGGCGGCGAGAGACGATTAAACATTGATCGATAGCTTTAGACCTTGCTTTGCCGTCGCGTGGTATATGCGCGTAGGCTAATGTCCGTCGGGAGTAGAAACATGCTGAGAATTGTTGGGCGGTTCGCGCGTTCCCATGACGGTTCGATGGCCCCGTTGTTTGTTTTCATGCTGGCGCCCATCATCACCGCCATCGGGTTCTCGGTCGACTATACCAGGGCGGTCCAGACCCGGTCCAAGGAGCAGCAGGCGCTGGATGCCGCGGTCCTATCGATCACCGGTATGGACACAACTTCAACGTTGGCGCAGCGCCAGACTATGCTGCAGAATACCTTCATCGCCAACCATGGCCTGGGTACCCCGACACTGAACAGCTTTGTGGTTTCCGCCAATGGCACCGCCACCGCGCAGGCCATGGCAA
>NZ_JARIXW010000012.1:0-68649 GCF_029269325.1 Mesorhizobium sp. XAP4 | reverse complement strand
CGTGCCCGCCAGTTCCGCAACAATCGCCGGCCCGCAGTATTCATCCCGGCCGACATCCAACTCGTAGGAACTTGCCCATTCACGATAAAAGCGTGCCAAGCGATCGACGTCGCCGTCGAGCGCATGGAATCCTTGATGCGTTTGCGTGCGGCTTGCTCCAGTGCGGTCCGCTGATCGAGGGTATTCATGTCAATTCCTCCGTATAGGGGCAAATTAGGTGCGGTACAGTTCTCATCGGCGGCGCAATTGCCGCGGCTGGTTTTATAAGCGGTTCGTTGCTGTATTGCTGAGCATGGGTATCCGACCATGCGGAGGCGCCTACGCTCCAGGTAATAACGTCGCAGATCAGAGCATCGCTCAGGCCCATGCCGCGCCCAAGATCAAACGCCTCGTCAAGGATCAGGCGATTGACGTGGGTGAGTTCGCCGACCAGCGACCTGAGCAAACGAATCTGGATGTCACTGAGTGGGACGTCGCCGAGCGGAAACACGTGCTCACGCTTCGGTTTGATCCGTCCGACGGGATCGGTAAGGAATTCCTGGTCCGGCGGATGCGCGGAGTCGGCACCGTATTTGGATGGCGCGCGGTAGCCCGGCACTTTTAGTCGAACGCCGAAGACCACCTCCGCCAGTTCGACGACACGCAGATGGCTGTCGTATCGGTCGAACTTCCGTCCCGCCTCGCAATAGCGCCTTTCGACCGCGCGCCCGATCGGCAATCCCACGCCGAGTTCGTCCGCCAGCTGGACGGTCAAGCCCATGTCCTTCACCGTGATCTCCAAAGTGCAAGAGCGATCGTAGCTGCCATCCAGGAGAAATGGGACGAACTGCTCGACTGCAACGGAGTTTGCGGGCGACGCGACAAACTTACGCCACGCCTGCTGCGCTGGAACGCCCTCGCGCACACTTCGGCAGAGCGCATGGCCGCTTGCAACAGCCGCAGCGTAAAAGAGTAGATTCGTCAGTAATTTGACTGATTGGCCCTGACCGATGTCTCCGACATGGAAGGAGATGGATCCCATGATTTGCAACACCTTCCCGCAACGCTCATAGGCCTCCGGTGGCCCGCCGACGAAGAAGCTGACATTGGCGAAATCGACTCCCATGTGGGACAGGTTGCTCACGGGCGCTTCCAGCGAATGCACGCTAATTGCTGCCGCCCGGCGGGCGATCTCGATCGTATTGTGGTAGTCGGTAGTGGACGTATCGATCCATACGCTCCCCGGTGCCATTCCGGCCAAAGCGCCTTGCTCGCCAGTCATGTTGTCAAAGACGTCGTGTGGCAGCGGCAGGCAGGTAATGACGATCTCGCAATCGCGCGCCGCGTCGCGTGGTGCGTCATGCCACCGTGCTCCCTTTTCGACCACGTCTTTCGCAGCCGCGGGATCGATGTCGTAGACGTCCACCTGATAGCCCGCATGCAGGAGCTTTGCGATCATTGGTCGCCCCATGCTGCCCGTACCAATGAATCCTACGCGTTCAACGTTGCGGAAATGAGCGGCGCTTACAGCCTCTGCGGCACACACTTGGGTTCCTTTCATAAGTACAGTCGCGCTATTTTATTGGTTTGCGCGCCAAAAGAGGACCTTATCAAGGCAATAAAACACCGGGCTTACGGTAGAAGCAAGGGGAATATATGTGAAAACTGTTTACATTTTTATTTCAACCTTACTTCACTTTGTTGGCGGCAAGTTCGCAATTGGCAATCGTATAAGAGTGCGGGTAGGGCAACGGATCGCTCGCATCTTGCGCACCGAGCCATGACGTGAGTCTGGTGGGCGTCCAAGCGCCGGTTTGGCCCTTAAAGGTCGCCGAGCGTGATGAAATTCACGCTGAGTCGGCGCCCCGATGTGGTTCGACAGCGCTGGGTACATCGCCGCTTCTCAAATGTGTGGAACTTCTGCAAGCTGGGGCGGGCGTCCTTCAACCTCCTTAATGATGCCCCGTCCAAGCGGTGAAACGTCGTGACGCGGGACTCCAGCGCGCTTTCCTCGATGTAGCTGTCCTGCGATCCCGGTCTTGAGTTCATCTGCTGCGCTCTTATTGAAGGCCAGAAGCAGGATCTCATCGGGCCGGTAGAGCTGCCTCTCCAGGACATTGGCCACCTTGCAGACCCTGGTCGCGGATTTGCCCGACCCGGCCGAGGCGACGAGCAGATTGTTGTCCTCCAGGCGGATACATGCATCGCGTTGCTGATCGAAAAAGGAGTCGAAAAATGGCTGGAATTTGCGCACTCCGCGGCAACGAACGCTTCATTGTAGGCGTGGCGAACCCCCGGGTCAGTCAGCATGGCGAACGAAGCCGGCAGGGACGCCTTGAGCCCGGCCGGCGATGCCGGCGACGGTCCATTTGGCGACCGGATCGTAGGCGGTGAAGTGCTTGACGGCCTTGCCGGGGCGAGATTGACGAAGACGGTGTCGATCGGACGATCTGGCCGGGCCATTTCGACTTGAGGCCCTTGGGCAGGCGTCTGGCGTAGCGCTTGCCGACAAGGCGGAAGCGTCGGCCACCGGGCTTGCGGCGCAAGGTCGGGACCGGCATGACTAGACCGCGCCGCATCAGGCTGGTGAAGATGCGGCCGATGGTGGAGATTGAGACCGCAACGGCCTCCGCGGCGGATCAGCCAGGCCAGCTTTCGCTTGCCCCACATCGGTTTGTCGCCGCGCAACTCCTCGACGGCTTGCACCAGCGCCGGGCTCCATTGCGGCCGGCGAACCCGGCGCGGCGGCGATCTGGGTTCGGGCTGTTTGGCCCAGCGGTAGAGGGAGGCGCGCGAGGCACCAACGGCTTTGGCCGCGTCACCGGCCGACAGGCCGGCGGCGCGTGCGCTTTGCCAGCGCCTCGAGATCACCGCCGAGCAGGTGGGCGCCGGGACCACTTCGATGTTACATCGCCGTTCCGTCGACGCTCGGGTGGAACGGCCTCCCGGCCAACGGCCGCCGGCCCCGAGGCAGGGCTCATCGAGATGATACGACCGCCTTGGAACAAGATGGGGTAGAGCAGATGAAGCGTTGGCAGCGTGTCTCCATCGACGCGAGCGGGGAGGATGGGATCACGATTCATTCGCATCACGCGCGGCCGCAAGGGCGACGCCATGGCTACGTAGGAATCGTTGAAGTGGTTTGAGCTGGACAGTCACAAATACACCGGTTACGCCCCGGCTCAGGAAACGGGGCGGCGTCCAGCGGTGGAGGTGCTCGATGACTTAAAAAGGTGCGGGCAGTCGTTGCGCTTGAGAGCGACGACATTTGGGATCCGGCACGGGGTGACCTGCTGCCAATCGGCAGTTAACAGGGTCCGACAAAAAGTGTGCACAACATGCTGCTGAAGTGGCCTCCGGAGGCGCTGCCGGAAGTTACGCGTCTTGACCTTGATATGGTCGATATGGTCATACTGCATCGACGATGTCGCGCCCCTTCGGCATGCCGCGCGGATCAATGCCCGATCCGCCGTGATGAGCCTCGTCCCTCGGCTGTGCGGCAACGGAAAAGGCGTCTTGCGGTTTCCCACGCTGGCCAGCCCAGCCGACAGATCGGTCAGCTCGTGGGCGACGAGGTGCACCACCTCCTCTTCCGTCGGATGCGTCCACGGACGCCGAGCATGGCCGAAGCAAGAAGCACGCGCCGGAATTTCTCGAGAGATCTTGGCCCAGACGACGACGTTTGCCGCACCCGTCTCATCCTCCAGAGGAACATGAAGCCTTTGGCCGAGCCCGGCCGCTGCCGGACCAGCACCAGGCCGGCGGCCTCGAGCCAGCTTCTGCCTCGCGCCTGCATAGCATCCTGACAGGTCACGGTGCGGCGCCGGTTAGGCGGCACGCCGATTTTGGCAACGCTAGCCTGTGAACTGGAGAATGAAAGTCGGACTTGCGGCACATCGATTACGTTCAAATGATAAGTGCTGCCCGGCGAAGTCGTTTCAGCGCATCTCGACTGATGGGTCGGCAAGACAATGCGGAACGGAAATTATCGCAGGCGTAAAGGACGGCTTTCGGGGCCGGAAGCTTCGGGCCTGGAACCGGACCCCAGTTTGGCGCAAGCATCGTGGCCTCCGCCCGGTCAGGCATTCACCGGCTCCCGAAATGCCAATTGATTCTGCTTAACCGGGCATGCCTAAACGGCCACTTGCGTTCCGATCTCGACCACACGTCCGGTCGGGATCTGGAAATACTCGGTCGCGTCGGCGGCCGTGCGCGCCAAGCCGATGAACAGCTTGTCCTGCCACACCGGCATGCCGGAGTTGGGTGACGCCTTGAGCGAGCGACGCGACAGGAAGAAGGACGTCGTCATGATGTCGAACTTCCAACCCTGCTTGCGGTAGATCGCCAGCGCACGCGGGATGTTAGGCTGTTCCATGTAGCCGAAGGTCAGTGTCACGCGCATGAATAGCTCATTGATCGTTTCCATCTTGATCCGGTCGCTGTCGGGCACCACGGGCTGCTGCGCCGTCACCACAGAGAGGATGACGTTCTGTTCGTGCAGCGCCTTGTAGTGCTTCAGGCTGTGTATCAGTGCGGTTGGCGCACTGGCGGGATCACTGGTCAGGAACACGGCCGTACCGGACACCAGCTGCGGTTTCTTCTTCAACAGATTGCCCGCAAGGAAATCGAGCGGAATCTCGTTCCTGCGCGTCTTGTCGAATAGATACCTGCTGCCTCTTATCCAAGTCCACATGGTCATCACGATCACTGCGGCAATGGCAAGCGAGGCCCAGCCGCCTTCGAATACCTTGACGATATTAGCTGCAAAGAAGCCGGTATCGATCAAGACGAACACCGCCATTAAGGCTATCGCGACGCCGAGCGGCCATTTCCAGATGCGCGTCATCACAACAAAAAGCAGTATGTTCGTCACCAGCATATTGCCGGTCACCGAAATACCGTAGGCCGAGGCCAGCCGGCTGGATTCGCCGAAGCCGACCACCAGCAGCATCACCACCAGCGCCAGCATCAGGTTGATGCGCGGCAGATAGATCTGGCCCGACTGTTTTTCCGACGTGTGCTGGATGACGAAACGCGGCAGCATGTTGAGCTGTACCGCTTGCCTGGTCAGCGAAAAAGCGCCGGAGATCACCGCCTGGCAGGCGATCACGGTCGCCGCCGTGGCAAGCACGACCATCGGAATAAGCGTCCAGCCCTGGTTCATCTCGAAGAACGGATGACCGACAACGCCGCCATTTGCCAGCACGAAGGCGCCTTGCCCGACATAATTGAGCAACAGACAAGGGAACACGATCGCCAGCCAGGCGAGCACGATCGGCTTGCGGCCGAAATGGCCGAGGTCGGCGTAGAGCGCCTCGGCTCCGGTGACGGCGAGGAAGACTGCACCAACCGTAACGAAGGCGACGTCAGGCGAGTTGACCAGGAACGACACGATGTAATGCGGGCTGATTGCCAGCAGGATTTCCGGATCGTCCATGATGTGGTTGAGCCCGAAAAGGCCGATGGCCAGGAACCACAGCGCGGTAACGGGTCCGAACACCAATCCTACGCCGCCGGTGCCAAACCGCTGTACCGCAAACACGATCGCCAGGATGGCCAGTGTCAGCGGCACCACATAGGGCTGGAACGTCGGCGTGACGACATTCATACCTTCGACCGCCGACAGTACCGAGATTGCCGGCGTAATGACGGCGTCGCCAAAAAAAAGCGCCGCGCCGACGATGCCGAGGATCACCGCCGAGCGGGTCGGGAAACTGTTGCGCGCCAACGCCATCAGCGACAGCACCCCGCCCTCGCCGCGATTGTCGGCACGGAGCACGAACATGATGTACTTGATGGTGACGGTGATCGTCAGCGACCAGATGATCAGCGAGAGTACGCCGAGGATGTCGCCACGGTTGGCGACGTTGCCACCGGCCGATGCGTGCAACGCCTCGCGAAATGCATAGATCGGGCTGGTGCCTATATCGCCATAAACGACACCTAGTGCGCCCAACATCAGCGCCTTGGTGCTGTGCTGCTCGACCTCAGAATGGCTCGATTGTTCGACAGGTTCTGCCTCGTTACCAGCATTGGTAAGGGCCATGGACGACACTCCGATAAGCGCGCGGTGCTCTACGCTTGCTGCACTGCAATATCAAGTTCCGTCACGTAATGTCTGCCGTCTCGCCTGTCGTTGCTCGCCTTGGTAGACTCGCCAGCCCGCAGCCCTACCGAGCAGCAATAGCGCCCCGGCAGAACCCTCAATCGCCCAGATCAATGAATGGTTATCGCCCACAGTGCCCCCCCGCGATGCGGCCGATGGCGACCAGGGTGTCGTGGGCGCACAAGGATGGCGCTTTCCTGATGACGCCGTGCTCCAGGTGTGATCGCACCGTTGCTGCGCAAGCCATTTACTTGCTCGTCCCAGCGAGGACCGTGGCCAACTGGAACGCAGGGCCACGCCGCTCACCGGCCGCACTTTGCGGCGCAGATAACGATTCGATCTCCGCGGCGAGATTCTGGTTGAAGAAGCCACCAAGCTTGTCGAAGGACACACGGTCGTAATATCGACATGCCAGTATCCGCAACCCAGAAAAAGCTCCTTGGGCTCCGCTGCGCGCGCCACGAACAACCCGATCTTCTCTGCGAAGAGGACGCCGTAATCCTTCAGGTTGAAGCCAAACCGGGGGGCGGCCGTGACGTATGGGCGAAGGGCTAGGAGGCGGGTTCGGTGAGGAACGGCATTGATGTCCACGCCGTCTCCTGGAAAGACAGAGGAATGCGGTGTCACCGACTGGCGCCGGAGGTTGATCCGGTGATTAGGAGGAGCACTCGTTGTCGGATTCTCGACGATGTCGGACATCTGACACAACGCTGCCAGAGCGATCGCATTGTTCCGAAACGATTTTCCCAGTTGGCACGACAATTGCCGTCCTATGCGCAAAAGCACTGCGATGCCGCACCGACTGGAAGAACTCATCAATGATCACGCTTTTCGAACATGTGGGCGCCGCTACCAACACTAAGCGTTCCCGATCAAACGGAAGCCTCTATCCCTTCTTTCTGAAGGCTGTCCGGACATGAACGCATTTGATGTCCGTCCAACGCTGGATGCTCCCGACGACGATCTCTATCTTTGGCTTGAAGATGTGGAAGGCGAGCGGGCACTTGCCTGGGCCGCCGGCCAGTCGGCAAAGACCCTGAAGCACTTCAGTGGAACGCAGTTCGAGCGCGACCGCGCGACTCTGAAGGCAGGCCTGTTCCCTAAGCGGCGTCGCATCTCCCCCGGCCGAGTCGCATGGCTTGAATCCGATATCAGGGCTTGGATGGAAACTAGATCTGAGAGCCGCACCGCATGGTAGCCACCCAATATCTGCCGCTTGTGGCGCATCACGAAGCCGGGCACGCGGTGGCCGCCATCGTTTTGCACCGTCAGGTGTTCGACGACGACCGTGAACTCCCTGCTTTCTCAAGTGTTAGTATTTACCCCGACGCCGGTGACGGAGAGTGCGGTGGTGTTGTCGAAGGCGCGGGTTTTTATTCAGCGCAAGGATTCACCTCGAAGCGAAAGCCGATTTTCGAGGACGATATGGATCGACATTTCCAACGCGATGAAGCGATCCAAGAGATAGTTGCGTGTCTGGCAGGTCCTTTTGCAGATTCCGCATTCGAAGGCTATCTGGACCCGCGCGATATGGCGATGAATGCGTCCGATGGGAATGAGGGGAGCAGCGACTACGCGGATGCCAAGCGAATCTATGGTGAGTTGCGGTTCCTGATGCCGCGCCGCCCCCGTTGGAGGCGGATCGAAGATCGCACGGCCCGGCTAGTACTCGATCACTGGTCAGCCATCGAAGCATTGGCCGCGCATTTGCTGGTCAAGCATGATCTCCAATTCGATGAGGCTCTGACGATTGTTGCGCCGCATCTTCCGCCCATGCCAGCAGCTACGCCGCCAGAGCGTCATCCGCAGCCTGCTTGATCAGCCATTCGATGTGATTTGACCACATCTGCAACACCTCGCGCTTCTCCTTGACGTTGCTATAGAGATCGTAGATTTCGCCAATGTCTCCGGTGCGGGCTCACAGCCCGTCCATATAGCCGCCAGTCTGCTGCCTTCGAGTGGCCCATGTTGGCCGCGGCCAGGAAGTGGCGACGATTGAAAGGACAAAATCAGTTGCCGAAACTCATCGCAGGTGACGGTCTGGTGGCAATTTGGGCACATCTTGTGTCTCGTCGCCAGTAAACACGGATGCCCGGCAGGAGACTGAGCTCGCTGCCGGCGGAAATCGTAGAGCGCCAGGGACGCATTCTGATCTTTCGTCAGGCAGTCGACCGCCTTGGCATACGCCTCGGCCTCCATCTCGATCGACCTGAACCGGTATCTTGTGCGCCATCCGGACGATCTGGGAAAGCTTGGCCGGGCCGGCGCCTTCCCAGGCGCACGGGAAGCGCGACGACCCATGTGGACCCTGGATTTCACTCCGCACTTACGCTGCTTTGGCCTTGTCAGCAGCCTGAGCATAACGCGTGCTCAGCTTTCAGGCCGAGCACTCATCCATTGTTGACAGCACCTGTCGTCATTCAGGATCGCCCCATTCTCGCAGGCCGCTTGCAGCTTTCAGGCTGTTGTCAGCCAGGGCCGCCATAAAGGGTCTCGTTAAACAACATTCAGGAGGCCGTTCCAATGATCAATCAGTTTGCGAGACTTTTTCGAGGACCAGGTATGCAGGCTTGTTTCAGGACAAAGAACTTTCTGGCGGCAACCACCGCGATGACGACGGTATTCCTGCCGGCTGTGTCTCTCGGGGTGGGTCTGGTAGCATTTCCAACTGGAGAAGCGTTGGCCGACGACCCGATTTCGATCCCGCTGGAGTATGTCGGGGAAGGCCATGACCGCCTGGGCATCTGGGCCAAGATCAACAATGGCAACGCGCAGCGATACGTATTCGACACGGGCTCGGACCAGCTCAACACGCAGATCGGGTCAGAGGTGACCGGGGTCCGCCCGATTGCCGACACGCCTTACGTATATACGTACGGGGACGGAACGTATGGTAATAAGCTTCAGAACGTGGAAATTGATAAATTTACATATGTCGATCCAGATCAAAAGATAACAATCGACGGGCCGTCTGTAAGCGATAAGAAATACCGGGCTGCTCGCATTCTCGATTTTGTCTATACCCATGCGTATTGCAAGGACAACAATCTTAAGTGCACGCCGGGATCCGTGACGGATGGACTTAAAGATATGTATGGTCAGGATCTCCAAGAACCTTATCACGCCGATAAGGAGCAGCGGGCGAAAATGACCGCTGGCAAGATGGCAGACGAAGGCGGCGATTTCGCAGGTACATTCGGGGCCGGCGATTTTCTTGGCAAGACAAGTGTCTGGGGCATGATGGGCAGTGTCACTAGGTCTGGCTACGTGGTCTCCGCCAATGTGAATCCGGATTCCGAGAGCGACCAAACGCCTGGCTGTTCCCCCTGCACGATTGTCAACCTCAATCCAAGCCTCCGGGCCCAATATACTAATGCCATGCCATGGGGAGAACCCGAGGAAAAAGATCAGGATTCTTATCAGAATTTTCCTGGCTCTGGCGCCAATGCCTCGACCGAATACGAAGGCAGCTACAATCTGCAGTACACGGTTAAGGATGGAGCCCCACCAATCACCGACCCCAACAAGACCGCGGTATTGCTCGACACCGGCACACCGGGCGGTGGCAGTCTGGAGATCAGTGATGCGATGCTGAAGCAATTTCAGGATGCGGGCGTCGAACTTAAAAATGTTCGGAGAAATGAGCAACGCGAGATCGTAAGCGCATCGGGCAACATCCCGAGCGTTACAATCGCAGGAACGGATGGCGATCCGGTAAGGCTGGACAATATCGACTTCACCTACACCAGCGGCACGACGGAACAACCCAACGACCAGACCAGTTTTGTTGCCGGTCTTGACTTCTTCAAAAACAGATCGGTCATTTTCGATCTGGAGAAGAAGTATACCGCTTATACGTCACATTTCGTCACTGCCAGCAACTTCTCTACCGATTCATCCGCACCCGAAGGGACCGGTCTGAGCAGGATCACGACGAGCATGGGGAATGAGGGCGGGGTCGGCATAGCGGGTGTCGTCTCCGGCTCCGGATCGCTGACGCTTGATACAAAGACGGTGGTCCGGATGACGAATGTCAACACCTACACCGGCGAGACGAATATTGCTCAGGATGCCTATCTCTCGCTTGCGGGGCTCGGCAACATCCAACGGTCAGCGAAAGTCGTTGCAGACGGCACGCTCGATATCTCCGAACATGGAAATGGCAGCGACTATTGGGGAATCTCCGACGCCTACAACGATGCCCGTATTCGTAGCCTGAGTGGCAGCGGAACGGTCGAACTGGGCAAGCGTACCCTGGTGCTAACGGCTTCGAACGACACTTTCGCCGGCAGCATCAACGACCTCGACGTTGATAACAATAATATGGGCGGCAAACTATTCGTTGCCGGTGGCGTGCAAACGCTGAGCGGAAAGAACAATTTTTCCGGCATGACGACGGTCGGTTCCGGCGCGGGATTGCTGCTTGCCGATACAGGTGTGCTTTCCCATGATGCGACCACGTCCGGCTTTCTCGGGAATGACGGGCAGATCGGGGGCACGGCTATCGCAAACAGCGGCGGTGTCGTCGCAGGCGGCGGCACCTACGGTGCGGTCACCATTTCCGAGGGCGGCACGGTCGCTCCTGGCAGTGCGACCGATCCGAGCAGGATCGTCACCACAATGACTGTCACGGGCGATTTCGCGCAGCAGTCCGGATCGATCTATCAGGTCGACCTCGCAAGGTCGTCCGATCTCATCGATGTTGGCGGAGCAGCGGCGATCGACAGCGGCGCGCAGATCGAGCTCCTGCGGCAGGGAACGCTATTGGTCGATGCCCGATATACTCTGCTCTCCGCAGCAGGCGGCGTAAGCGGCACCTATGGCGGGCTGACGGGGGCTCTGGCAACAGACGCGACGCCCTTCGTCGATTTCCAGCTCGTCTACGATGCCAACAATGTCTATCTCGATATCAGCCGCACATCGACGGCGTTTGCCGATGTAGCCAGCACCTTCAATCAACGCTCGGTCGCCGCAGCGGCTCAGGCGCTTGGAAGCGGTAATCCGATCCAGGACAACATCCTGTTCCTGACGGCGCCGGAAGCCCGCAACGCTTTCGATATGCTATCAGGCGAGGTTCATGCTTCCATTCATAGCGGCCTCATCGAGGACAGTCATTCTGTACGCGATGCCGCGAGCGAACGGATCCGTGCGGCGTTCGACGGCGTCGGTGCCTCCAGCGTTCCGGTGATGACTTATGGGCTGGGTGGTCTGGAACTGGCCCCGGCAACGAGTGAGAATTTCGCCGTATGGGGCCGTGGCTTCGGCGCCTGGGGTCATCTCGACAGCGACGGCAATGCCGCCGGTCTCGATCACTCGACAGGCGGCTTTCTGGCTGGCGGTGACGCGGCTGTCGGCGAAAGCTGGCGGCTCGGCCTCATCAGCGGCTACAGCCATACCTCCTTGGAGGCGGACGATCGCGCGTCGTCGGGCTAGAGCGAGAATTACCATCTCGGTCTTTTTGCCGGCAGGCAGAACGGCAATCTCGGTTTTCGTTCCGGCCTTGCCTATACCTGGCACAGCATCGAGACCGGCAGGTCCGTGGTCTTTCCAGGCTTCGCCGACAGCCTTTCGGCCGATTACGACGCCGGCACGTTCCAGGCCTTTGGCGAGCTCGGCTACCGTATCAATACGGCTTCGGCTTCCTTCGAGCCCTACGCTAATCTCGCTTATGTGAATTTTGACGCCGATGGCTTCACCGAGAATGGCGGCGCAGCCGCCTTGTCGAGCGGGGATCGCTCGAGCGACACGGCGTTTACCACGCTAGGTCTGCGTGCGTCGACGGTACTGACCCTCGGCACCGTGACTGCTACCGCGCGCGGCGGTCTTGGCTGGCGCCACGCCTTCGGCGACGTCAGGCCGGATACCGCTCTTGCCTTTGCTGGCGGTTCGTCCTTCGCCATCAAGGGCGTGCCGATCGCAAAGAACGCAGCTCTGCTCGAAGCTGGGCTGGACGTAAACATCACCGAGAACGCGACGTTCGGCATCGCCTATCAGGGACAGATCGCCTCGGATGCCCAGACACACGGGTTCAGCGCCAAGCTCGGCGTCCGTTTCTAAATCACCCGCAAAAGAGATTGGTTATGAAGTCAGTGAGTGCATTTTCTTTTACCGTCGTTCTCGGCTCAGCGACGGTGATGTCTGTGTCCGCCGCGCGAACGGACGATGCCTGCTACAACAAGGCACAAAGCCTATGATGACGCAATGTTCAATCGACGACCTGAAGCCAGTCGATGGCGAGCTTGACAAGCTCTACAAGGAGATGGAGACCCGGCTCAAAGAGTCCCGGCGCATGTCCAGGAACTGGTCGAGACCGCGAGGGGCTACAACGCCACCTCGGAGAACACGCGCGACGCCTACCCCAAGGATTGGCGGCATTTTTCCTCCTGGTGCCGGCGCGCTGGCTTCGATCCCCTGCCTCCGGGCTCGAAGGTGATCAGGCTCAATATCAGCGCCTGTGCCTTGGGCACCGCCGCCGGCGATCCGAAGCGTGGCGCCCCTGCCCTTTCGGTTGCGACCATCGAGCGGCGGCTTTCCGGCCTCGCCTGGAACTTTACCCAGCGCGGCCGGCCGTTGGACCGCGCGGAGCGGCATATCTATACGGTTCTTGCCGGCATTCGCCGCAAGCACGCAAAGCCACCGCGGCAGAAAGAGGCGGTCCTGGCGACGATCTGCTGGCGATGATCGCCACGCTCGGCCACGACCTCAGGGCCTGCGCGACCGCGCTATTTTGCTCCTGGGCTGTGGCGGCGGCCTGCGGCGCTCCGAGATCGTCGGTCTCAACGCCATGCGCGACGACAACAGCGATGGCGCCGGCTGGATCGAGATTTTTGACGGCAAGGGCTGCTGGTCACCCTGCGCGGCAGACCGGCTGGCGCGAGGTCGAGGTCGGCCGCGGCTCCAGCGACCACACCTACCCCGTAGCCGCGCTCGAGAGCTGGATCCGCTTTGGCCGCATCGCACGTGGACCCCTGTTCCGCCGCATCTTCAAGGACAACAAGACCGTCGACGTCGAATGGCTCTCCGACAAGCACGTCGCCCGCCTGGTCAAGCAGGTGACGATCGCCGCCGGCGTCCCCTCCGATCTCCCGGAAGGGTAACGGGCGCTGCTGTTTTCGGGCCACTCGCTGCGCGCCGGACTTGCCTCGTCGGCCGACGTCGAGGAGCGTTACGTGCAGAAGCAGCTCGGCCATGCCTCGGCCGAGATGACCCGCAAATATCAGCGGAGGCGCGGCAGATTCCGGACCAACCTCACCAAGGCGTCCGGGCTCTGAGAAACCCCTCCCCTCCCTCGGTTGGTCGCTAGGTCGTGGGGGTCAGGTTCTTTGAGTGATGACAACACCTCGTCGAGCACAGCGAACGCTGCGTCCAGACTGTCGGCGGCCGACGCTTCGTAGTCAGGGCATGATCATCAGCTGTGCAATGGCGCGGCCGACGAATTCAGGGTTGAGTTTTTCCATCCGCTGTCTGGTTCGAGCGACCTGTTCTGGGAGCGCACGCAGAGCGTTGACGACCTCCTCCAATTGCGACCGGGCTGCGGCGGCGATGTCGAAGATGTCGCGCGGGTTGGCTTCCGAAATCCCCGGTAATAGACCTTCTTGGCGATGATTTCCGGGATGGTCTCGAGCCGCACGGTCCTGCCTTCCACCACGCGGGTCTCGAGCGGCTTCGTTGTTAGCGCTCCGTCGGTCCCGCGCAGCGACAGCAAGCGCGGCCTGAGCATGCGAAGGGAGTCGCTTTGATAGGAGTGCCCGGCTGGGTTCCGTTCAGGACGTTCCCTGAAGACCTGGTGGCGTGGCGGTGGCTTCGACGCTGGTTGTGGGCAGGTTGTCGTAGCCCGGGTGCTATAAGCTTAGTCATCTAGGTCTCCTGGGGGAAATTTCCGCCATTGGAGGCTAAGTTTCACGCTATGCCAGCCCGTGTTGTACAGGTGAAGCCGACTGGTCAGTGGACCGCAAACGAACGGCGCGCCGCTTCTCTTTGGTGATGCTCGCGCCGCGCTTTCTTCGCTGACGGTATGGAGATGAAGCGCGGCATGCCCCTGTAGCAGCCGATTTCACAACCAGACTTGCGCCCGAACGCCCCTGTTGCTGCGGCATACCAATGCGTGGCGTCAGGAAGACTTCGTCGACCATTAGCCGTCTCGCTGATATACTACCGAGCCCGAGCTCCCCTATCCTAGACCCTCGTATCGCATATCGGACGGCCCCACATCAGCCCAAGTTGCCATGGGGACCAGCCCCATGCGTTCGCCCGAATGCAGCTTCCTGGCTTGATCGACAGCAATCAAGGGGACGGTGCAGGCCAAGATTGCGGCAGGGCTTGGGCAACCATCAGGTCGCCCAAGGGGTGCCCCACCCTTCTCGTCAGAACTCAGCTGCTTCCAGCTGGCGGCTGAAACTCACAGGCGCAGCCAGCTTGGTCTCTAACCGCATCGATCGCATCATGGTGTCTGCCATGAATCCGTGTGCGTGAAGCGCTCCAGAGCGAAGATGTTGGGCGTCAACCAGGTTCACCAATGAGCTTCACTGCTCGAGTTCTGCACGGTGTCACCGCCTGGCGCCGGAGGTTGATCCGGTGATTAGGAGGAGCACTCGTTGTCGGATTCTCGACGATGTCGGACATGTGACACAACGCTTCCAGAGTGATCGCATTGTTCCGAAACGATTTTCCCAGTTGGCACGACGGTTGCGGTCCCTATGCGCAAAAGCACTGCGATGCCGCACCGACTGAAAGAACTCATCAATGATCACGCTTTTCGAACATGTGGGCGCCGCTACCAGCACTGAGCGTTCCCGAGCCGACGGAAGCCTCTATCCCTTCTTTCTGAAGGCTGTCCGGACATGAACGCATTTGATGTCCGTCCAACGCTGGATGCTCCCGACGACGATCCCTATGTCTGGCTTGAAGATGTAGAGGGCGAGCGGGCACTTGCCTGGGCCGCCGGCCAATCGGCAAGGACTCTCAAGCACTTCGGTGGAACGCAGTTCGAGCGCGACCGCGCGGCTCTGACAGCCATTTTCGACAATCGCGACAATCTTCCCCTGATCGCGCGCCGTAGTCAGTACCTCTACAATTACTGGCGAGATGACGGAAATCCACGCGGACTGTGGCGCCGGACCACCCTTGCCGCCTACATGAAGGCAGATCCCCAATGGGAGCTACTGCTCGATCTGGATGCTCTCGCGGCTAGCGACGGAGAGGATTGGATCTGGGACGGCGCGTCCATCGAGCCGGAGAGACGGGAAAGAGCCGTTCTGCGCCTGTCGCGCGGCGGCAGCGACGCGGTCGTGCATCGCGAATTCGACCTGATCTCTCTGAGCTTTGTCGCGGACGGCTTCAACCTCCCCGAGGCCAAAGGCTACGTTAATTGGCTGGACCCTGACACGCTTCTGCTTTCCAGTGCGCTTGGTAATGGCATGGCCACCCGCTCCGGCTATGCGCGCACCGTTCGACTGTGGAAGCGTGACGCGGATCCCCTCACCACGCCGGCAATCTTCGAGGCCGGGTTCGAAAGCTTCCAAGTGTCTGGTCATTCGGACCGCACCGGCCGCAGCGAGCGCCTTTGGTTCATCGAGCAGCCGGCCTTCTTCGAGAAGATCAGCTGGATCGGCGATAGGAGCGGGCCGAGGAGGCAGATCGATCTTCCTCGCGACGCCTCGTGGCGGGTCTTCGGCGACTGGCTGGCGGTAAGGCCGCGCAAGCCCTGGACGGTGGGAGGCACCACCCATCCCGCCGACGCGCTGATCGGCATCTCGCTTTCCTCTTTCCTCGCCGGCGGACGCCATTTTGAGACCCTGTTTCAACCAGGGGAAAGGCGCTCCATGCAGTCATTCTTCTGGAATGACGGGAAGCTCATTATCTCTTACCTCGTCAATCTCGTACCGCGTTTCGAGATGTTCACTCCCGGCCACCAGGAATGGACGCGCCGAGTCCTGAACACCCTGCCCGCCGAAGGTACTGTCGACGTCTGGTCATTCGATGCGGCAGTTCACGAGACCAATGGAGAGGTCCTGATCTGTGCTCAGGATCCGATCACGCCGCCGCAGCTCTTGCTGTTCGATATGAATGCCGCGCCGTCTCTCAGCGCTTCAGCAATCCTGAAGCGCAGCCCGGAGAATTTCGATGCATCCGGACTGGTGGTCACGCGCCACGAGGCAGTCTCTATCGATCATGAGCTGATCCCCTATACGCAGGTTGGTCCGGCGAACGGGAACGGAGATGCTCCGATTCACCTTTCCGCATATGGCGGGTTCGGCGTATCACTCCTGCCCTACTACAACTCCCCGCTGGGCAAGCTGTGGCTCGAGCGCGGCGGCACGTGTGTCGAGGCGAACATCCGCGGCGGCGGCGAGTTCGGCACCCGCTGGCACGAAGCCGGGCGCAGGGAGGGCAAGCGTCTCGCCCATGACGATTTCGCCGCCGTTGCCGCCGACCTCGTGCGAAGGGGCATCACCCTGCCGAGGCGGATTGCCGCCGAGGGTGGCTCAAATGGCGGCCTGCTGATCGCAAACATGCTGACCCGCTATCCTGAGCATTTCGGGGCTCTGTTCTGCACAGCACCGCTTATCGACATGCGTCGCTACACCAAGCTCTTGGCGGGCGCGAGCTGGATCGACGAATATGGCGATCCGGACAAGGTTCACGATTGGGCTTTCCTGAAGGAAATCTCCGCCTATCACGCCGCAGCGCCGGGACAGCCCTATCCGCCTATCCTGATCGCCACCACGAAACGCGACGACCGCGTCCATCCGGGCCATGCGCGCAAGATGGCCGCAAAACTGCAGGCTCTTGGCTATCCCGCTTACTTCTACGAGGCCAGCGCAGGCGGGCACGGCTGCGGCAAGGACAATCGGGAGCAAGCCGCATTCATCAGTCTAGGCACCAATTTTCTCCGCAGCGCAATCGGCTTCAACGATCACCTTCCGGAGACGGCGGAACGCGTTGCAACGCAAGAGGGGCATTTGAGGTCCATCAACAATTCATTCGAGCAGGAGACGAAATAGTGCAGTGCATCCTTTCTGAACATCAAGGAGTGAATCTCATGGCGAGAACGCGAATGGGCGTAGCGCGGGCAACAGCAGCGGCGGTGGCCCTGATCATGGTGGGACAGCAGGCCGTCGCCGCGGAGCCTGCGCAAGCAGAGACCGTCCTGGCGGAGACGGGAGCCTCGGTCACCGAAGCGCCAATCCCTTGGCAGGTCCGCCTGCGGGCGTTGGGCGTCGTTACGAAAGATCTGGGCTACGTTGATACGCTTCCCGGCTCCGGTCTTTCGTATTCGGACACGGTGACGCCGGAACTCGATATCTCGTATTTCTTCACCGACAACATCGCCGCCGAACTCATACTCGGTACCACTTATGCCAACATCGCGGGCCAAGGGACGATCGGAGGGTTGGGCAACATCGGCAAAGTTTGGCTGCTGCCGCCGACGCTCACGTTGCAGTACCATTTTACCGATCTCGGCGCGTTCAAGCCTTATGTCGGCGCCGGCGTGAACTACACGATCTTCTACAACCAGGACACTGGCAGCGCTGATGCTCTCAAGGTGAAGAACACGTTCGGCACGGCGCTCCAGGTCGGATTCGACTACATGGTGGACCAGCACTGGGGCCTCAACTTCGACGTGAAGAAGCTTTTCCTGAAGCCGGACTTCGACGTCACGGTGGCCGGCGCGAAGCTGACGGGGAAGGCGGAGCTCGATCCCTGGCTGATAGGCGCAGGTGTCACCTACCGCTTTTGAATATCAGAGTGAAGTCTGCTTCCCGACTGCCGGTTTAAATGAAGGGCGCCTCGCGCGCCCTTTTTTACGGTCGACACTGCAGGGCGAGACCTCATGAAGCCGATTGTTGAGAGGGCGGGGCTCTCTTCCGGCGGACCAAGAAGGTGCACTGGCCAGCAGGCCTCGCGCCTGAGATGGAGGGCTTAGAAGCGCTTTGGATCGGGACGGGCTTTGGTATTGTGGGTGGAATGCTTCAGCCAGACTATTTGCCAGTGTCAGCGCAAGGCGAACACGCGGCTCCTAGATGCCGACACGATGGCTGGTTCAGCCATGCTGCGACAGTTGCCTGTTTTTTCGGTTCCTTTGCTGTTCGCGCGCTAACCGCAACGCTCCATACTAGTCTCGCGTGCCTGTCCCCGTGGGGCGATTAGGCCCGCTGAAAGAGGCAGACCGCATCCGAAGGACCGTAACCAAGAGAAGGACCTGAAGCGAGAGCGAAGGTTGCGGCAGGCCGCGGCGGGCCTAAAAGGGAATGCCGACCACCCCACGTCCCAGGAAAAGCTGACAAAAACGCAGCGGCCGACTGTCCAATAGGGTGCGCCCGCGCGAGGGCGAGCTAAATGGCAGGGGCTGCCGGGGGACCTAAGAAAAGCGTGGGCTCACAAGCACCCGGCGCGCGCCATCAGGCCGCCAGCTACTTGGAGGGCGGGGGCATCAGGCCTGTTTGTCGGGCCGAACCAGATCCATGTGGCTGACGCCGAGGGCCAATGCCAGTTCATAGATCGTGATAATTGTGGGATTTCTTCGGCCTTTCTCCAAGCCGCTGATGTACTGCTGACTGAACCCGGAAATCTCCGCAAGCTGCTCCTGCGTCAGGCGCTTCCTTTGCCTGATCCTCTGCACATTCCGTCCGACCAACTTGCGCATATCCATGCACGCAAGCCAGCGGATCAGGCGGCTTGAGTTTATCAACTATAATATGTAATCCACATTTAGCAGGCACAGGGCTTCGCGGGTCCATCGGCCGGAGATAGAATTAGCGATGTTGCAGCCCAGATCGAACACGCCGTTCGCCGACGAGGTCCCCTGGTCGGACCGCATCACGCCCTACGACAAGGACCACTTTACAACCTATATGAGGCTCCTGGAGGCCTCAGCCGACAACGCCACTGAAGAGGAAATGGCCCATGTGATCCTCGGCATTGATCCGGCACGCGAACCGGAGCGCGCACGGATCGTTCTTCGCAGTCATCTCGACCGTGCAAACTGGGTGGTGACGAGCGGCTACAAGGATTTGTTCGCCAATTGACGAAATGGGCGGTGCGGTCGCTTCGCTTCAAGCAACGAAGTAGCGCAACCACCATGCATCGACGCATCACCACAGCGCGAATGCCGCTCCAAGATGATCGCGAGGACTTCCAGTCGGCGCGGATGGCCCAGCGCTTCGCTGGTCTCATCGTTTTGTCCTCCGCTCGCCAATGGCTGCTTCCCAGGAAGCGGTGCGGCGGCGAGTCATGACAGGAAGGGGCGCGCCGTCTGAGCCGCACCGCATCCGGAGGACCGGATGGACGACCTACTGAAAGCTCACAGCTGGCTAAGGGTTGCGGGACGCCGCGGCGGGCCTAGAAGGATACGGCGCCACCTGCTGGGAAAGGCACAAACAGAGAGAATTGCGAGAGTCTAACGACGCGCTAGGAGGCGCAGCGGAATGGTCGAGACGCCAGAGCCAAGAAAAGCGGGGATCAACCCACCGGCACACGGCACGCGCGGTGAGGGAGCGGGCGCCCACTACGTGCGCAGGCTCAACAGAATCTCACACGGATCAGCATCGAGGGCCGCAGTTACGTCGAGAAACTCAATGATATCGAGACGCCGCTCGCCACCCTCATATTTCGCCACGAAAGATTGCGGACGACCAAGCTTCTCAGCCACCTGCGCCTGCGTCAGCCCTTTGACATTGCGCAGTGAGATCAACTGGGCCAGAAACCGCTGGTGGCGGGGAGATCGAAGAGATTTGGGCATTTAGGTGAACCGGTCAGGTAGAGACCGGCTCAGCGACTAATCCCCGTTTCGGATTATCCCATTTTGGGATATTCTGCCTTGGATCCAGCGATCAACATGCGAGGTTCGCGGCAGACATGAATCGATCAACGGGAACAGATAGGACTCAAAGCTCAACACTGCTCGACGAAGTCCCTTGGTCTGACCGTCTTACCGCCTACGACAGGGCGCACTTTACCATCTATATGAGGCTCCTGGACGCCTCAGCCGATGAGGCGCCCGAAGAGGAAATGGCCCAACTGATCCTCGGCATTGATCCGGCACTTGAACCGGAGCGCGCCAGGAAGGCGCTTCGTAGTCATCTCGACCGTGCGAACTGGATGGTGACGAGCGGCTACAAGGAATTGTTCGCCAGCTGACAAATTCGCAGTGCTCGGTCATAGAAGCAGGCAGTTCCTGTGCCATTGGTCAGGCTGATCGGGGCCTGCACCACAGACGCGCCGGCAAAATGGACCCGGTGGCGAGCACAATTCAGTTCCCAGGAAATCGGGTTTTGGCAATTGTCCGAGCGTCTGACGTGATAGAAGGTTCCGCTCTGTCTGGATGGGTATTAGCCCGGAGCAGCACTCCATATCGTACCGGCGCTCGACGAAGGGTCCACCTCTTCGCTTTCAAGCCGCATAACCGATAGCCATCGCCCTAAGTCAAGGGTTAGAGATTACCGGCAGGCAGGTATGCAAGCGGGCCATCCTCGGAAACTATATAACCGCACGACTAGCTCGTCAGCGACGAAACACCCGCTCGAGCACCCATAGACTATGATCACCGGCGCGGACTGGAAGAATACGGCTGCATCGCCCGAGCCGGCGGAACAGAAGATCTCGGCATCCAGTCAACGCTCGATACAAAGCGCGCGATCGAATGGCCCGAGCACAAGGGGATCAAAAAGCTTCTCAGAGAATTGAGGACCCTTCGGACCCCAAAAGGGCTATAGCCTGATTTTGGGTTCGCACGCCTAGCTTCTTCTTGGCATTGTCCAAATGAAAAGCGATCATGCGTGGCTTGATACCCAAGATGCGGCCGGTCACCCAGGCTGAATTACCCCGCGCTGCCCACCTCAGGCACTCATATTCGCGGGATGTCAGCGAAATCCCATCCACTGTTCGATCGCTCGGCAATTTGCGGCGAACGCAACGATGAAAGCAGGCCGCCATCAGTTGAAGAGCTTGTTCGTACCGCTCAGCGACCCGAAGAAATACTGGACGAGGCTCATCGGCGGCAAAAGTAACCGCAGCGATGCGGCCGCGGAGATCGACAATTGGGATCGTCAAACCGCAGCAGATGCTGAATTGAGCCGCCTCATCGAATAGCTGCTGTTGAGCCGGCGACATTTTATCGCCTCCCAAATTCGATCCCCAGTGAAACGGGCAGCCGCCATTTCGAGCACGCAAGACCACAGGATCGAGTTTCTCATACTGATTTTCCAGATACTGTCTGGTCCAGCGGGTTGGATAGTTCGAAATTAACCTCGGTTTGCCGGAAGGCCGTGCTGGCAAGGAGAGGTAGGCAAAGAAGATTAGGTCAAGTCGTCCGGCCGCCTCAGCCATGGCATCCCGGAAATCTGCCTCATCGATACTCTGTGACAGTCTTTCAAGGAATGTCTCGAAAACAAGTGGCATGTCCCTCGTCATCGTCGCGCTCGATTCTTCCTCTTTCTGCACGCCTTCCGGCTGCGTCGTGTATGTCCGACAAACGCGATTGAATTCGCGGGCGTCGCTGGGCTGACCGGGCTCCAGAATGCTGCCCTGCATTAAGTCATGACCGCCCCTGCACCGACCAAATCAGGAGAAATCATCCTGCGCTGACCAAAAGCCATCATTGACCCCAGCTTTTGCAGGAATTTGGGTCGGCATTAGCATAACAATTCGGATAGCCGCTCATCCCCACCCGGGGCGCCGTGATCCGCAAAGAAGTGTTGCGATGCTTTCTTTTCTTTGATAGGCAAATCGTCTCAACAATATTAAAATGCCTTTCCTTGTGAACGGGGTGGTGTGTGAGTATCGTGCTTTTATATACCTGATGTGGTAAAATACACCGCAATGATTATTCTGCTCTTTGTGATGTGAAGGAAGATAATCTTCGGCATTGCCGCACTTTGGAACCGGCGACCGTGGCCCGCTGCAATGATGTAAAGGGCACGTCTAAGCTCAATCTGCATCGGAACGTGCAGATGACCTTTACCAGACCCTCGATCCCGCACGGGCCATAATGATACTGATTACGTGGGTCAAAAAGGGCGCCCTGCCGGCGGGGAGGTACACCCGCAGGGCGCGCCGCACAGAGGTCCTGGTCGTTGGGCAACAGGACAGCGGCGGCAGAACTGATTCGGTTACAAATCGTGACTGAAATAGCCCGGAGCATGCTCAAGATCAGATATCTGGAATTCAACAGTTTTGGGTCTGCTCGGCGCAGTAGCTCGCAGGGACATGCCTGCCTCCGGACTCGCTCCTTCGCGATCGCAAAATCATACGGCACCCTCGGCCTTCAGCGCGCGATAGGTGGTATCGACCGACTTTACCGTCGCGTCGACAATGATGTCGATCTCTTTTCGGGTAATGATCAGGGGGGGTGCATAACCGAGGATGTCGCCATGCGGCATGGCCCGTCCGATGACACCATTCTCAAACAGAGCAGCTGCAGTGCGCACCCCGACCTGAAGGTCGGGTTCGAATGGTATCCTTTGTTTTGGGTCCCGCATCATCTCTACGGCCGACAGGATACCCACTCCGCGAACTTCACCAACGATGGGATGTCCCGCCAGCTCGGCCTTCATCCGGTCTTGCCAATACGGTCCAACATCGCGGACATGCTCCAAAATATTTTTTTCTTTAAGCAGTCGAATATTGGCGAGCGCGGCTGCGGCACAAAGCGTGTGCCCCGAATATGTCCAGCCGTGGCCGAGTGCGCCGTGCTTCTCAGTTCCTTGTTCCAAAACCGACCAGACACGGTCGCCAATGATTGACCCGGAGATGGGGAGGTAGGCGGAACTCAAACCCTTTGCGATGGTCACGAAATCCGGACGCATGTTATACAGGTGGGAACCGAACTTCTCGCCGGTTCGCGCGAAGCCGCAGACCACTTCATCCGCGATTAGAAGGATATCGTATTTGTCGAGCACCGCTTGAATGGACGTCCAGTACCCTTTGGGGGGCGGCACAATACCTCCTGTCCCAAGTACCGGCTCTCCGATAAAAGCTGCAACCGTTTCCGGTCCTTCGGCCAGGATCAAGGCTTCAAGCTCATCGGCACAGCGCCGGGAGAACGCTTCCTCGCTCTCCTCGACACGCGCCTGGCGGTAATAGTGCGGCGTGGTTGTATGGCGCACCAAATCCAGAGGCAGGTCGAAGAAATTGTGAAAGAAGGGAAGGCCAGTTAGGCTACCCGTGACCAATCCAGACCCGTGATAGCCGCGATTTCGCGAGATGATCTTTTTCTTTTCGGGCCGGCCAAGAATGTTATTATAGTACCAGACCAGCTTGATGTTGGTTTCGTTGGCATCGGAACCGGAGAGGCCGAAATAGACCCTTCGCATGTTCTGACCGAAATACTCGACCACGGCCTCTGCCAAGAGGGCGACCGGCTCCGTACCTTGGCTGGCGTAGACGTGTGCGAACGGCAATTCGTGTGCTTGCCTAGCAATGGCCTCGGCGATCTCCGTGCATCCATATCCCATGTTGACGCAGTAGAGCCCTCCGAAACCGTCGAGGCTCCTTCGGCCTTCGGTGTCCCAGATATAGACGCCTTCCGCACCGGCCATAATCCTATTTGGCGTTTCGCCTCGGCTGTGCTTGGCCAGATGCGTAGAAGGATGGAAGACGAAGCTTCTATCCTTCTCCCGGAGTTGCTCGGTTCCCAGATTGCTCAAGCGCATGTCCCTCTCCTCGCGATAAATTGGCGGAGGGCACTCGGCCAGCCACCTGTTTAGCAAATAGCATACCGGAAACGTCCCTCGAGTTTCTCGGGAATGCAGGTTATTCGCCGTGGAATTCGCGGGATCGGCCCGAATTGCCGTGAAAACTAAGGCGTCACCTTCGCCTTAGCCGAGGGTCGGGGGCGCGTCCTGCAAACACGAACAGCTTACGACGCGCATGCGCCCAGCATAGTGCCCGATTAGCGGGCGATATTGAAGGATGAATAGCGCTCGGGACGCTGTTCCCGCCGGCCGCGCGAGGCACGATAGAGCGCCGGCGGCCATGTTCCGCCGAACTGCCGGTCATCCCTTACATTCTGACGGTCCGGATCGGTCTTGACCTTCCCAAGGGTGGTAATGCAGGTGATCAGGGCAAAGCACATTCGCCTCGATCAGCAGGCAGCGGGTTCCGTGCCGCGGCACAGGCTCCAACCTGGTTGGCCAGCGCTGAGAGGCTGAGGTCGTGCCCTCGCGCATATTGATCGCTTTGGCGGTGCGGCGGCTGGTGCTCGGCAGACTTCTCCAAGGAGCATAGCCAGAAGGTTCGGCCCGGCAAAGACGCGCGGCGAGAGCTCCTTGCCATCGACATCTTGATTCGCAGCCGACCAGCGCCGCCAAGTTCTATCGTCAGCGTGTTGCCTTTCTTGCGATCGCAAATTCGTGGTTGCTGCCCAGGGCGAACCGAGCTGCGGCTCGCAGGAGGGGGCGAGCCGACAGAATTGCGCAGCCTGAAAAGCTGCCTCCATCAATGCTGGCCGCTCGTGCAGTCTCGAAACGCTGGATCAAGCCTCAAACATCGAACAGCCGCTCCTTTTCCTCGCGAAACCAGCGCCCTCGCGCGACATGATCTTGTCTGACGATCCGACGCTTCGAGCGGGGCTCCTCTAATAGGTTGCACATGACCTGCAGCTTTCAGCCAAACTCAGCAAATCGGACGTCTCTTCTTATCATCGCTCGGCAAGCTCGGAACACGCTGGCGGACGTTGCTAAGGCTAGTCGCCGCCAGCGGATGGCGAGGATGTTTTGGCGGCTAAGTGCTTTTAGGTGGGCGATTATAAGCCGAGATCGCGATAGGTGCTTTCGCCATAGCTCCTGGCGCCATCGCCACGCTGAGCGTTTGAAAGCCGATGAAATTCGCTCGGCCAATTGGCTAGCGCGTGCTTGATGGCCTTCATCTTGAACGGCACGTGCACAACACATTTGTCCCTGATGATAGGCGGACAGCTCGCATCTTGTTGCCGCGAGCCGTTAAGGTTTGCTGCGATTATCGGCAGACCTAGATCAAGGGCCAATTCCATTTCCCAGCGCACGAAGCGAAAAAGGTTTTTCGTTTTCTCACCGATCAGGACAAGTACCTGGCTCGATCCATTCATTCTGTTGCGAAGATTGCGTTTAACATAATCTTCGTCCTGTGCTCGGCTCGTCATATTGTCCAGATCGTGAGCGTTCGCGAATTCAAAACTCACATTCTCGCTGGCATTCCACCCTTTCATAAAGCGGTATGCCCAAGCGTCTTCATCGCCGTCAAATATTACATAGGTCGAATCGCTGTATGCCATTGTTGTCTCTTAGTTGTTTTGACGAGCAACCCACTGGGTGTGCTCCCGTGAGAAAGCCAGTTCGGCTTCGTTCACCGCGGCGGAGAATGCCTCATCCGAGTTGGCGTCCGTAATAAGGTCGGCAGTCAAGCCGATCTCGTGAGCTGTCAACGTGTAAGCCGATGCCAATTCGTTAAATTTCTTGATCTGGGTCCACCCGATAAGGGAGGCGGCGATGACAATTAGCGGCTCGGTCGGCCAGCCTGGCATCGCGGGGTCAGCGATGCGTACTACGATGAACGAGAATCCCAGAGCGTATGCAAAAATACCAAGGCCCATCCAGACTTTCGCGGACCTCTTGTTCGAGCGCGCCTTCTTCTCGTACCACTTCCGTTGGTCGCAGATTCGTCTCTGCAGATATAGGTCTTTTCTTTCTTTTAGCGGGGAGTCCCTTATCGACATCATCTGGTCGGTTGTTTGGGGGGATGCTGAATCGGTGCCGCTCAACGCGCTACCAAGGTGACGATTGCTATCAAGGATACCTTCCATGAGCTTTCGAAAATCAGCTCTGGCGTCAGCGGCGCGCGCGTCATCGAACGGCTGTGCTCGCATCGCGAAGCGCCAAGTCAATGTCTTCACCGACTCTGCCAGAGCTCGAGCCTGATACCAGACCTGCTCGGGCTTTGTGACCGACCGGAAAATGAGGACTCCCATTGAGCAAAGAAATACCGCAGCATAGACACCGAAATAGGCTTTTGATGGCGACAAGTCCAAAGAGAGCACCGACGCTAAAAAAAGAAGAACGTACTCTGCCCGGATCAGGCGCAG
The DNA here is from genome assembly GCF_029269325.1 of Mesorhizobium sp. XAP4. Taxonomy (NCBI): domain Bacteria; kingdom Pseudomonadati; phylum Pseudomonadota; class Alphaproteobacteria; order Hyphomicrobiales; family Phyllobacteriaceae; genus Mesorhizobium; species Mesorhizobium sp. XAP4. The sequence continues at coordinate 42,508 of NZ_JARIXW010000012.1, read as the reverse complement.
AAACGTCGCCTGCTGCTCGTTGGATGCCACATCGGCGCTATTATAGAGTCCAGGATATTTCATTTTTGAAGCACACCAGTCTATTTTGTGGCGGTAAATTCTTTAAGCCAGGATTTGGCAAACGTGAGGTTAGCAGTCGAGCTTACAGAGCCTATTCTTGAGCGAGGCGCGGTCCCTCTGTTCATAAACAGGAATGCAGGTCCTGTCCCATCAATGTAAGGGTATAGGCCCAAAAATTCTTGCCCGGAGAATGTTTCCGAAGAATTTTTTGCCACGGGCAGAACCGCTACCGCGGTCCGAAACCCATCGAAAAAGCCAAGCTCCCAAGGCATCCATCTGGATCCTGGAGAATTGTTTGAATGCACATAGATTAGCGTCTTTGACTGCCTCATACGGGTCCGCAGCAACTCGGCGGTGGCCGAGGAGACTTTTGTGCGGTCCAGTTGTGAATCTTCGACCCAATCTACGTAAGCAGTGAACCCAAGCTCCTCGAAAATTCGCTTCACACCGAGAACGATCTCTGCGTCCTTGAAAGAATGTGACAGAAAAACGTCGAATGACGATCTGGCTGTAGCTGCGGCCGTCTCTTCCTTTAGAACGATCGATGCGGCTCTATGCCCTCGACTGGCATTCGCAACTCTTTTCAGCTCTGCCTCGGTCAGTAGCACTATTCAAATCCCCCCATGATCTGTTCGCAATCTATGAACTTGACGCCCATTCGATTAAGCGACCCTTGTCTTGTGAAAACTGGCACCATGCTCTCCAGCCGGAGCGCAACCTCCACCTTCTCAAAGACCACGTCGGCCGGCAGGAGTGACCGGCCTTGTCACCCACTTACGCGACCCCGGCACAGCCATGCTCCTCGCTTAGAAGGCTGCGGAGACCAGCAATGTCAAACAGGACAGACGATCTCCTAATCTCGATCAGCAACGAACTTACGACGTAAAAACGCGATGGAGCGATCTCCGAATGTCCGCAGGCGTCGAGGGCCGGGTTGGTCGCCAAGGCCGAGCGGGCCAGCTTGCACTCCCGCTACCCGTCGGCTTGCCAAACCCTCGCTGTAGATTTCGCCCCCTACACGGATGCGCTGACCGCGACTAAGCTCAATCGCCACTGATCCAGGGCGAAAGCCCCCCTTGAGGTAGCGGTAGAGGCATTTTTCGGCACTTCGCATCGTAGATATCGACCAGGCACGATCCGGTTTGGCTCTCGCCGCAACCGTGCTGGCCAAGTGCGTCCGATGGCTGCTTCGATCCTCTCCTGGAATAGATCGGTTCCAGATTGCTCAAGCGCATCGTCCTTGCTCGCGATCAACTGGCGGATAGCGCTTGGCCACCTTTTTCCAGCAATTAGTATACCGCAAATGTCCCTTGAGTTTCGTCGGAATGGGTGCCTTTTGCCGACGAATCTACGGGATCCGTGCCAAACGCCGTTGAAACTTAGCTTTTGGGTTTACCGTTGCCTCAGGGCGGACAAAGGTATCGGTGAATTGGACTTCACTGGTTTCGTGACGACAAGGCTATAGTATTGATCAATCCCCAAGCCTGCCTGCAGCAGTCCCTCCATGAAATCCTGATAGGCGGCCATAGAACGAGATGCGACCCGCATCAGATAATCCACGCGCCCCCCAATTGCCCAGCAGTCCAGGATTTCCGGAATGTCTTGGATAGCAGTTTCGAAGTGTCGTTGGTCCTCAAGACGATGACGATCCAGCACGACCTCCACCATCACAAAGATCATGCCGCCGATGAGGGCAGGACTCAGCCGCGCATAAAATCCCTCAATAATCCCCGCGGCCTTGAGTGCTCGGAGCCGCTCCGAACAGGCGGACGCCGAAAGATGAACTCGTTTTGCAAGCTCACTTTTTGAAATCCGACCGTCTGCCTGAATTTCGGAGAGGATCCGCAGGTCCCAACTGTCGAGTTGCACGGGATCGGGTTTCGATTTCATAACCTGTTGCTCTCAAGCAGCGATCGACAGCGCGCCGTGTGCCGATCAATCTATTATCAATAGAAACGACCGAATGTAGTAGTGGAAGGCATCCGTTCCAGGCCCGAGATGTGCTAGAATGGGTAAGAAAATCAGCTGAGGGTGAGCGATCCGCTGAGAAAAGCTGCAGAAGTAATTTGGCTATCGCCCCAACGCCCAACGGGGCAATGGTGCAGCTGGAGAGAATAGTCGGCGGCGGCGGAGACCATGATAAATAGATAACCGATTTTCTTGAATCTCGCTGCCGTACTTGATAGACGCGCGACTGCATTCGACCCTCGATCGCATGGACGGCATACTCAATGCAGTATTCACTCGCACATTCAACTATTAGGGTGAATTGAAGGCCTTGCTTGGCCGGCTCGCGGAGGCGCAGGGCACCGCAAATGCCCCTCGTCTTATGGCTTGCCCGATAATTTGGCGCTCGGGTCTGGCCGAAATCGCCCAACCGGAAAGACTCAAACACCGATGTTGCGTGCGATGCTGTCGGCCGCCATACGCTTACGCCACTCAAGAGGCCCGGAATTGTGAATGGAGTTTCCCTCAACATCGACAGCCATGACGACGGGCATGTCCTGCACATCGAATTCATAGATGGCTTCCATGCCCAGGTCTTCAAAGGCGACAATCCGCGCCGCCTTAATCGACTTTGAAATCAGGTACGCAGCGCCACCCACTGCAGCAAGGTATGGCGTTCTGTGTCTTACAATCGACGCGATGGCCGCCGGTCCCCTCTCCGCTTTGCCCACCATCGCGAAAAGGCCGGTTTCGGCGAGCACCTTGTCCGTAAAATCGTCCAAGCGGCTGGAGGTTGTTGGACCGGCGGGTCCAACGACTTCATTCCTCACTGCCCGGACGGGACCGACGTAGTAGATCACGCGGCCCCTCAGATCGACTGGGAGCGGCTTGCCGGCATCAATCAGTTCGACCATTCGTTTGTGGGCAGCGTCACGGCCCGTCAGCATCTTTCCAGAAAGCAGGAGCGTTTCACCGCAGCGCCACGATGCCGTCTCTTCCTTCGTAAGCGTATCTAAATTCACCCGCCGGACGCCGGCTGGGTTCAATTCGTCGGCTCCGATGTCGGGCCATTCGCGCAAATCGGGCGGCTGGAGGCTGATGGGTCCAGAGCCGTCCAAAGTAAACTTCAGGTGCCGGTTGGCGGCGCATTGCGGGATGAGCGCCACAGGCTTGGACGCTGCATGAGTAGGATAGGTCGCAACCTTGACGTCAACGACTGTCGTCAGACCACCAAGGCCTTGGGCGCCGATACCAAGCGCGTTGATCCGCTCATAAAGCTCAATCCGCAGCCCCTCTTCTGCGCTTGACGCCCCCCTTGCGATCAGTTCCGCCATATCTATGGGCTCGTTCATGGCCTCCTTGGCCAGCAGCATCGCCTTTTCAGCGCTACCACCGATGCCGACAGAGATCAGTCCAGGTGGACACCACCCGCTGCCAAGGGTCGAAACGGTATTCACCACCCAGTCGGAAACGGAGGCGCTGGGATTGAGAGTGGTAAAACGTGCCTTGTTCTCCGACCCGCCGCCTTTCGCGGCGATGGTGATCTCAATCTGGTTACCTTGCACCAGGTCGACATGGACAACTGCCGGTGTGTTGTCGCGGGTGTTGACCCGTCTAGCGAGGGGATCCGCAACGATCGATCCCCGAAGGGGATTGTCCGGATCGAGATAGGCTTGACGTACGCCCTCATTCACAAGATCCGCGAAACTGGCTGTTGACTTAATGCGGGCATCCATGCCGACCTTTGCGAAGACAACCACAAGTCCGGTGTCCTGACAAATCGGGCGCCGCCCAAAGGCCGCCATGCGGGAGTTCAGCAGAATCTGACCTATGGCATTCTTCGCCGACGGGCTCTGTTCTCGCGTGTATGCGTGAGAAAGAGACCGGATATAATCTGGAGGATGATAGTACGAGATGTACTGAAGGGCGTCGGCGACGCTCCTTGTGATGTCGCTACCGGCCATGGTCCGTGTTCTGTTTCCCACCGGATTTTATCCAAATGAACCGAGGCCATTGACCATTTTCAGAATCTGGAAGCTTCGCACCCCCTGCTCGCCGCCTTCATATCCATAGCCGCTTTGCTTGACCCCTCCATAAGGGGCATCAGCGGAAACCCCTTTCAGGTAATTCACACTAACAGCGCCCGCAGAAAGACCGCCCACAAGCCTCTGTTGCGTATCGGCCGCGCCAGTAAACAAGTAGGCGGCCAGACCGTACTCCGTGGCGTTGGCTTCATCGATCGCCTCTTCGATCGTATCGAAAGGAGCCATGGTGAGAATTGGTCCGAACGGCTCTTCATGAAGCACTCTCGCTTCCTTCGGTACGCCAGTCAGGATGGTTGGCGGCCAGTAAAACCCCGGTCGGTCAAGGGGGATGCCACCGGTCTCGATTTGGGCGCCGCCCTCTACCGCATCTTTGGTCAGGCGTTGCATGGCCTCGATTCGCCGCGCGTTTGCCATGGGACCCATCTGCGTTGCAGGGTCATCCGGTGGACCGATCCTGATTTTTCGGACCGCCTCCGTCATCCGGAACAGGAATTCCTCATAGCGGGATCGGGCGACAAGAATCCTGCTGGGCGCATTACAACTCTGGCCCGCGCACTCGAATTTGTATTCCGAAATAGCCGGTATCGCCGTTGCCAGGTCGGCATCTTCGCACACAATAACCGGGGAATGTCCACCGAGCTCAAGGATGCAGCGCTGCAGATTATTCGCGGCCAGTGTGGCCAGCTGTTTCCCAACAGCGGTCGACCCCGTGAACGTCAAGACTTTGACAATTGGCGAACTGAGCAGATGCCGTGATATATGCACAGGAACACCGAACACCAGGTTGACCACGCCTTCCGGTATCCCTGCTTGACGCAAAGATTCCACGATATGGACAGCCACGCTTGGCGTCTCTTCGGCCCCTTTGAGGATCACCGGGCAGCCTGCCGCCAGCGCGGGGCCGAGCTTGCGGGCGATGAGAACGGCTGGATAGTTCCACGGCGTAAAGGCAGCGACGACACCGAGGGCCTCCGGGACGATCATCCTGTTCGGACCCAACGGAATCGGGGTCGACAACTCATCGGCATGCCGTCCATTCCATTCCAGCGTTTCGACTGCGCGCGCGTACTCTCCTGTTGCTTCGGCAATCGTCTTTCCCTGTTCGGACGACAGGTCCCTGGCTGCGGCGCCAGCTTTCTCTGCCAGAATGCTGGCGGCAGAGACGAGTATCTCGCCACGCTCTTTGGCGGGTCGTGAGGACCACGCCTTGCGGCTGCGTTCTGCCGAAGCAAGAGCTTCATCCAAGTCTGAAACCGTAGCCGAGGCCACTGAGGCAAATACCTTCTCCGTCGCCGGGTTGATCACCGGCAAAGTGGTTCGGCTACCACCGGCTCGCCATTTGCCATTAATGAAGAGCTCGTAACTCTTGGCGTCGGACATCGCGGGCTCCACTTGACTGAATTCTTGCATACGAGCGCAGTTTCGATATCGAAACTGCTGAACTCGCTTGAGCCAGTTTCATCGCGATGGTCGCGGCGGGTCAAATATCGAATATTGCCGAAATCCATCTGGAATCCAGATCGGCTGGTCCTAATGGCCGCAAAAGATCATGCCCAGCTTTACAGGTTAGTTTGTCAGGTCGCCTCAGGCGCCACCGCCGCCCAGTCCCGGATTTCAATCAATTTTCTGGCGACCTTCGGAATGAGCTTGCGGACCGCAGAAACGGCCGCAGAACGCTCATCTTTGGGATTTACAGCGAGCACCACGGACCGAGTAATCACCGGATCGACGATCTTGACAGTCCGGACCAGCCCTTGGGAGGCTTCTTTCTGAACCGCAGACGGGGCGAGAATAGAATGCGCTTTTCCCTCTACGACCATGTTGATGATCGTTGAGAGGGAGTCCACTTCAAACCTGACGTCCAGCGCGCAACCGTGTTGTGCAACGACATCAGCCACCGAACGCCTGACATTGTTGTTGCGCATGGGAACCGCCAGGGGGAATGCATGCAGGTCGGCCAGAGATATCGCATCTTCAAACGGTGGCTCGCCGGACGGAACTACCAGACAAAGGTCTTCGCGCGCTAGCACCGTCATTCGCCCCACACTGTCTGCTGTGCGGTACAGAACCGCCAGATTGAAGCGTCCAGCCGCCATCCATTCCTCTAGCGGTCCCGTCATACCCTCGACCATCTTGAGGGACACCTTGGGCAGTTCGTGTCTCACCGCCTCAAGCAGCGGACCGCTCAGGACGCGAGCAGCTCCAGACGGAATGCCAATAGTCACCTCCCCGGCAGGGGAAGCGGCTGTGTTGGTCAATTCCACCTCGGTAAGTCGAATTTCTTTGAGAATTGCCCGCGCCCGCTCGAGCAGTTTGGCTCCTGACGCCGTCACGCTCACGCCGGTCCTGTCGCGTATCAGCAGCTGAGTGCCGAAGCCTTCCTCCAATTGGCGCACATGCAGACTCAGCGCACTCTGGGCGACATTCAGAAAGCCAGCGGCCTTGGTGAAACTGCCTGCTTCGACCACGCCAACGAAGTATCTTAACTGCCTAATTTCCACGGGTACTCTTCCGAGGGCGAACTCCAATTTATGTAATCTATCTCGAAATGCGATGGCGCGACAGCAATAATTGTGCCAGGGCGCACTAAGTCTGCTCTAAACCAGCCGCAGAAGGCTCAAACACCCAAGTCGGTTCCGGACCCCAGGCGGTAATTTCTTGGGCCCTTCGGATCACCGGTGGATCGATCATCTTTCCATCCAAGGCGAAAGCGCCTCGGCCCTGCCCTGCCGCATCTTTTTCCGCCGCGAGAACACGACGGGCCCACTCGATCTCCTGTGCGCTCGGCGAGAAGGCCTCATTGAAGATGGCCACTTGTGCCGGGTGGATCGCCAAAGCTCCGGCAAAGCCAAGCCGCCGCGCATGCGCCGCGGTTTCACGAAGTCTATGGGTGTCTGAGAACTCGCCAACGCTTCCAATAAAGCCCAAAGGGAGCAATCCGGCCGCGCGGGCAGCGAACAGCACGGCAAGGTTCGGGGCCAGGAGCAGATCAAATTCCGGGGCACCGCCGACAGCGGCACTGAAGTCTTCAGGACCAAGCGCCATTGCGACCATCCTTGGATGCGCCGACGCAATGGCGGCAAGCCTTTGCAAGGCGCCCGGAGTCTCGATTTGAGCGAGGAACCGGATGCGTCCCGGCGCAAGACTTCTTTCCCGTTCAAGTTCTGAAACTGCATTCGCGATCTGTAATACCCACTCTGCCGAATCCGTCTTCGGAAGAACAAGCGCGTCAACACCCGCTATCACTGCTGCATCAAGATCCGCCGCCAAAGCGCGCAAACCATGATTAACGCGGACCAAAACAGATGCCCCTTTCCGGCCCACCTTTGCCACGCATTCAGGAAGCTGCCGCCGTGCCTCTCCTTTCTGATCCAGGGGAACGGAATCCTCGAGGTCCAGTATGACGCCATCCGCACCCCGCTCATGGGCCGTCTCCACAAAGCGCGGTACGTGAGTGGGTACGAAGAGCAGGGATCTCCAGCGAGGTACAGACATCGCGCTTTCAACGGCTGGAAAAGTGTCCTTGATCACGGAGTCGCCTCTGCAATCAATCGTAGCGAGCATGACGGCAGTGGGCTTGCTGGATGGCCGACGCGTTGAGATGATCCGAGGTACACAGACTTTTCGCAAACCGCGAGCGCACTCACCTTACTCAGGCGCGCGCTCACGCTGACGCGGCTCTTTCGCGCAAAAGCCCCAGAACCTCCTCGCGGACAGCCTCGGTATGAGCGCCAAGAGCCGGAACTGGTCGCAGCGAGGGGTGCTGCGAATCGAAAATTGCCGCCGGCGCTATCGTTTTGACGGTTCCTTCGGGTGTTCCAACCTCGACCCTGCGAATATGAGGATGCCTTGATACATCCACCACTTCGTTCAGTCGGCCATATGCAAGGCCGGCCGCCTCAAGCTCCTGCATCGCTTGGTGGCAGGATAGTTCGGAAAACCGGCGGTCAATGATCTCATCAAGCTGCGCACGGTGACTGAGACGCTCCATATTATCAGCAAAACCAGATGCGCGTGTAAGCCCAGGCTGCTTAAGAAACTTCTCGCAAAAATTCACCCATTCGCGGTCGTTCTGAACTGAAAAGATGACCTCTTTGCCATCGGCACAACGGTAGGCGCCATACGGCGCAAGCGATGGGTGTTTCACGCCGGCGCGTAACGTATGGTAGCCGCTGTAGTCGTTTTGCAAAACAGGAACATTCATCCAGTCGGCGACGGCATCGAACAGTGACACTTGGATGCTGGTGCCTTCACCGGTGACCTCGCGGTGATACAGCGCCTGAAGAATGGCGCTATGTGCTGTCATGCCGGCCGAAATGTCGCAAACCGAGACCCCAACACGCGCGGGTCCTTGTTGGTTGCCGGTGATCGCACACAGACCAGTTTCGGCCTGGACGATGAGATCATAAGCCTTCAAGTGGGAATACGGCCCCTGCTCCCCGAAACCAGAGATATCGCAGGTGATCAGCCGCGGAAAACGTCGACGCAGATCCGCAGACCCGAAACCCAATTTTTCGATACTGCCCGGCTTTAGATTTTGGATCAAAACGTCGGCACCGGCAATGAGCGTGTCCAGAACGGCGCGGTCCGCCTCAGATCTCAAGTCCAGACAGACCGACTCCTTACCCCGGTTGAGCCAGACGAAGTAAGCGCTCTGACCCCGCACCAACTTGTCGTAATTTCTGGCAAAATCCCCTTCGGGCCTCTCGATCTTGATCACCCGGGCGCCGGCATCAGCAAGGCGAGACGAAGCGTAAGGCGCAGCAACCGCCTGCTCCACGGCAACGACGGTGATCCCCTCAAGAGACTTCTGCATGCGACACCGTGTTTTCATCCAACGTTTTCGTTTTGAATTCGACGACGGTTCAGCATAGCCAGCAACCGATTTTGTTCGTTCCCAACTATTGAGAATGCCTCGTCGACACCCATTCCAGGCTTCGCAAGCATCATGTCTGCCTGGGTCGCCACCGATATGTGGACAGAAGCTTGGGCAGAGAGATCTGTCTCGGTACAGCTTCCTCCAACGTACGCGCCTACCTTGTTCTCCTTGCACAGGAGCACGGCATGTGCCGTGTCAGCCAATGAGCCAACATCGGGCGTCTTGATTTGAATGAGATGCGCGGCTCTCGCTTCGGCAAAGAGCCGAATATCCTCAAGCGTGTTGCACCTCTCATCGACGACAATTCGAGCACTGGAACCTCGGCTGTCCAAAATGGATACGATCTCGGCGTAGTTCTCAATTTGAGCTTGCGTCGAACCAAAGTCCGCCGGGGACTCGATGTTGATCGTAAAACCCGGAACGGTATCGACAACCCTGCAGATAAAATCGGCGACCCGTTGCGGTTCCAGGCCGATTTCTTGACCGATCCAGCCATAGACATCGAAATGCAGCACGGGATTATACCCGGGACGGCCGATCTCGCGCGTACGCTTCGCGACCCACTTCACGAACTCCATGAAGGTCTGACCGTCTACGCCGAATTTCTGCCGAGAGTTGATCAGGCCGTGGGGAAGCACATCCACACCCTTCAGAATCATCTTGTCGACGTTAATTTCACGAGCGTCACCGCTCTGGCAATAAATCGGTACCCGGCATGTCGGCAGCTCCAGACCAAACTCCGCGCATATGATCTCCGCCATCGTCTTGCGCTGAAGATGGGCGGCTGCGCGAAGAAGAGCTTGGCTCACGCCATACTCAACAGCCACAGGTAACCGCTGATGTTCGACTGGTTCAAAAACCTTTGTGCAAGAATCACGAAAATGAGAGGCATCGACATCAACAAGCCGCGGAGCGACAACGCGTGACGTTAATGATGAGATTTGCTTAGTGTCGAACAGAGGATCGCGTCCACCCGCACCAGAGTACTGGACGTTCATCATATCGCCCCAAACGACGACGTCGTCGGTAAGGACAAGCCCGACGCTGAGCGAAGATGCTGGAACGCGAATCGACTTGAACCCAGGCGTTGTCGGTGCGCCGACATAGATAAAGCCGTCCTGGGTTGCGCCGGACCTAATGGCCTCCTGATCGTCGTAGAAAAATGCGCCGTTGCCAGGCGCGAGCAGGACATCTTTGATCTGCACTTCGTTTCGCTCGATTTGTTCGTGTCCAACTATGCGCCACTTCGTATTAATTTCGCCAATATAAAGTCCGAGGTGGTGCCATCGCGTTTTCAGATGGCCGGCGATTTTCCCCGAGCAGGTTGACGGTAAGAGCTGTGACGGCAAGGCAGATACCGGGGCGAAGACTAACCACGGGCGATAGAGAGATACAGGCGGGAACTTGAGATCATGTCGCCCAGCTCGAATCTCGGACTGAACGCCTATGGCCAGAAAGCCAAGAAAGAACTCTGTCAGAATGGCATCAGCTCCGGCACTGGCGTCCCTGGACCGGTGGAATAGTGATCGCATGACATGCCGCCACACAGCTTCGGCAGGCGCGCATCGCCGCAGAGCACGGTCTCCAGGTAGGGATGTTCCCGAACACTTAGATCAGTGAACGAACCAGTCGCGCGACAACAGGGACCTCGGGGATCGTCTGGCGAGAACGAGGCGCCGCGCGTCAGAGAACAAGGAAACAAGCGCGCGGCCCGCAGCATCGTCGGGATAGACCTCAGACGGTCAGGCCCGCATGATGATATTATTGAAGAAGCGGAGTAGTGATGTAGCAGCGACTATACCGATCATAAGCCCGCCCGGAGCCGCTCCACCAGCCGTCGGTCCATTAATCCTGCAGCGGAAGTCGACAGGTTGCGCCGCCATGATCCATGCCGGCCTCGACCACAACTCGGCCGCCGCCAGTCGGTCCCGAGGCGTGGTCTGACGCCTGGCTTCTGCCCGCACGAACCCTCAGCATCGGCGGCGATCTTGGCCGGGTAAAACATGGCCGTTGCACCGGCCGCGTCATTCGCAGCGCAGGCCACGACGCCGGGTCAGCCCAGCCTTTCGCCGCAATACGGTCAGCAGACCCGATTCACCCCGTGTGGCGGCGCAACATCCGACACATTCGCTCCCGGCGCGGCGCTATTGCCAAAATGCGGGTGTTCTCCTCGGCTTGGACCACTTGCGATACGCAAAGCTCCGCGCTTTTATGCACAATAGAGCGTGTGAGGTGTCCGGCTGAGTATTTCCGCGCCTCGCTCTGTCACAAGGACGTGCTCGCTGGTTCCAATCAGGTAACCACTTTCTCCGCACAGGATGATTGGCATATGCAAGGTCATGTTTGGCTCAAGCACGTCCGTCGCACCGGGCTCAAGGCTGATGTTACCGCGCTCCACCCATCTGATGCCGGTTTGGTAGCCGACCCGGTGGTTAAGAAACTCAGGACGCCCATGTCGCGTGAGCACCTCTCGTCCAGCGGAATCAACTTCACCAGCGGTCGCACCCGGCTTAATCGCAGAAATAACCGCCTCCAGAACTTCGATTGAAAGGTTGTGGAGGAGTTCAGTCTCGGCATGCCGACCAAGTACGGCGCTCCTGACCAGCCCGCATGCGTAACCCTTTTCCACGCCACCAATTTCGATAAATGCGGGCTCATTGTTTCTGATGGGATGCTGCTTGGGGGTCCCGTGCGAAAGCTTCGTCCGCTCGCCGAACAACAGGGTTGAGGAAGTCGCCTGTACTACGCCTCCGGCCTTCTGGACGTCGCGATCAATGTTCGCAGCCACTTCCACTTCCGTTGTGCCTTCCCGCAAAGAACGCTGGAACGATCGAACGGCCACGTCAGTCATTTCCATAGCGAAGCGCATCACTTCAAGTTCCATCTCCGTCTTTACAGCTGCCACCGTAGCTACCAGACGAGTCGCATCAGCGAATTTCATATCCGGAAGTTGCGCCTGAAGCGCACCTACGTCCGCTGGCGCAAGATTCCAGCAGCCGAGCTCAAGGCCAATTGTGCGCCCCGTCAAGCCATATCGCCGAATAGCATCCGCGCACACCGGGGCAAAATCAAACTGCTCCCTGTAGGGGAGTATTTCCTGGACGCAGCTACCTGGACGGACGCTACCCAATTCATACTCTCGGACGACGAAGGTCGGCTTTTGTCCCGGTACGAGGATTAATGGGAACGGCATGAAATACGCGCCGAGCCCGTCATATCCGCTCAGATACTGAAGGTGGCCGTGAGCGGTTACCAAGAGGGCGTCGAGGTTGGCTCGCTCCATCGCCTCGAACACTTTTAGCTGACGTCGTTCATACTCGGTTTTTGGGAATGGAAGAGCCGTCAGCGGAACTGCTGAAAATGCAGTGGTCATAGGTCACCCCAATTGCTTGCCTATCGTTTAGAAAGCGCGACATTCCGCTAACCGCATTCGGCGACAAGCGAATGCGCGACCGATTTATGTCTTCGACTTATCGGACATTCACCCGGAACAGCGGCATCCGTCAAATGCGGTTTCTATATTGTAGTCATCTGGCCACGCGATGGACATCCAGGATTACATTCTGGAAAGCTTCGACCAGGCAATGCCACCGACGAACGCGGGCTAGACAACGGACGCAAGGGTCAGCCGGCCGAGGTCCGTAATATCAAAAATGGGTAACCCTGTACGACGCCGGAGTGCGTTTTTGACATAGGGGAACCCGGTGCATTCGAACAGCAGCATCCCGATTTCAGGATGCTCAGCGCGGAGTTGCGCGACGCAAGCGAAGACCTCGCACTCGATCTGATCGATCTTGGTATCGACCGGAGGACGCATCAATGCGTTGCGGAGAAATTCGCCGCCTTCGACGCCGCCGATAACCACTCTCGCTCGATCAGTCGGATTGTCCACGCTGAGCAGATCTTCACCGAAGTGTCTTGAGTCAGCAGTCACAACGGCAAGCTTACGAGCAGGCGACAACTGTCGCAGCAACGTGGGAACCAGAAGCAGGCTGGACATTGCTACTGGAATATCGACGGCAGCTGCGACCGCTGCTTGATGCCGGATGAAAAAACCGCAGTCAGAAGAAATCACGGCTGCGCCTCGTTCAACCAAGCGCCGAGCGGCTGCCACGCAGGCGCCTTCGAGCGACGGGTCACCACGAATAACTTTATCCGGCCATGCCCCCCTCACGATTTCTTTAACGATTGGGCCGTCAGTCGTGGGGGTCCACAGGCAGGTAAGCTCCGAAACTTCCGGCGGTTTATTGGCTGACAGGCCTTCATCAAGCTGAAGGATTCCAACAGCACGGCTGCTCTTTTGAAACGTCATGGATGGCACTCCAGAGAAGGGACTAAGGGTAATCGCGTCCAAGCTGCCGAATTCCCTAAATCCAGGTTTTTGACTGGCGCTGCCGCCAGTCGGATAAATCTCTTCCTCCCGCGGGGCGTGATTTGCGCCATGGTTCTTAACCAATCTTCAACCGCGAGCTTGATGCCGCTCCTCTTTACAGGCTTCAGTCACGGAATCGCGTTCGAGCCACGGCTTCCCATTCTCCCTAAAGAGCACAGCCCGGCGCTGCTGACCTCGCTGGCGTTCGTGAAGGCACCGCTGGCGCAAAGACTTTGGAACGCGAACCTCCTCGTCGATGCCGTGGGGCTTCAGGCGCAGGTAAAGTTTTTCGAAACTGCGCGTCCGCTAGCCTTGCCAGGGGGCCGACAAAAGGGCCGGAGCGATAAGGCCAGTCAGCTGCAGGAATTCTGGTGTTCAAAGCCAATACGACAATTGCACCTCGTCTGCCATTTGGGCCAGAACGGTTTGTTCGGGTCAAGGTAAACATCTCCGACTTCAGCCTTCAAGTCGCTCGTTCCGAGAGCGTGCGCAGAACTCTCGGACCGGACCGCCAACCCGCGGCGTAGAAAACGAATAGACAGAACACAGGCAGAGCCATCAGTAGCGCTGCCACCGCGGCAATTGTCGGATCGACCTGGTGCCGAACATCCTCCCACATCTTCAAAGGTAAGGTTCGGATCGTCGGTCCGGCTATCAGCGATGTTATGACAAGTTCATCGAACGAGGCGAGAAACGCGAATATAGCGCCACCGATGATACCCGGTCGGATCAAAGGCAGCGTCACACGCATGAAGGTGCGTAGCGGTCCCGCACGCATGCTCTTAGCCGCCTGCTCGAGCCGAGGATCGAAATTCACTAACGCAGCGGAAACGATCACAACGACATAGCAGATACCACCAATGGTGTGCGCCAAGACGATGCCGGTTATCGAGTTGAGTAGCCCAAGTTTGATCAGCCCGAAATAGATCGATATGCCGACGGCGATAACCGGAATGGTGATCGGTGTCAGGATCATCATGGTCAGGAAGCTGCGCACCCGCGGAAGCATGGCGTTAAGGCCATAGGCCGCAAGCGTGCCGGCGATTGTCGACACTGTGGCAACCACCAAGGCGATTTGAATGCTTGTCCAAGCGGCGTTGTACCAGGACGGATCGTTGAAGAAGGAGCGGTACCACTGGAGGGAAAAGCCCGACGGCGGGAATTCCAAAAATTTCCCCGCGCTGAAGGACATAATAACGACGAGAAGTTCCGGGAATAGCAGGTAGAACATTACTAGCACGAGGAACACCGTGCCGACGATCTTCGACCAGCGGCTATCACCGCCGGCCTGGTAGAGTCGTGCCGTCCATCGCTTTGCCCGACGCGGGGCGAGAAACTGGCTAAGACAGCGTTTCGGCGCGCCCAAAGAAGGCGAAAGACTCAGCCAGAACCTCCGCGGCCGCTGCGTCGTTGGGTCCTGCGCACGCGAAAGATCAAGCCCAACAACGGATACCACGACAACGCCAACGGCTAGAAGGATAAACGCCGAGGCCGCGACGCGCCCCATATCAAAGGAGGTCTGGACCTGCGACGCGATGAAGGTCGACAGCATGGCGTCTCTCAACCCGCCCAGGGCGGCCGGCGTGATGTAGAAACCGAGGCAGATCACAAAAACCAGCAGGGAGCCGCTGCGCACGCCCGGCATGCTGAGCGGAAAAAAGACGCGCCAGAAGGCGGTAAAAGGCCGTGCGCCCATACTCCGGGCTGCCGCCATCAGTGACTTGTCGATACCCATCATGACGCTGACCAGAGGCAGGATCATCATAGGCAGCATGATGTGCACCATGCCGACATAGACGGCGGCGCGGTTATAGATGAGTGGCAGCGGACTTGATATAAGCCCGATGTCGAGCAACAGATTGTTGATGAGGCCGCGATCGCCAAGAATTACGATCCATGCATATGTCCGTACCAAACCACTGGTCAGATAGGGGACGATAACGAGCACGATGAGCGACATCCGCACATACCTCGAGGCGACCACGATCATATAGGCCGTGGGATAGCCGACGAGGAGACAGATTGCAGTCGCCACCACACTGATCTCGACGGTCTGAAAGAGCACACGGATATTCGCCGGCTGGCTGAAAAAAGCTTGATAGTTGGCTAGCGAAAGGGCTGGCGCATTGAGGCTAGTCAGGAAAAGCTGGATGGTGGGTATACCGAAGACAACAAGCAGGACGGCAAGGGTAGGCACAGTTAGCACGATGGGCATTCGACCGAGTTTTCGCAACGTCTTCATCGGTGGTCCCTCAGCACATCACGCAGTGACAAAGCGAACGTCTGACCGCAGCCACTCGAGGCGCACTTCGTCGCCAGGTCGGAAGGTCTGCTGTCCTGCGGCGACATGCTCGCGCCCGATGAGCACGGTGCTCCCGACCCGCACATGGTATTTCCGCAACGGCCCGGCAAAAATCATGTCTTCCACGGTGCCGGTTACAGACTGTCTTTGCTCCGCGTCGGTGCGCTTCGGCGCCGTGGGGGCGGCGATGCAGATACGCTCTGGCCGGATCATCGCGACAGTGCCGTTCCGCGGCACCGTGTCGGACTCGATCATGAAACCGGCATCTTCGAGCATGTTAGCCTCGCCCAGAAATTTGGCCACGAAGCGCGACGCAGGCCTGTCGTAGAGGGCTTCCGGCGTGTCGATTTGCTCGATTTGCCCGTCCCGCATGACGACAATTCGGTCCGACAGCGTAAGCGCCTCCTCCTGATCGTGGGTCACACATATGGTGGTCTTGCCGAATTCTTTGTGCAGGCGCTTGATCTCGCCCTGCATCTGTTCGCGAAGGTTCCGATCCAGGGCGCCGAGCGGTTCGTCGAGCAGGAGGACGGGCGGATCGGCAATCAACGCGCGGGCAAGCGCAACGCGCTGCTGCTGACCGCCGCTCAGTTGCGACGGCATGCGGCCGCCAAACTCCTTCAGGCGTACGCGCTCAAGCATGCAGTCTACCCGCACTGCCCTCTCGGCGGCCTTCATGCCCCGCATTTCGAGCGGAAATTCCAAGTTCCGGCGCACGCTCAGATGCGGAAACAACGCATAGCTTTGAAAAACTATGCCTTGGTCACGCCGATAGGAGGGGACTGAGGCGACGGAGTTCCCGGCGATCAGGATGTCGCCTTTCGTGGGCGCCACGAATCCAGCCAGCAGCATCAAAGCTGTGGTCTTGCCCGACCCGCTTGGCCCGAGAATGGTCAAGAACTCATCGCGACGAACTGCAAGTGACAAGTCCTTGACCGCCGCGACCGACCCGTACATCTTGGTAACGCTGCAGAATTCAATCTGTGCAGGAACCCGGTGCGTCCACGCTTCATTCTCCGCAATTGGCAGGCGGGTGCTCTTAAGATGTGACGTCACGATGTGGATTCTCCAGTACGCCTGGGAAGCGGCCGCAATACGTACAGCTTCCAAAAGGGGAGGCGGCGGCATAACGGCTCCGCCTAGAACTCGGTTGTGTAAGTCGACCGATTGGATGCCGCCGCCCATTAGTTGACTACTGGAGGACCCACCCATTCCAACGCTGAATAACCCGGTCCAAGTTTGTCAAGCCGTCTGATCCAGCCTCAGCATACCACTTGGGGTCCAATACAATGCTAGACTTCACGTAGTCAGGATGGCCGGCAAATTTCCTTCCAGCATCTTCCGGCAACAGCTTATAGGCATTTCGATTTGCCGGACCAAAAGGCATAAGTTTGGCGAATGCTGCCTGCCTCTCGGCGCGTGTGATGAACTCGATAAACCTCTGTGCATTCTGCACATTAGCGCTGCCCTTTGGAATTCCCCAACCCTCCCAAGTGATCTTTTGCTGGTTTCGATTAACTTCGAGCGGAGCTCCCTCCTCAATCAGTGTTATCGCGCGGCCATCGTAAGATTCCGCCAAGTCCACAACCTTATCGTGCATCATCTGCTGAACCTCGGACCCCGTCGCCCACCATTTACGAATATGCGGCTTAATCTTGTCAAGGCTAGCAAAAGCACGGTCAATATCTATAGGGTAGATAGTTTCTGCAGGCACACCGTCAGCGAGCAGAGCTTCCTCCAAAGGGACCTCTCCGTTCTGGCCGGATGGCAGCGTCCGAACTCCAGGAAATTTGGTGGTATCCCAGAATTCAGACCACGAAGAAGGGCGCGGTTTGCCCGCCGGAAACTTCTCAGTATTGTAAACCATGCAGTATGCATATACGATCGCCCCGACGCTGTGGGGTGTTCTGGTGAAGTCTAGAATTGCGTCCAGCTCGTCCTTCTTATAGATCGAATAGTCAATTTTCTCTAGGTAGCCCTTCTCAGCAGCTAGAATGTCGAAATTTGGGAACACGGGAACCACATCAACAGAAACGGTATTTGTAGTCACCATTAGCTCAAGCTTGGACGTTTGGATTTGATCGGTGATCGGGTTCACCTTGATTCCCGTCTCGGCTTCGAATGGCTTTACAAAGGCTTCGATACACGCCTTTGCGTAATCTCCGCCATTGAGCGCTACTGTTACTTCGCCCGGCGACGCGGCGGCGGCGCGGCCGAATTTGAAAGACATAGCGCCGGCCGCGATCGCCGATGTGCCCTGAATGAAACGTCTGCGGTTTGTCGAAAGATTCATTGTGGTTCTCCCTCATTGTTCCCGCCACCGGACGGGACGCCTTTTTCTTGCGATCAGCCGTGCGCCGTAGTCTCAAACAGCCAGAGCCGTCTCGACCAGGTTCACCCAATAGGCGATGCCGTATGGCAGTGCTTCGTCGTTGAAATCGTACGCCGGGTGGTGCACGGGAGCGGTCGCGCCGTTTCCCAGGTAAATGTACGCGCCCGGACGTGCCTCAAGCATATAAGCGAAGTCCTCCGACCCCATGCTCGGCTTGATCTTATCGTCAACGGCAGCAAACCCCACAAGACTGCGAGCAGCCTTGACTGCCAGACTCGTCCCCTCAGTGTGGTTCAACATGATGGGTTCAAGCCGCCGATACTTGAACTCAACTTCCGCGCCAAAACTCCGGGCTATGCCTTGCGCACACGCCTCAATCTGGCGCTCTGCCAAATCCCGAAGGGAGGGCAGTAGCGTCCTGACCGTGCCGGCCAATGCAGAATGCTCTGGAATAATGTTGTATGCAGTACCGGCGTTTAACTTGGTAACGGTGATTACGAGGGACTCGGTCGGGTCAGTGTTGCGCGACACTACCGCTTGCAGCCCGACAATAATTTGGGCCGCAATAACAATAGGATCGATAGTTCGATGCGGATAGGCAGCATGACCACCCCTGCCTTTTACTATGATGTCGAACTCATCCAACGCCGCCGACATAGGCCCTTCGCAAATGGCAAACGTCCCGATCTCCATCCCAGGCGAATTGTGCACGCCAAAAACTTGTGAAATGCCGAATCGCTCCATGATCCCTTCCAGGACCATCTTCTGAGCACCGCGTCCATCTTCTTCTGCAGGCTGGAAGATCAGGGCAACTGAGCCTTTGAAGTTGCGTGTACTCGCAAGGTACTTGGCGGCGCCCAACAGCATGGCTGTGTGACCGTCATGGCCGCAGGCATGCATTTTCCCCGGTATGGTCGACGACCAGGGTTTGTTTGAATCTTCCAGAATCGGCAGGGCGTCCATGTCGGCCCTCAGCCCAATCGTCGGCCCGTCTCCGCCTTCGCCCTGAATCAGTGCAACCATACCGGTTTCAGCTATCCCCGTTTCGATATGGTTGATACCGAACGAAGCTAGTTTCTCGCTCACGAACATCGCTGTGTTGTGGAGGTGATAACCGAGCTCAGGGTTCTGGTGCAGGTAGCGGCGCCACTCGGTTGCTTCGCCCTGGAGATCCCGGAAAGCCTCAACGCTTTGCATCTGTTGTTCCCAACTACGAGTTCTTATGGCAACTTCGCGCCTTATGCAATCGAGCATCATTCACCCGGGCGCCTTCCGTCAAATGCAGTTTGTATATTGTCGTCATCTAGAAGCGAGATGGACGCTAAAAGGACGCTTGGCCGCTCTAGCGCTTGCGCTCCAGATGGCACTCTGAAATATCAACAAAACGATTATTCCGTTATTTTCGTCATAACTTTCAACAATACCCAGATTCTTGGCGACCCGCCCCAATAGAGGTGAAATGGGGAGGCGAAATGTGGCAAGTCTATCGTTGCTCAAGTTGCTCAAGAAGGGCGAGACCGGTAGCCAGCGGCCTAATGCCCTCAGCATCGGAGGGGAAACGATCATGTTCATGGCATCACGCCGGAAGTTTTTGAAAGCACAGGGCATCGATGCCGGCAATTCGTATGCAAAGCCAATGACGGTTTAAGGGCGAAGTATCCTATTCGGCAATATGTAGAATATTAGGTCGGCCCGTGGAAGAAGGGACGAAAATGCATCATTTTCGCATCTTCGCCCTTCGGCTGACGCGATTTCTATCAATAGAATCTACCACTCAGAGAAGTACCCCTCGAAGATTCTGCTCCCCATTCTTCCAACGCCGTTGCCAAAGCGCCAGCACCGGAATGCGGCACGTTACGAGGCCAGCCTTGTCGCGCCGTTCGTCTTCCGGCTAGCGGATTCGAGGTCGATGATCCATCGATGCTCCGCGATGGCTCTCATCGACTTGCCGTTGGCCTACCATTTAAGGCAAAGAGCCTGCCGGGCGGTGAGCTCGACCTGAACGATCGCCGTCGCCTCGGCCTCCTGTTGTTCGAGCTTCGCATGGAGGAGCGCAACGGCTGTCACAGCCGCAGGCTGATGTTCGACTGATCCCGCTAAATCGCGTTGTTAGGAATCTCTGACCTCCACCAGCAACACGCCGGTAATATGCGTGGACAGCGAGAACACGCCAAGTTCCTGCGCGACTGGGCAGTATTCGCAGTAGATGGCCATTTTACGCTGCTACATTCACGAAGCGGGCACTGAGCGGCCTTTGAAACCCGCATGACAAGGGGAACCGCCGGGTCATCACGTAAGCCCGGTCTAAAGGGAGGACAGAATGAAGGAGTGGTTATTTAGTCGTCGTGCCGTCATGAAGGCGATGCTTATGGGAACGGCGGTGCCTTGGGTCCTGACCTCAAGGGCGTTCGGCGCGTCATCCTGCAGCGATCACATCGTGCGCGTCGGCGCCATCGCCGCCCCCGACTCGCTGAACCCTTTTGCCAGCTGGAGCAACTGGTGGCCACTCATCTTTACTTATGACTACCTGGTCGGTGTGGAAGCCCAGCGACACGACGATCGAAAGGGCTTTGCCAAATCGTGGTCCGTCGCCAACGACGAAATCACCTGGACGTTCAAGATCTGGCCCGGCATGATGTGGTCGGATGGCAAGCCTGCCACTGCCAGAGACGCCGCGTTCACCTATAATTACCTGCTCGGCTCCATGGGTAAGTCGGACGAACTGAACAGCGGCTTTAGTAGCACCGCCGGCTTCGACCAAGTCCAATCGATAACGGCCCTGGACGACGAAACGTTTCAAATCGTGACCAAGATCCCCACTCGCTGGCCAATCGACAGCGGGCCATTTATCGTTCCCGAGCACATCTGGAAGGACGTCAGCTACGCCGATGCGCGGGGCACCTTCCGCAATGATCCGCCGCTGGTGGGCACCGGACCCATGATCGTTTCGGAGTTCCAGCAGGGCCAGTTTGCCCGCCTCTCGCCGAACCCGTACTTCCGCACTGGGCAGCCGGCGACGGCAGGGATGGTCTTTCATTTCTTCAATGTGGCCGATCCCATCGCTCAAGGTCTGAAGAGTGGAAGCCTCGACTATGGCGTCAGCCTCACGCCTGCCCAGTGGGCCGATCTGTCGAAGGATTCTGCGATGGAGGTCGGTCAATCCCGCATTGAGCAGCGGGACTATTTGGCCTTCAACACCGGCTCGGGGGACGGTGCAGGCAGCACCAAAGCCCTTCAGGATGCGGCGTTTCGCGATGCGATCGGCTACGCGATCGACCAGAAGGCTATCGTTGAGCGGGCCTACCGCGGTCACGCCGACCCCGGCGTGGGGTTGGTGATGCCGGTCGCGGCCGATTACTACTCGGACCTGAGCGACATCAGGCGCCACTTCGATCTCGCCGAGGCAGCTCGCCGGCTCGATGCCGCCGGCTATCGGGACACGAACGGCGACGGCATCCGGGAGGACAAGGAGGGAAACAGCTTCCAGCTAGAGCTGATTACCGGAACCCTCTCGGGCACCCTTGAGATACCGATCGCGGCCGTACAGCTTATTGCAGGCTGGTTGGGACAAATTGGCATACCCGTATCGGTAACCCAGCTCGAATCCGGCGCGCTTGACGCACGCACGGCAGCCCCAACAAAAGGCGGCGGAGGCTGGGACCTGGTCGTTAAGGCGGGCTGGCGCGATCCCAGCGCTCGCAGCCTGCTCTCATTGGGCAGCAGCAAGGATACCTACAACACGTCGAATTGGACGAATGAGAAGTTCGATCAACTTCTGTCGCAGGTCGAGGTCACGGTTGACCGCAAGAAGAGCCGGGAGTTGGTAGACCAGGCGGCGCGCCTTATTTACGCCGAAGCGCCCTACATCATCCTATCATACCCCTTGGTGCTCGAGGCCCGTCGCAAGGATTGCTTCGAGGGATGGGGGAACGAGGATATGATGTCGATGTGGAGCTACTTTCCCTTCGATCGCCTGAAGCCGGCCTAAGATATCGTAGTGGAAAAGGAGATTAGATGAGCCGGCACATCGGGCGGATCCTCCTCATACCATAGGTTCCGTCCTGCTCTTTTCGTGATCATTCTGGTCGTCGGCGTGACGAACTGGACTTTCATTACACGCATCGCTCGGAGCCAGATGCTGTCATTGCGAGAACGCCAATTCGGTGAGCGCGCCAAGGTTGTCACTAGCGACGTCAACATCATGGTACGCCATCTCCTGCCAAACCGCGTCCCGTAGGTCGCAGCCAACGGTGCTCTGGTTTATCGCGGGCGCGATTTATACTGAGACTGCTGTCTCATTTGTGCTCGGTGACCCTTATGGTGGGGGCACTTTGCTTCGCTCGCCCAGCGCGCGGGCGCCGCCAGCTCAGGAGCTTGGTGGTACCTTGGCGGGCCGGGCGTTTGCGTGCTCACCGTCTCGCCGATGAAAGCAAACCAGGAAAGGTAAAACATATGAAAAGTGGTCAGGCCGCCGCCTTCCCAGAAGCTGACGTAGTTCGCGACATCGGCTATGTATCTACGCAGGACGGTACTCGAATCGCCTATATTTCATACCGCCCCAAGTCGGGCCGCTACCCGACCGTGTTCATGTATGATCCATATAATGCAAGCGCGACTCCTTTCCAACAGGCGAAGGAATTTCTCGACGCGGGCTACGCTTTTGTGGGCGCCAATATGACCGCGACAGGTTGCTCGGAGGGTATTATCGACCATTGGTATACGCGAAAAGAAGGAGTGCATGGCGCCGAAGTGGTAGAGTGGATCGCTAGGCAGCCCTGGAGCGACGGCAATGTAGGGATGGTTGGCAACTCATCAGCGGGGTCGAGTCAGCTCTGGGTCGCAGCAGAACGCCCTCCCCACTTGAGGGCTATCGTGCCGACGGGCGTCGAAGACGATTTCGTAAATCACGAGTACCTAGGTGGTGTGGCGCAGCCGGCCCTTGTAGAGTGGGCCTTTAGAACCCAGTTCCTAATTCCTTTGTCTGGCATGGAGTGGCGCATCAACGAAGGTGATGCCCAATGCGATCAAATTTGCGAGAGTGGCAGACAGATAATCAAGCGTCCGTTTTTTGACGAGATGCTAAAGCACCCAGTTAAGGACGAATGGTGGGATCTGGTGTCTCCGGTCCGCCCTGACGTCGCAGGCGAGATCAATGTCCCGACCTTGATTGTTGCCATGTTTCAGGATTTCGGCGCTACAGCCGAAAGCCTCAAAATATTCACACAGCAAATGGCTGAGGTGAAGAACAAGAAACTCGTTATGATAAACGGGGATCATGGAAGCGCCGGGCTTGGACCACGCGGCTATAGCATTATAGATGCAGAGCGGATGAAATTCCTCGACCGTTGGGTGAAGGGCGTGAAGAATGGAATAGAAAACGAACCGCCGGTGACTGTGTATTGGGAAGTTCAGGTACCCGACGGAGATGCCAAGAAGTCAGTTGCTGGGTGGGTTACACATCACGAGAGGTGGCCGGATCCTGCTGTCGAGCGTCGTCCCTTGTATTTGACGGCCGATGCTAAGCTGTCCCCTGACCATACGGGTCCTAGCCCAGACGACGACGGCGCCCGTCTCTACCTGTACCCGACAGGTGTAGAGCTGGTCAGCGACAATCAGCAATTCGCGGTCGAGCCGTGTTCCACCGGTGTTTTGAATTATAGATCGGCACAGGCGACGTCGGATATGACGCTGCTTGGAAACCCCGAAGTGAGGCTATATCTCGGGATCGATAGGGGAGACGACGCTGACCTCGCATTAACTCTGAAAGACATTGGTCCTGACGGGAATGTGCTCTTCCTCCAGTCAGGCCTCCGACGCGCATCATTTCGCGAGATTGACGAAGTGCAATCACACGCTGACGAGGTGGTGCCTACTTTCCGTAAGAGCGAGAAACTCGAACCGGGAAAGATTTATGAAATACGGATGTCTTTGATCGGGCCGATCGCGCATGTGGTGCGGAGCGGACATAGTCTCGAGCTGACCATCGGCGCTCCGAGCGCTAACAGGGGCCTTCCGGCTGGCGCGATTTCTATTAATAGAGTCTACCACTCAGAGAAGTACCCCTCGAAGATTCTGCTCCCCATTCTTCCCAACGCCGTTGCCAAAGCGCCAGCACCGGAATGCGGCATGTTACGAGGCCAGCCTTGTCGCAAGGAAACGAGTTTCTGCCCCGGAGGACTACTGCCGCTCCAGTGAGCTCATGGAAATCCAGGTGGAAGCGCTGCTGGTCGGTGAGGCTGTGAGTCCCAAAGTCGTCGAGGATTGTCGATGAGGCGCGCGAAGCGGCCATCGACGCGGGCGAGCGCAAGGTTCACGAACAGGCGCGGCACGCGCACATAGAGCACGGAATGATCGAGCCGTGCCGCTTGCCGGCCGAAGGCAGGCCAACCACGACTTGCCGGGGCCGGTCTGGCCGGTGACGATTAAGTTCTCATGCGCCTTCAGCCATTCGCCCTGGGGCGAGCGCCATGGTGTTGCGCCGGTGAGCCCGCGCGACGCGGCAAAGTCGATGTCTTCGATGCAAGCTTCGGGAAAGCGCAGCTTGGCGGAGGCGAGCCGGTTCCTGAGGCGCTTCTCGGCACGCATGGCAACCTCGCGGTCGAGCATCAGGCCGAGCCACTCGTCGCGGCTGAGCTCATTGGCGCTGCTCTGTTCAGCCAGCTCCCGCCAGGCGGCGGCCACGCCGGCCAGGCCGAGGCCTGCATCTGATCAAGGGTGGGGTTTGTCAGCATTCTTTCTTCCTTCCTTCACTGGCAATAGGTGCTGCCGCGGATGTTGGCGCGCGGCAGTCGCCGGCCAACCCAATCAGCCGGGCGGCCACAATCGGCCCCAACACCGCCATTCTGGTCGAGCGCATGATGCGCGACCGGCCGCATCCGGAGCAGGGATACCGCGCGGCCATGGGCATCCTGTCACTTTCGCAGCGCTATGGGTGGGAACACGCAAACCGGTCATAGGAATCGACCTGTAGAACTTGTGAACGCGTCACACCGCCGACTGAAACGGCGGTCTTCGAAGAAGCAACGGTCGATCTCGCTGCGACCGTATGAGGATCCATGCACTAATAAACGATAGCCGCCAGCGGGATCCTTAAACCGCTTCGGAAATCTGACCATTGACGTGGCTTCGTGACCTCTGGAGGTATCCGCTCAGGCTCACCCCTATCCCAAACGTACGCCCGGGGTCCGTTCCCGCCACGACAAGGTGTTGTGCGGGATCATCGACCATAGCTTTAAAAAAGGAGGAATAGGCGTAACCGGTGCAAACTAACGACAGCATCCTTAGGTTGCCGTCAGCTGTTTTCCGGCGAGGACGTCTGGACGTCGGCGGCTCCACGGTCTGGCCTCCTCTAGATCGCGTGCAACGCGGACTAGTGTGGCCTCGTCGCCAAAGCGGCCAACGACCTGCAGTCCGATGGGCAGCCCGCTGGCGCTTTGTGCCAAAGGCAAAGACACAGAAGGCTGTCCGGTCACATTGAATACACCGAGGTGTTGGTAAAGCGCCGGTTCCTGTTGAACAAATTCTTCTGCGGAAATTGTCGGGTGCAGGAGAGAATAGATACCGCCATGCGGTACGGCGACCGTGGGCTGTGTAGGGGTGAGTAAAATGTCATAAGGATCGATTGCCTCGCCGACGCTGAAGCTCATCCGCCGGATCGTTTCAAGTACATCTTTTAAAATAGATAAAGGTTGATTTCGGCCTTTTTCGTAAAACTTTAGGCTGACTGGCTCCAAGGTGTCGCTGCTGACTATACGGCCCATATCGCGCGCTGCGGTTGCAAGCGCACTCGCGTCGAGATCGTACAAGCCGAGCAATATTTTTACAAACTCTTCGGTGTCATATGGCGACGTGATGTCCGTTACCACATGGCCCATTTCCTCGAGAAGTGAAGCCGTTGATTCAACTGCCTGTAGGACTTCCGGTTCGATATCGACCGCCCCCCATCTGGTTCTCGCAACCCCGATCCGCAGACGCCCGGTGGGCTGGGATAACTCGTCCACATACGGGCGATCCGGCTTGACGATGACAAAAGGGTCGCCAGGATAGGGACCGGAAAAGACATCCAACGCGGCGGCCATATCGCGCACAGTTCGGCAAACAACAAACGTTCGAGAGAGGCCAAATGATGAGTCCTGTCGATCCGGACCACCTGAAATGCGCCCGCGGGATGGATTCAGCCCGACCAGGCCACACCATGACGCAGGATTGCGAATCGAACCGGCGCCGTCGGAAGCATGTGCAATTGGAGTAATGCCGGCAGCCACCGCCGCGGCGGCTCCCCCGGACGAGCCCCCTGTCGAGCGTTTCAAGTCCCATGGATTGCGGGTGATCCCATTGAGTATAGTTTCAGTCATTCCGGATGCGCCGAACTCCGGCGTTGTTGTTCTCCCGATAGTGCGGAGTCCAGCGGCTCGGGCACGACGAAAGAAAAAGCTGTCGGTGTTGGAGCGATTGCCTTTGAACAGGCGGCTTCCCTTCTCCTGGAGGCGTCCAGCTTCGGTGGCTCCAAGATCCTTGCGAAGGAACGGCACACCATTGAAGAGCCCTTCGTCCGCGCCAGCAACCGTCTCAGCATCTTCGTAGAATTCGATAACGGCATTGATGTGTGGATTCAGCTCGTCGTGGGCCTGGTGGGCCAAACGCGTCAGTTCCACAGCAGTCACTTCGCCAGTGCGCACGAGAGAGGCCAAACCGGTGGCATCATACTTTGCGTATTCACTTAGCCTCATTGCAGATATCCCTTATTCTTGGCACCAAGAAAAATATACTCTTTAGAGGCTCGCTTGACCTGAACACCAGCGCGCTCGTGCACGAACCGCCATTCGAGCTGCCCAGCCGAACAGACCGGGCACGCCTGAAAGGCTGCCTCGGCCCATCACTTCGCAAGCCAGCACGCGGACAAGTGCTGCGGCCCCACTTCGACGGCTGGCGGCTCCTCTTCTCGACAGCGGTCGATGGCCAGCGGGCAACGGGGATGAAAACGACACCCCTTCGGCACCCGCGCGGCACTTGGAACCTCGCCCTGCAGGGCCGGCAGCTCCCCGCGATCTGCGTGGCCGCCAATCTGCGGCGTCGCGCCACGCAAAGCGACCGTGTACGGATGGCGTGGGTTGAGCGTGATCTCGTCGGCGCTACCGATCTCGACCAACCTTCCAAGATACAGGACCGCAATCCGGTCGGCGATCAACCAGGCGAGCGGCAGGTCATGGGTGATGAACAGCAGCGCCATGTTGTGCCTGTCGCGCAGGTCAACCAGAACCTGAATTATCTGTGCACGTATCGAGACATCGAGCATCGACACAGGTTCGTCAGCGACGATGAGATCCGGCTTCACGGCAAGCGCTCCGGCAATCACAACCCGCTGACGCTGCCCGCCGGACAGCTCGTGTGGGAAGCGGGAAAAGAAATCACCGGGTGGATTGATCCCGGCGGAAGCAAGAGCTTCGCTCACCCGCTCTGCAAGCTGTTTGCCATTCTCGACCAGCCGTAGTGAACGCAGCGGCTCCGCCACGATATCGAACACGGTGTGTCGCGGATTAAGAGCCTGATAGGCGTCCTGGAAGATCATCTGTACGCGATGCCGGTAAGGACGCAGGGCCGAGGAGCCTCGCTCCGAGGTCATGTCGCGGCCATCGAACAGCAACCTGCCGCCTGTCGGCTGGGCAAGTTTGGTGATGACGCGGCCGACAGTCGTCTTGCCGCTTCCCGATTCCCCTACGAGAGCGACGATCTCACCCCGTCCCACGGTGAGGTCGATCCCGTCTACCGCGCGCACGGCGCCAGCAGGTCGGCCCAGGACACGGTCGAACACGCCGCCCTGTATAGGAAAATGGACCTGCAGGTTCTCCAGACGCAGGAAGTCGGCGGTATCAGTCATGAGCTGCGACCTTGTCTTCTTGCGAGGACCGGTGAAGGTGACAGGCCACGCGTCCCCGCCCGAATTTATCGAGAACGGGAACTTCGGTCGAGCAAACCCCCATAGCCGACGGGCAACGTGGGTGGAAAGCGCAGCCTGCGGGTCGGCTCCGCAAGTTAGGAGGATCACCGGGTATTGGCCGGATCATTTTTTTGCCGTTCTCCGGGTTCGGGATCGAGTCGATCAGCAGCCTGGTGTACGGGTGCTTAGGCTTGGCGAAGATCTCAGCGACAGTGCCGTCCTCGACGATCCGGCCCGCGTACATGATCATCACGCGATCACAAGTCTCGGCAACGACAGAAAGATCGTGGGTGATCAAAATGAGGGCAAGGTTAAGCCGCGATCGCAACTCAGCCAGCAGTTTGAGGATCTGAGCTTGTGTAATGACGTCCAGCGCCGTGGTGGGCTCATCACCGATGATGATTGAGGGGCGACACGCGAGCGCCATGGCAATCATCACCCTTTGGCGCATTCCGCCCGACAATTCGTGGGGATAGGCGGCGCCGCGATCCGCCGGAATGCCGACAAGTTCGAGCAGCTCCCTTGCCCGGCCGATCGCGTCAGCCTTCGGCATCCCGAGCTTCAGCATGCATGGCTCGGCGATCTGCTTGATGATGCGGTGAACGGGATTGAGCGCATTCATCGCGCCCTGAAAGACGACGGACGTCTCGCTCCAGCGATGTGGCCGCATCGCCGCATCATCGTCGATCGGCAGTCGCTGTCCGCGATAGCGGACCTCGCCCTCGCTTACCCGCGCGTTGGGCGATAGCAGACCGGCAATCGCCATTGCGGTCGTGGTCTTGCCACTGCCCGATTCACCGACGAGGGCGACGGCCTCTCCGGCTCGCAACGCGAAGCTTACGTCGTCGATTGCTCGCAATGAAATGCCCTTGAGCCTATAGTCGACAGAAAGCCGGTCGACCTCCAGCAGCGATGCCATGTCTCGGGAGGAGTTCGTCATGGAATTACCCGCCGCCGTGGATTGAACGTGTCGTCGAGGGCATTGCCAATCAGGACGAAGCTAAGCGAAACCGTAAGCGCGCACAGCCCGGGGGCGCCGAGATACCACCAGGCTCCAGCACTGGCCGCACCGGCGCGCTGGGCGAGCGCAAGCAAAGTGCCCCATGAAGGCTGCAACGGATCGCCAAGCCCAAGGAACGAGAGCGAGGTCTCGACATAAATTGCGCCGGCGACGACCAGGGCACCATTGGCTGCAATTTGCGGCACAAGATTGGGGAGGATGTGCCTTACCATGATGCTCAGATTGCTGCTGCCCGCAACGCGCGCACGATCGACGAATGTTCGCTCCTTAAGCGACATGGTCTGGCTGCGAACGATACGTGCGACGAAGGCCCAGCTTGTCAGGCCGATAACGACAATGATCACGAAAAGAGAAGGACGGAAGCCAAGGATATCTCGGCCCCGCCCCATCACCTCGAGAACCACGGGGGTGATAACCAGCGCCAGCACAAAGGAAGGGACGACGAAAAAGAAATCTGTTAAGCGCATCAGCCAGACGTCAACCCAGCCACCGAAGTAGCCCGCGGTCATTCCGACCGTCGCGCCGACGATGAGACTGATCACAGTCGCCAGCAGCGCGATCGTGAGCGATATCCGGGCACCATGGACGACCAGATTGAACACATCTCGCCCTACTTCGTCCGTCCCCAGCAGATGCTGGCTTGATGGTGGCGCGAGGAAATCGCCGGTTGCAGTCATCGCTGTCTGAAGCGGTCCCACCAAAATATTCGGTACCGCTGCCAGCACAAGAAAGAAGACCAGACATACGAGGCCCAGCTGAGCCCCGCCATGACCAAGAAATTGGCGCAGAAATCCTTTGATCGCTCGCGCTCGGCTGTGCCTGGAATATTGAACAGTACTTTCACTCATTACCGAACTCTTGGATCGAGAAGGCCGTAAGCAAGATCGGCTACGAGGTTCGCGATGACGATCGACGCACCAAGCAATAGGAATATGCCCTGAAGGACTGGGTAGTCCCGTGCATTGAGCGCCTCGACCGTCAGTCCGCCGATCCCCGGCCAGGCGAAGACAGCTTCGACAGTGATGGCACCGGCAACTACGTAGCCGAGATTGAGGGTGATTAAAGTTACGACCGGCAGCATTGCGTTGCGAAATGCATGCCGCATCAGCATCTGACCATTGGTCAGCCCTTTGGCCCGTGCCGTCACCATATAGTCCTCGGTGACTACGTCGCTCATTGCGGCACGAGCGACCACGACGTATTGACCGATCAGTCCAAGGGCCACCGCGGTGACCGGAAGCGCCAGATGCCGCAGGTAATCGAGCAATGAACCAAGGGAGCCGGTGATCGCGCCGGGAGAGTATGCACCGTAGCCCGGAAGCCAGCCCAATGACGTACTGAAGATCACCACCAAGAGCATCCCAAGCCAGAAAGATGGCGTCGAGTAGAGCGCCAGAGAGGCGCCAGTGGCGATATGGTCCACGGCTCCTCCCCTGCGCCAACCCGCATATAGACCAAGCATAACCCCGGATAGGATAGCGATGAATTGGGCTAGGCCGACCAGGGCAATGGTGGCCGGCAACCGCTCCAGGATCAGGTCAGCGACGCGCTGGCCCCTGAACTTAAAGCTGTAGCCGAAATCGCCACGGAGAGTTGCCGACAAGTAGTCGACCACCTGATCAGGGAACAGCGGCCGATCGAGGCCCCAGCTTTGGCGCTGCGCCTCGATTTGCTCAGGGGTCACGCTGATGCGTGCCCCACTAAGCAGAAGCGCGGAAGGATCGCCCGGAATGACTCTGAACAGGATAAAGTTGAGGATCGCCACCATCAGAAGCGTGACGACCGCCCTGACAAGGATGCTCCCAAGGCGCCGGCTCGTGCTGCCCGCCGCTACAGCGTTAGCCATCAAACTGGCCTAAGGCGATCAAACGGAAAGTAGCCCCACATCGACATTATATCCTCAGCCCCCCGCGATTTTCCGCTATCCTTGATGCCGGACGCTCAGTGCCCGCTTCGTAAATGTAGCAGCGTAAAATGGCCACTTACCGCTAATAATGCCCATCTGCGCAGAAAATCCGCGTTTTGCCCCGTCCACGCATATTTCCGGCGAGTTTCTAGTAAGGTCAGAGATTCCTCGCAACGTACTCCACGGGATTAGTCAACACGCGCGGGAGCGTCGTTCTAAGGACGCGGAATGACTGCAGCCCCAGCAGGTCTGCGCGGCAATGGAAACCCCCCAGCATGCTAAAATGGGAAGAGACCGCTCCGCGTGGCAACAATGATGTCTTTTGATTTCTGACGACACTCGGTTGTGCTCGATGACGCTCAGATCCCTAAGGCCTCATAAGCGCCGGCGATCTGTCGAATGGACGCGACATAGGCGGCTGTCCTGTAGTCGCCGAGTTCCGGCTGCTCCTCAAGGAGCTCGGCGATACGTGCCGAAGTGCTCCGCATGACGTCCTCGAGGCCGGACCGAACCAGATCAATCTCGGCGCCTCCTTCAAGAAATTCATCACGCATATCGGCGGGAAACGTATTGCCTGTCATGCGCTCGAGCGCTGTGGCGATCGTCTGGTTACGTCGCTCTCGCCGCCGTCTTTCCATTAAGCCGAATGGAATGTGGGTCAGGTTCTTCACCCATTCAAAATAGCTCACCACAACCCCGCCCGCGTTGACATAAAGATCGGGGAGGATCGTCACGCCTCGGGAGCGCAGCACCTGATCGGCCTCGAAGGTGATCGGGCCATTAGCGGCTTCGACAATGAGATGCGCTTTGATGCGCTCGGCGTTGTCGATGTGAATGGCATTCTCCATCGCGGCGGGGATGAGGATGTCGCAGGGCTCTTCCAGGCCCGTCATGTCGCCCGCGAAAGATTTGGCGCCGGCAAAGCCGAGAATGCTGCCTGTACGCAACCGATGCTGCTTCAGCGCCTCGACGGGAAGACCTTCGGGGTTAGCGACATATCCGTCGCGTTCGGCAACGACCGTGACGCGCGCGCCATCTTCCTCGGAGAGGAATTTGGCAGCGTGGTAGCCGACATTGCCAAATCCCTGGACAATGACGGACGCTCCCTTGAGGTCCCGCCGTCCAACTATTCCCCCGGTACGCGGATCGCGGAGATAGCTCTGAATGGCGAATTGCACGCCCCTCCCCGTCGCTTCGGTCCGTCCCGCAATCCCACCCTTGGAGAGCGGCTTCCCCGTCACGCAGGCGCGCGCGTTGATCACATCCACAGGATTGGCCCTGCGGAACTCGTCTGCCATCCAGGCCATTTCCCGCTCGCTCGTGCCCACGTCCGGAGCCGGCACATTGAGGCCGGGACCGATCAGACCGCGCTTTGTGAGTTCCTGTGTGAAGCGCCGGGTGATGCGTTCGAGCTCTTGCGGAGCCCATTCGCGCGGGTCGATCTTGAGCGCGCCCTTCGAGCCTCCGAATGGCACATCGACTAGCGCGCATTTGAGCGTCATCAGCGCCGCGAGCGCCTCCACTTCCTCGGCATCGGCATCAAGCGCGAACCGGATACCGCCTTTGACTGGCTCGCAATGTTCGCTGTGCACCGAGCGCCAGCCGATGAAGCTGTACATGCGGCTGCGCAGTCTCACACCGAACCGCACCGTGTAGGTCGAGTTGCACTGGATGATTCGCTCGGCCAGCCCCTCGGGCAGATCGAGAAACTTCATCGCATGTCGGAAATTCTGGTCAACGCTCTGCACAAAGCTCGTGGGAGAGGCTTGCAGCAGAACCGCGCTCTCCCGGGTCATCGCCACGCGCGCTTCGCCCGCATGAAGTTCTGGTGGTGTCACGGCACGCAATTGAGATATCCTCTTTCAATTCACTGGGCGCCACGGCTTTGTAAAGCACTCGGCTAAGTGCCGTTGAGCGCGCAGGATCAATCAAACTGGCCTGCTTCCTGGTACTCACAGCCTGAGGGATTTTCGCCAT
Source organism: Mesorhizobium sp. XAP4 (assembly GCF_029269325.1). Lineage (NCBI taxonomy): Bacteria > Pseudomonadati > Pseudomonadota > Alphaproteobacteria > Hyphomicrobiales > Phyllobacteriaceae > Mesorhizobium > Mesorhizobium sp. XAP4. Next base: position 9,730 of record NZ_JARIXW010000012.1, on the reverse strand, counting down.
CCATTTGTTTTTAGATGTTGTGCCCTTCCCGGACCAGCTCGTCCATGACCGCGCTCACCGCAGCTTCGGAAATGGAAACGATCTCATCGACTTCCTCCTTGGACGTAACTAGCGGAGGTGCAAAGCCCAGAATATCCCCATGCGGCATGGCTCGTGCGATAAGACCCCGATCGCGAGCAGCCTTGGAGATGCGCGCGCCGACCTTGAGACTTGGGTCGAACCGAACTTTCCTTTCCCGGTCGGCGACAAACTCAATCGCTCCCATAAGCCCGACCCCACGCACTTCACCGACGATGGGAAGCTGCGCAAAGGTCATCTTGAGTTGCCTTTGAAAATAGCCTCCGACTTCGCGCGCATTGCCTGGAAGGTTTTCTCGTTCAACTATATCGAGAACCGCGTTCGCAGCAGCGGCTCCGATCGGGTGACCGGAATAGGTGTAACCATGCGAGAATGCTCCGACGCGGTCGGCCCCTGCTTCAAGCACTTCATAGACCTTCTCGCCCACGATGGCACCGGACAGCGGGAAATACGCCGACGTGAGGCCTTTGGCGACGGTGATGAGATCAGGCTGAATCCCATAGTGCTGACAGCGGAACATCGAACCGGTACGGCCAAAGCCTGTAATCACTTCATCCGCGATCAACAGGACGTCGTGTTTTTCGAGGACTGACTGAATCGCCTCCCAGTAGCCAGCGGGAGGAGGTGTGATACCACCAGTCCTCAGGACTGGTTCTCCGATGAATGCACCCACGCTATCCGGCCCTTCCCGCTGGATGAGATAATCCAGCTCGGCCGCGCGACGCATTGAAAATTCCTGCTCTGGCTCACCTGGCTCAGCTCCCCAGTAGAAGTGGGGTACGCCGGTATGGAGAACTTGCGGCAGCGGAAGGTCCATGTGGTCATGATAGAAGCTCATTCCTGTCATCGAGCCGGACATGACACTGCAGCCATGATAGCCGCGCTCGCGCGATATGATCTTTTTCTTGTTCGGCTTGCCGCGAAGATTGTTGTAGTACCAGACGAGCTTGGCCTGCGTCTCGTTCGCGTCGGAGCCAGACATGCCGTAGAAGACTTGCTCATCTTGCCGGGCGCCATCTTCACTAGGCGGTCAGACAAAATTGCGAGTTCGTCGGTCGTGTGTGCGGCGTAGGAATGATAATAGGCGAGACGGTAAGCTTGGCGAGAAATCGCCTCAGCGATATCGGTGCGGCCATAGCCGACGTTAACGCAATAGAGGCCAGCGAATCCGTCGATGAGCTCGATGCCATGCGCATCCTTGATGCGGATGCCCTTGCCAGTCTCTACGATCGTCGGCTCACCAAGCTTGCCGGTAGCGAAATCCTTGAGCTGGGTGAATGGATGCAGGACGCTGCTTCTGTCCTTTTCGCCAATTTCCCTGATATTGATCGTCATTGGGCACATCCTCTCAAGCCGCAAGATTTCCAACGCACGTGTATTTTGGTTCCAGATACTCGGCGAGACCGTGCCTGGAGCCTTCCCGGCCAAGGCCGGACTGCTTCCACCCGCCGAACGGGATGGGCGCCCCAGTGAATTTTGAGGTGTTGACCGCAACCATGCCGTATTCGAGCCGGTCGGTGAGCCGCATCGCGCGGTTAAGGTCTCGAGTGTAAATATACGCGGCAAGCCCCATCTCCGAATTGTTGGCGCGTGCAAGCACCTCCTCTTCGTTGTCAAAAGGCAGGATCGCAGCCACAGGCCCGAAGGTCTCCTCTTTGGCGACCCGCATGTCGTCGGTCACATCGGCGAGCACGGTCGGCATCACGAAGTTCCCACCAAGAGGGTTATCCTTGGCCCCGGCTACCATTCGAGCCCCGGCCGAAAGGGCCTCGGAGATCTGCTGCCTGCATTTTTCGGCGACGGACGACCTGGTCATCGGACCAATGTCGATCCCAAGCTCCAATCCGTGCCCGACTTTCAGTTTTCTCGTGGCCTGGGCGAAATCTTCTACAAAACGATCATAGACTCGCAGCTGAACGTAAATCCTGTTCGCTGCCAGACAGTCCTGGCCGGATGTAGCGAACTTGGCTGCCATGCAGCCCGCGACCGCGGCTTCCATTGGCGCGTCATTGAAAAGGATGAAGGGAGCATTGCCGCCAAGTTCGAGTGAAGCTTTCTTCACAGTCCTTGCAGACTGCTCGAGCAGGATCCGGCCGACCTCGGTCGAGCCCGTAAAAGAGAATGCCCGCACGTCGGTATGCTCCAACAGCCGCTTGGCAAGTGGCGGAGCTTCGCCTGTGATCACCTGAAAGACGCCTGCGGGGATGCCCGCTTCCTCGGCAAGACGGGCAAGCGCAAGCGCCGAAAGAGGCGTTTCTGGGGCTGGCTTCACGATCATGGTGCAGCCAGCCGCCAGCGCGGCCCCAGCCTTTCTGGTAATCATCGCCGATGGAAAGTTCCATGGCGTGATAGCGACCGTCACTCCGATGGGCTGCATCTGTACGGTTAATCGACTTCCGGGCAGATGGCTGGGGATGGTTTCGCCGTAGGCCCGCTCGCCCTCCGCTGCAAACCAGTCAAGAAAGCTGGCGGCATAGGAAATTTCGCCGCGAGCCTCGGCGATCGGTTTGCCTTGCTCCGCGGTCATGATCACGGCCAGGTCTTCCGCGTTTTCGCGCATCCCGGTCGCCCACATCCGCAGGTATGCGCCCCGTTCTGAAGGAAGTTTGTCGCGCCATCTCAGGAATGCCGTTCTCGCGAAAAAGACCGCATCGTCCACATCTGCCATTTCGCAGGCTGCTACCTGAGCCAACTCTTCTCCGGTAGCAGGATCCACCACTGCGAGCGTTTCCGGCTTCGAGAGCCAAGTGCCATTAACATGAGAGCGTTTTTGCAGAAGGTCGGGCCGTCTGAGGCCCTCCAGTGCAGCGCTTGCGGTGCCTTCCATCTTTGACTCCAGGTCGAGCGTTCGATTACATCAAACTACCGGCCCAACAGCGGCGATCGACAGCGCAATTACAGACTTCAAAGCCCTTCTCCTGCAAAAATGGAAACGCCTCCGAATTTTTCCTTCGTTGAGACTGAAGTCCGGCCCTAATTCGAAAAACGGGACTGATGAAGAGAAAGCGATTTTGTAACCAACCGACCGGCGGTTCTGCGTGAGCAGGAGTCGGGAGCGCAGGTGTAGCCATGAGCTTTCCATAGGTTGTCCATCAGGTCCGGACCGGGAAAGCTGTGGTTGTCGAAGCTTCAGGGATTCTCGGAGGACCGATGAACATCCATAAGAATGCCCGGCTGACGCCACTCGGTCGAGAGCGAATTGTAAGGCAGGTCGAGAGCGGGCATACGCCGGAGGCCGTCGCCGAAGCCGCAGGCGTCTGGCCGCGGACGGTTCGCAAATGGGTCGACCGATATCGCCGCGAAGTTGGCCGGGATTGCAGGATCGCTCGTCTTGCCCTCATCGGCTGCGACGGCCGACGCCTGGGCCGATCATCGACACAATCGAACGTCTGCGACGCGAGAAGTGCTCCGGCGGAGGATTGCGGCGGAATCCACCGCTTCTACCAAATACTCGACGCGCTGGCCGACCCACCACCCCAACCACGCCGACGCCACGGATGGGCCGAGGATTACGATCCTCCCTCGATTCACCGAATCAACGCGGGGTGCACTCGGGCAACCGACACTGGATCGAAAGAACCGCCTTTTCGATCCGGGCTCGCCGACCTGCTGGGTAGCGCCTCGTGGAACCCGTCCAGTCGTAACCGGACGGCGAGGCCGACAGCCAGACGGTAGCGTGCGGCACGGAACCAACCTTGGTCGATCCGTAAAGCTGATCCTGCCAGGCGAACCCAGTACTGCTCAACACAGGCGGATCTTGTCAATCGATTGGTCGCTAGGCTATCAGACAGGTTATGGCGAACGACGGATGAACGAAGTCACGGACTACACCATGCCGAATTGGCCGGCGACGGTTCGATTGCGATCACGTTACTGTCACAACCGCGGCGAGCCAAAGCCAAACGCGCGACTTTTCTTCAACAGTGGGGTGATTGGGATCAGCCCCCGAGCTGAAATGAGGGCGGCTGCTCCTGTCGTGAAAACGTGATCGATGTAAATCGCCACAAATCATCACGAAGGATGCCATGAAGTATTTTGCTGGGCTGGACGTCTCTATCCGTGCACCACGAGGCCGGACAGCCCTCACGTCACGAGCATAACCGCAGCCGTATGGATGCGATGGCCGTTGAACATCGGCACCGAATAACAAAATAGCGGCGTCGTCGTCGCTTCTAAAACGTGGCGCTGCTCGGAAGCCAGACCTTCCGGTCGCGGCCTTGGCCGAGGGTGCGGCGCACTTGCCTTCTGGGCTTCCCACCTGCCGCTCGGCGACCACAATTGCTCCAGTTCCTGTCGTGATCTCGTGCTCCACCCCAACTCGCCGCCGGCTCACATGCGCCGCGAAGTGGAACGGGCGGCAGAAAGCCGCCCCGAGCCGGATAGCCGTTCGGGCCGATTCGCCGGGCGGACCAACCACTGGCGGGAGGCACAGTGGGCCGCCAGCGCAACGCGATCGTCTAAAAGTCAGATTTGAACTCGACAAAGTTTCAACTGGGACTCCTGCTATTAAGACATCCCGATAGGATTTTCAATCGCATCGACACTCCAAAGCCGCCCGACCCCTTCGGTCCCTCGGTAACCACCGATCCGGCAGGCATGCCACACGGTCGCCTGGTTGGCGGTGATCACGGGCTTGTCGAGAGCACGCTCGAGCGCTGAGATGGCAGAGTATGTCACAAGGTTCGTACAAGCAAGGACGATGGCCTCAGCCTGAGGGACATCGACCTCGTTGGCGAGTCGCACAATACCCTCGGATTCGAGCTCGCCTATTCCTCCCTCCAGTCCAAGGCTGCGGCTGGACAGCGGCTCCAGCCCGGCTTCTGCGAGGTAGCGCACAAACTGTGCGGTTGTTTCCGGAAGATAAGGCGCACCAAGCGCAAGCTTGCGCACGCCTAGACTGCGGCAGGCAGCCACCAGGGCGCTGGACGTTGATGTCCCCGGTGCGTTAGCGGCGCGAGAAATCCTGTCGATGATTGAGCGATCACCTGCGTGCCCTTTTTCAAAGCTGGCCGAGGTGCATGCGTAAGCGATCGCCGCGGGTCCAATGGGCCGCAAGAGCTGCGCGGCTTGGTCAAGGTCGCCATCATTGACGAGCGTGGTGGCCGGGGTTTCTGGAAAAAATATCCTTGTCACGTGCATCGTCGCATGAGGCGGGGCGAACTGCCAGAACTCGCGGTCGTGAACTCCGTCGGAAGGGTAGAGTATGCCAATCCGCAAGTGGTCCATCTCAGTGCCCTCAGCCAATACTCGATCTCTTGTTAATCAGTAACCGTTTTCGCGAATGTAGTAGCAATACGGGCCGCCTTTGCGCAAATCACCACTGATGAACGCAGGACACCGGCGTTTTCTTGCCTCGTGCATAAAGAAGACGACTTGCTGCTGCGGATCGGAACTAAACTGGTCGGATAATCCAAATCATTTACCAAATTGGGGGTTAAGAGCCTTGAGCGACACGGCACGACGCCCCCGCTGGATGGCCGCCGAGAAGGTGGCCATCGTCAACGAAACCTACGAGCCAGGCGTCACGTCAGTCTGTTCGTCCGCCGGCACGGCATTGCTCCAGAACCAGCTCTTCCACTGCGAAAGCTGGCCGCCCAAGGTGCCCTGACGGTCGCTGGACGTAACGTGGCGGTCGAAGGAGATGTTCTTTGACATTAATTTCGTCCATGCTTGGGCGTTTCACCAAAAACTGGTCGGGTTCCTCTTGCAGCAGGCCGGCATTGCAGATTTTGCTTGCATGTGTTCAGAGGCATGAGGCCGCATGCTTCGCTACCTGATGATGAGTGGCGAACCAAACGTCGCCTTTTGCTTTAGCGCATCGAACTAGTTCTTCTACGATCCAGACCCTTGAGCGATATCCGATCACGTGCGGATGCAGAGTTAGCTGGAATAATTCGGCGTCTTGATACGCCCCTTCAAACTCTCGAATGAATACAGATAGTATCGCGTCGAGAGACATGTTTGGTCGCAACGAATCAGCAGGACTCATCCAAAGATAAGTTGCATCGTCTCGAATCCACTCTACTGGTAACTCAATGACTCCTGTTGGTTTTTCGTCTCCCAGAAACTCATAGCAACTATCATAGGCCATAAGTGATGTGTCGTATGTCAATCGCCTCTCAAGTATAATTTGGAGAGTGCGTCGGAATAGTCCCACGATGGAGTTCGGATCCGTCGGGCGTTTTGAAGCGATTTTTTCAAGGACGTCGGCGCTCCTCATCATCAAAGAACGCTCGCTCTCCACGCTCAGTTCGGAGTTCAGCTCATGTATCCAGCCGTGCATCCCGATTTCATGGCCTCCACCGACAACCGCGCGTTGCTCGTCTGGATACAGTTGAGCGATTACAGCGGGAATGAAAAAGCTCGCTGGTACGTCGAATTTTCTTAGGAGCTCCAAAACCCGAGGCATCTCCCGTCGGCTCCCGTATTGACCCCAGGATAATCTACACAGGGACTGCCCTCCCCTGCGCAATTCGTTCGACTCGTGATCGACGTCGAACGAGATAGCGAAGGCACAGCGTTTGCCGTCGGGCCACGTTGGTCTTAGTGCCTTGCCCGCTCTGACTTTGTTTACGCGCCGCCGCCATGGCTTTCAGACCATTCCCAGGGATTGACTACGGTTGAATTGGGCACTTGGCTGCTCCTGAACGGTATCCCCATCGACGTTCCGCGGAACAATTCGATATATCCCAACCAGCGTGGCGGCCAACGGGGCGAGACCCGGATCAGGCCGACAATCAGCCCTGCACGATCGCCGCGAGAGATGCCCCGAGGGTCACGATCAGGGTGATCGCAACGCCTCTAGCCAGCCGCGGACGCTGAAGCCGAGCGCGAGTTCCTTCACGTCTGTGCCCTCCCGCTGGACGCCCCCCCCCCCGGCGTCAAGCCGGGGAGGCGAGTGAGGTTCATGAACGTGAATTCCGCCAGATCTAGTCCTTGCAGAGTTCCGCTGTCGTGGTACCGTCCGGCAGGTTGGTTTTGCCGTAGCCATATTTGCCGACCATCTCCATCATCTCGTCGGAGCCGATATAATCCTTCAGCGCGGCGTTGAAGGCATCGACTTCCGCCTGCTGGTTGGGTAGGAAGGCGAGGCCGGGATAACCGGAGGGGGAGGACGAGGTGTATGGATCGGCCAGCTCGATGCTGTCGTCCTCGTCGGCAAATTTCTTCAAAGTGAAGTAGTCGCCGCCGCCACTGGCGGCGCGTCCAGCCTTCACAGCCTGGACAACCTCCGCCGCTCCCGCGACCTGCATGACCTTGTCGTCGGCGATGCCGACTTTTTTCGCGATGTTCACCGCATTCCAGCCGGCGGCGGTGACAAACATGAGGCCCTTGTCGCGCACGTCCTGGTAGGAGTGCAGTTCTTCCGGGTTGCCCGTCGGCACGACTAGCGCGTCGCTGAAGGCGCCGAGCGGTTCGGTGAACAGCACATTGCGGCAGCGCTCGGGCAGGATGAACATGCCACCCGTGATGATGTCGAAGCGACCGGCCTGCAGGCCAGGGATCAGCGAGCCCCATTCGGTGACGATCGGCTCGACCTTGGTCGTGCCCAGCCTCTTCAGAATGTCGATCGTCATCGCATTGACGAAACCGAGCGGCTCGTTGTTCTCGCCGGGATAGGCCCAGGGAATCTCGTTGGAGAAGCCGATCCGGATTGCCTTTGCGTTCTTGATCTTATCGAGCAGCGACTGCGCCGAAGCCGAACCGGCAAACGAGGCCATTGCCATCGCCGCCATGCCGAGCGCAGCCATTCCCCTCAGGATTGCACGCCTCAAGGGATCGTTCCTGTTTTCATTGTGTTTCCACTTTTGCATCGTAGTTCCTCCCAGCTCACGTTTGTTTGACCGCTTGTCACCCGAAAATGGACGTGAATGCGTTCACATCAGTTGTGATGCGGCGGTTCCTCTCGTCAAGTTGGCTTCAAACTCGCGCTTTGATACCCCCGGGACCTTTTAGCTAGCCAATCGCTGATAGGAGACCGGAACGCTTAGTGCCCGCTTCGTGAATGTAGCAGCGTCAGGTGGGCGTTTTCCGCCAATTATACTCCATGGACGCAGGAAGTCGGCGTTCTCTCGCGACCTGCGCATATAGCCAAACCACTTTTAATGGAGAGGGATTGTCCTCGCTCAACGAGGCTTCGACAGCGCAACCGAGGCGCGAAGCAGGTGCTCGCGCACTGCGGATAAGCTCCGCAAGCTCAACGGCCGGCATAAAGCCAATGCTCTCAGCGGACTGGCCGCACCAGCTTCGCGCCTAATCCGGCCTGAACACCACCCGCGTCTGGCCTGCCAAACCCCAGACCCGTCCCCCCAAACGATCTTCACCTGTCGGTGCGTCGGAAGACCTAAAGCGCGCCGTTGGACTTGTCCGAGCCAGCATCGCGCACCAGTGCCAGAAGGGCCGTCGGGACCTTTTCTAAAATCGACCGGATGGCTGGCGACAAACACCTGCACGCTGGCCAGGATCATGCCTGGCCGACCGCGCGATCCTGGCCAAATCATCCTGGCCGACATCGGCGCCAGCCCGAATGACCACATCGCCCAAACAGATCTCCACCGTTGAAGACGCCGCTTGGCTGACCTCGACAAAGCCAAGCCGACCCGCATCCCGCTGCGGCGTGACCGCACCGCTCTTGATCGCCTTGCGCCGCCAGCCGAACAGCTGCGAGGTCGCCATTCCAGCCTATCGCGCGATCGCCGACACATTCGCGCCCGGCTTCAGCGTCGCCTTGATCAGCCGTGCCTTTGCTTGCGCCGACCAGCGCCTGCGCGCACGCTGCGGGCTTGCCTCCAGCCGGTTCGGAACTGCCTCAAGAATATGGAAACTTCTATCATCAGACATAGGCGCAGACCCAGACATTGACACTGCAAGCTCCTCGGCCCCTTCAGTGTCATCATCTCTCGCCCATCATCTCATGCCACGGCAGATGGGATGCGTTCAGCGCTTTCGGCTTCTGAGAGGTAGCGCTCAAACTGCGCGGCTGTTTCCCGAAGATAAGGCGCACCAGAGCAGGCTTGCGCACGCCCAAAGCGCGGCATGCAGCGACGACCCCGCTGGAGGTTGAGGTCGCCGGTGCATTGGTGCCAAGGGCGATACTGTCAATGATCGAGCGGTGACCTGCATGCCCCTCTTACAAAGCTGGTCGAGGTGCACGCGAAGCGATCGCGGCAGGCTTGATCGGCCGCAAAGCCTGCGCGGCTTAGTCAAGGTCGCTGTCGTCGACAAGCGCCGCGAAGCATCTCAAGGGCCGGAAAACGTACCTTATCACGTGCATCGTCGAGTGAGGAGGGGCGAGACTGCCAGAACTAGCGGTGGTTGCGGCCCGTCGGAAGGGTAGATAATGCCAATTCGCAATTGATTCATTTCAGTCCACGTTCCAGCCAACGTCTATACCAGAGTGATCAGTGCCGCTTCGTGAAGGTAGCAAGTCAAATGGGATGGTTGCACCGAATAATCCGCTATGTACGCAGGCCACCCGCGTTTTATGGTTGCCCGCGCATACTAGCCGATGTGTTGCCGGTGTAGAGTGGGAGACACGTTGCTCAGCAAGCCATTCTCGCCGTTGCGGTGCTCCGAGGCCCCGCGTATTCGCTACCTCGCTTCCAGCACGGCACTGAGGAACTGCCGCGTCCGCTCGTTCTGCGGATCGCCA
>NZ_JARIXW010000011.1:0-76978 GCF_029269325.1 Mesorhizobium sp. XAP4 | reverse complement strand
CAAGGTGCGCGTCGCCATGAGCAACGCCTTCGCCATGGGCGGTACGAACGCAGTTCTGGCATTCAGGCAGGTGTAGAAGCCATGCAAGACGCCTCATTTGAGGTCACCTGTCGTATCTAGCTGCTTGAGGGGCGGGGCATTGTGATACAGGGAGAGCTGTGGGGTCCCTCCTTCTCGGCCTCGACGATGTGGAAGGAGCCTGTGCGGCGAAACGGGCTAGACGCCCCCAGGCCCAGAACTTGGGCGAAACCAACTCCCACCAAAGGACAGCCGGTTTAGTAGCCGAACAATGAAACCTCGCTCGACGAGCCGCCGTCTCTACTGTCTCCGGCCTCACGCGGTTGAAGCGAACAGCGCAGCAGCTACTGTTCCGCACAACTCGGATGGCAATTGGGACAAGTCCGCACATGTCGTCACGTACGCTGAACGCCGCAGGTACAGCCAAACTGGGGCGGGGCGTTTCTGCCGTTTTGATAGAATTCTATCAAACTGACAATTTTCCTTGCATAAATGCAAGGAGAGCTCGGTTGACTCCCCTCCTTTCTTGTCAAGGATGAGTTTGCAGGCTGCGGTGCGGCAGAAGCCGGACAGAACAGCGACCGGTCGAGTAAAGGCCTGCGCAAACCGCATATTGCGAGCGCCCGCGCGGAGGAAGACGCTCGTCCTGGTGAAAGGCAACGATGCTCAGGCGCCATTGCCATTTGCCGAGGGCGTCCGCGCGCCGAAAATTTCGAAGCAACAAAGGTGAGATCGAGAATGATGATGACGAAATACAACACAGCTCACCGTCCAGTGCAGTTCTACCGGCGGGTGGCGGAGTGGGATGGGCTGCCAAATGGAACGTAAAAAGATCAGCAAGGAGATGCTTGGCGATAGTCAGGCGCTGCGCAAGCTGCGTGAGCACCTTGTCAAGGTGGCCAAGGCGAAGACTACGGTCCTGTTGCGAGGTGAATCCGGAACCGGTAAGGAGCTGGTTGCCAAAGCCATTCACGAGCTCTCGCCTCGCGCCAAGCAGCCCTTCATCAAGGTCAATTGCGCGGCGCTCACCGAGACGCTTCTGGAATCTGACTTGTTCGGTCATGAGAAGGGTGCCTTCACCGACGCGAGCAGTTTGCGCAAGGGGCGCTTTGAGGCTGCCGACAAAGGCACATTGTTTCTGGACGAGATTGGCGAAATATCAGGTTCGTTCCAGGCTAAGCTGCTGCGTGTCCTGCAGGAGCAGGAGTTTGAGCGCGTCGGCAGCAACCACACCATTAAAGTTGATGTTCGCGTGATTGCCGCAACGAACAGGGACTTGGAAACGGCAGTTCAACGCAAGGAGTTCCGGCAAGACCTCTATTATCGCATCAACGTCGTCACTTTACGCGTGCCGGCATTGCGCGAAAGGCGAGGTGATATTCCGCTCTTGGCCGCTCAGTTTCTCAAGAATTTCAATACTGAGAATGATCACACGCTGACCTTCGCTCCCGAAGCGATTGAGGTGCTAATGAACTGCGAATTTCCAGGCAACATCCGAGAGCTCGAAAACTGCGTTCAGCGGACGGCAGTTCTGGCGACGGGTCCATCAATCCTCAGAACTGACTTTGCCTGTTACGCGGATCAGTGCTTGGCCGCGGCGCTGTGGAAGAACGGACCGCCGACGTCAGAGAAGTCGACTACGATCGAGCCTTCCGCCGCCTGTGCCGCCCCGCCCGTCGGCGACGGGCAAGCGCCGATAGGCCCTGCCACGAGTCGTGGTAGGGTGCCCGATGCCGATACGGTCATTGCTGCCATGGAAAAGTGTGGCTGGGTGCAGGCAAAGGCGGCGCGCCTGCTCGGTTTGACCCCGCGCCAGATCGGCTACGTGCTGAGAAAACGCGGTATCGAGATCAAGCGTCTCTGAAACAACCCGCCGAGCAAGAGCTGGAGCAGGTCAAGCATTGGTGCTCTGGCGAGCCCATCGGCCAGGCTTACGAAGTGGGTGTGAACAGCGCTGCCAAGATTCCGGCCGTGTGCTTTCTACCACGTAGTCATACTGGGGCTCTGCGACTGACAAACTAAAAAGGAGTAATCCTATGGCTAGTAACTTCGCTCTACACCGCAAGGGCAAATCAATTCGACGTGCCTGGATCCAGAAATAATCGATGTATTATTGGTGACACGCCAGCATACGTAGAGGCGACGCGCAGATCTCCGCTGGCGGGACCTGGTCGATACATTAGCTGATGGCTTACCGCTCGATATCACGCAATCTGAGATGGGCATGAAAGTGAGTTCGACCGCTGGACAGTTGCCGACCTCGTCAGGTATTGGCCCCTGCGACCGGTTGATCTGCGATATCCAAATTCGCGGAAGTTGGTCGAGACGAAACTGTCGCCCCGGCTCGTGACCGACCGCGCGCCCGGCAAGACCGAGTTACAAAGTTGCCGAGGCAGTTTGATGTGCGTTCCTGCATCACTGTACGGGACACGACCTGACGGGAGACTATGATGCGTAGCCAAAAAGAAAAGATGCTCGCAGGCGAGTTTTACAATGCGGCGGATCCGGAGATCCAAGCTGACCTGTTGGCCACCGGGGCTTGGCTCAAGCGGTACAATGATACGCTGGGGCAGACCACGGGGCATTGGCATGAGCTTTTGTCCGAGCGGCTGGGAGAGGTTGGGCGCGGAACGGTCATCCGTCCGCCCTTTTTTTGCGACTACGGATTCAATATCCGCATTGGAGCCAATGCCTACATCAACTTCAACTGCGTTATTCTTGACGTGGTAGAGGTCAAAATCGGGCAAGGAACGGCAATTGGGCCTGCTGTGCAGATTTATACCGCCGATCATCCACATGATGCCGAGCAGCGGCAGGCCGGCCTGCAGGTCGGGCGTCCTGTTCACATTGGCAGCCGTGTCTGGATCGGCGGTGGAGCAATCATTCTGCCTGGCGTCACGATTGGTGATAATGCAGTGGTAGGCGCTGGCTGCGTGGTCACACGAGATGTTCCCGCCGGGGCAAAGGTAGTGGGAATTCCTGCTCGCGTGGCCGACCCACATAAACAGGCATAATCAACCTCGTTGACCCTGGAGGTGCATGCGAACTGTCGAAACTGTGCCGAATTTTTGTCGAAGCCATTGAGCGCTGCATATGTTGTCGCGACTCGGGCGCTTCAGTTCTTTTGCCACGGGGGTCACAAGATCATGTGCGTAATGCCGCCGCAACGTGCTCACGTCCCGCAGCAGCGGACCCTTTCACATCGCCCAACGAATTCAGAGCCTACGTTGTGCTGCCACTAGCATTACTACTCACGAATGTATTCCCAACTGAGTTTTCGCCCTTGGAGGCAAGCAGCGACTCACCAGCAATCGCCGGCCATTAATCCTGGCTAGCATCGACCCCGACGAGGCGAGCCGCGGCGTTGCGGATCGGCATGTCGATGACCGTGATTGCGCCTTCGGCAAGGAAACGACGTTCGTTTCTGGTCAGCGTAGCCGAATCGATCACCGCAAAATGTGGGCCAGTGGAGCGCTTCATCAGCTGTCTGGCATATGTGCGCAGCATCTGATCGTTGAAGCGGCAGCCCACGAAGAAAAAACCCCGGTTGACGCGCCGTTGCTTCACCGCGTCCGGGATCGGCGTCTGGATATCAATTTCGGTTAGGACTTCGACGTAATCGGAATCAGCCACGAGGAAGTTTGCCGCCGGCCTGACGCTGCCGTGCGGCGCATAGAGCACCGTCCTAGCCACTTGTTCGGCCTCGAGTTCTGTTCCTGACAAATCGTAAGTTCTCGTCCAGATGTTACCGATTCCGGTCGCGCGCGTCGTTCCTTGTATCTCGACAACGTCTGTTTGGCCGGCCTCTGCAAGGGCTGCTCGCATGGCGCCATCGTACCAGCTGTCGATGATGACAGACAGTTGAAGGGTTGCGAGCCAGGCGTGAAGAACGGTCGGCTCGGCGGGGGCTGCGAATATCTCCGCCATCCACGCTTGGAGAGTCCGACGATGTCGGCGCTGCTCGATAAACTGCGCGACCGACCACATATTGGTGCGAATCCTGGAAGGGGCAGGCGCCCGCTTGTTGAGGGCCGCGGCGACATCTTCAGGGGTGCAAGGTACAGGTGATTCCGGTGGGTTAAGCTGCAGAAGACCAGGACCGAGATAGGGGATCACTCGATCGGCCTTGAGAGCGCCGTTCAGCAGGTCAATCAGTTTTTTGGCAAAACTGCCCCGGACGACGACGAGATGGTCCCAGCTCAGCATCGTGTTCATACGCGTTTCCTCTCCGCCACTGAACCCACCGGCATCAGGCCCCGTCGGAAATCTTCATCGCCTCGACGGTGATCGGCAAACGCGTGTCGCGCGGAAGGTCGGGCAGCATGAGCCGCCAACCGTTCCTGAGCGTCACGGTCCCGCCCCATAAGTCAGCGTTCTCAATCTCGGTGATCGGCTCTTCGAGATCCTTCTTGGGGACATAAGCCGACAAGCCAGTAGCGGTCCTGCGAATCATTACTTTCATCCGGCTGTTCCCCCGTTGGAAATGCCTTCAGCTCCGCAGGGAACCTCGACTTTGTCGAGGCTAATGAGTTCGCGCGCTCGCATGCCGACGACCGTGCCACGATCGATCCATTCGACCGCATAGATGAAGAATTGCTGGAGAAAGGTTCCAATGTCGCGCACGTAGCCTTCGTCGCCCTTCCGCACGAGGTTTTCGCCGATCTCCTTGCCGGGATAGGTGCCGTCGTTTTTTATGTGGCGTATCGCACGGACCCGCTCACCCTGCATGAACCGTGGCGGTCTGCCGATTTCGACCTCCTGTTCGCGTCTGGACCACATGCTGTCCATTCCTTTCTCGAGGTTTTTGTTGTGGTCGCGGGTTGCAGGCGTCGTCGTGCGGCGAACCCGACCGTTTCGGTAGGAATCAAGCGGGAACGCAGGTTTTCGGTACCGGACAGACCGACACGCATTGCTGCGTATCGAAGGCCTCCTTGCATTCGGTGCACTTGTTTGGATCGATCACATAGGCGTCGCCCTTGAACTTGATCGCTTCCGAAGGACATTCGAACTCGCAGGCCCCGCATTGGGTACATTGGGATGCGATGATCTTTAAAGCCATTCTAACTCCTGGTTATCGGACGAGACGGCTCAGGCCGTCGCCGCTAGTGGTCTGATCCCAAACTCTGCCGCGTAAAGTGCGCTGACTGCGGTCTCGATGTAGTCATGGCCATAGGCGTCGGTTACGCGCAGTCCAGCTCGCGAGAGTTGTTCCTTCGGGCGATTTCCGATCTTGGCGCATAGCACTATGTGTATGCCTTCGAGCGCTGCGATGACGCCCTCGAGGATGGCGTCTTCGCCCCCGCCTCCGAGGCAATACCGCTCGACCTTCCGATGCCCGACCAAGCTGATCCCTCTAGGCGAGACTTCATAAACCTGGAATTCCTTCGCGTGGCCGAAGTGTTCGTTGACCCGTCCACCTCCCTTAGTGGCCACCGCAACCAGAAGCGACTTTTCGGAGTCTGTTGCCTTGACCATACCGATGGCCTCGCTCCTCGCCGCCTCATGATCACGGCGCTCGTGTGCGACCACCTGCCGATAGGCCTGACGCTTGCCAGCATCGTAGGCGACATCGTCGGGAATCCCGTCCAGCGTGAATTCCTGGCCACGATCTTCACCGAGCAGGCCGACAGCATCTGCCCGGCACTGCCGGCAGTGGCGCATCAACTTGGCGCCACCTTCAAGTCGATCCTGAAGAGCCATCATCTCCATTGCCGTTGGGCCGCGCTGCCCGATGAGTCCGTAGTGGGTACCGTGCGCCGGGTCCGAAATCAGAGGCATCACGTTGTGCAGAAACGCGCCCCGCTCCCTGACCATTTTGTTCACCTCAAACAGGTGCTGGTCGTTCACTCCAGGAATCATCACCGAGTTGATTTTGGTGAGGATGCCGCGCGCGCTCAGCATCTCCAGGCCCAGCATCTGCCGCGCGTGCAAGATTCGAGCGGCTTCGATGCCGAAGTAGCGGCGATTTTCATAAAAGATCCAAGGATAAATCTTTGCGCCGACTTCCGGGTCGACCATGTTGATGGTGATCGTCACGTGATCAACATTCATTTCGGCAAGCTCGGCGACATGGTCCGGCAGCACGAGCCCGTTGGTGGAGACGCACAGCTTTATGTCGGGGATTTCCCTGATGACGCAGTCGAACGTTGCCTTCGTTTTCTCCCAGTCGTAACAGGCATCCCCCGGCCCAGCGATGCCAAGAACCGAAAGCTGCGGAACTTTGTTGGCAACCGCGATGACCTTGCGTAGCGCTTGGTCGGGCGTCAGCTTCTCAGACACAACACCAGGCCGGCTCTCGTTGGCGCAATCGTATTTGCGATTGCAGTAGTTGCACTGGACATTGCAAGCCGGCGCGACCGCCACATGCATACGCGCGAAATAGTGATGCGCTTCCTCCGAAAAGCAGGGGTGATCCTTGATCCTTTCCCAAATAGCCGGATCCCCTTCGCCCGGGCTGGTCGGCGACGAGCCGTAGGAGGACGATGCGCAGACGGATTTCGCGGCTGCCAGAAAACCCTCGGATGTCGTGCTAGTCGGACCCTCAATCGAAACTGTCGGTGAGGACATCAAACGGCTCCGTTGCTGGTAACGTCGCGGTTCAAGGTGCAAGAGCCATACCAACTTAAAACAGCGGCTTCAGTTCACTATTTGGGTCAATATCGCATTGTGTCAGGCGGGCGCGACACAATTTTGTCCTGCTTGCGACAGCACAAGTCCAAATCCGTTCAGAAGCACAAAGCACTCCTTGTCGCGCACAGGGCGCGCAAGACCACTGGCCTGACGATTGGCTCATCAGGCTCTTAGAATTTCCTTCGGCTCGATACTATGCCGGCGTATCGCCTAGCCGACTTGTCGCAGCGTGAGGCCGAGAATTCGAGCCGCATTAGCCTGAACCCAGCCGGCCTTCTCCATTGTGTCGATCAGCCGTCAGGCTCCGTCCGCCGCGGTCCCAGCCCCCGTCCGGCCGTATCGTTAGAATCGCAACCGGCTATTTCGTGCTCAGGGGGCGCCGATGCGCCGAACCGGCATCGTGCTGGCCCGTGAGAGCTCGTCGATGACATTGCCACGTTCCGAAAGATTGGTTCCTTCCAGAGGAGAACGCCAAGCACGCAGTTCTCCGGCTCGCGGACGTTGCCGGGGAAATAGCATTGCGAGATCAGCTCAACTGCCGACGGCGCAAAGCCATGGTTCTCCATATTTCAAGGGTAAGCGCTGTGTCCTTCCAGGAGGACCCGGCGATCTGTGGGCCTGCCGATTCTGACGTGGATCGGAGATCGGCTTGTGTCTGAACTTGAACTTAAGATTGACGCTGAGCGGCAGCCTCGGCGTTTTCGAGGGTGATCAACGGCGCTGTTGGTCGGCGGCGTTGGTCGATGGACGACAAGGCACGGAGTCATCTCCGAGACCCTGGAGCCGACGCGGTGATCTCGGAGGTTGCCCGGCGCTACGGGCCGCGGCCGCGGCGGAACGCTCGCAAGCTTGCGACGCTGGCAGGACAGGCCACTCCCGCCTAGTGGTTTCGGTGGCGCCACCGGAACGACCCGTTGGGCCAACATCCGTGCACCAGAGCTCAAGGCCACGGCCTGAGAATCGGCCGCCGCTCACCCTTTACTTGGTTCCTCAGAGAAGGAGAGCAACTTCCGTCGGTGCGAGGGTCATTGCGTCGGCCAGTGGCGAGTTCCTGCCACGCCCAGCCATCCTGCTTCGCGACCCATTCTCGCGCTCCCGCCATCGCGGGTGGAGTGGATTAGTGCAGACGACATAGGTTCGGGGCCTGCCGTTGCCGAGCGGGTGCTCGAGCTTAAGTCCGCTTTCGTAGGTGCCTGCCTGCGCCGCACTCAGTCCGTGAGCGAGTGTCCCTCGGGAATGCCGAATGCTGTTGGCGGCGGAGTCGGCATGAAGATACCCGTCCTTCCTCCGCAACCAATTTTCGACGGGCGGCAACGATGTCGGGGGGCATGGTGCTGAATCCACTTTGACCGCTCTCGACGATGGCGCCGTCGAGATAAACGAGATGGCTGATATGGTCGGGTATCCGGTCGGCGGCGCCGGTGATGCTGATGCCGCCTAGACTGTGACCGACAAGGATCACATCGCTCAGTTCTTCCGTCACAATGTGGTTGACGATGTCGGTCACGAATGTGTCGGGCGTGATGTCCTTGCACAGCAAACGTGCGCGTTCGCCGACACCTGTCTGGGTCGGCGTGGTCATGTGGTATCCCATCTTACGAAGATTGGCGGCCACGTCCCGCCAACACCATCCGCCATGCCAGGCACCATGCACTAGCACATACGTCTTTGCCATGGGTTGTGCCGTTCCACTTGCTCACCGGCCGTTGTGGCTGCCATCCGGCACGATGGCCGGGCGTTGTCCCAAAGGGGGGCTCGACCACGTGACCGGTGGTAAGTCCGGCGCACAGGGCAGCGCCGTGGCCTCGAGGACACCGCTAACGAGTCAAGGAAATTTGAATTGCGAAAGGCCAATATTCACTAGCTCTTTGCAAGTGGATGGAGAGGCTCATGGTGTGCCGCAGTTGCTCGCTGCCGGCATGCTCTTGGCACGGTTCCGGCTGATCATCCGAACTTGAACAGGACACCAAAGCCGCCGCGCGGATAGTTCCACTCGATGTCGCCGCCTTTCTCGCACAATATCCGGCAGGTGCCGCATTCCATGCAGCCGTCGGCGGTGATCTCGACTTGACCCTTGTCATTCAACTCATAGCATTTCGCCGGACAGACGTAGGTCAACGCAAGCAAGTTCGCGCTTGGCTTGTCGTGCGGTCGCACTATAATATGGGGGCGGCCGGAATCGACCAGATAGCGGTTCTGGTAAAGTTTGTCCTCGACACGAACCTTCGTCACTGCGATCGTCATCTTGTACCCTCTTCAGCGCCATGCCAATGCCAGGCGGACCGCGTCGCTGACCAACCCCCAGCGCGAGCGCGCGTTGATGAAGGCGGCCGTGGTGTTCTTTTCCTTCTCGATCTTCGGCGTGCCGTCGACACGCATGAAGTTCTGAGCGGCATGCGACATCAACCGCGGATAGCTGTCAAAAAAGTTGCTGGAATTGGTGTGGAGCAAGGCTGGCATGTCCTTGTATTTCTTAAGATCCTTGATCACAAAGGAGTCATCCAGCATCGTCTTGTAGAGCGCAAGGTTCGCTTTGGTCATAGGACTGTTGCGGCTTTTGACTTTGATGATCGCCTCAGCCGCGACACGACCCGAGGTCATGGCAAGGTTCGAACCCTCACGGTGAATGGCATTGTTCAGTTGCGCTGCGTCGCCGACGATGACCCAACCGTCGCCGAAGAGCTGCGGAATGGCCTTGTAACCACCTTCGGGGATAAGATGGGCGGCATATTCTTTCACCTCCGAGCCAGCGATCAGCGGCCGGATCGAAGGATGGTTTTTCATCGCATCTAGGAGGGCGGACGGGCTCTCCATCGTCGCGGCGAAATCCGAGACCAGGCAGCCGATGCCGAGTGAAATCGACTCCTTGTTGGTGTAAAGGAAGCCGAGCCCGGCCATGCTGCGAGAGATCGTGCCCACGGCCTCGATTACGCAGCCTTCATCGCCCTTGACCCCGAACCGCTGGCCAATGACCTCTTCGGGCAAGAAATGCATTTCCTTGACGGCAAGCGCCACGGTCTCCGGCTTCGGCATCTCGCGCAGGCCTGCGCGAGTGCCAAGCAATCCCGACACCCCTTCTGCGAGAACGACCACATTCGCGAAGACCACTCCGCCAGCCCGGTCTGTGCGGACGCCGATCACCTTGCCATTGCCATCACGGACGAGTTCCGTCGCGGTCGTCTCACACAGGACCGTCGCGCCAGCCTCGCGCACCTTGCGGGAAAACCATTTGTCGAACTGGGCGCGGATGATCGTGTAGCGGTTGGGTTTCGCCTCATTGAAGTCGTCCGACCGGTAATGAATTCCGGTGTGAGACGTGTCGTCCATCACCCAAAGTCGCTGTTCGACCAGGTGCCGCTCGAGGGGCGCATCATCCCGGAAGTCCGGGATGATCTTCTCCAGCATGTTCGCGTACATTATGGCACCCTGGACGTTCTTAGAGCCCGGATATTCACCGCGCTCCAACTGCAGTACCTTCAGCCCCTGGCTTGCCAAAGTGTAAGCAGCTGCGTTTCCAGACATGCCGGCTCCGACCACAATGGCATCGAATTGTTCAATCATGTCCTCTCCCTCAACTCGCAAGCTTGTCTCGACTGTGCGGCGACAGCCGCCGGGTGAAGGCTTCCGTCAGTGCGGGCAGGAAGCGGATTGCATCCGTGACGATCCCGAGGTGGGCGAACTCGAAAATCGGCGCGTTCGGATCGGTGTTGATCGCGACGATGAGATCGGCCCCCTCGACCCCAACTCGGTGCTGGATGGCGCCGGAAATTCCGGCCGCGATGTAAAGCTTCGGTCGAATGGTCTTGCCAGTTTGTCCAATCTGTCGATTAGCCGGCATCCAGCCCTTCTGGACCAAGGGGCGCGAACAGCCATGCTCGGCGCCGATCGCTCGGGCAAGATTCTTCACAAGCTGAAGGTTCTCCGCCGCTCCGAGACCGAGGCCTCCCGCAACCACGACATCCGCATAGGCAAGATTTGCCATTGCCGACTGGTTATCCGGTAGGAAGCCGAGGACTTTGGTGACGATATCGTCCTCAACGAGCGACAGCTTGTGCCGCATGACACGCCCGACCGGCTTATCCACCCGTTGCGGCATAGGCATGACCCTTGGTCGCACCGTCGCCATTTGCGGCCGGTAATTTAGTGTATAGATCGTACACAACAATGAGCCACCAAAAGTCGGACGGGTCGCGGCGAGTGAACCGTCGGAATCTACATCAAGTTCGGTGCAGTCGGCCGTGAGCCCCGTCTGCAGGGTCGTCGCTACCGAGCCTGCAAGATCCCTGCCCAGTGTGGTCGCGCCGAGAAGGAGGATTTCGGGTTTATGGGTATTGACCAGATCCGTGAGCGCCTTGGCGAACGGCTCGTTCCGGTAGTCGGCGAGCGGCGGCGCATCGACGATGTAGACAAGATCCGCCCCGTAAGCGAAGGCCTCGGCAGCAGCGTCCTCGACCATCTCGCCCGGCGGTCCCAGCACGACGCCCGCGAGCTGGACTTCAAGCTTGTCGGCCAATTTGCGGCCTTCGCCCAGCAGTTCGAATGATACAGGATGCACATTGCCGCGTTCGAGCTCGAGGAAGACCCACACGTGCCGGTAGTCTTTGAAACGGTCGGGAAGTTCTTTCTTTACACCGGCACGGCCGGGGGCAATGCGAGGGGTAGTTTGGCTTGCGGTCGACATTTTCTGCTCCTGGCCGTCACGTGCCGCTGTTGAAGGCCAGCTCATGTTCCAGCGCCGGCCGGCGGGTTAAGATATCGGCGATGAGTTCATCGGCTATGTCCTGCAAGCCCCTTTCCGCGGTGTCGATCTGCGCCGCGCTTTCTGCCCGTGCGGTGGGGGCGAAAACACGCTTGACGACTGTAGGCGAGCCACGCAGACCGCACCGGGTGAGATCGTCAATGCCGGCGTCGGCTGCAGTCCACTTCACGACTTGGCTGCGCGCCGCGCACAGAGCCTGCTGGAGCGAGCCCCGGCGGATTTCGTTGGTGTCTTCCAGCATGGTAATGAGGCAAGGGAGTCTGCTCTTCAGCAACTGGGTGCCGCCTTCGGCGCGACGCGCGACTTCGATCTCTCGCGTATCGAGATCGATGGAGGCAATCTTCGCGACATAGGTAAGTTGCGATAAATCTAGGCGCTTGGCTATGCCCGGTCCGACCTGGGCGGTATCGCCGTCAATCGTCTGCTTGCCGGTGAAGACGATGTCCGGCCTGCCGAAAGTCTCCCCAATTTTTGCGATTGCTTGCGAAAGAGCAAAGGAAGTCGCCAGCGTATCGGATCCGGCAAAATAGCGGTCCGTCAAGAGAACTGCTCGGTCAGCACCGTAACCGAGCGCCTTTCGCAGCGAGTCCTCCGCCATGGGCGGACCCATTGTGAGCACAGTAACCTCGCCACCATGAACGTCGCGCAGTTTGAGCGCTTCTTCGAGGGCGAACAGGTCGTAAGGATTGATGATGGTCGGAACACCCTGACGCATGATCGTGTTCGTCACCGGGTGCACGCGGATCTGTGCCGAATCCGGCACCTGCTTAATGCAGATTACGATATGCATTGGCGGTTTCTCTAAGCTCCCAGTCCGGATTCGTGCTTGGCGGTTCACCTCATTGCCTGCATCGTTCATGCCAAGTCGTCTTCCTGCCTCTATTCCAGAAGGTGGCTTCGTTTGCTTCCGAGGAGGCGTCATGAGGACTGGATTTGTCGACTTCTCGACATTGTCGCGTCGCAGCCGTGTCGGGCTCATTACTTTCCGAACCGCTTCAGTGCAGAGTCGAGCGGGACGAAGGCGCGGCCAGGTGCGGGACATATGTTTGGATCGTGGTCCCTTAGCACCTTGAACACACGTTGCGTGAGCGGCGAGGAAGTCGCGAAATCTTCGTAGGCGCGTTCCAGCTTGGCGCGCACCCGCGCGGCGATTACCTGGTTAGGCAGACCGGAGAAATCTTCTTCGGCAAGGTATTGGCCCACGCGCTTCATGATATGGAGCCGCGAGACATTCATCACTTTCGGGTCGTAGGAGACGCCAAGGCAGGCGAAGAAGTCCTCCGCGGCCGACAGGCCCTTCAGTCGCGCTAGGATATCGGTGCGATCGATCGGGCGGCTATCAGCGGAGCAGTTCATTGTATTCTCCCGGCGCGTAATTGTGGTGTCGATGCATTGGTGACATTGCTGACGGCGTGCCGACCTCTGGCACGGCGGCTGGGCAAGAGACTTGGCGATCTCAAGCTTTTCTGAAGTGGTGAAGGCGACCCCGAGTTTGACTGCTCTCCATTGCGCAGGGTCGTCACGTTGAGGAAGACCTCACGGCTCGTCGGCTATTGTGCCGCTCGGACCCGGGCCGGAATGAAGCTGTTCCGCACCTCGCCCGCACAGTCCAGCACTGGGAACGGCCCGTAGCTTCTCGGTGATCGCAGGCAGGACCTCAAGCACGCGGTCTACGTCATCTTCGCCGTTGTCACGCGACAAGGAGAAGCGGACTGCCCCACATGCCGCGTTCATAGCGATCAGAACATGGCTCGGTTCCAGTGAGCCAGAGGCACAGGCGGACCCGGCGGAACAGGCGATTCCCAGCCGGCTCAGGACAATTGGAATTGCATCGCCTTCGATACCTTCGAATCCAATGTTTGCAGTGTTTGGCAATCGCTCTTGCGGATCGCCGTTGATGGATGTGTTTGGGATGCGCTGGATGATCCCGTTCTCAAGGCGGTCGCGCAACCATTTTATTCGTTTTGTCTCGTCCATGAATTTCAAGGCGAGTTCGGCCGCCATGCCCAGTCCGACTATGCCGGGTGTGTTTTCAGTGCCTGCACGCCGGTCGCGCTCTTGGTGCCCACCCTTGATCATGGAGGAGAAGCGCACGCCACGTCTTACATAAAGCGCGCCTATCCCCTTTGGACCATGCAGCTTGTGGGCGGAGAGCGACAGCATGTCGATCGCGGTCGATTTCAGCTCAATCGGAAGCCTTCCGACCGCCTGCACTGCATCAGTGTGGAAAAGCGCGCCGACTTCCCTGGCTAGATCGGCAAGCTTAACCACGGGAAAGATCGTACCGGTCTCATTGTTCGCCCACATTATCGAGACGATTGCCACTTGTGGAGTGAGAGCGGTTCTGTAGGCGTCCAGGTCGAGCCGGCCGTGGTGATCGACTGGGATAATGTGCACCTTGACGCCGCGCGTCTTTTCAAGGTGCGCGCACAACTTCAGAACGGCCGGATGTTCAACCGCGGAAGTCACTATTTCCGTTCGGTCGGGCATCACCTCCAGCGCCGAAAGGATGGCTGTACTGTCGCTTTCAGTCCCGCCCGAGGTGAAGATGATCTCGTCCTCGAATCCCGCGCCGATGAGGGCTTGCAACTGTTGCCTCGCCTTTCTCACGGCTTCAGCAACCGATGCGCCATAGGCGTGCATGGACGAATGATTGCCAAATTGCTCCGTAAAGAAAGGCAACATCGCTCCAACGACTGCAGGATCAACCCGCGTCGTTGCGTTGTTGTCGAGATAGACAGGGTTCATGGGAGTGATCCTTCAACTGCTGAAATGATTCAAGGGTAGGCGGGCGGCCATTGAACCTCTGGCGCATATCGTATCTGGTAAGGTGGGCGGCCGGGCGAGCGATGGCTTGGCTGACCGGTCGCTGTCGACATTGCCCTTTGGTGGCGGCATCTGCCGGGAATTCAGCTGTTTCGGGCAATTTTGTTTGCTTGCCCACGGCAACGATCGATGATCGCGATTTGGCGCATCACCGAACGCAATTGTTCCGGGCCGACAGTGCGTGTCGGCCGGTTCCAGAGCGCCGGCGGTTACCGGTTCGACGCAGTATTCCTTGGCGTCGCTATAGTCGAACATAGCCTGTTCCCTAGCAATCATTTGCAGGACTTGCCGCAGCCGCACGTCTCACGCGCATTGGGGTTATCGAAAACAAAGCCGGATGTTTCGAGCCCATTGACGAAGTCCACGGTCATGCCGGCGGCATGGGGTTGGGAGCCTCTATCCATGAACACCTTGAGCCCATCTCGCTCGATGATCGCATCGCCCTCACGTGAGACGCTCTCCAGGCCCATTGAGTATTGGAAGCCGGCGCAGCCGCCGGCATGGACCATGATGCGAAATCCTTCCGCCGGCTCGCTGG
Source organism: Mesorhizobium sp. XAP4 (assembly GCF_029269325.1). NCBI lineage: Bacteria > Pseudomonadati > Pseudomonadota > Alphaproteobacteria > Hyphomicrobiales > Phyllobacteriaceae > Mesorhizobium > Mesorhizobium sp. XAP4. Next base: position 62,207 of record NZ_JARIXW010000011.1, on the reverse strand, counting down.
CGCGGTAAAGAGCGGCCTTGATGGCGGCAACAGCGTTGTCGGTGAGCGTAATCATGGCTCGATTTCTCCTCGGTCCGACGTTTTCGCGGATCATCTCGCATGGACCGTGCCAAAGGGAAGACGTGTCAAAAACCGTAGGACATCCCGACGTCTCTTATGCTCGATTGCTGGGGAGACGTCCGACAACCGACACTTACTGTCGGATTTGTCGCGTCCGCGTCACAGGAAGGGCGCCTGAGTTCGCGATGCACTCACGCGTAAAGCAATGAACAGAGCCAAAGATGTTCAGAGCTTGCCGCGGAGCAACTGGCACGATTTTTGTGAAGCCTTCGTTGCGGCGGCAAAATTGCCGGCCGATTCACCTTTGGGTTGCCCTCGCAATCGAAGAACGAAGGAGAGCAATATGATCCATCAGACCCGCCTTGAGTGGGAAAGCAGCACCGCCGGTGGTACCCGAATGCTCGATCGGCCGATTGGCGCCGACCACCCAACAATCGCTCTCTACCGGCGATTGGCCGCTGACCGCCCGGAGACAGGATTCGACTGGCATGTGCCTGACGATCGATCGCGTCCGCCGTGCACACCCCTGAGGCCCGTTTTTCGATCGATCGTCAAAAGAAGAACGGGGCAGGGGTAAAAACATGGATCAGCGCAAGAAGCGGTCGCCCAACGAAATCCGGCGTGCGTGGGAAGTCTGTCCGAACATTCCCGCGCGTGATTTCGCAGCCCAATTGGCCATTTCGGAAGCGGAACTGGTCGCGGCCCATTGCGGTTTCGGCGCGGCACGCATCGACCCGCGCGTCAATCACGTTCTGACGGGCCTCGAATTCGTGGGCGAAGTGACGGCGCTGACCCGCAATCAAGGTGCCGTGCACGAAAAGATTGGCGTCTTCAACAGAGTGATAACCGGCAACAATCACGCCATGGTCCTTGGTGACGAATTCGACCTTCGCGTCTTCCCGCAAGCTTGGAGGTATGGTTTCGCTGTTGAAAGGCGCCATCGCGGCGGAATCCAGCGCAGTTTGCAATTCTTCGACGCCACCGGCGCAGCAGTGCATAAGGTGCATCTCAGGCCGGTCTCCAACCTTCATGCCTATCGAAAGCTGGTGGCCGAGCTCGTATCCGCCAACCAGGAGCCGACCATGTCGCTTAAGGCGAGAGTAGCCGACCTGGGCGCGAGGACTGCGGACTGGGCCGGCACGGTGGACGACCTACGCGAGCACTGGAGCCGGCTGACTGACGTCAACCTTCTAAAGACGCTCAAGCTCAGCCGCTGCCAGGCTTTGCGCATGGTCGGCCAGGATTACGCTTGGCTGCTCGACAATGCCGCAGTTGGCGCCGTGCTCCAGCGTGCGGCCGAAGACGAATTGCCGATCATGTGCTTCGTCGGCAACCGAGGTTCTATCCAGACCCATTCCGGCTTAATCAAGTCGGTCAAGCAGATCGGGCCGTGCATCCATGTGCTGGACGAAATGTTCCGGCTGCATCTCAGGACCCACCAAATCCGTGAGGTTTGGGCCGTGCGCAAGCCGACCAATGACAGTCACGTCACCTCGCTCGAAGCATATGGGTCCGACGGCAAGATCATCATCCAGTTGTTCGGTGCGCGCAAGGAAGGCGAACGCGAGCGCGACGACTGGCGGGTTCTGGCGGAAAACCTGCCTCGTTTCCCCGACAGCTACATGAGAAAAGACCGATCGTCGTCGGTGGGACGCCGGCGCCCATCTGCCTCCGCAGCCAGTAGCCGGGCATTGAAGCCGAGACCGGGGACACGATGACGCAATAAGCGCGCTGTATTATCGCAACGCGATGAGCAGGAAGCAATTTGGCGCTGCCCCATCGACCGCATGGTTACGACGAAGCCGCGGCCTTTGGGCCGAGCTCAGAGGTGGCAATAGCGTGAACGCCGCCGACCGTCACTCCCCACCAGGCGGTCAGGTTTTGCGGTTCGGGCCGAGCAAAAATACTGTCAAGACAGCGAGGAACGTGGCAACCGCGCTGTAGACAAAGACACTGGCAATACCCGTGTGATCCACCAATAGGCCACCGAAAGTTGTGCCGGCTGCGATGGCCACTTGGAAGGTTATGACCATCAGTACACCAGCGCTCTCGGCCTGTTTCGGAGCGGCGCGTAGCACCATCCATGTCTGCAATCCGACCGGGACCGCGCCAAAAGCAAAGCCCCATACGGCAACTGCAATTGCCGAGGTCAAGGCCGATGCTCCCATGGTCAGGAGCGAGACAGCGGCTACGGCAATGAGCAGGGGCGGCAGGGCCGCGACCGCCTTGAGACTGTGTTTGGTGAGGAATGCGCCGGCTAAATTGCCGAAGACGCCGGCCGTGCCAAAAGCAAGGAACACGAGCGGGATTGACTTCTTTTCGAGCGCAGGAACGCTCTCGAGAAAGGCGCGGATGTAGGCGAAGCTGGCAAAATGGCCGGAAGCGACCAATAGCACGACTAGCACCGCAACCTTCATCGCCGGATTCTTCGCGACATCCAGCGGGCTGCGGAATCTGCGCACTTCGATCGGAGGCAGTGGCGGAATGGTTACGAGTTGCACGAGCAGCGCAACGGCACTCACGATTGCGGCGACCTTGAACGAGGCTCGCCATCCCCAAATGTCACCGACATAAGCGCCGATTGGAGCCGCGCAGACGGAGGCGACAGAAACGCCGGTGAGGATGATCGACATGGCGCGCGGCATGAGGTGACTTGGAACCAGCCGCATCGCCAACGCTGCCGAAATAGACCAAAAACCACCAAGCGATATGCCAAGGACGACGCGTGCCGCCAGCAAAACCGGCAGCGACCCCGCAACCTCTGCCAGAACGTTCGACAGGATCAGCAGGAGCGTCATCGCCCAGATGACGACCCTGCGGTCCAGACGCTTTGTCACCATGGCGATTATCGGTGCCGAGATCGCCGCGACGATTGCGGTCGCTGTTAGCGCCTGTCCAGCCGTGCCCGTGGTGATACGGAGATCATGCGCGAGCGGTGTCAGAACGCTGGCGGGCAGAAACTCTGCCGTCACAAGCCCGAAGGTGCCGAAGGAAAGCGAAATGATGGCACCCCATGCAGGGCCAGAACGTTGATATGGACTTTCTGGGTCAAGCCGATCTCGGTCGAACAAAGCCGCGTCCACTAAATCTGTCGCCGATTCGGTCATGAATGAGTTCTCCGGCTAGGAGCTGTTGCAGCAGGGGTGGCTACATCGCCGGGGATCAAAGCCGCGAGACCTTCCGGCGGCGGCCAGTCGGCATCAGTCGAGGCCTCGGCGCCCGACGCATCCGAGGCCTCATCGGAGGGCCGACGGACCCAACCGTCGACAATGCGGGAGAGTTCTCGGCGCGGTCGCATCGATCGCATTCGTGAAGTGCGGTCTGTTCACTGCGAACCAAGCAAGCCGAACGCGGTGTCCTCGATCGAGGCCTTGATGGGGGGATGATCGACGATCTCTATATTGCTTTGAAGCAGGAAGTTCCGTCGCCATATGTGGTTATCCTGGCAGCCAGAATTGAGCGGTTGTCGCAAGCACCAAGGCGGTCGCAATGAGTGCAACGAGGCGGAAGTCTGATGGATGGCTGCGGTTCGATGGCCGCGCGATCGACAAAATTGAGGTGATGAGTTATCCCTTTTGAAGCCGTTGCTCCCAATTCTGGGATAAGGTAATTGCAGGCGGTCCCAGCAACGTCGGGCGGCCTTTTTGGTGATCGAATTCATGGGACGACACTCTCGGTCCGTGACGCATCTGCGAATGACTGCGCAAGTTCCGTGCCATCAACGACAAATCTGGCTCTGCTGAGCGGGTGGTGGAGGCACGAGCGTGGGCTATCCCAAGAGCTTGCCGCAAGGTTGTTCGAAGTTGAGGTGCCGGATAGACCGCAAATATGTCGGGCGGCCTGGGGTTGGCCAACACGAAGATGCGCAAGTTCAAAAGGACGAGCTGAACCCTTGCCGATATCCGTCCGAGGCTGATCTGGAGAAGGTCAAGAACTGCGTCTTGAAGGCTTCCGCCGCACCGGCAAATGCGAAGCCAAGGTGCTGGGCAAGATGGACAGGGCCATCCAACCCGTCGACTGGACGCTCATTAATGGCGTCGGTGTGGCTCTGTAGCTGGCGAGAAAAACGCCCTGCTGAAAGACAAAAGCTCGTGTGGCCGGCTCTGAAGGACGGCCAATGAGGCAGGCGAGGAGAGGCTATAGTCCATTCGTGTAGGCTGATCTTGTCCCACGGAGGCGGCTAACCACCCCGCCAGACATCATCGAGGGGAGCGCCACTAGGCTCACCCCAAGTGTTGGTCGTTTCCACCTGGTGACCTCGGCCAAGTCACCAAGCCGCTTAGCGCAAGCTTTCGAACTGGATGCTCCCCGGGCACATGATCGGCTAGCGATCCCACCAGTTGAGTTGCTCCAAGTCGGTGTCTAGCTTTCTACATTCTGTGTCCGACGCTGGACAAGAATGTTGCAATCCCGACCAGTAAGTCAGCACAGGCGCCACCTGTTGCCCAGCAAAACGGCAAGGATTATCGAAAGACGAATTCGGCACGGAGCTTGCACCAACGATTGCATGCAAATGCCGACAGCATCTCATGAACGGTCTCTCGATTCTGGCGCGGTTAAATCGCGGCCGGTTCCAGATCATGTCCCGCCCGAAATGGTGAGGGACTTCAACCTGTTTACGTCGCCCGGCATGTTGCCGACGGCTAACGGGGATCCGCATGCCGCGGTTGCTTGCGTTCATGCCGGGCCTCCGATCTTTTATTCAACCAGCAACACGCGCGACGGTCGGGGTACCTGGGTCATCACTCGCGCGAGCGACCAGCGCCGGGTGCTGCAGGACACCGAAACGTTTTCCAGCCATCGCAGCATCTTCGCCTCTGTGCTCGGCGAGAGCTGGCCGATGATCCCGCTTGAGCTCGATCCGCCATTCCACGGTGTTTTTCGCTCACTGCTCAATCCGCTGCTTTCGCCAAAGCGGGTAATGGCATTGGAGCCGGCTGTCCGGGAACGAGCGATCAAGCTGATCGACAGGATCGCCGCATCAGGCACGAGCTGCGACATCATGAAGGATTTTGCAGTTCCGTTCGCGGTCAATATCTTCCTTCGCTTTATTGGGCTTTCGGACGACGGACTAGAAACATTTGTCGGCTGGGCTAGAGATCTGCTCCACGGCGATAAGGAGCAACGACCACCCGCAGCCCGGGCGATCGTGGCCTTCATCGACGAACTTGCCACCGAGCGCCGCAAGGAGCCGGTCGATGATTTCATGACCTTCATCGTGAAGGCAAAGGTCGAGGGTCGTCTGCTCAGTGACGAAGAAGTCCGTGGCATCGGCGTGCTTGTGTTCGTCGCGGGACTCGACACGGTCTCAGCAGCCATATGCTTCGACTTGGCCCATCTCGCGCGCAACCCCAAAGATCAGGAATTGCTACGAAGCGAACCTGACCGGATTGCCGTCGCTGCGGAAGAATTGCTGCGCGCCTATTCGACCATTCAGATGATCCGAGTGGCAACGAAGGATGTCGACTTCAAAGGCGCGCCGATCCGCAAGGGAGATTATGTTTCCTGTGCCACGATGATTGCCAATCGTGACCCGGCGGAATTCGAATGCCCGAATGAGATCGATCTGGCGCGCGAGGACAACCGGCACGCTGCCTTTGGCTATGGTCCCCATCGTTGTCTTGGCTCACACCTTGCCCGGCGGGAGATTGTCATTGGCCTGGAGGAGTGGCTGGCGCGCATCCCAGCCTTTCGGATCAAGACAGGGACTGAACCTATCACCTTCGGCGGCCATGTGTTCGGGATCGAGAATCTGATCCTGGACTGGTCCTGAAGTTTCAGCCAACGACATTGGAGTTCGCTATGCGTGTCGTCGTACATAAAGCCAGATGCCAGGGTCATGCGCGCTGCTGGGCGCGGGCGCCGAGAGTCTTCAAGCTTGATGACGCCGGCTACATCTTGCCCGGTGATATTGATGTTGCCGATGGGGAGCAACTGCTTGCCTCAAAAGGGGTACGAGCCTGCCCCGAACAAGCTCTGGAAGTTGACGAGCCCCCCGCTAACTCAGTTGTAGAGAGAGACACACGCAAAGTGCAGACTGGCATCGGGAAGGACAAAACAATCATACAATTCGCGACAGACCCTGTCGACCACGCGAAAATTACCGAACTGCGTGACCGAGAGGCGATCCGCAACTGCCTGTATCGGTACTGCCGCGGGATAGACCGCGCCGATGAGGCGGCGCTGCGTAGCGCATACTGGCCCGAAGCGTATGACAGGCACGGTCCCTATTGCGGACCGGCAGAGGACTTCATCCAATTTGCTCTCGGTCTGCCGGGGCACCGTAACATCCATCAAATCACGAACAGCCTGATCGACTTCATCAGTTCAGCAGAGGCCGCGGTCGAGAGCTATTTCACCGCGCTGCAACGCGGACCGGATACAGACCAAGAAATACGTCAGACGCTGCTTTGCGGCCGTTACTGCGATCTGTTTCAGAAGAGGCAGGACGAGTGGCGAATTGCGGAACGGACAGTCGTCTACGATTGGGTTGAGGAGCAAATCCCGCCAGCGATTCTTGAGGCAGATAGGTTCGGCCAGCGACAGCCGATTGGAGCACCACATCCAGACGATCCCATCTACCAGTTGCTCAAGGGTCACATCCCCACCGACCAAGATGGCGTCGAGGGTCCCCAACTGGGAGCTGCATAAGTGGGTAGAAATGGAGGATGAGCGCCCTACGGGAACGACATCTGTGTGGGGCCGCAACTGGCGGTCACTGCAACGATTTGGCTCGGCCCTTCATTCCGCCCAAGGTTGATGGGCTGAGATCACAAGCGGTCATCGTGGAGAAGCTCTCGTGAAACTGGCAGCACGCACCGTAATCATCACAGGCGCTGCGGGCGGGATCGGCCGTGCCCTGGTCGATATCCTTGCCGCGGACGGAGACACTGTAGTTGCGGTGGACCTTCCGGGCAGTGGTGTGGTTGAACTGGCTCGGGATCTCGGGTCGCCGCACGTCGGTCTGGAGTGCGATGTGTCGCGAGAGAAGGACATGCTCTCACTTTTCGGCCAGGTCGAAGCACGCTTCGCGCAAATCGATGTCCTCATCAACAATGCGGCGGTTGGACCCACGATGGATAGGATCATCGACACCGCTGTCGATACCTTCCGACGCGGCGTGACAGTGAACCTTATTGGGCCATTCGTTATGGCCAGGGAAGCGGCGCGGCGCATGAAGCCGGGCGGTGCGATCGTCAATGTGGCTTCGATGGCGGGCGTGGTCGGCAATCCCAGGCGCAACGCCTACGCAGCCTCGAAAGCTGGCGTGATCTCGTTGACAAAGTCCCTTGCATGCGAGTGGGCTATGCGAGGAATCCGCGTCACGGCGGTGGCGCCGGGCTCCGTCCGCACCCCAATGGTCACAGAACTGGCACGCGCTGGCAAAATGGACCTCGCGGCGATACGCCGCCGCGTGCCGATGGGGCGCTTGGCTCGCCCCGACGAGATCGCCAGGGTCGTGCGTTTTCTGAGCAGCACGCAGGCGCGCTACATCACCGGCTCGGTGCTGGCAGTCGACGGAGGCTGGATGTCATTCAACCAGCCGGGGGATGCTCACCCGCCGGTGGATGGTGCGCTCCAAGCCGAGCTCTCCTGTCCGGCCGAATGCACAGATGCGCGAATCGTGCTCGTCACCGGTGGCGCAAAAAGCATTGGCGCGGCCGTCGCTCGCCGCTTTGCCGCGAACGGCGACACCGTCGTGATTGCTGATAAAGATGGCACTGCAGCGGCAGAGCTGGCTACATCGCTCCCCGGCAAGCATCTGGCGAAATCGCTGGACGTGGCCGTCGAGAGCGATGTGGTGTCGATGTTCGAAGAACTGAGGGGACGCTTCGGGTATATCGATGTTCTGGTCAATAGTGCTGATACCGCCGACAGGATTGTGCCTGCGATCGAGCAACTGTCGAAACAGCTCGAACACGTCCTGGATGTCAACCTTACCGGCGCCTTCACCTGCGCGCGCGAAGCGATCAAGGCTATGCGCCCGGGCGGCGTGATCCTCAATCTCGGGTCGATCGACAGCTTTCTGCCGTTCGCGCCGCGCCATGCCTACGGCGCCTCCAAGGCGGGGATGGATATGCTGACCCGTTGCATGGCGGCCGAACTCGGGCCGGTCGGAATTCGGACAGCCACCGTCGCTCCTGGCCACATCCGCACGCCCGCACTTGCTCAGTTGGCCAAAGCCGGCCGCATCGACCTGACAGCAATCGGACGACGCATCCCCATGGGCAGGATGGGACGGCCAGAAGACGTCGCAGATGCATCGTTCTTCCTTGCTTCGTCTGACGCCTCATACATCAACGGCTCGATCCTCTACGTGGACGGCGGCTGGACCTCGTTCGGTGATGCGGGAAACGCCAGCGAGCTCTATGACGAATGTTTTGCGGAGGCGGCAGGTTAATTGCCAGGCCTTCGCAGGGCGACCGGCCGAGCATTATGAAGCCTCGGCTCCACGACGCACCTGAGGTGCTTGAGATCCAAGCATGCGCATGCCGAGCACATTCCCGGTCGGCTGACGTGTCTATAACGAGGAGAAATCATGGAATTTGCCACTTTCATTCTGGCCGCCCAGCGTGGCTATCACCAATCCTCAGAAAGCGTCATCCGCAACTCCATCGAACAGGCCGTCGCTTCGGAGCAGGCTGGGTTCAACACCGCGTGGTTTGCTGAGCACCACTTCAACAATTACAGCCTCATACCATCCCCGCTGATGATGGTGGCGCACTGCGCCGGCTTGACAAGCACGATTCGCCTGGGCACTGCCGTCTGCGTGCTGCCGCTTTACCAACCGCAGCGCCTGCTGTCCGAGATCGGCTTCGCCGACATCGTTGCGAACGGCCGTCTCGAGCTCGGCGTAGGCTTGGGATACCAGCAGTTCGAGTTCGAACGGTTCGGCGTGGACATCGATGAGGCGCCGGCCGTCTTTTCGGAATACCTGGACATCATTCTCAAGGGCCTCAACCAAAACGTCTTCGAACACGACGGCCAATATGAGAAGATCCCCCCAACAGCGATTTCGGTCCGCACAGTCCAGCAGCCGACGCCGCCTATCTGGATCGCTGGCGGAGCCGCACGGATGGCTCGGGCCTACCGCGAGGGGCACAATTTTTTTGTCACAGCCTTCCACGACGGCTTAGAGACTTTGACCACACTGCGTGAATCAGTCGAGAGGGCGGCGGCATCCGAGGAAAAGAACGTCACCGACGTCAAGATATCGCTGCTGCGCTGCTGCTATGCCAGCCACGACGAGTTGGAGATCAACAGCTATCTCGACAATGCCCGCTTCCAGCGCCGGCTTTCTGAAGCCCTGCATCAGCGCCGCCAACAGAGCCACGATGGCTACCTGCTGCAGGAGACACCGACCCAGCAGGATCTGTCCTTCGAGACCATGCGCAAAAATTTGCCGATTGGCAGCGTAAATCGCGTGATTGATCGCCTGCTGGAAGAGATCGATATCTTGAAACCGGACCAGATCGCAGTTCAGACTCAATTGGGCGACTTCGACCAAAAGACGATGCTGCGCCAGATCGAGCTCTGGGGCGACAAGATCATCCCTGCGGTCAACAAGGCGCTTTGTCATGCCGGAAGCTGAAGCCGGCCGTTACGATGATGGCTGCCTATCCAGCGCGCAATGGCGTGGGTCCGAGCTAGGGAGGAGCTTCGATCAGCATGTGCTGCCCTGCGTACATTCACGTTCGCTTGAGGAGGTCCAGGCGGGCGAGGTGTTGGCGACGGAGGGGACAGGCCTTTCGTCTGTCGAATTGCGTGATGTCTTGGCCGCAACTTTCCCGTCTACCTCCAGCAGCGTATTCGCTTTGGAGGAGTTGAGCGAGCCCGAGCCGGAACTGGAAGAGGAACTGCTACGCCGGCTGCTGCTAGCGCATGCTGCGCCGGCCGACCCGGCGAGCGCCCGCTTGGCCAAGATCATCGCCCGGCGTGCGATGCGCATGGACCATCTTTGGCGGGATCTTGGCCTCTCAAATCGCGCTGAGCTCAGCCGCCTGCTTGCCAGACATTTTCCCGCGCTGGCGGCAGGCAACACAGAAAACATGAAATGGAAAAAGTACTTTTACCGCAAGCTGTGTGAGGCCGAAGGCTTTTCGTCATGCACAGCACCCAGTTGCGGGGAATGCCATGACTTCGAAAGCTGCTTCGGCCCGGAGGAAGTTGAGAGTTGCCTCTCGCCGACCACGAATGTCGGTTAGTCACTTCGCTTGATCGCAGCTGCGGACAAACGCTTATCGCGGCGCCGTCGTATGGAGGAAGGGATGTTCATCGCCTCGCGATATTTGGTGACGGTACGGCGAGCGACATCGATGCCGGTCTCCTTGAGTTGAGCAACGATGTCTTCGTCGGAATGTACCTTGTCGAGCGATTCTTCGGCTATGATTGCCTTGATCCGATGGCGGACAGCTTTGGCGGAGTGCGCATCGCCGCCCTCGCAGGATGCGATTGGCGCAGCGAAAAAATACTTCAGCTCGAACACCCCGCGCGGAGTTAACATGTACCTGTTCGAAGCCACCCGGCTTACCGTCGACTGGTGCATGCCGATCTCGTCAGCGACATTTTTGAGACAGAGAGGCCGCAGATGGGCGGCGCCGTGTGTAAAAAAGGCATCCTGCTGGCGCACGATTTCGGTCGCAACCTTAAGGATCGTCTTAGCGCGCTGCTTGAGACTGCTGATCAGCCAGTTCCCTGTTTCCTGGCAATGGTCGAGAAACGCTTTGCCTTCCGGATTTTGCTTGGTCAGCTGCGAGATTTCGGCGACATAGGTGTGGTTGATCAACACTTTGGGCAGCGTGGCCGGATCAAGCTCCACCCGCCATCCACCTTCGGACTTGGGCATTACCCAGACGTCCGGTACGATGGTTTCCGGCGTCCCGGACTGGAACCGGTCTCCAGGCTTGGGATCGAGCGCGCGGATTTCGTTCCTCATGTCGAGGAGATCCTCCTCGTCGACTCCGCAACGCTGCTTCAATCCCTGAAAATCCCCCCGTGCAAGCATCTCGAGATTGGCGACCAAAGCTGCCATAGCCGGGTCGAACCGGTCTTGCTGGCGCAGCTGAATCTCCAGGCATTCGCTGAGAGTTCGCGCAAAAATGCCCGGCGGATCAAATTGCTGCAAGATTCCGATGACCCGTTCCACATCAGCTTGCCGAACGTTTAACCTCCTGGCCAGATCGAAAAGGTTTACCTGAAGATAGCCAGTGTCCTCCAGATGAGCGGCGAGCTGTCCGGCAATCAGCCGCTCCTGGGGGGTGAACGGGGTGAGGGCGACCTGGCGGGCGACATGGTCGTGCAATGTTTCGGTGTGGGCGGTAAACTCCTCGACGGCAGGTCGATCGTTGCCGCTACTGCGTTGCGACTTCCATTGCCCGCGCCCGCCAGACGGCCCGCCAATGGGCGATTCGCCGATTTCGCTTCTGCTTTGACTGCTCCGCTGATCCACCCCTGGCAGCGGCGAATCGTCGTCAAACGGGTCAGGCTTCAAAACGGGGTTCTTCTCGAGTGCCTGCTGCACGAGCTGATGGAGTTCAGTATGCGTCAATCGCAGCAAGCGAATAGCTTCAATGGCTTGAGGCGATAAGGCCATACGTTGCTTCTGGCGTTGAAGCAGGCTTGCTGAGAGATGCATGTTGAACCGTGATCTGCCGAGGAGGCTCTAGTGTGTGCTTGGGTTGTGTGAGACTTTCCACTTCTGGGTCATGCCGCCGCCTTCAATTTGTCGAGAACGTTTTGCGGGGATGAAACGCCATAGGGGTCCGTCTCGCAGTTGTCACAGAAGCCTTCCTCCTCGAACCACTGCTCCACCACGCCATCGTCGATCAGAGCGGCGTATCGCCAGGAGCGCATGCCAAAGCCCAGATTGTCCTTCGCGACCAGCATGCCCATTTTGCGCGTGAACTCGCCCGACCCGTCTGGGATCAGCTCGATCTTCTGCAGCCCCAAGGACTTTCCCCACGCATTCATGACGAAAGCATCGTTGACCGAGACGCAGTAGATCGCGTCAATTCGCAGTTCCAGAAATTGATCATAGAGTTTTTCGAAATCGGGCAGTTGGAAGGTCGAGCAGGTCGGGGTGAAGGCGCCAGGCAGCGAGAACAGGATGATGCGCTTGCCCCCGAAATAATCGTCGGAGGTCTTGTTCTCCCACCGATAAGGATTTGGCCCCCCGATCGACTCATCGCGAACACGCGTGCGAAAGGTCACGAGAGGAACGTTCTTTCTATAGGTCATTGATTTGCTTCCAGGCCAAAGTGGTACGGTGCATTTTTCGGTTAAACTGAAGCGGCATCGACTTCGGTCGACAGTTCCGGCAGCCTCGCGCCTTGGCGTGGTTGCCTCGGACCGGTCTTGTGCAAGACCGCCCCCGAGCAGGCACGTTCAACGGCGACGAGCTTCCGCGGAGACGGGGAATTTTGCTCGCGTGCTTTATCGAGCTTTGAGAGGTAGGCATGGTCTGCAACCGTGATTTTGACTGCGTTCTATCGACCGAGTCGCAAGCGCCATGCCAATTGACCCGATGCCTTGGGTTCACTTCGGTTTTTGCAGCAACTTTCGTGTTGTGCAGTAATGCCGGTCGATATTATTGCTCAAGCAGCACTGGAAATTGGGTGCGACTCCGTTCGGCAAACCCGGCCTTTGTCCGAAGCCGGACACGAATGTCGGAAATAGCCAAACGCCAGGATCTGGGGCGGGTTAAGAAACGTTACCGTGGGCACCGGCTTCAGCACAATTGCGCCACGCGAGCATGGCTCCCAGCGTCAATGCCGTGCAGCAGCGAGACGAAGTCACTGCAGAATATCAACCTCTGCGAAGTCGTTGAAACCCAGCATGTGCGAGCCGTTCGAGGCGCAGATCAAGGCATGCTCGAGGAAGAGCTCGTGCTCTCGGCAGCAAGTGTTGCGACGTCTGACAAGGATCGTCGCGCTTCAAGGAAAAGAACCTGAATGGTGCACGGCTTGTGAAGGCCGGCGCATGGAAATGGCTGGGCTGATCATCCTCCATGAGGGTTGAATGAAGAGCTGGCCCCTATCTCCCTCAGCTGCAACGGGGGGAGATAGGGCATGTCCGTCTATCGCGCTGGGTAACATTCCTCGGTGATGCAATAAGGGGGAGCAATTTCTCATTTCGGCAGACACGACCCAGCTCTCCTTTCATGCGCTGATTCCCCCAGGGGAAATCGCGACTCCAGGCTTCCTATGCAGCGAATCGCGGTGCTGTCCGATGTCCGACAATGTCGGATGCGGATCGTAGCTGGGCTAGATCCGTCACTTTGCCTCGATGGTTTCCCACTGGCCTTATATCTGCTTCGCCCAAATGCGGCGACATAACCTGTGCGGCATCTGTGAATGGATCGACTTCAATCCAGACCTCGGAGGTCCCGATGCGCGAAGGGAGCTTGCCGATATGACGGCCACCATAGCGAACCACGGTCCGGACGACGAGGGGACTTGGATCGGCGGGCCTGCGGCGCTGGGACACCACCGCCTGGCAATCATCGATATCCAGGGCGGCCGCCAGCCGAGGATGCTCCAGGAGGATGGCCGACCTGACTTGGTGCTCGTCTACTCGGGTGAGACTTACAACTACCGCGAGCTGCGTCAACAGCTGGCCGGCCTAGTCCATCGCATGAACACGAGCAGTGACACCGAGGTGGTGCTGCACCGCCCCCGCGAGTAGGGCTCTTCGGCGGGTACACTTTTTTCACGAAATCCGTGAATGTTTCTCGCGACATCATCCCGCAATCGGTGGTGCAGCGGGTGAAGAGCCCGTATCCGGCTATCCAGAATGCCGCCTACGACAAGATACTACGTACGCGATTCACTGTGATGCTGGACGACCTAGTGCCGGCAGCGGCACCGCTGTTGTCCGTCGACAGGTCCCGCGCTTGCTCGGTGCGACCAACAACCTTAAGCGCTAGGGCGTAACCTGACCCTGCAAGATCTCCTCACCGACTATAAGGTGCGCCTCACGATCTGAGACGATGGGACAGGATGGCTAAGGAGGTGCGCCGTCTTGCATGCCCCGCCAGCGAGGCGAACCCTCTTGGCTACGCGCGCCACCAGCGACGCTCCATATCGTCAGGCCTGCGTCTCATGCTCAGATGAGCCGGTATTTGGCTCTCTCATCAGCAAACCGAGAGAGCCCATGCCAAGACGGAAGCAAGCAAGACGAACGAGCGTCAGAGATATCCTGCGCCTGACCCATAAACAGGGCAGTCCGGTGGGCCAGGTGGCAGAGCAACTGAGGTTCGGCAAGACTTCGGCTTCCACCTATCTGCGGGCGCTGGAGACGGGCTTTCGTGCAGGCCCTGCATGCGGCTTTGAGGACGATGCGATGTTGAAACACCGTCTGTTGCGCCGAATCGGCCGTCGGCCAAACGTTGGGTCGTCATCAGGTTCTCGACAGCTTCCCGGTGTCAAATCCAAACCGTGGTCGGCGATCCCCACCAGGGTGGGAAGGCAGCGCTGATATAGCCGAACGTCGATCAAGTCACGATCAACGATTGCCTCATGTCACATGCCCTGCGGGACTGAAAAACGGAGAAGAACATGTGCGATGCAAAACTGAAGACCGTGCTTTCGCTTTTTTCGCCGGTGGCCAGCAAATTAGATGCTCTCTCGTCCAACGGACCAGCGACGGATGCAAATTGCGTTAAGCTAAATACGAACGAGAACCCGTTTCCGTTGCCGAAGAGCGTAATGCAAAGTGCAATTGCTGCGATCGAACACCAGTATCTTTATCCGGAAGACGACAATCTCAGCTTAAGGGCAGCTGCCTCCGATGCTTACGGATTTTCCAAAGATCAGGTGATTGCCGGCAACGGTTCGTCGGAGCTGCTCGGACTCATCTACAGAGCTTTCCTCGCCCCAGGAGATAGAGTGGCAATGCTCTCGCCCGGATTTTCGTTCAACCGTAAACTTGCCATGTTGCAGGGTGCCGAGTTTCTCGAAATCGCATCGAGCGAAGCTCATCCCCTGCCGATAGAAAAACTGCTGTCCGGCCCCGCAAAAGACGCGAAGTTCATTCTGTTGGCTAATCCGAACAATCCGACCGGAACATTCGTGCCGGTGGCCGAAATCGAACGCCTTGTGGAGCAAGCAGATCGCTTGATCGTCTTGGATGAGGCCTACGTTGACTTCGCACCCGACCATGCCCTGCGCCTCGTCAATAGACATCCGAATCTTTTGATCTTGAGGACTTTTTCAAAGAGCTATGCTGCCGCTGGCGTGCGAGTCGGCTTCGGTTTCGGTCACCCAGAAATCATTGGCAGGCTGCGCAACATCCAGAATGTCTTCAACATGAACGTGATCGGGCAGGCGGTCGGGAAAAGCATTCTTGCGCATCGCCACGCCTACGAAGAGAACCACAGGCACATCAAGCATGAACGACAGCGAGTGACCCTGGCGCTGTTGCAACTTGGCTTTTCCGTAACACCCTCCCACGCAAACTTTTTGCTGGCCCGTGTGCCAGCGGGACAGGAGGGCTCATGCTGGCAAGCCGCGTTGAAAGAGCAGGCGATCCTCATCGCCAGCTTTCCTGACGTAGATTTGAAGAACTGTATTCGCGTCAGCATTGGCACCACAGAGCAGATGGACAAATTCCTTGCTGCCGCCAAACGCGTCTGTATGAGCTTTAAGAAGAATCGCGGTGTGCTCAAGCATGAAGTCGATTCACATCAAGCACCAAGTAATGATATGTCGTGAGCTATGCTGATTAGCGAATAAATATAGGTAATTTGGAGAACAATTAATTGAAGAAAATTTCCGCTTCGGGCCTGACCTTCGGCATCTTCGATCATCTGGACGAAAACGGCGATGACATCGCACAGCAATATGCAGATCGGCTGAGCCTAGCAGAAGCGTGCGATGGCTATGGCTTTTATGCGTATCATCTCGCCGAGCACCACTGTACGCCGCATGGCAGAGGTCCATCACCGAATTTGTTCTTAGCGAGCGTCGCCCAGCGAACCCGCAGTCTTCGTGTTGGTCCCATGGTAATGCTACTTGCGCTCTATCATCCGCTGCGTGCCTTCGAGGAGATCTGCATGCTTGATCAGTTGAGCGGCGGCAGGCTTGAACTCGGCATAGGGCGCGGCTCTGCTCCCACTGAATTGGGATACTTCGGGGTTGCTGTAGAAGCAGCACCAGAACAGTATGCGGAGGCCAGTGAGATTCTCATCAATGCGATGAAAGGCGGGACGCTTTCTTATCAGGGCCGCCACTTTGAGTTGAAAGATGTTCCGCTGACGTTGAGACCTCACCAATATCCCCATCCGCCGACATGGATCGCCACCAATCGACCCGAGCCGGCTAGCTGGGCCGCTGCGAATGGGGCAAACATCGCCTGCGTCGGACCTTCCACTTCTGTTCGCAGCGTTACCGACGCGTTCCGCGCCGCCCGAATTCACGATGCTGACATTGGCCAGCAAGCGCCATTTCTTGGATTGCTCCGAATGGTGGTGATAGGGCGTTCTGAAACAGATGCGTATTTGCTCGCAGCACCTGCCTATGAACGATGGCTCAATAGCTTCAAATTTCTATACGAACTAAATGCCATTTCCACTCCACCAAACTTGCCTTTGAACTTCGATGCAGCAATTGAAAGTGAATTGTGCGTCGTGGGAACGGCAGATTCTGTCCGAAAAGCTCTCCTTGATCAGCTGGAAGAGGCAGGTGCTAATTATCTTCTGTGTCAACTGGCATTTGGGGATTTGCCGCTGGATGCCTCACTATACACCGCATCGGCCATTCGATCCGAAATCATGGCTCGAGTTGCCGCATCGTGAATCCGTCGTGTGATTGGAGGAGCAGCGGCAGCGCTGCTCCTCATTGCGAAACGGTTGTGGGGGCCGGACTCCTGTGTCAGGTGTAAACCATTGGAGCACGTCCTATCTGATGCAGGTCATATCCTGCGGCTTTGAAGTAGTTGGCACATTCGGCTGGGGTGAAGAGGTCGACGACCGCGCCGAGGCGTCCTGACCTTGCCCCTCTGATCTAATCCGGTTTGAAGTTCGTTCTGGCCCATCCAGAGGACCAGGACATGAAACGCAGCCGCTTCTCTGAAGAGCAGATCATCGGAATTTTGAAGAAACACGAGGCCGGGGTATCGGTTGGCGATCTGTGCCGCAAGCACAGGGTCAGCGACGCCTCGATCTACAATTGGAAGGCCCGCTTCGGCGGGATGGATGTCACCGAGGCTCGGCGACCTGAAGGCGCTGGAGGACGAGAACACGCCCCTGAAGCGGCTTCTGGCCGACGCCATGCTCGACAATGCCGCGTTGAAGGACCTTGTGGGAAAGAAATGGTGACGCCCGCCGCCAAGCGGAAAGCTGTCGCTCGCCTGAAGGAAGGCTTCGGGATGAGCGAACGGCGGGCGTGTAAAGCCATCGGCTGTTGCCGCACGACGGTTCGCTACCAGACCAGCAGGCCGGACGACCGCGAGGTTCGCGAGCGGATGAAGGCCGATCGCGCAGGAGCGTCGCCGGTTCGGCTACCGGCGTCTTCTCGTGATGCTGAGGCGGGAGGGCCTGGTCGTGAACCACAAGAAGCTGTTCCGGCTCTATCAGGAGGAGAAGCTCGCCGTTCGCCGCCGTGGCGGCCGCAAACGGGCGATCGGGACCAGGGCGCCGATGCTGGTGCCGCTGAGGCCCGACGAGCGCTGGTCGCTCGACTTCGTATCGGACCAGCTCACCGACGGGCGCCGCTTCCGCATCCTGGCCGTCGTCGACGACTGCACGAGCCGGTGCCTGGCACTCATCGTTGATACGTCTCTCTCGGGCATGCGGGTTGCCCGCGAATTGGACCGGCTCATCACCGAGCGGCGCCGGCCCAGGATGATCGTCAGCGACAATGGCAGCGAGTTCACCTCGAACGCCATCCTCTCCTGGGCGGATCAGAACCGCGTCGAATGGCATTACATTGCGCCCGGCAAGCCGATGCAGAATGGCTTCATCGAGAGCTTCAACGGCCGACTGCGCGATGAACTGCTCAACGAGACGCTGTTCACCTCGCTGGCTCAGGCGCGCGTAGCCATCGCCCTGTGGCACGCCGACTACAACACCGCGCGGCCGCACTCCCAACTCGCCTGGCAGACACCGGCCGAGTTCGCCAGCACCTTCAATCCGCGACGGTCGCTCGCGCTGCGCTATGCCAAAGGCTCCGCGCCAGCGCCCGTCGCTTCACCCGCCCAGCAGGGCACAACCCACGCCGGAAACGAACTCAAAACTGCTGGGGCAACGTCAGTCCAATAGAGCCTTGATGGTTATCTCGGCCTTTGCTCGCAGCAGCGCCTTAGGTTGGGCGAAGGCGTTCTCAATCGGATTGAAGTCGGGACTGTAGGGCGGCAGGTAGAGCAGGCTCGCCTGCGGCCTCAATCGCGCCGCGCAGGGTTCTCCAGGCGGATGTCGCCAATGTCAAATTTGCTGGCATCCATGTCGCCCTCGCTTTCTGGTTCGAGATCGGAAAATCGCCGAATAATCAGCACATCAACCTGCGCCTGAAGGAGCTCACTGCCACTTTCGGCTGGCGGGGTGTGCCGCCCCACAAATAGAATATCAATTGTCGTGCCAACCGCACAAGCGAAGGCCAGAAAGCCAACATGTGTTCTGCGGCTTAATTGAGAGTCAGCCGATGTCGGCCGAACATCACCTTGTCTCGAAGTCGACGATCCGACAGCAGGTTGCGAAAGTTGGCGCGATGCGAAACAAACTGCTGAAGCGCTCAACTTTTATTGATCACGCGTGTTGGACGCGACGCACTCCCGTTCCAATCGGGCTGAGCGCAAATTCTCCCGGTTCACAAAACTGAGTCGCTGGAGTAGTGGGGGCGCAGAGAAATCTCCGGTCGCAGCCTTACCCGGTCAAAACAAGGATATCAATGATGAAGACTCTCGCCGTCTGCTCTGGCGGATTGGACTCCGTTTCCCTTGCTCACATGGTGGCAGCGGAGCACGAACTCACCGGCCTTCTATCTTTCGACTATGGCCAACGGCACAGGAAGGAATTGGGCTTCGCCGCTCTTTGCGCGCAGCGACTGAAGGTCCCGCACCAGATCATCGACATCGGCGAAATTGGCCGTGGCCTTTCCGGCTCAGCGCTGACTAGCAGTATCGACGTGCCGGACGGCCACTACGCCGAAGACACGATGAAGATTACGGTGGTGCCGAACCGCAATGCCATCATGTTGGCAATCGCCTTCGGTCTCGCCGCCGCCCACAGCGCCGAAGCGGTGGCGGCGGCCGTGCATGGTGGGGACCATTTCATCTATCCCGATTGCCGTCCGGCCTTCATTGAAGCTTTCCAGACAATGCAAGACCGCGCGCTCGACGGCTATGCGCAGATACGCCTCTATGCACCGTATGTGAATCTCGGAAAAGCTGACATTGTTGCGGATGGCGCAAGATACCGCACCCCGTTTGCTGAGACCTGGTCCTGTTACAAGGGCGGCGTGCGTCACTGCGGACGATGCGGGACCTGCGTCGAGCGGCGCGAAGCGTTCCATCTCGCCGGGCACGCTGATCCCACCGACTACGAGGACGCCGATTTCTGGCTTGAGGCGCTGCGCAGGAGGCGCGCGTAATGTTCCACATCAGCAAGGAATTCCACTTCTCGGCCTCGCATCAGCTCACCTCCTTGCCTCCCAACCATCAATGCGCGCGCCTGCACGGGCATAACTATGTCGTCGTAGTGGAGCTGTCGGCCAAGGAACTGGACGCCCACGGCTTCGTGCGCGACTATCACGATCTGGCGCCGCTCAAACGCTACATTGACGAGAGCTTCGACCATCGGCACCTCAACGACGTGCTGGGACATGAGAAGGTCACGGCGGAATGCCTGGCCAGACATTTCTATGAATGGTGCAAGGCACGTCTGCCGCAGACCGCGGCCGTGCGCGTTAGTGAAACACCGAAAACTTGGGCGGAATACCGTCCGTGACCGACATGCATCCCGCAATCCGTGTGAGCGAGATATTCGGGCCGACTATCCAGGGCGAGGGCGTGCTCATCGGCTTGCCGACGGTGTTCATCAGAACCGGCGGATGTGATTATCGCTGTTCATGGTGCGACAGCCTTCACGCGGTGGACAATCAGTATCGCCATGAATGGCTACCGATGCCGATCGATGCCGTGTGGCAAACCGTCCATGCGCTTTCCGGCGGCAGGCCGGTTATGGTCTCCTTGTCAGGCGGCAACCCGGCCATTCAGCCGTTCGGTCCCCTCATAGAACGAGGCCATCGCGAGGGCTATCGTTTTGCACTGGAAACGCAGGGTTCCGTGGTGAGGGAGTGGTTTGCGGATCTTGACGTGCTGACCCTTAGCCCAAAGCCGCCGTCCAGCGAGATGACGACCCGTTGGGCTGCGTTTGATGCATGCCTCGAAGCGGCGCAAGAGAAGCCGCAAATCGTGCTCAAGCTCGTCGTTTTCGACGAGAGTGACTATGCCTACGCCAAAGAAGTCGCGGCCAGATATCCGCACCTTCCGATCTATCTGCAACCCGGTAATCACACTCCGCCGCGCCCTGGCAGTGAAGACGCCTCTGTCGACTTGGACGGAATAATGATGCGAATGGAATGGCTTGTCGAAAGGGTGACTAGCGACAGGTGGTTCGAAGCCCGCGTGTTGCCGCAGCTGCACGTTCTGCTTTGGGGTAACAAGAGGGCGGTCTAGTCTGCGGCTTGCGTCGCACCGGAAGGCCGGGCTCGACGGCTTGGCAGGCTCTCTTCGCGTGCCGAGTACAGCCGAGCTTTGTTCGCGTCAGCGGTCTCGCGATTGTGCGGCTGGAAACTGCCCGGACACCCCGCTGCCGGCGTGTGTCACCTTGACTCCGATGAGCTGTCGTCACGCAAAGTTGAAATCCGCAAGAACTGGCCTTCTCGCCCCACCTGCTCCGTCGCAAGCACGTCATCCCCTCATCCTTGTCCAGCTCTTATCGATGTATCTCATTGTCCGGCCTGACGCACGACTGTCAGACACCAGAACGCCCAAAGGGGCTGGCCCGCCGGTCAACGGCAGCTGCTAAACAGAACGCCGATGTGCATGGGAATGCATCCATTGCGCAAATGCCTTCCATAAAGAAGATCGATTTCCTCACTGGCCCAACGTGAAATATAGCAACGTTTTCGTGGCGTCGTCGGCTGCGTCGGGAGTAGCGATGAAAACGTATTGGGGTCGCCTGCGTCTCCTTGGGCAGCGAGTGTAAAGTATAGCGATGCGGCCTCCGGCGCGAACGGCAGCCGCGCAGTGATCACCTTCGCCTGTGCCTTTGCGGCGGGGGTCAAGCGCTGGTCTGCTCAAATTTTTTTATCGTTTAGCTGGTTGAAACTGCCCCCCTTGCGGGCTGCAGAAGCCGGCCAGCCGAGAAACGGCAGCCGCACTTATGAAAGCACGCCAAGGCATGCGGGCATCTATCAGTTGCAAAGGACAATACTGGCCGCGCCGATTGGCCATCACGCGTCCATTAGGGCAGCCACCAACATCAGTTCGCAAGAGGAGCAAAAGTAATATGTATCGTCGTCACCTGATCAAAGGGTTGGTTGCGCTCGGCGCATGCCGGATTTGCGTTCAAGCCGCCCAAGCGACCAGTGCCCATTGGGGGTACACCGGTCCGGTCGGACCGGAGCACTGGGCTGATCTGGATAAGGAAAATTTCGTATGCTCTGCCGGCACGCAGCAATCGCCGATCAATATCAACAGCGCGGTCAAGGCGGATATCCCGCATATCGCCATCGGCTGGCACAAGGGCGGCGGCAATATGGTGAACAACGGCCACACCATTCAAATCAATATGCCACAAGGCAGCACGCTGACCCGCGGCGATCGTGTCTACGAACTGGTACAGTTCCATTTCCATGCGCCAAGCGAACATCACGTGGCGGGCAAGAGCTTCCCGATGGAGGTGCATTTCGTTCACAAGGACACGCAAAGTGGTACTCTGGGCGTGCTGGGCGTCTTTTTAACGCCCGGCGTGACAAATGCCAGCTTTGCTGCCCTTGCTGCGGCCTTTCCCGAACTGCCGAATGGGGAGGTGACGATCGACGAGGTGAATCCCAACTGGCTTCTGCCAGCCTCGCTTGGCTATTGGACTTATGAGGGCTCACTGACGACGCCGCCGTGCACCGAAAACGTCGAGTGGATGGTGGCGATGGAACCGGTTGACGTTGATCCGGCAGACATCCAGCGATTTGCCTCACTCTACCCGTCGAACGCGCGCCCTATTCATTCACCCAATCGACGCTTCATCCTGCGCCAGAGTTGAGCGCCGCCCCAGCGGTTCCGCACGGTCCAACATTCTTGGCACAAGTTGGCGCGAAGCCTCCTCTTCCGGTCTGGCGGTCTGACGGCGCTCCCCAAGCTGGCTAGTCTAAATGATAGGGATTCGGTGCCGACACCACTCGTCCCAAAGACGTCGCGGCGAGGTCTGCAACCCGGCAATCACACGCCGCCCCGCCGTGGTAATGAAGACGTCTCTGTCGAGTCCGACGGAATATGATGCGCATGGAATCGCTGGTCGAAAAGGTGACCAGCGACAGGTGGTTCGAAGCCCGCGTCTTGCCGCAGCTGCACGTTCTACTCTGGGGTAACAAGAGGGTGGTGTATACCTTCTCCTAGCTTCGCCGCCAACTACTCGGTTTTCCGAATTGCTCTCTATATTCTTGAAGACGATGCGTTCGTTAAAGACATGTGCTGCGCACCTGGTGTAAAAGCTGCTCTCATCATGCAGAGGTCAAGCCAGTCGGGCTCATCCGAGGCTATGGCCGTGAGCACTGTTCAGTTCGGCAGAGAGGGCGCTTTTGTACACACTTTGCGATCGTGGCGGCCCCGTGGGCAGATCTGCAAGCTGCCGCGACACTAACCTCTCGAAGCCCGCCCGCCCGCCTTTCGTGCAGCTTCCTCTGAACAAAACCACCGCTCGCCCTTCAATAGGTTGATGCGTGTCTCCCAGTAAGATTCCTGTCCAAGAACGTGATAATCTTCTTGCCAGTGTTGTAGCTGATGTTGCCCTTGATGCCGCAGCCTACCGCGGCGGGACCAAACTCAATGGCAAGCAGGCCGGCTAGGATCGTGCAGCCAGTCGCGAGCCTCGCCCACAACGGGGTCTCACGCGCATGAGGGCGCCGACCATGGGTTCGGCGGTTCATACGCGTATAACACGTATCTTTCTGAAAAAATCAATGCTCTCGGCTAAGCTACTGAATTATTTGGCTTCCATATAGCGCGTCGGCGGAACCAACTTGTAGACGGGCTATGAAAGGTTAAGCGCGGATGTCTATCGGCCGCCGGCGTTCCCGCTCTGTAAGCCTGCCTGAACTACCCGCGCCGCGGTCAAGCCCCAGGCTCCTGCTCATCCAGCGACCGCCCGATCAATGGCAGGCTGGAAAGACAAGAGCCGATGTCTTCCGATGGTCTCGCCATCAGCTTTGGGCTAACTTCCCCATTCTCCCGCTTCGAGCTCGACACACGGCGGTGTGGATGGCGCACGACAATCTGTGTCGGCTTTGTCGTGTCCGTGACAGACGCCTGAAAGGCCCGTTCGCGCGTTTTGCCGCCGTCTAAGCGGCTGGAATTTAATGACAAAGTTTCTTCTGGGATCGGCCGATCACGCTGGTACGCTTTTTGCGATGCTTGGTGTGAGGCGGCACGAGCTGCCTATCGGCACTTGTGTCGCGGGCAGTCGCGATGATTAGAACGAAGGAAGGAAAGCTATTATGTCAGGTCTGCGTCAGATCGCCTTTTACGGAAAAGGCGGCATCGGCAAGTCCACCACGTCCCAAAATACGCTCGCTGCCCTTGTCGACCTCGGGCAGAGAATCCTCATCGTAGGATGCGACCCCAAAGCCGATTCCACACGCTTGATCCTGAATTCGAAAGCTCAGGATACCGTCCTGGATCTCGCCGCACAGGAAGGTTCGGTGGAAGACCTCGAACTCCAGGACGTGCTCAAGGTGGGCTACAGAGGCATCAAGTGCGTGGAGTCCGGCGGCCCCGAGCCGGGTGTCGGTTGCGCCGGCCGCGGCGTCATCACCTCGATCAATTTCCTCGAGGAGAATGGCGCTTATGACGATGTCGATTATGTCTCCTATGACGTCCTCGGCGACGTGGTATGCGGCGGCTTCGCCATGCCGATCCGCGAAGGCAAGGCCCAGGAGATCTATATCGTCATGTCCGGCGAGATGATGGCGCTCTATGCCGCCAACAACATCGCCAAGGGCATCCTCAAATATGCCCATTCGGGCGGTGTGCGGCTGGGCGGGCTGATCTGCAATGAACGTCAAACCGACCGCGAACTCGATCTGGCCGAAGCACTGGCTGGCCGATTGAATTCCAAGCTCATCCACTTCGTGCCCCGCGACAACATCGTCCAACATGCCGAACTCAGGAAGATGTCGGTGATCCAGTACGCGCCGGACTCAAAGCAGGCAGGGGAATACCGCGCTCTGGCCGAGAAGATCCACGCCAATTCGGGCCAGGGTACGATCCCGACGCCGATCACCATGGAGGAGCTGGAGGAGATGCTGCTCGACTTCGGCATCATGAAGACCGACGAGCAGATGCTTGCCGAGCTTCACTCCAAGGAAGCGGCGAAGGCGGCGGCCCAGTAGTGACATTAGCGCTGCCATGAATCGGCGCGCCTTGCAGAGAACGGCGCCTATTCTTTGAGGCGTCACCCAACCTTGAAAGGGGGACTCATGAGCCGGGAATACGAGAATGACGGTGCTCTTCATGCGAAGCTTATCGAAGAGGTGCTGTCGCATTATCCCGACAAGGCGGCGAAGCGCCGCAAGAAGCACCTCAACGTCGCAAAGAGCGGCAACGAGGCTGGCGGGGAAAGCGAGGTCCTTTCCGAATGCGACGTCAAATCGAACATCAAGTCCATTCCCGGGGTGATGACGATTCGCGGCTGTGCATATGCTGGTTCGAAAGGCGTGGTGTGGGGGCCAGTCAAGGATATGGTCCATATCTCGCACGGCCCGGTCGGCTGCGGCCAATATTCTTGGTCGCAGCGCCGCAACTACTACGTCGGTACAACGGGCGTCGACACGTTCGGGACAATGCAGTTCACCTCCGATTTCCAGGAGAAGGACATCGTCTTCGGCGGCGACAAGAAGCTGGAACAGATCATTGACGAGATTGAAGTCTTGTTTCCGCTCAACAACGGCATCACCGTGCAGTCCGAATGCCCTATCGGCCTGATTGGCGATGACACCGAGGCCGTTTCTCGCAAAAAGACCAAGGAGTATGACAAGACGATCGTGCCGGTACGCTGCGAGGGCTTCCGCGGCGTCTCGCAGTCGCTTGGCCACCACATCGCCAATGATGCAATCCGGGATTGGGTCTTCGACAAAAAGGATGTCAAGTTCGAGGCCGGCCCCTACGACGTCAACGTCATCGGCGACTACAATATCGGCGGCGATGCCTGGGCCTCGCGCATACTGCTTGAGGAGATAGGGCTGCGCGTGGTTGGCAACTGGTCGGGTGACGCCACACTCGCAGAGATCGAGCGCGCCCCGAAGGCTAAGCTCAATCTTATCCACTGCTACCGGTCGATGAATTACATCTGTCGGCATATGGAGGAAAAGTATGGCGTCGCCTGGATGGAGTACAATTTCTTCGGTCCCTCCCAGATCGAAGCCTCTCTGCGCAACATAGCCAAGCATTTTGGGCCGGAAATCGAGGAGAAGACCGAAAAGGTCATTGCCAAGTACAGGCCGCTTGTTGATGCGGTCATCGCCAAGTACCTGTCGCGCCTGGAAGGAAATACCGTGATGCTCTATGTCGGCGGCCTGCGCCCCCGCCACGTCGTCACGGCCTACGAGGACCTCGGCATGGTCATCGTGGGCACCGGCTATGAATTCGCCCACAGCGACGACTATCAGCGCACCGGCCACTACGTGAAGAACGGCACGCTGATCTACGATGACGTGACCGGCTATGAGTTGGAGAAGTTCATCGAAGGGATTCGCCCAAATCTGGTCGGCTCGGGAATCAAAGAAAAATACCCGGTGCAGAAGATGGGCATACCGTTCCGCCAGATGCATTCCTGGGATTATTCAGGCCCGTATCACGGCTACGATGGCTTTGCCATTTTCGCACGTGATGTGGATCTCGCCATTAACAACCCGGTCTGGGACCTATTCCACGCGCCTTGGAAAAGAAGCCGGGGCGATGAGCGGGCGATGGCTGCCGAATAAACATTTGCTTCAGCCCCAGTCTCCCACTGAGACGGTGAACTCCCGCGGCCTCTGATCCGCCGGAGCCTGGAACGTCTTGACGTCCTGAGCTGCCGTCCCGCGCAGCCAGATGCAAAAGAGGTAATCATCATGCCGCAGTCGGCTGAAAAAATTCTCGATCACGCTCCCCTGTTCCGCGAGCCGGAATACAGAAAGATGCTCGCTGAGAAGAAGCTAAACTTCGAATGTCCGCACCCCGATGAAATCGTTTCCGATCAGCGCGATTTCACCCAGACGTGGGAATACCGCGAAAAGAACCTCGCCCGCAAAGCGCTTGTCGTGAACCCGGCCAAGGCCTGCCAGCCGCTAGGTGCGGTATTCGCTGCCGCCGGCTTCGAGCGAACCATGTCCTTCGTCCACGGCAGCCAAGGTTGCGTCGCCTATTACCGCTCGCACCTGTCGCGCCATTTCAAGGAGCCTGCCGCGGCGGTCTCCTCCTCAATGACCGAGGATGCGGCGGTGTTTGGCGGCCTGAAGAACATGGTCGACGGGCTCGCCAACACCTACCAGCTCTACGACCCCAAGATGATTGCCGTGTCGACGACCTGTATGGCAGAGGTCATTGGCGACGACCTGCACAGCTTCATCCAGAACGCCAAGGACGAAGATTCAGTCCCGCGCGACTTCGACGTGCCCTTTGCCCACACCCCGGCCTTCGTTGGCAGTCATGTCGACGGCTATGACAACATGGTCAAAGGCATTTTGGAGCACTTCTGGAAAGGTCAGGAGCGTACGCAAATCGAAGGAACCATCAACATCATTCCGGGCTTCGACGGCTTCTGCGTCGGCAACAACCGGGAGCTCAAGCGCCTGCTCGATGTAATGGGCGTGTCCTATACATTGATCCAGGATGCCTCTGACCAGTTCGATACGCCTTCGGACGGTGAATACCGCATGTATGACGGGGGCACGAAGATCAACGAGGTGAAGAAGGCCCTCAACGCCGAGGCAACGCTTTCGCTGCAGCATCACAACACCCGAAAGACACTGGGCTATTGCGAGGAGGTCGGGCAGGCGACGGCCTCGTTCCACTATCCGCTCGGCGTTCAGGCGACGGACGAATTCCTGATGGAGGTCGCGGCGATTTCCGGCAAGGAGATTCCCGAGGCAATTCGCCTCGAGCGCGGCCGACTGGTAGACGCCATGGCGGACAGCCAATCCTGGTTGCATGGTAAGAAATACGCCATCTACGGTGATCCCGACTTCGTTCACGCAATGGCCCGCTTTGTCATGGAGACCGGCGGCGAGCCAACCCATTGCCTCGCCACCAATGGCACCTCGGCATGGGAAGCCGATTTGAAGAAGCTGCTAGCATCCTCGCCTTTCGGCAAGGCTGCCCAGGTTTGGGCGGGCAAGGACCTGTGGGCGCTGCGCTCACTGCTCTTTACCGAGCCGGTGGACCTTTTGATCGGCAATTCCTACGGCAAGTACCTGGAGCGCGACACCGGAACACCGCTGATCCGGCTGATGTTTCCGATCTTCGATCGGCACCATCATCACCGCTTTGCGCTCTTTGGCTACCAGGGAGCGTTGCGCGTGCTGACGACGATCCTCGACAAGATCTTCGACAAACTCGATCGCGAGACGAGCAAGACGGGTGTGACGGATTATTCCTATGACCTCACGCGCTAAGAGCCGTGGCCGGCTTTTCGCCGAAGCCATTCCTTGCCCAATGGACTGGGGAGGCTGAGCAATGTCCTCCCTCAGCGCCAAAATCAAGGACGCCTTCGATGAGCCCGCCTGCGATAAGAACCGTGGCAAAGATGCCAAGGCGCGCAAGGAGGGCTGCTCGAAGTCGCTGACACCAGGGGCGGCAGCCGGCGGCTGCGCCTTTGACGGAGCCAAGATCGTCCTGCAGCCGATCACCGACGTTGCGCATCTGGTCCATGCGCCGCTCGCCTGCGAGGGCAATTCTTGGGACAACCGTGGTGCGGTTTCGTCAGGGCCGACCTTGTGGCGGACAAGCTTCACGACCGACCTCACCGAACTCGACCTTGTGATGGGGCAGGGCGAGCGGAAACTCTTCAAGGCGATCCGCGAGATCAAGCACACATACGCGCCGCCGGCGATCTTCGTCTACTCGACTTGCGTAACGGCGCTGATCGGTGACGACATCGAGGCCGTGTGCAAACGCGCCACGGAAAAGTTCGGTTTGGCCGTGGTGCCGATCAATGCGCCTGGCCTGGCAGGCTCCAAGAACCTCGGCAATAAGCTCGCCGCCGAGGCGTTGCTCGATCATGTCATCGGCACGGTCGAACCCGACGACCCCGGACCCTACGACATCAACATCCTTGGCGAATTCAACCTCTCGGGCGAATTCTGGCTTGTAAAGCCGCTCCTCGATCGGCTCGGGATCCGGGTGCGCGCCTGCATTCCTGGCGATGCGCGTTACCGCGACATTGCTTCCGCGCACCGCGCCCGGGCGGCAATGATGGTGTGCTCGACCGCGCTGATCAGTCTTGCCCGCAAGATGGAGGAGCGCTGGGACATCCCGTTCTTCGAGGGCTCCTTCTATGGCATCTCCGACACATCGCAAGCTCTTCGAAACCTTGTCAGGCTGCTGGTGAGGAAGGGCGCCGATCCGGAGATCCTCGAGCGCACAGAGACGCTGATCGCGCAGCAGGAGGCGATCGCGTGGAAGAAACTCGAATCCTACCGGCAAAGGCTCCAAGGCAAGCGCGTGCTGCTCAACACAGGCGGTGTGAAGTCCTGGTCGGTTGTCCATGCGCTGATGGAGATCGGAATCGAGATCGTCGGCACCTCGATCAAGAAATCTACGGTGCAGGACAAGGAGCGCATCAAACAAGTTCTCAAGCACGACAAGCACATGTTCGAATCCATGGCTGCGAGCGAGCTGTACGCCATGCTCTCTGAACACAGGGCCGATATCATGCTGTCGGGCGGTCGCACGCAATTCATTGCGCTCAAGGCCAAGACGCCCTGGCTCGATATCAACCAGGAGCGCCAGCATCCTTATGCCGGCTATGACGGCATGGTGGAACTCGTACGCCAGATCGACCTCGCCATTCACAATCCGATCTGGTCTCAGGTGCGCCAGCCGGCCCCGTGGGATTGCCAGCCTGAGCTGATAGGCGAATTGCCGTGCACGAGGAACGAGACCGCGTACCTGTTTGATGAATTCGCCTGCGCGACGGCACACGAGTGTTGAGGCGGCCGATGGCCCGCATCCTTCCCCAGAGCAAATCGGCGGCAGTCAACCCGCTGAAGTCGTCGCAGCCGCTGGGTGCCGCCTTTGCCTTTCTTGGCGTCGACGGTGCGATGCCGCTGTTCCACGGCAGCCAAGGCTGCACAAGCTTTGCGCTCGTTCTCTTCGTGCGGCACTTCAAAGAAGCGATTCCCTTGCAGACTACGGCGATGGATGAGGTGGCGACCATCCTCGGCGCAGCCGACCATCTGGAAGAGGCGATCCTCAACCTCAAGAACCGCACGAAGCCAACGCTGATCGGGGTGTGCACGACCGCGCTGGTGGAGACGCGTGGCGAAGATTGCGCGGGTGATATTGCCAACATCAAGCGGAAGCACACGCAACAGCTTGCGGGTACGGAGGTCGTGCTGGCCAACACGCCGGATTTTGACGGCGCGATCGAAGAGGGCTGGGCCAAGGCAGTCACCGCAATGATCGAAGGGATTACGCGCTCGGGCGAACGGGCGCGGCACCCGAAGAAGATCGCAATCCTGCCCGGATGCAACCTCTCTGTCGCCGACGTCGAGCATATGCGGGACATGGTTGAAAGCTTTGGGCTCAAGCCGGTTATTCTGCCCGACATTTCAGGCTCGCTCGACGGTACGGTTCCTGACCGCTGGGTAGCGACCACATACGGCGGCACCAGCGTCGAAGACATTCGCGAGTTGGGTACGGCCATGCGATGCATCGCCATCGGTGAGCACATGCGCCGCCCGGCGAAAGCGCTGCTCGGGTTGACCGGCGTGCCTTACGTGTTGTTCCAGTCACTGACTGGGCTGCAGGACACGGACCGCTTCGTGTCGCTGCTGTCTTCGATTTCGGGCGCGGCGGTACCGGCCCGCGTGCGCAGGCGCCGGGCGCAATTGCAGGACGCGATGCTCGACGGACATTTCCATTTCGGCGGCAAGAAAATTGCCATCGCTGCCGAACCAGACCAGCTGTTCCAACTTGCAACCTTCTTTGCTGGTCTCGGCTCCGAGATAGCCGCGGCCGTCACAACGACCGACAGGTCTAAAATTCTCAAGAAAGTCCCGGCGGTTTCGGTTCAGATCGGCGATCTCGGCGATCTGGAAAGTCTTGCCGTCGGTGCTGACCTGCTTGTCACGCATTCGCACGGGCGCCAAGCATCGGAGCGGCTCGGAATTCCGCTCATGCGCATCGGGTTCCCGGTCTTCGATCGACTAGGCAGCCAGCACAAGCTCGCAATTCTCTATCAGGGCACCCGCGACATGATCTTCGAGGTCGCCAGCATCTTCCAGGCCAACCAACACGCGCCCACTCCTGAGGCGCTTGATCCACTCCGTAATCGAGAAATATCACGATGAACGCTGTTCGCCGCCTCTCGCTGGTCAGTAATGAGGTTTTCGCCCCGATGCCTGAACGACGTAAGGGCGCATTGCGCGTTGCGATCGCCACTCAGGACATGCAGGACCTCAATGCCCATTTCGGGTCGGCCAGGCGCTTTGCTGTCTACGACGTGACGCGCGAGGAATGGAATCTCGTAGAAGCCGTGGCCTTCGATGACGTGTCCGATGAAAGCGGGGAGCATCGGGCCGAGCGCGATGATCGCATCACGCCAAAGGTGGATGCGCTCAAGGGCTGTCAGATCCTGTTTTGTCTGGCAATTGGCGGCCCTTCGGCAGCCAAGCTTGTCGCGGCAAAAATCCACCCGATCAAAGTGGCGGAGCCCCAATCGATCCCACAGGTGCTCTTGCGCACGCAGATGATGCTCAGGACGTGTCCTCCGCCTTGGCTGCGCAAGGTGCTGGCGCGAGCGGGCATTGCCGAAAAGAAACCGTCCTTCGAGGACGAGGACTGAAAAGAGGAGGACGCCAATGCCTGACCCCGCAATCCCCCCAGCTGTCGCCGAAGACGAGGCGGCTCTTTGCACCCCGTTCGTCAAATGCCTCGTGCGGCTGATCCGTTCTCAGGATTCCTATGGCTCGTGGGAACGCAAAGCGGACGCTGAGCTGCTGGGCGACTTCATTATTACCAAGGAACAGCGCCGAGGGATCCCAATCATCGGAGATCCCGATCCCGACGTGCTGTGGAGGCTCGACAAGTACTACGCCGCCATCGGGCTTGCGATCGAGGAGCGCTGCGGCCTTATGGCATCGCCGATGATCCAGGTGAGCCATGAGGGTTTTGGTCGGGTGCTTTTCACGACCGGACGGCTGGTCGTTTTGTCCAAAACGCTGCGCGATGTCCACCGGTTTGGCTTCGAGACGCTCCTGAAGCTCGCCACGGCCGGTACGAAGCTGGTCGACGATGCGATTTCAGTCATCGAAACCTTTCCCCACGTGGCGCTGGCATGATGGGCGCGATTTTCGAGAAAGGCCATCATGACGGACCCGAGAAACTATGTTGGCCAGTCCCCTCGACCCAGGGACTCGAGGCCGACCAGGTTGTTGGGGTATCGCCGATGAAGAAGCCGCTGGTCCTGATCTGCTCGCAAGATGCCGAGTTCTATCTGCTCTACAGCCACATACTGGAGGTTGACGGTTTCAGCAGTGAGACGGCAGACGGCGCGAAGGCTGCGCTGGCCTTGGCCGAACAACGGGAGCTTCAGGCCGTAGTGCTGGATTGCGACCCAGCCAGCATAAACGGGTCCGCAATTTGCGCCCACCTCAAGCGGGAACCGCGCACCACCGACCTGCCTATCATCGCCCTGATCGCGCCTGGCGCCGAGCACCAGCACCTCGATCTCTTGAAGGCAGGCGTTGAGAGCTTTGTGCGGCCGGTGGCTCCGGCCAAGCTGCTCGACTGCCTGCGGGCGAGGCTCGGGCTGACCAAGCGTGGTCCGAACGGGGTTGAAAACGACAGTTGGATTTGTTGTGGAGGCCTGGAGATGAAGCTCGATGCCCATCGGGTTCGCGGTAATGGCCACGACATCCATCTCGGACGGATCGATTTCAACGTGCTGCGGCTTATGATTGAGGCCCCCGGCAAGGTCTTCAGCCGGGACGAGCTTATCGGGGCGGCCTGGCTGCCCAACATTCATGTCGGTGCACGCACCGTCGATGTCCATATCAGCCGAATCAGGAGGGCGCTGAAAACGGCCTTGCCCGGCAGCGTCATTCGCACCGTCAGGTCGGCCGGCTACTCGCTCGAGCAGCCGGACGACTGAAATCGGTGATCGAACGTGGTGCCGCTCTCTCTTCCTCCTGAGAGCGGTGTTGCCGCTTTGAGGCGCTCCTAACGAAGACCAGGAGAAGCAGGCAAATGGAATTTAAAAGCATATTCAGTGTGACGGGTGCTGATCATTCTGATGAGGACCTCACAACAGCTGCCGGACTGTGTGCCGAGGTCGGCGCGCACCTATCGGTACTCATTATACCGCCTCCATTGCTCTTGATGTCGTCTCCGCCCCCCGAATGGAATACAGGACGTGCACAGGCAATTGCAGTACCGAACTATCGATTTCAGCAAATCGAGAAATTTTCACAGGACGTGACCAGAATGGAAAGACGGTCCGCGGATATCCTCAAAAGGCTGAAAGCTATGTCGCTTTCCTGTGACGTTGACACCGACTATTGCGATCCGGCTAGCCTCGGTGAAGTGGCACGACAGCGGGCGCTCTGCGCTGACCTGACGATCGTTGGAGGAGACCTCCTCAACGATGAGACTCTCGGACCTCCTGTTGTCAACGGCTGCTTGTTCGATAGCGGAAAGCCGGTGCTCATCGTGCCGAAGGGCGTTAAGGCGACGCTGTCGCCTCGACGCGTGCTGGTCGGCTGGGATTCGCGTGTAGAGGCCTCGCGTGCGGTTCGGGAAGCTCTTAGTATCCTATCCGCTGCCAAGGAAGTCTGTGTCGCTATGGTCGATCCAAAGGCGCAAAACAACGGGAAAGGCGCGCAGTCTGGAGCTGACATCGCTGCCTATCTTACTCGGCACGGTGCTCGGGTCTCCGTTGACCTGCTTAAGAGCGCCGGCAAATCGGCGGGCACAGTGCTGACCCAGCACGCGAACGACATCTGTGCTGACATGATGGTCATGGGTGCTTATGGCAGCCGTGGGCTGCGTGAGCGGATTTTCGGCGGTCCGCCGAGCTGGAGCTTTGGGAAGACCACATTGCCGCTGTTTTTGGCTCGCTGATCAGCTCCGTAGGAACACCGATCAGGTCGTAGGACCGCCAACCAGTCCGAAGTCGTCGTCGGTTACCGGTCGGATTGCGGAGACATGGCTGGATCCGCGAACATCTTGCGACGCTTGTCAGAGCCAAACCGGACGCCTCGACTGCTTCACGACGCTCTCGTGAACCAACTCGTGCGAGATCGTCCGCAACGGGCAGTAAAGACGAACGGCTGCAGCAGACCGCAGCCAAGCCACAGGGCGGGTGTACCAGGAGACCCCGCCTCGTGCGCGAACCCTGTTGGAAGGCCCCTTATCAGTACCCGGACGCGCGTCAAATCGGCGGCTGTCCCTGTCAGCCTGCGGTGTGCAAGGGCCGCTGCCGCGGAGCTTCCCCTGCCCGATCGTCGGGCGTGCGACAATGTCGGATTCCAGACGAGCTGGAACTGCGCGAACTCGTTGGTTTGACAGGTCTTTATCCGGCACGCCGCATGCATGGGAGTCTCCGAAAGCATTAAGAGCCGTTATCCATGGTTACGCCCCTCGAAAGAAAGAGCCGCTTCCGTCGTGGCAGGGAAACAGCCACTCCTGGGGTGGAGGCCGGCGCTAGAAGCCGCCGTAAGATCCGGAAGAGCCGCGCGACAGCATCACACACTTTCCTTCTGCTCTTGGGTTCGGATCACGCCGCGCCGCTGTCGATGCCGCCGACTTTGAGCCCAAGACCTGGAAGGCGGCACACGCTTTTGCTGTCCTCTCAGTCGGGACCGCGGCTCAAGCATGCTTGTGAGGTTCGCATTGCTCAATGCCCGGCGATCGACGTCAACATGCCGCTGAGTTGGAAAACACTCCTAGAGGAGTAAGGATAAGTGGACCTCTTTTGTATTGGTGTGGGTGCTGGACCATCTAATTTGAGCCTTGCGTGTCAGATACAGGAAGAGATTGCGCAAGGGGCACTGTTCCTGGACCGGGAGGTCGATTTCCGAGGACATCCAGGCAGCGCTTTCGATTGCGCGGAGCTCCAGGTCGGCCACTTCCAGGATCTGGTTACTCTGGTCAATCCGCGATCAGCCTACACATTCGTAAACTACCTCCACGAGAACGGGCGTCTTTACAATTTCCTCAATGCGCAATTTCACGGGGTGCTTAGAGCCGAGTTCGCCCAATATCTCAACTGGGCGTTCCAGAAGAATCCGCTTGTCCGTGGCGGCGAGGCCGTTCGCGAAATCCGCTTTGACGGCGAGTTTCGCGTGCGGACGGACAACGCGGTCCTTGATGCAAGAAACCTCGTCATCGACATAGGCAAGCAGGCGCAAATTCCGCCTCAGTTTCATGGCTGGACTGGACCCAACCTGTTCCACTCATCTGAGTTGGCCCACATCAATCCTGAGGTGCAAAAAAAGCATGTCTGCGTTGTTGGCGGCGGACAGTCGGGAGCCGAGCTGCTACTGCACCTTGTCGGCCGGCCGAAAGAACGGCGGCCCGCGGCGATCACATGGGTCTTGACGCGCGAGATGCCTTTCGACGACCACGCGTTCACAAACGGGCTGTTCACGCCATGCTTCTCGGATCGTTTTGCTGCGATGAGCGAGGTGCATCGACAGCTGTTCCTGCGGCGTTTCGCGCTTGCCTCCGAGGGCATTTCAGAAAGCAAGTTGCGCGCGGTCTATCAGGCGCTCTACCACCACGCCTTTCTCGAGCCACACCAATGCGAGATCACATTGCGGCCAAGTTGCAACGTGTCGCGCTGCATCAATGCCGGAGCAGGGCACAGGCTCACGCTGCAACGCGGCTTGGACAACATCGGAGAAGTAACCGCCGATATCGTCATCCTGGCCACCGGGTACGAGAAACCGCTGCCGGGTTTCCTAGAACCGATCGCAGATCGCCTCGAACAGATCGGCAATGAGCTCGCCATCGGCGAGGATTTTTCGGTGTACTGGGACGGACCGCGAGACCGACGCCTTTTCGTTCAGAACGCCTGCCTTGGACAGCGCGGGCTGGCTGATCCGAACTTTGGGCTGCTGGCCTGGCGAGCGCGCCGCATCCTTGACAGCCTTCTGCGGCGCGCGCCATGCGCCAATCCCGAGCATCTAGGGTTCATCAACCGTCCCTTGACGGAGTGCTGGCACGACCTCGGAGTCGAACAAATGGGCAGCGGGATATGATTCGTCGATATTGATGATCGGCGGTGGCATTCAGGAAAGATTTCCGCCTCTGGCGGCAAAAGCGGGACGAGCAATATTCCTACGGCGTCAGATCGCTCTGCTCGCGCTTGAGCAAGGTAGCGTCGCGCGACTCCTGCTTGGCGTGAAACAGCAAAGGGCATTCAATCACGATGCAGCTTTACGTGCTGTCGGGCTCAACGCCACGTGGATCGAGCCCAACGCCGCCGTTGGCAACCGCGACGCGAATTATGACGCCGGGCCACATGCGGCGGTGGCTGCAAGGGTACCGAGCCTCTCCCGCACTTTCGACCCCATCGCCGAAGTGCGACTACTCCAGGACGCCGAAGCCGGTCTTATCGCCAGCGGGCCAGCCAAACTCTCACCTTCCTAAACGGCAGCCGCTAAGGTGAGCCGTCGAAAGCCGACATTCAGGTTAACGTCAGCTGGCCCTGTTAGGGCTCGCTTATTCAAGGCGGTACCGGCGCTTGCCGAAGCTAAGAAGGGTTGGCATGCCCTTTGCCGTGCTTGATGTGCGGCAACACGGTGAGAGCTTCGCTGAAGCAAGCGAGAGGGAGCAATGCCCTCGAGACCGTGTCCGATTTTGACTGGAAAATATTCCGCGACAAAAGAGACGAAAGGTGTGGAATGACTTTGGACACCAAGATGGAACTGCGTATGGGGTCCCCGGCTCCTGCGCTGAAAGTGGAGAACTGGCTGCGTGGCGAGCCCCTCACGAGCCTTCGGCCCGGCAAGGTCTACCTCGTTGAATTTTGGGCGACTTGGTGCCGACCATGTGTCCACGCCATGCCCCATTTGATCGAACTGCAGGAGAAATATAAAGACAGCGGATTTGAGATTATCGGAGTCGCAGCTTGCGAAAAGGCTGCAACCGCGGACGAAGCGCGGACCAACGTGGATGCCTGGCTGACCGAGAAGTTCCCGAATCTGAATTATCGGACAGCGTTCGATTGCACTGGCGAAATGAAAAAGCTCTGGCTGGAACCCAGCTCTTCGTTCGGGATTCCCACCTCGTTCGTGGTCGACCGCGACGGCCACATCGCTTATATCGGCCACCCGGCACCTCTCGATGACGTTTTGCCGAAAGTCCTTAACGGCAGCTGGCGCAGCAGCTATGAAGCGAAAGCCGTCGATGCAAAGCGAATCTCGCGTGTGCGCGAATCGTCGCTGAGTCAGCCGATATACGCCAAACTTGGGCCGGCGATGCAGGACGAGGATTGGGCAGCGGCACTATTGGCCATCGAAGAAGGCCTCGCCGTGATGCCAGACTCTTTTGATTTTCGGCGGGTTCATGCGGATATTCTGCTTCACAAGCTGCGCGACATCAAAACCGGCTTGCCGCTTATGCGCGAATTGGTCGAGGACGCGATCAACAAAAAGTTCGAAGCGATGTCTTGGGTGGTGATGGCGCTGAACCAACTCTTCCATCCCACGATCGACAACTCCCATCTTCCGCATGATGATCGCTTTGCGATGGGCAAGGAGCTCTCCGAACAGATCCTGGAACTTAATCCTCCGCAAGGCGATGGAGACTTTAAATTCGGGTGTTACTTTCCGGTCGCTCAGTATTATTACGAGAGCGGCAACAAGGACCGGGCGATCGAGTTGATCGAGGTGGCAATCAAATCGCTGGACCATTCGGAGCCAGCGCCGGACCAAACCAAACAGCGCTACCTCACCTCGTTGCTCCAAGCCCTGGCCAACTACACGGGTGAGCCTGCCTGTCACGCGGGTCTCTGTGTGGCTCCGCAAAACAAGACTTCCGAAACTCAAAACGCTGTCACTTCCTGAGCAAGGATCGCGAAGGGCATGACAATTGGAATTGAACACCGGCAAATCCGCCCGCCCAGGCGCACTTCGCAGCAATAACGTCGATGCCGCAAAAGTGCGCGGCTTGCGGCAGGTGGAATTTCCATTGCGTTTACCTCGGGTCGAACCGCGGCGCAGGCGTTCGCGCCGCGGTGAAAGGTCTCGCACTGGTGGACGTGCTCGAGGTCGGCCACGGGACACTGTTGCGTGGGATCGGCTCGCCCAAGCCATTCCCCGCCCACGCAAGCGCCCGAACCACACATCGCAGAAAAAGAGATCGTCCTTCAAGAGGAGTACTGAAATTGGGGAAAAGCGAAATTCCTCATGAACCGGTTGGCCCTGCTGTCCACAAGGACGACGAGGCCCTTGCTTCCCCGTTCGTAAAATGCCTCCTGCGGCTCATTCGTACTCAGGATTCCTTCGGCTTATGGGAAGGCCATTCGGATGCCGAGCTGCTGGCCGAGTTCATCATCACCAAGCAACAGCAACGTGCGGTACCCTTTGGCGGCGATCCCGATCCTGACGCGCTGTGGAGGCTCGACATGTTTTACACCGCCGTAGCGCTTGCGATCGAGGAGCGCTCCGGCGTGTCGACGTCGCCGACAATAGAAATGAAACCCGTGGGGGCTTCCGGCGGTTGGGCGTTCTGTCGAGACGTCCACCGGTTCGGCTTCGAGACTTTCCGCAAACTTGCTGAGGCCGGTACGAAACTGGTCGACGATGCGACTGCAGCCATTGAAGCCTAGCCCGAGATGGAGCGCATCAAGAAACCATTGTTCCAGGAAGGATCTATGTCAGACCTAGATAGGATGAGGAAAAAAGTCTGAAAGCTCCAGTTGCGTGCAGCTATTGCCAAGATGGCATTGCAGGACCTCGTCGAGGGTCTGCCGGGCAAGTGGGCCGACATACAGGAAGTCGCCGAGAAAACCCAAGCCGTTTATGCCGAGTTGGATGTTGCCAAGAGAGAACTCGCTTCAATGAAGAATTTAGGATGATGCGCACATTCACCACCCGTGACGGCTCCATTTGGATGCCGTCGTACCTGACCTCCATCGATAGCAAACCTGCATCGGCTGCTGCCGTTGTTTCAAGGTCTGCTCGCGCGATGTCATGCATCTTCACGGC
This sequence comes from Mesorhizobium sp. XAP4, assembly GCF_029269325.1. Taxonomy (NCBI): domain Bacteria; kingdom Pseudomonadati; phylum Pseudomonadota; class Alphaproteobacteria; order Hyphomicrobiales; family Phyllobacteriaceae; genus Mesorhizobium; species Mesorhizobium sp. XAP4. Next base: position 23,523 of record NZ_JARIXW010000011.1, on the reverse strand, counting down.
GTTGATGATGCGGGTGAAATCCTCGGCCCCTGCGATGACGAGGACGACGATTTCGACGGCAAGCTCAATCGCATGATCATGGTTGTCGATGATGCCGGCCGCTGCATAGGCTGCGGAGCCTGCGGCCGCGTCTGCCCCAAGAACTGCCAGACGCATGTTGCGGCCGACGAGCTCGCAACATGATCTGGCGAAAACCAGGGGAGCGGCGTGCACTTCATCTTTTTGTCGGCTCGTGGGGCTGGTCCTGTGCAGCAATGCGTCGATGGTTTACTTCGCTTTGGATTCGCTCCGTGTGGCAGTCGTCACGACGCTGGCCTGTTCGCTGCTGCTTCAGGCCGGCTACTTCGGCCGCGTGCTCTTTCTGATCTGGCAGTCCTCTAGCCGCGCTCGTGGAACTCGCCACAGGGGCCAGCATGCCGATGGTTACAGGAAAGCTCGGGTACCAGTCGTCTCACTCTGATCAACTGCGGAATGCAATTTTCAGCTGTGTCCCGGCTTGGTCGAATGCCCAGCATGTGCTGCTGCTTTGATGCGCGGATGACAGGATCAGTGCTCAGACCCACACCAATTTTGGTCACCCTCTGATGACTGAGCTGATCGTATAGGGAATCTGTGTTCGGCTAACACGCGACCACATTCGGTGTCCTTAGGCCGGGAGATGCGGGTGGTTGGTCGATTAGGGACATAAGAGTCATCGCAGCACGCTGGATGCGGTGTGCTTGTCGCAATGACAAACTCGGTGCTGCACTACCGGACTTCTGCACCCGCTTCGAAAGACGGGTGTCTTTGATCACACATACCCCTGGGCTGACCGGTGCGTAGCCGGTTCAGGTACTTTTTTGCTGGAGATAGCATGCTGGAAAAATTCGAACGTTATCCGCTCACCTTTGGACCCACGCCGATCGAGAGGCTCGACCGCCTCGGCAAGCATCTGGGCGACAAGGTGGAAATCTACGTCAAACGCGAGGACTGCAACTCCGGTCTCGCGTTCGGCGGAAACAAGCTGCGCAAGCTCGAATACATTGTGCCCGACGCGATCGCGTCAGATGCCGATACGCTCGTCACAATCGGTGGCGTGCAGTCCAACCATACGCGCATGGTCGCTGCGGTCGCCGCCAAGATCGGCATGAAATGCCTCCTGGTCCAGGAGAGCTGGGTCCCACATGATGATGCTGTCTACGACCGGGTCGGCAATATCCTCTTGAGCCGCATCATGGGGGCAGAGGTGCGCCTGGTTGACGAGGGCTTTGACATCGGCATCCGCCGCAGCTGGGAAAAGGCACTTTATGAAGTCAAGGCAAGGGGCGGCAGGCCATATGCGATACCTGCCGGCGCCTCTGTCCACAAATACGGCGGCCTGGGCTATGTGGGGTTCGCTGAGGAGGTGCGTGCCCAGGAAGAGCAGCTTGGGTTTGCCTTCGACTATATCGTCGTCTGTACGGTGACTGGTTCAACCCACGGCGGCATGCTCGTCGGGTTCGCCAAGGATGGTCGACAGCGCAACGTGATCGGTATCGATGCCTCCGCCATGCCCGCCAAGACCAAGGCGCAGGTGCTTGGCATCGCCCAAAATACAGCGAAGCTCGTCCACCTCGGAGCGGAAATTGTCGAGGCAGACGTGGTGTTGTTCATGGACTACGCGTACCCGGGTTATGGCGTTCCATCGGAGGAAACCAAAGAGGCAATCCGTTTGTGCGCGCGGCTCGAGGGCATGATTACGGACCCCGTTTACGAGGGCAAATCGATGCAAGGGATGATCGACCTCGTCCAGAGGGGCTTCTTTCCACAGGGATCGAGGGTCCTCTACGCACATCTAGGCGGCGCGCCGGCGATCAACGGGTACGGCTACACCTTTCGCAACGGCTGACGTTCGGCAGTCTGCGATTCCGCGGTCGCGCTCGAACGTGGGTAGGTAGCGTCGTTCGAGCGCTTGGCTGGAGAAGTGGAGGCAGCGACGGGCATCCACTAATTGGTACCATTACGTGCTGTCGGGGCTCAACGCCACGCGCATTGAGCGCATGCCGCCGTTGGCAACCGCGAGGCGAATTTTGACTCCGGGGCAAGAATCCACACGCGGCGGTGGCGGCACGAGGACCAAGCCGGCGAGTTCGCGCTTTCGAACTGGCGCCAAACTGCCACTGCTCGAGGACCGAGGCCAGTCTAATCACAGGCGAACCGTCCAAGCTCTCAAGAGTGATAGGGCGAAACCCGACAGCGGCAGAAGACATGTCGGGTTCACGACAATCGGCCGCATTTGGGCTCGTGGAGAATTTCAAAGCATTTCCCGCCGCTTACCGGAGCTGAGGGAATTGGCACCTCCGTTGCAGCTTGATGTGCGGCAACACGGTGAGAGCTTCGCTGAAGCAAGCCAGAGGGAGCGATGCCCTCGAGACCGTGTCCGATTTTGACTGGAAAATATTCCGCGACAAAAGAGACGAAAGGTGTGGAATGACTTTGGACACCAAGATGGAACTGCGTATGGGGTCCCCGGCTCCTGCGATCAAAGTGGAGAACTGGCTGCGTGGCGAGCCCCTCACGAACTTTCGGCCCGGCAAGGTCTACCTCGTTGAGTTTTGGGCGACTTGGTGCGGACCATGTGTCGACGCCATGCCCCATTTGATCGAACTGCAGGAGAAATATGAAGGCAGCGGATTTGAGGCGGTCGGAGTTGCCGCCTGCGAACAGGGTCCTACCGCAGACGAGGCGCGGACCAACGTGGATGCCTGGCTGACCGAGAAGTTCCCGAATCTGAATTATCGTATCGGGTTCGATTACATTGGCGAAATGAACAAGCTCTGGATGGATCCCAGCTCTTCGATTGGGATTCCCACCTCGTTCGTGGTCGACCGCGACGGCCACATCGCTTTTATCGGCCACCCGGCGGAACTCGATGACGTTTTGCCGAAAGTCCTTAACGGCAGCTGGCGCAGCAGCTATGAAGCGAAAGCCGCCGATGCAAAGCGCATTGCGCATAACCAACTTGCAGCGCGCGAAATGTCGCTTACCGGGCCGATATACGCCAAACTTGAGCCGGCGATGCAGGCCGAGAATTGGACGGCGGCGCTCTTGGCCATCGAAGAAGGCCTCGCCTTGATGCCAGACTCTTGTGAGTTCCGGCAGATTCATGCGGATCTTCTGCTTCACAAGCTGCGCGACATCAAGACCGGCATGCCGGTCATGCGAGAATTGGTCGAGGACGCGATCGACAAAACGTCCGACGCGGTGTCGTGGATGGCCTTGGCCCTCAACCAACTCTTCGATCCCACGATGGACAATTCCCATCTTCCGCGCGCGGAGCGCTTTGCGATGGGCAACGAGCTCTCGGAACAGATACTGGCACTCAATCCCCCGAACGGCGATGGCCCGTTTAAATACCTCCGGTACCTCCCGGTAGCTCAGTATTATTACGAGAGCGGCAACAAAGATCGCGCAATCGAGTTGATCGAGGTGGCACTGAAATCGGTGGACCGGCTGGGACCAATTCCGGACCACACCAAACAGTACTATCTTACCCCATTGCTCGAAGCACTGGCCAACTACACGGGTGAGCCTGCCTGTCACGCGGATTTTTGTGTGGCTCCGCAAAAGAAGGCACCCGAAACTCAAAACGCAGTCACTTCCTGAGCAAGAATCGCGAAGGGACTGACAATTGGAATTGAACACTGGCCAATCCGCCCATCGAAGCTCTCTTCGCAGCAAGTATGTCGATGCAGCAGGGCGGCGGCTTGCGGCAGGTTGGATTTCAATTGCGTTGACCACCGGTCGGATCGCGGCGCAGACGATGTGCGCCGCGAATTCGCGCCGCAGGTCTCGCACTCGTGGACATGTCGAGGTCGGCCACGGGGCACTCTTGGGGTTGGCCCGCCCAAGCCATTCGTCGGCCCCGCAAGCGGACCCGGAGTGGGCATCGCAGGAAAAGGAAATCGTACCTCGAAGACGAAGACTGAAATGACGAACAACGAAATTCCTCCGGTTGGCCCTGCTGTCAACAATGACGACGAGGCCCTTGCTTCCCCGTTCGTCAAATGCCTCCTGCGGCTCATTCGTACTCAGGATTCCTTCGGCTTATGGGAAGGCCATTCGGATGCCGAGCTGCTGGCCGAGTTCATCATCACCAAGCAACAGCAACGTGCGGTACCCTTTGGCGGCGATCCCGATCCTGACGCGCTGTGGAGGCTCGACATGTTTTACACCGCCGTAGCGCTTGCGATCGAGGAGCGCTCCGGCGTGTCGACGTCGCCAATAATTGGAATGAAGCCCCTGCGGGCTTCCAGCGGTTGGGCGTTCTGTCGAGACGTCCACCGGTTCGGCTTCGAGACTTTCCGCAAACTTGCTGAGGCCGGTACGAAACTGGTCGACGATGCGACTGCAGCCATTGAAGCCTAGCCCGAGATGGAGCGCATCAACAAAACCATTGTTCCAGGAAGGATCTATGTCAGACCTAGATAGGATGAGGAAAAAAGTCTGAAAGCTCCAGTTGCGTGCAGCTATTGCCAAGATGGCATTGCAGGACCTCGTCGAGGGTCTGCCGGGCAAGTGGGCCGACATACAGGAAGTCGCCGAGAAAACCCAAGCCGTTTATGCCGAGTTGGATGTTGCCAAGAGAGAACTCGCTTCAATGAAGAATTTAGGATGATGCGCACATTCACCACCCGTGACGGCTCCATTTGGATGCCGTCGTACCTGACCTCCATCGATAGCAAGACCTGCATCGGCTGCTGCCGTTGTTTCAAGGTCTGCTCGCGCGATGTCATGCATCTTCACGGCGTTGATGATGCGGGTGAAATCCTCGGCCCCTGCGATGACGAGGACGACGATTTCGACGGCAAGCTCAATCGCATGATCATGGTTGTCGATGATGCCGGCCGCTGCATCGGCTGCGGAGCCTGCGGCCGCGTCTGCCCCAAGAACTGCCAGACGCATGTTGCGGCCGACGAGCTCGCAACATGATCTGGCGAAAACCAGGAGAACGGCGTTGCACTTCATCTGTTTGTCGGCTCGTGGGGCTGGTCCTGTGCAGCAATGCGTCGATGGTTTACTTCGCTTTGGATTCGCTCCGTGTGGCAGTCGTCACGACGCTGGCCTGTTCGCTGCTGCTTCAGGCCGGCTACTTCGGCAGCGTGCTCTTTTTCGCGGACGTCGATGATCTGTAGAACTGTTCATTCGCTCCGCAGAGGGCCGGCGAATCCAATCTCTTCCTAAGCCCGTTGGCCGTAATCGAAAGACACGGGGCCGGCGAGTTCGTGCTCAGCTGCCACTGTGCTGGCAAGGGAACGGAATCCAATCCCGGAGCAGATGGCCAGAGTTGAGCGAAGACTGCGGTCGGAGCTCCTGCGCTTCCGGGTCTCCAAGGGGAACGACTTTGCGAACCGAAGGGACTTTGAACCGTTGACGTGGCCGGCGTGCGGTAGGTTGGGCCAGCGACAGGGATCCCAGCCGGCCGGGAAGCACCGCCCTCTCAATGTGCGTTGACTTCGCTTCCTTTGGCGAAATGTGGGTAACGGCGAGGGCCGCACTCTTCCCGGGCCGTCGACATTCCCGCCCTTTTGGTGCGTGCGCCGTTAGGCGCGACAATTCGGTGCCCGCGTGTAACTGCGCGCATTCGCCGAAGCTTAGACGTGGTGCATTCCCGCTCGCCCGTTTGGCGGACAGTTCCGGCCGTGCTGGTTTTGCCGCCTAACGCCCGCCGCTCGTCACTGCCACACCCCTCTCCGGCAACGGCTCGGCGCATCGCGCAAGCCGGTTTAGCGATCAGGCCAGGCCCTTCGCGAGTTCCAACGCCTGCCGTTCGAAGAGGCGGCGGTAAATGCCACCATCGAGATTGATCAGGGCGGCATGATCGCCGTCCTCCATGATGCGGCCACGGTCGAAGACGAGCAGCCGATCGAGCGAGCGGACCGTCGACAGCCGGTGTGCGATGACGAGTGTGGTTCGGCCCACCATCAACCGATCCACCGCTTGTTGAATGAGCACCTCGGATTCCGAATCGAGGCTCGATGTGGCCTCGTCCAGAATAAGGATCGGCGCGTTCGCGAGGAAGGCGCGCGCGATCGCCACGCGCTGGCGCTCGCCGCCGGAGAGCTTCAAACCCCTTTCGCCGACCAATGTCCCATAGCCCTTCGGCAGGGGCGCGATGAATTCGTGGGCACTTGCCAGCCGTGCCGCTTGCTCGATCTCGGCCTGGCTCGCGCCAGGCCGGCCATAGGCGATGTTCTCGGCAAGCGACCTGTGAAACAGGATCGGCTCCTGCTGCACGATCGCGATCTGCGAACGAAGGGACTCTTGGGTCACCTCGGAGACGTCCTGACCGTCTATCAGGATCCGGCCGCCGCTCAGGTCGTAGAGTCTCTGGATCAGCTTCACGAATGTTGTCTTGCCGGAACCGGAGGGTCCAACCAACCCAACCCTTTCGCCAGCTTCAATCGACAGCGAACATTCGCTATAGAGCGGCAGGGGATGGTTGGCGTAGCGGAAGTGGACGTTCTCGAAATCGATACGGCCGTTCGTGATCCGGATCGGCTTGGCCTCTGGACGATCGGCAACATCCACCTGCTGATTGTGGATGGCCACCAGTTCTTCCATATCATTAACCGAGTGCTGCACGTTGCGGACATGCATGCCGGCATCACGCAGATAGCCCTGCAGGACGATGAAGGACGTGAGAACATATGCTATCTCGCCCGGCGTTGCCTGTCCATGCGACCACAGAAGCAGGGCATATCCGACCACCGCCACCCTGAGCGCAACCAAAGTTACGCCTTGGGTTGAGCCGATGATCGTTCCGCGCACCCAGCTCCGGCGCGCGCGGTGCCGCCATTTCGTCATGATATTTGCAAGCCGCTCGTCTTCGCGAACCTCTGCGCCGAAGCCCTTGACCACAGCGTTGCAACTGACCGCGTCCGCAAGCGCGCCGCTGAGCCTTGTGTCCCATCGGTTGGCAAGGCTCGCCGCTGGCGCGACATAGCCGAGCGACAGCGAAATCGAAAACGCAAGGTAGACGAGAGAGCCGCAAGCAAAGATCACGCCCATGACCGGCCAGTGCCAGCCGAGCAGCACCGTCGAGCCGATCAAGATGACAAACGACGGGAGCAGCGTGACGAGTATCGTGCTGTTGAGGAGGTCGAGCGCCCACATGCCGCGCGTTATCTTGCGCACTGTCGAGCCGGCGAAGCTGTTTGCATGCCAGTCTGTCGAAAAGCGCTGCACATGATGGAACGCTTCGGTCGCGACGTCGGAAATCATTTTCAACACCAGGTCGCTCAGGCCAATGAAGGCGACGTGGCGCATGGCAATGCCACCGAGTGCCAATGCAATCGGTACAGAGAATGCTGCAACAGCTGAATCCGAAGCTGGTGCTGCCGCATTAGCAGCACGAGAAACAGCGTCGATGAGTCGGCCAGAATAGAGCGGCATCAACACGTCAGCCAGCGTGGAGGCGAGCATCGCGGTCATGATGATCGCGAGCCGGGCCGGCTGCCTGTTCCAGAGGCGAACAGTGAAGGCGAAAACGTCGCGACAAGTGGCGCCGCGCCCATGGACGGGGAAACGTCTCATAGTTTCCAAGCGGGCGCATCAACACGCTCGGTCCCAAAGACGATAAAAGACAAAACTGGAATTTCGACCTCCCCCATAACAGCATCAATTTTGGCGGGCAGCTCTTGCCGCCTCTCGACGGTGAGTTCAAAAGTCGTGCCAACTGAGCGGGAACATCCGAAGGACAAATTCAGCAGGTTACCGAGCCTGGAGAAAGTCAGCCGCCATCCAGTCGAATACGATTGCTACGGCTGCTCAACTCGGGAGATTGGAAAAGAAGGTCGATGTATCGATTGAATTTTGAGCTTGTTCTTGCCTCGATCAAATAAGTACAGTTGCAATGCAGCTTTCTCAGGCCCGGCACTTAGGTGCTGATTTCAAAAGCGCGCCGCGAATACTTTCCTGCCCATATTCCGTCAATCGAATGCTCGACTGTCGGATTGTGCGCTCCCCGACACAGTGCTGTCGGTTCGCCTCCTGGGTACCTCCCCCGTCGATTGACGACCTGAAGGAGAAGCTTCGCTCGCAAGCTGGCACGACTCTTGAGGGTACTCCAGGTGGCGGAAGGAACTCCGGCTCGAGTCCCGTTGACTTCGGATGTTGCGAGGCTGGGTTGGAGCAAACTGTGCACCAATGAGAACGCAATGAAGGAGACATCATGGAACTCCGGCGGATTGCGGTGGAGTTAGACCTATTCCTCAAGATGACTGATGATGTCGCTCAATCCGAACAGTTGTTCGAACTGTTGTCTGCGTTTGCGCTGAATTTCGATTGCCCGTGGATTGCCTATGGGCCGCTCGCATCAGAGAGGGCTTTCAAGCCGAACCGAGAGGGTTCTGTGGTGATGTGGAATTATCCTGCTGAATGGCAGGAGCGCTACTCGAGAATGGGCTATGCCAAAATAGACCCCCTCATCAAGAAAGGTCGAAAGGAGGCGGGACCCTTTCGATGGAGCGAGGTGTATACTGATGAAAACATAACTGAAGATGGACGCCGCGTCTTGGACGAAGCAGCAACATTCGGCTTGAGGTCAGGCGTTACCGTCCCATTACATGGCCCTGGTGGCAGCTTTAGGTTTGTGAGTTTTGCTCAATCCTCGGACTGCGAATTGCAGAATAGAGCGATCACCTACCTGCAAATGGCCGCGCTGCGGTTTCATCGGATGGTTACGAAGTTCGACACTACGACTGCGTCGGAACGAGCTCATAACCTGTCTCCGAGAGAAATAGAGTGCATTGATTTGGTGTCACAAGGAAATCATCTTGGGAAATAGGAACTATTTTAGGCAGATCACGAAATACGATAGATTTCCATTTAAAAAATGTAATGCGGAAGTTGGATGCGACCAGCAGAACGGTAGCTGTTGTAAAAGCTTTGAACCTTGGGATTATCGAACCGCCGTAGGTGCGCAGCTAGTTCTCCGCCCGTAGTAGCGCGCGTGATAGCCGAGACGCTCCGGCGTGCGCTCGCTCTTCGAAGCACCCAGCGCCTCGTCCATCTCGGCCTCGAGCATCTCCTGCATCACGGCGCGAATCACCTCGTGCAATCCATCCGGCTTCGAAAGCAAAATGTCGTTGACGCTGCTATGGCGGATTTATCTTCAGGCTTGGTCCTGGTGGCGATGCTGAGTTCGCTTCGCTGAGATTGGGCGGTCATGACAGGGTGGTGTTCAATGTCACCGATTCCTGGAAGAAATTACCATCCGTATTAAGCGACTGACGATGAGTGATGTGTGTCCAAAATCTGACAGCTGTCAGAAAACATGTCGGGTTCAATACAGCGGAGCGTCTTAGCTCTGTCGGGCTTTTCGAAGCCTATCTCGCAGTAACTGCGCGCCAGGCGCACTAGCTCGGCCTTTGCTGGTCGATGTGCGGCAATATAGTGTGAGGGCTGACCCGCATGAGAACACGGAACTCGCTCGATGAAGGATGATCGACGGCATCCAGAAAGCTTCTCTCCGGCGGGTTCGAGGGTGCTGCGCGCGCATCTCGGCGACGGGCCAGCGATCGACGATTGAGGCTACATCTCCGGAGCGAGTGATGCCTCGAAAATTGCAATGCTGTCTCTGGTCCGACGCGCTGGAAGTTTGTGAAGAGTCGGCCCGGCAAATCGGCGAACCGGTCGGCTTAGGCTGCGAAAAAGGGTAGATGGCCGCGTTGCCGCGGTAGATCAACATGCGGTGTCAGAAAGCCAAAGCCACACGTACACTATCGTGGCGCTTCGCAGGAGGTAGATGGGAGTAATCACCAGTGATTTTACCGGAACTTCGCTCAGCAAACACAGCCGGCAGGGTTTTGGAGATAACGACGACCACGGGATGTGTCGTAGGATGTTCATATTGTCCCCAGGACAAGTTCGCGGTCCGGCAAAGAAAAGTGTCTCATACGAGTCATCTGGGTCTTGAAGATTTCAAGCGGTGTCTGGCCCGCGTACCGACTTCCGTCGACATTGGTTTTGCGGGATACTCCGAACCTTGGCTCAATCCGGACTGCACCGAAATGGTGGAGCACGCCTTCGCCAAAGGCCATGGCATCAGGATTTTTACGACGCTGGTGGGAATGAACGGGCAGGACCTGCAGCGATTGCAAGCCTTGCGCTTGGGCGTATTCGTGGTCCACGTTTTCGATGACGGCACCTACATGAACAGCCGCCTGGTCGGAGACAAGTATCGCGATCTGGTTCGTCAACTCGTCGACGCGGACATCCCCTTGATCCGATTCGTGGCCTTGGGCGAGCCCCACCCAGATATAGCCGACATTATTCCTACCGAAGCCCTGATAAAAGCGCGGCCGGTGAGCAGTAGGGGTGGAAGCGTCGACCCTAAGATCGTTGCACCACGTCAGCCAGTGGTCGGAGCCCTAACCTGCGTGGACGCACGACAGTATCGGAATGTTCTTCTTCCAAACGGCGACGTTACCCTGTGCTCTATGGATTTTGAACGGCGTCACGTATTGGGCAACCTTCTATATGAGGGTTATTCCGCTCTGTTTGAAAAGCCAGTTTTTCGCGAAATCGTCGACCGCATGAATGGAGCAGATGGTTTTCTGCTTTGCAGGATGTGTGAATTCGCCGACCCAAACGACCGGACCTGAGTGCATGCCGGCCGAGAGGGCGTGCCTGGCAGTGCGGATGGCCCCACGACAGATGCACCTGCCCGCGACGCCATCGTGTTTTCACGTTACGCCAGTATGTTCCTGTAGGCGCGGCAGTGGGCCTCGAGCATTTCGGAGACGAGCTCATCGAAAGGTCTTCGCCTTCCAACCGAGCTTGTCGGCCTGCCTAGCTTGAGGTAACGCCGATCACAGGTCAACCATCGGTCGGATGGAAACAGTGTTAGTCGATCCCGATCAGAGCTTGATTGCTTACTCACGGCTCACCTCGTCAACGCCTTCACCCTCCCGGACGATCTCCTTTTCGACTCGCCCGAAGGCAGCAGCCCCAGCTGCGGCCGGGGGATGGTTGCCGTCGCGGTGTCGGGCGAATTGAGAAACTGACCCCCTGACGAAATGAAGAACTGACCCCCTCGGTTATGAGAGGAGGCATGAATGACGATTGGGATTTCGGCGATTCCTGCATTGTCGAGAACGATGCAGGGAGAGGAGATGCTTCAGCCTGAAGAGGTGGCAGCGATGCTGCGGCTGCATGAGCTTGGCTGGGGAGCGAAGCGGCTGGCGAAGGAATTCGGGTGCGCGCGCAACACGGTGCGTCGGTATCTGCGCGAAGGCGGGACTGTTCCGTTTCGCAAGCCTGTGCGGCGGAGCGCGTTTGACGGGCTAGACGATTGGCTGCGGGAGCGCTTCTTCCGCCATGGTGGCAACGCCGATGTGGTGCGCCAGGAACTGGAGAGCGAACATGGGATCGTCATAGGGCTTCGGTCGGTGGAGCTTCGGGTGCAGGGTTGGCGTCGGGAGTTGAGGGTGCAGAAGCGCGCAACGGTTCGGTTTGAGACGGCGCCGGGACATCAGATGCAGATCGACTTTGGCGACACGCGGGCGTGGATTGGCGGCGAGCGTGTTCGGGTGCACCTGTTTGTGGCAACGCTGGGTTACTCGCGTCGGCTGCATATCCGTCCCTCGCTTCGGGAGCGCCAGGCGGACTGGTTGGAGGGGATGGAAGGAGCCTTCCTTCGCTTCGGCGGGGTTCCAACGGAAGTGCTGTTCGATAATCCGAAGGCGCTGGTCGAACATCACGATGCGGCGACGCGGGAGGTGCGCTTCAATGTGCGGCTGCACGCCTTTGCCCGCTACTGGGGATTTACGCCACGGGCTTGTGCGCCCTACCGGGCGCGTACGAAGGGAAAGGACGAACGCGGGGTCGGCTACGTCAAGCACAATGCGATTGTCGGCCGCCGGTTCGAGAACTGGGCGGCGTTCGAGGCGCATCTGGAACGGTGGACGCGCGAGATTGCCGATCAGCGTGTGCATGGCACGACCGGGGTGGCTCCTGCGGAGCGCTTTGCCGAAGAAGACATGGCGCTCCGCCCTCTGGGCGGACGGGCGCCGTTCGGGCAACTGCGGGATCTCGTGCGCAAGGTCCAGGCAGACTGCGCAATCGACCTGGACACGAACAGTTACTCGGTTCCCTGGCGGCTGATCGGGGAGAGCGTCCAGGTCGTGGTGCTGGGCGGCCGCGTTATCGTGCGTCATGCGGGCGAGGTGGTGGCGGATCATGCGTTGTGCCGCGGACGTCGCCAACGGATTGTCGAGCGCGCGCATCTTGCCGGCGTGGTCGGCGCTGCTGCGCCGGTGCGATCGGCGCCGGTGGATATCGTTGCGCCTTCCGCTCTGTTGCGGCCGCTGGCCGAATATGAGGCACTGGTGGGAGGCAGCTGGTGATGACGACGGTCGATCACGAGATGCTGGTGGCTCAGCTCGACCGGCTGAAGCTGACCGCGATCCGGGACCAGCTCGATACGCTGCTGGACGAAGCGGCGCGTTCGCAGATGATCTTGCGCGAGGCTTTGGCCTTCCTGGTGACCCGCGAGATCGCGCGGCGCGACGAGCGGCGCATCTCTATGGCAGGCAAGATCGCGCAGTTCCCGTTTGTGCGCGAACTCGATGGCTTCGACTTCGACGCGCAGCCGTCGCTGGATCAGCGCCAAATCCGGGAGCTGGCGACCTGCCGCTGGATTGCCCATGGCGACACGGTCCTGTTCCTTGGACTTCCGGGTACGGGCAAAACACATCTGGCGGTGGCTCTCGGGCGCGAGGCGATCCGGCAGAACCATAGCGTCCAGTTCGTCACGGCGGCCACGCTCGTGGCGATGCTGGCCAAGGCCCATGACGACGGTTCACTCGAAAAGCAACTGACGACCCTGTCGCGGCCGAAACTGCTGATCATCGACGAGCTCGGCTATCTCCCGTTCGAAGCCAATGCCGCACATCTGTTCTTCCAGCTGGTGTCGCAGCGTTATGAGCGGGGATCGATCCTGATCACCTCCAACCGCTCGGTGGGCGAATGGGGCAGCGTGTTTGGCGATCCCGTGGTGGCAACGGCGATCCTTGATCGCCTGCTTCATCATTCGACAGTGATAACGATCCGTGGCGACAGCTACCGGCTTCGCGAAAAGCGTCGTTCCGGCCTATTGCAGAAGGCCGGAACGACGCTCGGTACCAACGAAACCGCAAAACAATGAGGGGGTCAAATCAGTTCGCCCAGGGGGTCAAATCCTCACTTCGCTTGACACGCGGTAGTGGACGTTCTCGAAACCGATGCGGCCCTTCGCCAGCGCGTCTCCCGGTTGCTTCCGCCTGGCTTACGAACGGGCTTTCCGTCAAGGGCGCCCGCGGCGGCCCGCCCTCTTGACCCGGCGGCTCGGGCCAATCATCTCGCGCAAGAGATCGGAATCCGCAGTCTTCTCCAAGAGAGCGCGGCTTTCGCTGTGTCATCGGTCATCAAATAGTTTCTTGAATCAGGTTGGTGTCCGCAGCCCGAGGTTGAACGGCGAATATTGATGACCGCCGCGAAGCCGCTCGCTCGCTACGGCGCTATTGAGGAGCGCGCTCGCGAGCGGCTTCTCGCTACCGCCGAGCTACACAACCTCTGGCGACGCGACCCCGCTGATCTCCTGGGACTCATCCATTGTCCGGAGGCGCTATGGGTAGCGATGGGTGGGTACGTCAACTACCTGATGCCATAGTATCCATGCTTTCGCGGAAGCTTTAGAAGCCATCTTATTGCAGCACCTTCTCCGAAGGCGCCTGAATGGAGGGCAACGCAACCTAATAATAGTCGATGAGGATCCCAGCAACAAATCTGCCTCCGGCATTCCGCTTCAATGTTAAGCGACGAACATCTGCCGCAAACCACTAGCCATTAAACAGCTCTCTTTTTTGAACGTCTATGTGCAGAGGACTTAATATGGACACCGACACTTTCACGGCTCATGAATCTAACGTTCGTCGTTATTGCCGGGCGTTCCCCACCGTCTTTACGAAGGCCCTTGGGGCGACGATTTGGGACGAGACGGGTAAGCCCTTTATCGATTTCCTGGTGGGTTCCGGCGCACTCAACTACGGGCACAACAATCCGGATATTATGGCGCCAGCGATTGAATATCTCGTCGGGGAGAACATTCTTCTGTCGCTTGATATGCATACGGCGGCAAAGCGTGACTTCATTGAAGGGTTCGTCGATTGGATCCTGAAACCCAGAGGCCTTTCGTACAAGATTCAGTTTCCTGGGCCGACCGGCACGAACGCCAACGAAGCGGCGCTCGCGCTGGCGCGAAAATACACGGGCCGCTCGAGCGTCATGGCCTTTACGAATGCGTTCCACGGCATGTCGCTCGGCTCTCTAGCGGTGTCGGGCTCGGCCTCAACCAGGGAACTGGGAGGCGTTGCTCGCCACGATGTGATCCGTGTTCCCTATGACGGTTATCCGAACCAAGCATTCGATTCCGCCAGTTACATCGACAGCGTTTTGAGCGACCCGGGGAGCGGCATAGAAAAGCCTGCCGCAATCATTCTGGAGACCATCCAGGCAGAAGGCGGCATGAACGCCGCATCCGCAGCTTGGCTCACGGAAATTCAGCGCATTTGCCGTACTCACGGCATTGTTTTTATCGTCGACGATATTCAGGCGGGTGCGGGCCGAACTGGCGATTTCTTCTCATTCGAGTCCGCGAAAATCGAACCGGATATTGTGTGTCTTTCCAAGTCACTAAGCGGTTCAGGTAGTCCGCTGTCCATCGTTCTGATTCGACCCGACTTGGACATATGGAAGCCCGGAGAACATAGCGGGACCTTCAGAGGCAACAATTTCGCCTTCGTGACGGCAGGAGCCATGTGCAAGATGTGGTCGGATAGGAAATTTACTGCAGGTGTCGAGCGGACAGCCGTCAGGCTGCAAACGCACCTCGATCGCCTGGTTGCGAAATTTCCAAGATACATCGAACAGAAGCGCGGCCGCGGTCTGATGGCCGGCCTGAAATGCCGTTCACCGGCAGTTGTCGGCCGCGTGCACGATGTCGCATTCGAAAATGGCCTTCTTATCGAATCCTCGGGGCCAAATCGCGACGTTATCAAAGTCCTCCCACCGATAACCATCACCGATGCCGAACTCGATCGTGGCATCACCATCCTTGAACACGCACTACAGGAGCAAGACAATGTCTAGTCAGATATCTCAAGTGCCAGCCATCTCGCCGGTTTCGATCAAAGAACGGACCGGGTCGATCAACACGTCGGAGATCATCTCGGTCCTGAAAGGTGAGCTCACCGCTCTGCACATCAAGCAAGCTTTCAGCACCGAAGTAGCCGAGGAGATCACTACGAACTTTATTGGAAGCTCCGGTCTCAGAGAGCGTAAAGATGGTGTGCCCGGACAATATGTCGGCGCATCTCACTACAGAAAGGATGCAGCCACCTATTTCGCAGACGCCGAAAACGCGCGGCCGTACGTCGATGCCCTTTTTAAGAATTTGGTTGACCCGGTTCGAGCAGTATTCGGGGCGTTGAAGCGAGAGCTTCACAACCAGGGAATCGAATTGCGGCTAGCCCGTTCCGAACACGGCCAGGCCAATGTTTGTCGCGGCCTCAGTTGGTCGGGCACAGGCACCTTTTCCTTGGATCCCCACGACGACGTCGCTCAAGTCTTACGTGCTGGCGATGATTACGAGCTTTCTGCGGTGGCGCACAATACGGTCGCAGCGCTCAACCTCTATCCCAGCATGCCTGAGCAAGGCGGCAATCTGAAGCTCTGGAGCCACAAGCCGACGGTTGCGGACCGGATATCGCAAGGTGTGGAGACCACTGGATATCCCTATTCGGCAGCCTATCTGGAGGCCGTCCCTTACCGCGAGTTCGAGCTCAAAACTGGGGATATCGCCCTAATCGATGGCGGCTTCGTTCACGGGGTTACCGGTCAATCAGGCGACGGAAAGCGTCGCCTGGTGCTGAATTGCTTTTTCGGATTTGCCCGGCCTGACCTTGTTCTCTGGTGGACCTGAAGTTGGACGTCGCACCGTAGACCTTGATCAGCATGGTCGACGAGGCACATCTCGACGAATTGCGCCAGCTGCGGCTGGTGCGGGCGCTGGCGGTGGGCATCCAAGAGAACTGGCTTGAAGCGATCCGTCTGCGCGAGCTCACGAAGGAGAGCCTGAGGGCATTGGCCGCCTGAGCACCGCCCGTGTGTCCGCCGCTCCGCTAGACGGCGGCTGCGCGGCGGACACTCAACGTCACCACTGAATGCCACGCCATTTTAGCAGAACTTGACGCACACAACTCACCAGGCGACGCCGCATCGCAGAGTGCAGGGCGCTCCAGATGGTTGAGCCGGAATCTTCTCGTCCATCACGCGCGCCACCTCCTGTTGACCGGTGCGCGAGGCTGCTCTCAGATTTTGCAGCCGCCGATGGGCCGAGGACTCCACGACATAACGCTCGTCTACGCCAACCTCGCCGAGGTTCAGGCGCACTCTCAGCTTTGCCGCATCAGGAGCGTCTCTTCGGCCAGCGCCTGCCATGGTGGCATCTGCGCGGTCTTCGCATCGTACGGTTTGAGATCGAACTGATATGGTGTGCGCTGGCGCAGCATGAACTCCTCCGATGGCGCGTGGTCGGCCCTGGTGCTGTGCCCCGAACCTATTCGGCCGTTCCGTCCTGCAGCAAGTCACCAAGACCCCAAAGTACTGGCGTAGTTGCGCCACGCGATTCAGACCGCGCCCGCAGCGGAAAACCTCCCGGTCAGCCTTCTCGATCACCTCATGAATGTGAACACAACCCCGGCCCGAGGATGCGATGGACGAAAACTCGCGTTCCGCAGGTCCGTGGGCGTTGTGTCATCGTGTTGTTCACACTGCGAGGCCGCATTCGTGGGTCGACTATGAGACCCGGCAGCCATAACGGGATTATTGGCGCAATCCGGGCTCAGCGGCCTTACATTACAGAAAAGACCGAGACTCTAATCGTCGCCTGACGACACTTCGGCGGCGCTCACCGCTTCCTCCAGTTCGATGATCCCGAGGCTTACCGCCTTCATAGCAGCGACCGTTCTGCTGCCCGTGTCCAATTTCCGCATTACGTTTTTTATGTGAAAATTCACAGTGTTTTCGGACCTGTTAAGTATTCGTCCTATCTCCCACGACGATTTCCCTCTGGCTGCCCAGAGTATGCACTCTATTTCCCTTGCGGAAAGGACGGGCACTTCTTCGAGTTGGGGGCGTTCCATAATCCCTTCTCCGCAACCGTTTGCACCGAATATTGCGAGCGGCGCACAAAGCTGCGGCTAAGGCTCGGCGCGCCGTCCTTGGCAGGTCGGCGTTAAAGCTTTAGCACGGAGTTTCCCCTCGGTGAGTTATCGGAACGTAAAATTATATTGATCTTTATATTGCACAACTTCAAAATGGTGAAACATCTTATATTCTGGATAGTTGTGAATGGGATTACCGAAAGTCTGTCCGACGCAGTTGATAAGGTGGGCTTGGCTCTGGCCCGCCCGCCAACCCGACGGGAGGACGAACATCTCCCGGGCAATCCTTTCGACTTGCATTGGGAAAATCAACCTCACTTCCGGTCCTCGTCGCTTGAATCGGCGGTCCTCGCGGTCGCGTGTATGTCGCGTCCGAGGCCTTCTTGGAACCTGCCGGATGCCACATGCCAAGGGACAACGCGGTGTCGACCGGCAGCTAACGCAGGGCCAGCAGTGTTGCCGGAATGGCGGCAGCTCAAACGGTTAGCGTAGCGAGAGTGTCACATAGTGCCACCGAAACTATCGCCAACCCGAGCCCACTCCAGAGAGTTTGAAACTTGGTCGTTGATAGTCGCTCAGGCGCTGAGGCTCACGCGTGTTAGAGGCTCTCGAATGTGTAGTATTTGGAAACCTCCATTCACCGGGCCGATGAGACGTTCATACGGCATCTGATTCCGGCTCAGATCAGTCTGGCGATACGGTCCATGATCGAGAGTCGGCTTTCGCCACAGTATTCTCACCGGGCGCCTGCACTGATGAGGCACGAACCGTCTTCAACAGTTCGTCTCGCGTCAGCCAAACGAGCCAATCGTCGTCATCTATCCCGTGCGCGGGCAAGTGCAGGACTGATCCGTGTGGCTCCTGATGTAGATACCCATACTGATCGACAACGCCTTTTTGGATGTGCCAATCGGCAACCAGCGCATAGATGAAGTCCGGCGACCATTTAGCCCAGGCTAGTCCAAATGCAATGCGACCGATAAAGGTAGAGAGACCGCGGCCTCTGAAGTCCTCGCGCAACCAGATGTCGCCATGATAGGCGACCAGCCCAGTCATGCTGCGGCCAGTGGGCGCATCGCAGCGAGACGAGGAACCAGACCCGGCTATGAAGGTAGGATCCGCGAACCAGGCTCTCAACGACCCAAGGTGCTCAGCAACGTCTGTGTTGGTTAGATGATATAGACGCATTGCTTGTACATGCGCTACTCTTCCATCCTGATCACGCCCGACGATCCAAAAGGCCTTTCCAGGCGGAAGATAAGAACAGTCGGGACGGAAGCTTGGATACGTCGGTGACTTCCCGGGAAGTCTGCTGGTGATCCCAACGTACTCTTCAAAATCTTCGCCCATGGTAATATGAAGGCCCATCTTGCGCCCCAACTCGTCTGCCGCACAGATGCACCTCGCAAGCTCTAGGGTCGTGACGTTGCTCTGCATGCCGATGCCCTTCAGTGCGCTGAACACACGGTGACTTCTAGAGCTTGCGGGAAAGCACTGATACTACGGCATCTAGTAGTTGACGCGTCCGCTTATAGGCGGGAATGACTTTTAGCATGACGAACAGCAAGCGCACGGAACATAGGATATCCTTCGGGATCGTCGCTCGTCCGAGCGCCACGCCGTTAAAGGCGGGCCGCACACGGTCTCGCCAGGGGTGGCGTAACGTGCCGGCGCGAGCTGGAAGAAGATCGGCTAGGTCGCATCGGTGCGATGACTGCAAGATAGCGGCTAAAACTTGACGAAATTGCTCACGCGGCCGTCTCGACATTCATTCCGCTTGTCATCCTAGCTGATTCTCGGCCTCTTACCAACTACTAGGGTGTAGTGTGGATTTCCTACGGCACCAGCACGTATTTAGCTGTCTGACGAGTGATCCTCTGCTGGGGGGCCTAATAGTGCCCGTTATCCCTCGTCTGAGCATCATGTGAATAGTGGGAGGCTTGTGTGGTTTTCGATTATATCGTGATCGGTGGCGGTTCCTCTGGATCCGTCGTAGCGAGCAGGCTCTCCGCCGATGGACATCGCGTACTGCTCATCGAAGCCGGTCCTGATACGCCCCCGAATGCCGTCCCTGATGACATCTTGGAAGGCAATCCAACACGTGCTTACTTCAATCCTGATTATCAATGGCCTTTACTCGACGCGACCACAGTCCGGGATGGCCGCAAGCCCATTCATTACGAGCAGGCCCGGGTGATGGGCGGCGGCTCCAGCATCAATGCTCAGGTGGCCAACCGCGGTGGTCCCGAAGACTACAATGACTGGGCCTCGAGCGGTGCAGCGGGCTGGAGTTGGGAGGAGGTTCTACCCTACTTCCGTCGCCTCGAATGCGATCTGGATTTCGGCGGCGAATTTCACGGCAAGGCTGGTCCGCTGCCGATAAGTCGGGTGCGGCGATCAGACTGGTCCGGCTTTATCCGAGCGGTATCGAGAGCGTATGAAAATGAGGGTATTCATTTCAGGCCGGACTTCAATGGTGGTTTTGGTGACGGCTACTCCGTCGTTCCCTTGACCAACCGAAACGGCCACCGCGTTTCCGCTGCGATGGCCTACTTGTCCGAGAGCGTCCGCTCTCGACGCAATTTGACAATCTTGCCGGCAACGACGGTTGTGCGTCTGGCCTTTTCAGGCCGCACCGTCACGGGGGTCGAGACGGAAAACAACTTCGGCCAGCAGTCGTATCTCGCTTCAAGTGTGATCCTCTGCGCCGGAGCTGTCCACTCCCCCACCATATTGATGCGCTCCGGGGTCGGCCCGGCCGAGCAACTGACAAATCTCGGTATTCCGGTTGTGGCAGATGTAAGAGGTGTGGGCCAGAACCTTCAAGAACATCCAGGGATCGCCGTTTCTGCGTATTTGAAACCAAGCGATCGCATGGCGCCCAATGTGAGCGGCCACATCCAGATGCACGCCCGTTACTCGTCGGGCTACAATGGGTGCCCGTCGACGGACATGGCAATATCGGGAGTTGCGAAGTCGGCCTGGCACCCGCTGGGCAAGCGCCTCGGCTCCCTCTATTTGTGGGTCAACCGAGTTTACTCGACAGGAACGATCGTGCTCAAGGATCGCTCTCATACCGTAGAGCCGCAGGTAGATTTCAACTGGTTGAGCGACAAGCGGGACGCCGATCGACTGAAGCACGGATTCTGTTTCATGGCCCGCCTACTGAAGCAGGATTCCCTGTCGGCGGTCGCGCTTGACCCTTTTCCCTCAGCTTGGAATGCACGAGCGAAGCAGGTCAGTAAGGTCAATTGCGTTAATTACGGACTCACCTCGGTGCTTGCTTTGCTTATGGACAGTTCTCCACGCTTGCGCCGCGCCCTCATTAGTCATGTCATAACCGATGGTCATAGCATTGCAGATCTGATCAAAAACGAGGAGCATCTCGACCGATTTGTCCGACAGAATGTGACCGGCAATTGGCATCCGACTTCGAGCTGCAAGATAGGGCAAGCCTCCGACCCTGCTGCGGTGACTGATCCGTCGGGCCGGGTTCGGGGCGTTTCGGGTTTGAGGATTGCCGATGCTTCGGTGATGCCGTTCTGCCCCCGGGCCAATACAAACATTCCAACGATCATGGTGGCTGAGAAGATGGTTGACGCAATTTTAAAAGAAAACCGGGAATCATCAGCGAAAAGGTGATCAAAAAACTTCTTGTGGCCGGATTTGTTTTTGGCCAAGCGATCGAGGTTTATGAGCTGTCAAATGCCAGACAAGTCCCGAAGAGGTAGAACTTGCCGTTGCTTTCACTCACACAAGCTTGGCAATTCCGTCCCTATCAACATGCATACTGATGCTTGCTGTTGCGCATTGCCAACGCACTGGAACGTGGCGGTCATTCGCCTGTATCAACATCGCAAGGCGATACGGGCTGGGTGTACGGCGTCCACACCCTGGCCAGCGTGAATTTGGGCAGATCTCGCGCAGATCATCGAACAGGCTTTCGCATTTGCAGGAAAGTGCTCATCGTCCCTTCGAGGGCGGTCACAAACCTCGCCTGCTACGGATGTTCAGGGACCGTTAAGTCCAATTGTACAGTAATTTCGCATATTCTTAACATATTTTCTGTTGCGCCGGTGGGTAATCTAGAGGATATTCGCTTCGACAGAGAATAGATCTGTGAATGTAAAACAAGCTTTTGGCTTAAGTAGCCCCACAGGGGCACAGCACCGACGGAGGAGCGACTATGACTACGCTACCGCAAATCTCATTGGCGAAACTGTCATCCGATGCAACGCGACGTGAAGAGCAACAGCGATTATGCACGGCCTGCGAGGAGTACGGATTCTTCTACCTTATCGAGCACGGAATCCCGAAAGAACAGATTACACAAGCAATCGATGCTTCCCGGCGCTTCTTCGCGTTGCCCCTGGCTACGAAGGAACGCTATGGTCACGCCTTTCAAAACGTCCACCCCACCACCGCCCGTGGATACAGTCCGTTGCACGGTGAAATGCTGCATCCCGAGGCCGGACCGGACCCAAAGGAAATGTTCGACCTCGGTATCGAGAATGAAAGCGACCGGCGTCCATTTGCCGGACGCACACGCCTTCCGGACGACGCCTTAGCTCCAGGTTTCGCGCGGAGCCTCCTAGCTTTGCAGGCCACCGTGCTTAATGGCGTCGTCCCGCCGCTCGGGAACGCGCTGGCCGACCTGCTCGATATGGAAAAAGGCTGGTTCCAACGCCATTTCAGCCCGCCGACGGTTCTGCAACGCGTGATCCGATATCCGTCTACCGGTGGCGCGGCCGCTAAGCATACCGACAATGGTTTTTTCACGCTGCTGCTGCAGGAGGAACTCCCCACGCGATCCTTGCAGGTGTGGTTCCACGGGCGTTGGATACCGGCGCCGAGCCTCCCCGATAGTCTCGTTGTCAATCTGGGCGACATGCTTCAGGTGTTGAGCGATAACCGGTTCAAGAGTACGCCGCATCAGGTCGTGCACATTGGTCCGGCCGAACGAATTTCCCTGCCCTTCTTTATCTATCCCGATATCGATGCTCGCCTGGCTTCGCGGCAAGGCAATCACACCTTTGGTGTCGCGGAGATGATGCTGCGAAACTACGAGTCAATATGGGAAAAGGGGAATGGGGCCGGGCGCGCGCGTGAGTTGCAGTAGGTGTTCGGCTTTATGAAACGGGAGCAAACTGCGGCGACGATGTAGCACACCCTGACGTGAGCCCTAGAAGAACTCTCTGAGTGCCGCCGTCGCGTAACGCGGCGGCCTCTAGGCCTTTGGAATGAGGCACGCTGGGACTGCCAAATTGTTTAGATTGCGCCGAACGAGATCCTAGCGCTGCGCTGAGGCGAGGATTTCTGACGCGGAAATTGAGCGATTAATCTGGATGCAAGGAGATAATTACAACCAAAGGGAGTGTTTGTCTGGGTCGAGCCGTGCCCGCACGAGCACTCGCGAACGCTCCGGTTAATATCTTTGTCAAACCGTCTGAACTCCAGCTTGGCCTCTGGAACTACTTCGCTACCGGAAGGCCTCTTTTCATCTGTCAGGCACCGCTCGTTCGCCGCGGACGGAAGCCATTTTTGTGGTCCTCTTCTTTGCAGCGCTAGTCTCGCCTGACAGGGTCAACCTCAAGGCCGACGAGGCGCATTCGAGATCCTGACAATCTTCAAGGAAATGAGAAAAGCCAATGTGCGCGAGGCATGATTTCAACAACGCATTAGAAGTAACGCAGAATTGGATCAGCGATCTGATGTGGAGACTTCGCTGGCACGATCGCGAGCGGGTCTACCAAGCTCTGATTGCAACGCTGCACGCCCTGCGCGACTGCCTGGATCGCGACCATGCCGTTTACATGGGCGCTCGGTTGCCGGCTTTGCTTCGCGGCTTCTACTACGAGGGGTGGAATCCCGGCCGCCGCGCCAACGCCAGAGACCGGAATTCGTTTCTCGACCGGATCCACGACGGCGTCCATCGTGACCCGGCGGTGAATCCGGAAGAGGTTGCCCGCTCGGTCATAGCCCAGTTTGTGGACCGCCTGCCTGCAGCAGAGGTCAAAGGTGCCAAGTCCGCCATTCCAAGAGGGCTGCGTAACCTTTGGCCAGTCCAAGACGAAGCGGGGCACTGAGCGCTCCGGTATCAAGGATGGGCTGGAAAGTCCCAGTCGTATCGAGGCGCGATTTGAACCCGCAGGACGAGGGGCACCGCCGCATCATGAGTCACGTGAACGCATGGATATGAACGTCATCTCACGATCGGTGGGACAAGCGGCCAAACAAAACGTGAGCTGGGAGGAACTACGGTGAAAAAGTGGAAACACGACGAAAGCAGGAATGACCC
>NZ_JARIXW010000010.1:0-92367 GCF_029269325.1 Mesorhizobium sp. XAP4 | reverse complement strand
CGTGCCCGCCAGTTCCGCAACAATCGCCGGCCCGCAGTATTCATCCCGGCCGACATCCAACTCGTAGGAACTTGCCCATTCACGATAAAAGCGTGCCAAGCGATCGACGTCGCCGTCGAGCGCATGGGAATCCTTGATGCGTTTGCGTGCAGCTTGCTCCAGTGCGGTCCGCTGATCGAGGGTATTCATGTCAATTCCTCCGTATAGGGGCAAATTAGGTGCGGTACAGTTCTCATCGGCGGCGCAATTGCCGCGAACCTTGCGATCATTGGTCGCCCCATGCTGCCCGTACCAATGAATCCTACGCGTTCGGCGCTACGGAAACAGCCCGCTCTTAAAGTCGCTACATTAGACTTCCGAAAGCATTAATTTGCTTCGAAAGGTTATGTTTCTCTTACCCATATTTGACGTCAGAATAGGGACCAAACTCGTCCTGACGACAAGCGAAAATATGTTAAAAAAGTATGTGAATTCTGTAAGGCGACTTTATAATTAGCTCTAGAAAACTCGAATACAATCGAGAGCTGTTCAACAAAAGACGGAATGCGCGGAACCCGTGGAAATTTCGCGTTGGTGGGCGTTACGGAACCGTGGGAGACCAGGAACTTCCGATCCTGACAATCTCTCCGTCGAAAGCGCGCCAGCAGCCAAAGGTCGTATCAAAAGAAGCTTCGAATCAGAACGTAGTCTTAACGATTTTACGGCCTTAGGCTGATCCTACCCCGGCCAATTCGTCAGTCTCACTGCCTGACCACCACTCGCCAATTCGCGCGCGGACATTGCCACAGATCTTTCAAGTAACTTTGCACAATCTTTACGACCGCAAATCGCTGAAAATGGTACGTTCACGACAATGATAGGAGGTCAGTCCGAAAAACAATGCCTATGCAAACTGATGTATGCTCAGACGGCCGAATAGCAAGCGACATGAGGGCAGCAGCCATGACAAGAAGAGCGCTCATATTGATCGAAATCTATCCATGGGACGTTGGTCCGCTCTACGTCCAAGCGGCTCTGCGTCTTGGTCTTCACCCAATTATCCTTTCGGCTGATCCAGCTCGGTACAACCGTCTGACGCCGCAAAGCATCGTCATTCGTGTCGATACAGACAACCTCGACGCGCTGATCCACGAATGTCTTCAGCTCCGTGCGAACTATGACATTGCTGGGATTACAAGCACCGGTGACTCATTCTATGCGACAGTTGGAAAGCTCTGCCGGCATTTCGATTTACCCGGACCCGACCCCGAATCCGTTGAACGGTGCTGCGACAAATTAGTTCAACGTCAACTCCTCGCGGAGGCGGGCGTCCCAATACCTGCTTATCGTTTAGCAGCGAACGCGACGGACATAGAACGCTCTGCCACAGAGATTGGCCTACCAGTGATTCTTAAGCCGGCCGAAGGGAGTTTTAGCTGCGGAGTCCGCTTGTGCCGCACCGTCGATGAGTTATTCGAACATTCGACCTATCTGTTGGGCGGGAAGCATAAATGGCAGTCTTCGCCGAGGATACTGGTCGAAGAATTCGCACAAGGCCCGTATTTTAGTGCGGAGATAATGGGGAATGACATCATTGGGATCGGGACCGCTGACTTGGGCGATCTTCCATACTTCGTATTTCGAGAGTGCGCCTTCCCGGCCGCGCTGGCCTATGACCAGCGTAAGTGCATCGCCGAAGTTTCGCTGAACTGTTTGCGAGCTCTCGGCCTTGGCTGGGGGCCAACAGGCATTGAGTTCCGGTGGACGATGCGTGGTCCAGTCGTCATCGAAGTCAATCCACGTCTTCCTTGCACACCAACTCCCCAACTGATTCGGCTGGCTTACGGCATCGATCTTGTCACCGAGCACATCAAGCTGGCGATCGGCGAGGCATGGGATTTGCAAAAAAGGCAATCCCACACTGCAGCCGCGCGGCTACTTGTTCCAGACCGCGATGGCATAATTGATTCGATCGTTGGCGAGAGTCGGGCGGTCGCACTATCCGGTGTCGCCGAGGTAAATTTCCGCGTTGAACCCAAGACGCCGATTCTCAGGAAAGGCGATTCCCGAGACTGGATTGGCTATGTCATAGCCGCTTCACCTAGCCTTGCGCGGACGGAGGAGATACTTGAGCGTGCCGTCAGCTTGATCGATTGGTCGATCACACCGTTTTCGACCCGCGGCGAAACAGGAACAACTTGAGGGCCTTCGCCGCGGAGGGTGGGCGCAGACCAAAAAATTTCACTTGGATGTCGGCGACATGATGGAGCCCGAAGACGAACTAGAGCGTGTCTTCAGTTAGGGGATTCCCAAATCAGTGTTTGAGTGCTTCATAGGTGGTCGGTTTGATTTGGGGAACCGACCGATGCGGCGATACGGACTTCGTGACGACCAGTGGGATCGGGTCAAGGATTTCCTGCCCGGCCGTGAGGGCCATGTGGGCGGAACGGCGCAGGACAACCGGCTGTTTGTCGAAGCGGTGCTCTACCGCTACCGGGCGGGTATTCCCTGGCGCGACCTGCCACCACGTTTCGGGGACTGGAAGATTGTCTGGCAACGCTTCGACCGGTGGGCCAAGAGTGGCGTTTTTGACCGGATCTTCAAGACTTTGGCCAGTGATCACGACAACGAGTACATGTCGCTGGACGCAACCATCGTGCGGGCTCACCAACACAGCGCCGGCGCCCAAAAAAAGCGAGCGAAAACCAAGCCATCGGACGCTCCCGAGGCGGACTGACCACCAAGATCCACGCCATGGTCGACGCCTTGGGCAACCCCGTCGGCTTCTCTTTGACCCCCGGCCAAGCCTCCGATCTTGGCCAAGCTGGGCCGCTGCTCGACCAAGTCGACCCGCAAGCCCTTCTTGCGGACAAGGCCTACGACGCCGACGCCCTCATCCAGACTCTCAAGGATCGCCGAATCACCCCGGTCATCCCACCCAAGGCCAACCGCCTCATCCCGCGCCAGACCGATTTCGCACTCTACCGCGAGCGCAATCTCGTCGAGCGGTTCTTAAACAAGCTCAAACACTTCCGCGCCATCGCCACGCGTTATGACAAGACCGCGCGCAATTTCCTTGCCGTCGTCCAACTCGTCGCCATAACTTTCCTCCTCAACTGAGGACACGCACTAGTAGTCGTCCCTGAAGAACCCACTTGCTAGTCGACCGTGAACTATCCGCAAGCCATTGATCTGGCCTGGGAAGCGGATAGCGTCTTTTGAATTGCAGGTTAGCGGTATTTGGACGCTGTTTTCCTGCAATTCGGTTTTCGATTCCCTTGTGCTGCGGAGCGTGATTCACTCGGTTCGGCGGCAGCGAATCGAGGGGACGGCGAATGTCCAGGCCACGCGAGAAGCGCGAGACGGGAGAGCAGGACCTGTTCCGCTCCCGGCTCGACCAGATCATCAACATGCAGCACGAGCTGGTGCGGCTGGCGGAGGCGATCGACTGGCCAGTGCTGGAGGAGCGTTTCGGCGCCGTCTATTCGGATGGCCCCGGCATGCCGCCGCTGCCGACCCGGCTGATGGCGGGGCTGGCGATCCTCAAGCACACCTTCAACCTGTCCGACGAGGTTCTGTGCGAGCGCTGGGTGGAGAACCCCTACTTCCAGTACCTCACCGGCGAGACGTTCTTTTGCCATACGTTGCCGTTCGACCGCTCGTCGATGACGCGCTGGCGCAGCCGCATGGGCGAGGAGCGGATCGTGGTGCTGTTGCAGGAAAGCCTCAGCCTTGCGGTCAAGACCGGGGCGATGAAGCCGGCCGACACGCGCCAGGTGATCGTCGACACCACCGTGCAGCCGAAGAACGTCATGTTCCCAACCGACGCCAAGCTCATCCACCGGGCGCGCGAACGGCTGGTGCGGCTGGCCAAGAGGACGGGTCTCCATTTGCGCCAGAGCTATGTGCGGGTCGGCAAGCTGGCGCTGATCAGCCACCAGCGCTATGCCCAGGCCAAGCAGTTCAAGCGGGCCAACAAGGCGCTGCGCAGGCTCAAGACCTATCTCGGCCGGGCCATTCGCGACATTGGTCGCCAGATCGCCGGCGATGCGGGGCTGGACGCGCTCTTCAAATGGCCGGTCTACCAGCCTGCCACCGTTCTTGAGCAACGTTAGCGCCAGCGCGGCCGCAAGATCTACAGCCTGCACGCGCACGAGGTGGAATGCATTGGCAAGGGCAAGGCGCATATGCCCTACGAGTTCGGGGTGAAGGTGTCGGTGGCCACCACGCTGAAGCGCTCCAAGGGCGGCCAGTTCGCCTTGCATGCAAAAGCACTGCCCGGCAATCCCTATGACGGCCACACGCTGGCAAGCGTCATCCCCGACATGGAAAAGACCATCGGCAACGAGATCGGCCGCATCCTCGCCGACGCCGGCTATCGCGGCCACAACGCACCCCAGAGCCACAAGCTCAGGGTCTTCACCGCCGGCCAGAAACGCCGCGTCACCCCAGCCAAAGCGCCAGATGCGGCGGCGCTCGGCGGTCGAGCCCGTCATCGGCCACATCAAGAAAAGAATGGGCCGTAACTACCTCGCCGGCCAGCAGGGCGACGCCCTCAACGCCATTCTGGCCGCCGTCGGATACAGCTTCTCCCTCCTGCTCAGGTGGCTGAAGGGATTTTTGTGGCTTCTCATCGCAGCCCTACAAAGTCAGCCGAAAGAGCTCGAAGCCTGATCCCTCTCATTGTTCACGGCCGACTTGCTATGCTGCCGGCTTGCGCATCTCGGAGGCGGTTCAGCTGAAGCCCACGTGCGCCTGCCAAAGGCGTCGCAGACGATCGCCCTGGTGACGCCGCCGAAGTAGGCGAGCGCCCGCACCTGGCCCTCGATCCAGTCCGGCAGCTTCTGGCTGGACCTGGCAAAGGCGAAGGTCAGATTGGAGGCGCCCAGCACCGCGACAACTGTTCGGCAAAGCGCCGACGCAATGTGCCCCGTGTTGGGCGTTGCACCAAGGTAAGGCAATTCCTTGTTCTAAATCCTCTCGCTGGCCAGTAGCACTATCCGCGCCCTCGCGGCAGGCCTTGCGCCGTGCCTCGACGCCGGACCAGACCCTCCAGTTCCTCCGCTCTGCTGCGGAGCCAGCGCCTTGAGCAGCGGCCAACCTGGACTCGTCCCGTCCTCCAGAAGCAAAATGTTACCCAGATGCTTGTCCACCCTGACCCGAGCCATCCTCCTGCACGCTTTCGCCGTTGCGCGCGACGAAGACCGCAACGCTTCATCGCGCTTGGCGTAGTGGCACCAGGGACCGCCCATGGAATGACTCATGCGAGGCGTCTCATGGCTGTCCGCCATCCAGCGCCAGATCTCCGCCTGGCCCGAGGCGCGCAGAGCTGGCCGGTTGTGCAGGAGCCGTCGGCAATATCCGCCTTCCTCGTTCGGATGGGTAACGCCGGCGTCTCCCGTCGCATTCTATCTCGCTTTCCGAACGTAGCCGTGATGCGAACTCTTGCTGCATACAAAGCCGAATCAGGGGAATTCGGGTCATACAATACGGAGTCTTGACTTTGGCAGTCGCTCTGTGACATTACCTATATAAGGGCCGAAAGAAGGCGATATGGATCATGTATAGGTCACAGAGACCCGAATGACGGCAACGTATAAACGCACCTATTCGCGCTACGCGATGGAAGCGCTTGGCCTTTTCGGTAAGACCATCCGGCTTGGCCGGATGCAGCACCGGTTAACCGCACAGGAGTTAGCCGAGAGAATCGGTGTTTCACGCAGCACCCTGCAGCGCATCGAGAAGGGCGATCCCAAAGTCGAAATCGGACTGATGTTCGAAGCTGCTGCCATTGTCGGTGTGAAGCTGTTCGATGCCGACGGCAAGGGCATCACAGCCCTCACAGGCCGCATGGACGATCGCATCGCGCTGCTGCCGAAGCACGTCTACAAGGCCAGCAAGCAGATCGTCGATGAGTTCTAAGGTCCCCAAGTACGACGAAGCCTATGTCTGGGTCTGGCTGCCGGGCGAGACCGCGCCGGTTGTCGCCGGGCGGCTATATGCCCATGACGGACTCGTCAGCTTCAACTATGGCAGGAGCTTTCGTGAACTGGGCAGCGCGATCCCGCTTTATCTCCCGGAACTGCCCCTGAAGGCAGGCGAATTGCCTTTGCTTCCTGGCCTAACCATGCCGGGATGCATCCGCGATGCTGCCCCTGATGCCTGGGGACGACGGGTTATCCTAAACCGCAAATTCGGTGTGAAGGGCGATGAAATCGCGCGGCTCGATATTTCAGAACTGACGTTCTTGCTGGAATCAGGCTCGGACCGCATCGGCGCGCTCGATTTTCAGTTTTCGCCCACGCATTACGAGCCGCGCGCACTGGCCAATGCCACTCTCGAAGAGCTTGTCCAATCGGCGGAGCGGGTAGAGAAAGGTATTCCGCTCACCCCCGAATTAGATCAGGCGCTGCATCACGGCAGCTCGATCGGCGGCGCAAGGCCAAAGGCGCTGATCGAGGATGACGCCGTCAAGCATGTCGCGAAATTTTCCTCGTCTGCCGACCTTTACAGCGTCGTCAAAGGAGAATTCATAGCCATGCGGCTTGCCGCCTTGTGCGGCATCAGAGCGGCATCCGTCTCGCTCGTTCGCGCCGCAGGCAACGACGTGTTGCTCGTCGAGCGATTCGACCGGATCAAGGTCACGGGCGGCTGGCAACGCAAATCCATGGTCTCAGCGCTGACGATGCTCGCGCTCGATGAGATGATGGCGCGTTACGCCAGCTACCAGGATTTGGCGGAGATCATTCGCCACCGATTCACCGCGCCGTCGGAAACTCTGCGCGAGTTGTTCAGCCGCATTGTCTTCAACATACTTTGCGGCAACACCGACGATCATGCCCGCAACCATGCGGCATTCTGGGACGGCGCTAAGCTCACCCTCACGCCTGCGTACGATATTTGTCCGCAGGCCCGCAGTGGCCAGGAGGCCAGCCAGGCCATGCTCATCAGCGGCAATAACCGCATGAGCCGGATAGCGTCCTGCCTTGAAGCGGCGCATCACTTCCTGCTCAGCGCGCCGGAAGCTCTTGCGATTGTTGAAGGCCAGCTCCGATGCATTGCGGAGAATTGGCCGCGTGTCAGCGAGGAAGCTACGCTATCCGGCATAGATCGGAATCTGTTCTGGGGCCGACAGTTCCTCAATCCCTACGCTTTTACGGCGCTGGAAGGAAGCGCCGACGTTCTCCGCGCTCTGGCTGACGAACTACGCAACAGTGTTCACGCCTGATCCGGCGCTGGATTTCGGACAAGCTCGGCAAGCGCAAGACGCCACAATATGGACAACCCTTGCCGTGCCAGGACGAAGATTGAACAAACGGCTCTTCAACAGTGACAACGTGCACTGCGGAGAGATGTTGAGCTGACACCGCAAAAGCCCAAGACGCGCGACTTCCCGCGATACAACTCCACATAACTGAGCGTCTACAAGCGGTGCAGCCAGCCAAACATCCAGCCATCAAAGCGATGATCGTCTGATCTTTTGCCGATGACATCACGTCGGGGAAGACTTGTTCGAGCGCTTGCCGCTTCATATCGATACCGGCCTGGGCGTAGCGCATCGTTAGTTCAGCCCGAGTGGCCTGGCCATCGACTGATGGTGGCGATGTCAACACCCGCCTTGACGAGGTGGATGGCCGTCGTGTCCCGCAAAGGGCGATGATGGATGCTCTTTTCCGCCATGGTGGTTCCTTCGCCCGCAGCCATGTGTGCGCAGCAAGTATCGAACACCGAACCGGGTGAGCAGTGTGGGGCGGTCGTTGCTTTGCTCGGCGGGACAGGGCGGTATACCAGACGAAGGTCACAATCGAAGATTCAGGATCCCTGAACTCGTGCATCCGTATTGAACATCAGCGAAAACAGAGCGTAATCCCGCTGTCCAGAAGGCGTGCGGCGGTCGATACGCGCCAGGACGCTCTTGATTTCCGGGCTCATCGAGATATTCGACAGGTGCCACCCACGCGCCCTCTTGAAGGGAAGTGTCACCACCAGTTGCAGCGTATCCTAATATTCGGGGTGCTCCGAAATCAGGAACCGCGCAAAGGCATGCATCGCCGCCAGCCTTGCATTGCGGGTCGCAACTGCCACGCTCGACCTCAAGTGATGTGAGAAAGCTGCCCATCCTGTCGGTATTGATGTCGGAGACCGCTTCTTTCAAGAATATCTTCCCGCTCTCCCGCGGCATGAGCCCGTGGCATGCTTCGGCCCAATGCTGTGGATTGATGTTTCTTCATGCCACAACCTCGCTGACGAGACCGCCGAAAGCCCCTTCAAAGCGGTCGGTGGCGATCTCTCGCAGCTTTGGAAGGTAGTGCATTGATTTTTCGTGGAATGGGGACCCTGTTTAAAGGGTGATTTTCGTCCAAACGGGACCCCTTAACGATGGGGTCATCAAGATGCCTCCGGCTTGATCGGAGGCATTTGTGTTTTGGATGTTGGTTTTAGAGACGATTGCAAAGATACGTCGGCTGTCGCTGGTCCAGGGGAAGTCGATCAAAGCGATCTGCCGTGAGCTGAAGATCTCGCGCAAGGTGGTGCGCAAGGTCCTGCGTTCTGAGCAGACGCAGTTCCGCTACGAGCGCAAGCACCAGCCCTATCCCCGCATGGGAGCTCGGCGTGAGACGCGGGACCGGCTGCTGTCGGCGAATGCGGCCAAGCCGCAGCGGGAGCGGCTGCCGGTCGCTTCGACGGCTTCCATTGCATTCCCCCGTCGGTGTCGAAGACCTGCACGGTGCGCTTCGACAACAACAAATACTCGGTGCTGTCGAGTGCCGTCGGTCGGCCCATCGAGATCCATGCTTATGTCGATCGGATCGCATCCGCCAGAGGATGGCGTGGTCGTGGGAGAACACGTTCGCTCCTTTGGCCGCAACGAGGTCGTCTACGATCCCTGGCACACGGCGCGCGCCGTTCCTTGGCTGGGTCGTGCGGTCGGCAATGGAGAAGGTGCGGCGCAGCTCAAGGCGGTTGATGACGTCGACCGGCAGATGGTGTTGATCCTCACCTGGGTGCTGACCGACGGATTGAGCGCGGTCGAGGCCGCCTGTCAGGAAGCCATCGAGCACGGTGCATCGTCGGCGCCGGTGATCCTCAACATCCTGGCCCGCAGCCGCGATCCGGCGCCGGGCACGATCCTTTCCATTCCCCAAGCGCTGAAGCTAGCTCACGAGCGGTCGCCGACTGCACCCGCTATGACAGTCTCAGGAGGACAAACAGCCATGGAACGCACCGAGGTACTGGAACTGATGGGAGCGCTGAAGCTCTACGGAATGCGCAGAGCCTATGACGAGATCATGGGTGCGTCGCCATCAAGCGACGGCACGAGCCGCCCAGGATTGTCGGTGATCTCTTGCAGGCCGAGATATCGGAGAAGCAGGCCCGCTCCATCAAATACCAGTTCGCTGTCGCCAAGTTGCCGCTGGCCAAGGACATCGACGACTTCGACTTCGCCGACACGCCGGTCACCCCCTGATGCGCGATCTCGCCCGGCCGCGCCTTCGTCGCCGATCAGCGCAACATCGTCCTGGTCGGCCGCCTTCACGGGTCACCCCACTCGCGCGGAAGGTCGACCGCATTGCGACGGGCGCGTGTCGACTTCCCAACAATGTCAGACAGGAGACGCAACGCTATCGGAGCGATCGCATTGCCCGAAACGATTTTCCCAGTTGGCACGACAATTGCGGTCCTATGCGCAAAAGCAAACTAGACCTGAGAGCCGCACCGCATGAATGTAGCCTCCCAATATCTGCCGCTTGTGGCGCATCACGAAGCCGGGCACGCGGTGGCCGCCATCGTTTTGCACCGTCAGACGTTCGACGACGACCGTGAACTCCCTGCTTTCTCAAGTGTTAGTATTTACCCCGACGTCGGTGACGGAGAGTGCGGTGGTGTTGTCGAAGGCGCGGGTTTTTATTCAGCGCAAGGATTCACCTCGAAGCGAAAGCCGATTTTCGAGGACGATATGGATCGATGTTTGGAACGCGATGATGCGATCCGGGAGATAGTTGCGTGTCTGGCAGGTCCTTTTGCAGAATCCGCATTCGAAGGCTATCTGGACCCGCGCGATATGGCGATGAATGCGTCCGATGGGAATGAGGGGAGCAGCGACTACGCGGATGCCAAGCGAATCTATGGTGAGTTGCGGTTCCTGATGCCGCGCCGCCCCGATTGGGGGCGGATCGAAGATTGCACGGCCCGGCTAGTACTCGATCACTGGTCGGCCATCGAAGCATTGGCCGCGCATTTGCTGGTCAAGCATGATCTCCAATTCGATGAGCCTCTGACGATTGTTGCGCCGCATCTTCCGCCCATGCCAGCAGCTACGCCGCCAGAGCGTCATCCGCAGCCTGCTTGATCAGCCATTCGATGTGATTTGACCACATCTGCAACACCTCGCGCTTCTCCTTGACGTTGCTATAGAGATTGTAGATTTCGCCAATGTCTGTCAAGGACGCCGCCTTGTGATTCAGTATGTGCTCGATGACGTGTGGCAATACCTGCCGCCTGCCGAGATTTGTCGCGAGCGTCCTGCGCAGATCGTGAAGGGTCCAGTTCTCCAAAGCCACCCCGTCAGTATTGACCTTGCCGTCTAGAGCCTTCTTGCCCTTCGCGTAGCCTGAGAAGTGGCTTCTTTCGTTGCCCCTCGCAGGGAAAAAAACGTGTCATTGGTCTTCGGTACCGTCTGGGGGACCGACACCGCCAGTGTGGACAGCGGAATAAGCGTAGGCTCTTCGTTCTTCGTGCGGTCACCCGATAGTTCCATGTTCCGGCTTCAAGGTTGAGGACCAACGCATCGCGGCAACTTCCGTACGCCTCTGTCCGGTCAGAATGAGCAGCTTGACGATGGAGCCGAACGAATAGCCGATATCGCCCGGTTCGGGCTCACAGCCCGTTCATATAGCCGCCAGTTCGGCATCGTTCACCACTCGCTTGCGCTTGACGATCGGGGCCGGATACCGGATTTTCCAATCCCTCGCGGGGAAACCGCGACGAGCCGTTGCGGCGGTTTGCGACACCAGTTGAAAAATGCCGCATATAAAAGAAGGCTGTGTTAGCCGCTTGCGGGTGACCCCCGGCGACGATCTTCTCGGTGATGTTAGCAATGTCGGTGTCGGTCACATGGTAGACAGAGCGACTCCCGAGGGCAGGCACAAGATACCGGTTCAGGCTGGCCTCGACCAGTTCCCAGAAATCCCATTCTGCCTTGCCGGTCTTTGCAAAGCCCGCTCCCTTGCATTTGCGCCGATCGGCCGACCCCGTTCGAGGAAGGGCGTGATCTGGTCGGCGGCATGCAGAATCGGGGTGGCGCGGCTGGTCCGGTCGGACGCGGTCTGATCGAGGAAGCCAGCCGTAATGCCGGCGGCTCGTGCGGGAAGGGCGTTCATGAGACGGTCCTGTCGGGCGAGCGGTTTGGGGGCATGATCACCATAGTTGATCAGGCTCCCGAGCGGTGCATTCTCGTAAATGTCGCTTGCGGACATATGTTTGCTCCTTGTCCAGAAACAGAAAAGGCCCGATGGGGCAGCCGGGTCCAGGGCGGTGTTTTGAGGGTCGCTACTTGGCGGCCTGGAGGTGATCGCCGTCGCCGTCCTCGGTATCGTCAGCGCTAATCTGCGCCTGATTCGGCAAGGAAGGCTGGCAGTTCCGAGGAGCTATGCTGGAATTTGGGTGACGAGGCTGATCAAGCGGCGCTCTGCGGCTTCGTTTTCGATGACCTCGATTCCGTCCAAGAACCTGGCACCTGCGATGAGTTTCGGCAACTGATTTTGTCCTTTCAATCGTCGCCACCTCCTGGCCGCGGCCATGACCAGCTTGAAGACCATCAGCTGGGCGATTTTCCAGGATAGCGAGCCCTTGGTACGCACCGTGCGGTGGCGAACGGTCGCAAAGACGCTTTCGATGGGATTGGACGTTCGCAGATGATCCCAGTGTTCGGCGGGGAAATCGTAGAACGCCAGCGACGCATTCTGATCTTTCGTCAGGCAGTCGACCGCCTTAGCATACGCCTCGGCTTCCATCTCGATCGCCTGCGCAAGCAATTTGCGCGCGCCGCTGCCAAGTACATCCGTCAGGGTATCACCGATTTCGTCGGGCTGACGAAGGCGAACAATGTGTTGATAGTCTCGTTCATGGCGTGTCACACTCCTTGAGAGGTACTGGCAGGCTTCATCACCCGCCTCGATACGCCGCTCTCCTCAAGCCGTCATCATCCAGTTTCCGTCATGGCTCCCCCTGATTGATCCGCTTCACCTGTGCAACTGCACAGGCTGCCCTAGCGGGGAGATTGGCCTCCAATGGCGAAAACTTGCCGCAGGAGACCCTTCCGATGACCGTGCCTATGGCGCCGCCGCTACGACAACTTGCCGACAAGCAGCGTGCGACCCACTGCCGCGCTACTGCGCCTTCAAGGGACGTCTGGATCGCGACGCAGGAGCCGATGACCGTTACGGAATCAATTCCAGGTCGCGCTGGCCGTCGCTGTGCCCGTTCGACGGTCTGGTGGCAATTTGGGCACATCTTCTGTCGCCGACAGTGGCGATGGCTGACGCTTCAACGAAACGGGGTCTTCGACGTCTGCTGCCTTCGCCGATGCTTTGCGAAGTGGCATAATGTTTCGACGCACGCAGGCGCGGGCAGGGGATGTCAGTCATGAATCTCCTGACTGGCGCGGATCAGGCCGATTGGCGGGATGAAAGATCATACGACTACACCGCTGGCCTGACGCTGCGGGAGTGGGCTTGGGAGTTCTTACGCCGCAATCCAGCGTTCCAGCGCGATCTGACCGCTGCGCGCCAGCATTGCAAGACTTGGTCTCTCCAATCCTTTCTCGATATGGTCGCGTCGGCCGGCGACCTGTCACGCTGGGGTGTTCTGTTTCGCGGAGTCTTGTGGCCGCGCTTCGGTCGTATTCTGGTGTCCGCTCTGGTGCGTCCATGTGCTGCCGGTCATTGCGGAACGGTTGCCTGCCTCGTCGCCGACACCGCCGTTCGAACTCTCGGCATTGCCCTGTCGTGCAATCGTCCTGCTGGCGCCCGACAAGAGCCAGCATGTTCTTCTTCGCAATGCGGACCACGCGCTGCAGCTCGCCGTCTCGGGCGCGAATATCCTCCACCCTGTTTGCCTGCATACGCAAGCCATCTGGCCCGCGGTGCTTTTAAAGCATCGACTGAGGGGACTGGAGTGCCTCAATGCTCTCAGTCTAGGGCAACAGTTGCCCCCCCGCTTGTTTGCGCCGGAAAAGCGCGGCGTTCGTTTGTCCTTCGTTCTTCGTGCGCTCGACGGTTCGCTCGCCGGAGCACCTCATCGCGAGCTCGCCGAAGTTCTCATCGGTCAACGGCGCGTCCATGCCGACTGGGCGGATCCTCGCGATCATCTGCGCGACCGCATCCGTCGGGCCGTCTCGCGTGGCCGCGCGCTCATGAATGGTGGCTACAGAGATTTCCTAATTTGAAAAGCGACAGTCCGCGCTGTGCGTCGGTGGATGAACGTTCGCTCGCAGCTGTACCCGTCACCAACAGTTCGCCCGCCGACAGGACTGCATGGCGCCTTGCAAGGTGCGCTCTGGTCAAGCTTGTCGATGCCGAAATGAGATGGGCGAGGGTGCCAAGGCGGTGGTTCATTAGGGCCGGCCTCGACCTGGACGCACATCATTGGTCGGAAAGCGGCGTGCACCGCAATGTCGCCATAGCAGCCAAGATCCTTTGAGGCCGGACCTGCAGTCCTGTTGGACCGGCGGGTGCAACAATATGGAGGGATTTGAGGCCTCACACCGTTCCCTGGTCGACAGCTCGGTCAGACATAGCACCCACCGCTTGATTATGGAAATGGTGTGCCTGGAGTGCAGCGAGTAGCGGCTTGCTGCGCACTATCCTAAGAATAGCAGTCATGACCCGTCTGGGGGTCTGCAACACGACGATTCAACCGCTTGGGCATTGTCGCATATCCCACAATGTAGAATGCGCAACAGGGCAAAAGCTGATCCATCGGCGGTTTATCAATGCTTTTTGGCTTGGCACGGCACATGCAACGCAATCGGCAAAAGGCGCACGAACTGAGTGGCCCATCGGCCCTAGGAGCGCTGACTTATGCCCTCCCAAGGCATGTCCGGCCCGGCAGCGAGCTCAGTCTCCTGCCGGGCATCCGTGTTTCAGGTCAACGGCGTTTGGAACTTCCAATTAGGTGGCGGCATTGACCGCAGGCCGCCCCCCGGTGGGGCGGAGAGACAGTGCAGCAGGTTTCAAATCCCGCCCATGCAAAGATATTTCATTTCCAGATAGTCCTCGAGGCCATGACGGGAACCCTCCCGCCCGATGCCGGATTGTTTGATCCCGCCAAACGGTGCCGCCTCCGAGGACATGCGTCCCGTGTTGATGCCAACCATGCCATATTCCAGAGCCTCTGCCACACGCCAGACCCGCTTCAGGTTTGAGGCATAGAAGTATGCGGCGAGGCCGTAGATCGTGTCATTGGCCTCGCGCACGACCTGATCCGCATCGTTGAAGCGAATGATCGGCGCGAGCGGCCCGAATGTCTCCTCTTGCGCGACTGCCATGACGCTGGAAATCTCGGTGAGGACCGTGGGTTCGAAAAACGTGCCATTCTTGCCGATACGCTGGCCCCCGCATCGTATTGTGCCGCCTTTCGCAATGGCATCTGCGATGTGAGACTCGATCTTGGCCAGAGCATGCTTGTCGATGAGCGGTCCGATGTCCACTCCGGCATCGAATCCGTCGCCAACCGACAAGTGCCGGATTCTTTCCACGAATTTCTTGACGAACTCATCGTGAACGCTCGATTGGACGTAAATGCGGTTCGCGGAAACGCAGGTCTGGCCGGCATTGCGGAACTTCGCCTGGACCGCACCGTCAACAGCACCGTCAATGTCGGCATCATCGAAGATGATGAAAGGTGCATTGCCGCCGAGTTCAAGGCTGACCTTCTTGATCTGGTCAGAGCACTGACGCATCAGCAGCCGTCCGACCTCGGTCGAACCGGTGAAGCTGATCTTTCGAATCTTGGAATTGGTGCAGAGTTCACGGCCCACGCGATCACCTTCGGACGCATAGATCAGGTTGACCACGCCATCGGGAAAGCCGGCCTGATGGGCGAGGGCGAACATTGCGCCAGCCACGAGCGGCGTCTGTTCAGCGGGCTTGAGCACGATTGTGCAGCCTGCAGCCAAGGCCGGCGAGATTTTGCGCGCCACCATGGAGGCCGGGAAATTCCATGGCGTGATCGTGCCAACAACGCCGATGGGCTGCTTGATCACTAGCATTCGGCGGTCTGTCGAGGGTGCCGAGATCGTCTCGCCATAGACGCGATTGGCCTCCTCGGCATACCATTGCAGATACGCCGCCGCATGCGATACCTCTGAAATGGCTTCGGCAAGCGGCTTGCCCATTTCCGCAGTCAGAATCGCGGCGAGATCGCCTGCATGGTCGATGATCAGCTGATGCCATCGCCAAAGAACGTCGCTACGTTCTCGGGCCGTCAACGCGGCCCATCCCGACTGCGCAACATAGGCTTTGTCTACCGCAGCACGTGTCTCCTCCACGCCCATATCGGGAAGCTCTGCCAAAACTTCGCCGGTCGACGGATTGACGACCTCGAACGTCTTATTGCCAACTGGTCTGCCGAGTGCCGGCAGGCGGTCGATGGCTCCAAACAGGTGCGGGGATTTCAGACGGCGGATCATCGGCAGGCACAGGGGCAATACCGGATTCCTCCTCAACGCAGCGAACATCCAGGTCGACAGGCCGTCAGTGTGTATTCTGCACCAGTGGGTTCGTCGTAGGGCCTCGGCAAAGCAGCTGGTAGACCACGCTAGCCCGATGAAAAGACAGCAGTTTCGTTAGTTTGAGTGCCCGCGGTTCATCAATTGATGGATTAAGCAGTCGGATGTTTGCTTCATCCACCATGCCTGCTGGTGGCATGCGACGGAATTCTGCAAAAAGGCGGCATACATGCTGAGGAGCGCCATTTCGGCGAGAGGCCGCCGGACCGCCAATGCCGCGCAAGGTCGGCGAAAACGACTCCGCGCGTCTGCATGATCTGCTTGGCCCACGGGCCTCCACATTCGCTCTTCCCACGAGAAGCCCCGATGAAGAAGGAAGGTGAGATGAGTTTCTTTACTCATCCTTGCCGCCCAGCGGCGGGCCGACCACCAAAATGGCGGGCTCAGCCGAAAGCAGCTTTTTGGCCGCCGCCTTGACCTGTTTGAGCGTCACCCGACCGATGCTGCGGGCGCGACGCTGGTTGTAGTCGACGTCGGCCTTGTGAATCTGCAAATCCAGGAGCCGGTCTGCGATCGAGCGGGTCGAGCCCAGTTGGTCGATGGCATAGGCGCCGATCAGGTGCTTCTTCGCCGCCTTGAGCTCGGCCCCGGTCGGTCCTTGCTGCGCCATCTGCTTTACCACATCTCGCACGATGCTCAGTGTTTGGGCAGCGCAGTCCGAGCGTGTCTCTGTCGTAACCAGAAGCGAGTCAAGGGTTAGTTCAGAGCTGACGTGATAGGCAAGGCCGCGTTTTTGACGTACCTCCTCGTAAAGGCGGGAAGTCAAGTATGAGCCGCCAAGGATGTCGTTCAGCAGCACGGCCGCGTAGAAATCCGGCGCGCTAGGCTTCACGCCAGGCCAGGCCAACGTCAGCGAAGTCTGCGGCAGGTCGTAGTTCTCCTCCACCAGTTGACCGAGTTTCGGCGCGACATCGTAGACGGGGACGAGGGTTTGTTGCTCAGGCAAATCACCAAACAGCTGGTCAAGCCTTTCCCTCAACGTGTTCGCGTCAATGTCACCCACCACGGCAATATGGAGCCCGTCGCGAGCGAAAATGGCCTGGTGGAAGGCGCGGAGGTCGGACGGCGTGATGCCGGGCAGGCTCTCTTTTGTGCCTTCTCCCAGCCTTGAACAAGGATGCGCGCCATAGATCGCGCGCAGCCATTTGCGCTGAGCGATGGCGTTAGGGTCTCGCTCGCTGCCGACGATGCGGGAGACAATCTCGGCGCGGACGCGATCGATCGGCCCCTGGTCGAAGCGCGGCGCGTTCAGCGCGAGCCGAAGCAGGCCGAACGCCGCGTCCTGCTTTTTGGAAAGCATGCACACCGATCCGTAGATGTCGTCGCTTTGCGCGTCCAAACTCATTTCGGCGCCGGCATGGTCGAGCTTCACCTGGAAGGCATCGCTGTCGTAATGGCCAGCGCCTTCGATGAACAGGCCGGCCATCAGTTTGGCCATCCCCTCCTTCCCGACCGGGTCCTGCTTGGTGCCGCCCTTGAAGGCAAAGCCGATGTTGACGATTTCCACTGTGTGGTCCTCCACCAGCCAGGCGATGATGCCCTTTTCGGACTTCACCTCCTGGATGTTCATCGCAGCATGGGGCCGAGCGCCGAGCGTCATCTCTTGATTCTGCGTCTTGGGCAAGAGATAGCCCGTGGTCGAACGGTCGAACGCGAGATAGCGGGCGGCAACTGCTTTGATTTGCTCGGGGGTAACCTTGCGGATGCGATTCGGCCGTTCCTCGACATCCTTCACGGTACCGCCGGTGGCCAGCGTCGAGCCGTAGATGCTGGCGAGCCAGTCCAGGTTGTCTTCCGCAAAGATCATATTGCGCAAATAGTGGTCCTTGGCCTTGCCTAGTTCCTCGTTGCTGACACCATCCTCGGCAATGCGGGCGACTTCGGCAGCGGCCGCCGCTTCGAGATCAGCCAGCTTGGCATCGCCGCGCGGTGCGCCATAGATGGCGAACTTGGTGTCGTCGAGCATAGTGCCCTGGAAATAGACGCGGGCGCTGGAAGCGATACCTTGCTGGACAGCGAGCGCCTGGTAGAGCCGGCCGCGGTTACCGCCGCCGAGAATTTCGGCCAGCAGGTCGAGCGCTTCGGCCTCGCCCGGCTTGGCGGTGTGGTAGGACGGCACCACCCACTGCGTCGAAAAACTGGGCACGCTGACGCGGGCGTCTGAGAGCGTGACGGTGCGCCTGGTGTTCTGCTCGGGCTCAACCGGCCGGATGCGCGGCGGCAGGTCAGGTCCACGCGCCACCTTGCCATAGGTCTTTTCGGCCAGCGCCCGCACCGTGTCCGGTTCGACATCGCCGGCCACGATCAGCACGGAGTTGTTGGGCCAATAGTACTTTTCATAGAAGGCGGTGGCGTCGACGCGGTTCAGCTGCTCGATCTCCTGCATCCAGCCGATGATCGGGATGCGATAGGGCTGGTTCTGCCACAGCGTCGCGTCGATCTCCTCATGGAGCACGTCCTGCGGGTTGGTGTCGGTGCTTGAGCGGCGCTCCTCGATGACCACGTCGCGCTCGGTCTTGACGACATCGTCGGTCAGGATGAGGTTTCGCATTCGGTCGGCCTCGAAGCTCATCATCAGCTCGAGCGCCGACGGCGCCACTGTCTGATAGAAGGCGGTGTAGTCGGAGGAGGTGAAGGCATTTTGCGAGCCGCCGATCTCGAACACTGCGCGGTCGAATTCGCCGGCCGCATGGTTGGTCGTCGCCTTGAACATCAGATGCTCGAAAAAATGGGCAATGCCGGATTTGCCCGGCGGCTCGTCGGCGCTGCCGATCTTGTACCACACCATGTGGGTGACGATCGGCGCCCGGTGGTTGGGAATGACGACCACCTCCATGCCGTTGTCGAGCACGAAATCCCTCGCCTTGCCGTCCTCCCATGCGACGGGGATCGGAGCCGTCCCCGCGCCGACCAACTCGGACGCAACGGACGTCCTGCGAAGCCCATGAGTGCGGGGCTTGCTTGGTAGTTCTGATAGGGAGAGTGGGGTTATGGGCTGCGTTCCTGGCAAAGTGATCTGTTCCTCATTTTGAAGGATCTATGTCTCCCGAACGCCTATTGGGAGAAAGTGGATCGGCACGCGACGCCGAGCCACATGAGCCGTCAGCGTGTTGCTGGGCCTGACGCGAGCCTCATCTTTGGATGCGTCCGGGAAACTTTCGGCATGGTGAGGCCATGGGAAGTCTGCTCGTTATCCATTGGGTGTTTGCGGATACCTGAGCATGCCCCGTGCCAAGTAAGAAAGCCCCGATTCGCAAGGTTTGATCCAACCTTGATACTTGCGATATCCGACATTGTCGGGCATCCGACAGAAAGCGCCTTTCGCCGGCGCGCCGGCTATGACGCTCGCCTCCTCCGGCGTGACGACGATCCTTTGGCGGGCGCCGCGCACACCGATCTGCCCGCCTATCAGCACCGCGACATCGAAGGACAGCGCGATCGTGACTGGATGGGTCTTACGCAAACATGCAGCAGTGCCACCGCGATCAGGACTTCATCCGCCCCACAAAGACCCGAGCGCGAGGGACGACGTGTAAGGCAACATGTCATCCTCGATAATGATGCCGCGCATAAAGAGGTAAGGTCCCTCGTCGTACCGGCGAGCCCCTTCGCTGGGTCTCGCGAGGGTCTGGTTTGCGAACGTCGACCGACAGCATCACGGCATGGGCGGCCCCATCGGTAGGCAAGCATTGACCGTGCCATCAGCGTTGAGGCAGCGCAGAGCCCAATTTCCCGGTGCCAGCCGGTACGTTGGAGCTTCAACTGTGGCCAGCCAAGCGGGCCGAGGCCGTGAAACTCCTGATACCCTGGACCGTCCGGATTGCAACGCACGACGCCTTGGTCTCGCGCCAACGTCCATTGACGCTCAGCGAAGCATCATGCGGACGAGCTGGGAAAGCTTGGCCGGGCCGGCGCCTTCCCAGGCGCACGGGACGCGCGACGACCCATGTGGACCTTGGATTTCACGACGCACTTACGCTGCTTTGGCCTTGTCAGCAGCCTGAGCATAAAGCGTGCTCAGCTTTCAGGGCGAGCCTCTTTCATGTTGATAGCATCTGTCGTCATTCAGGATCGCCCCATTTTCGCATGCCGCTTGCAGCTTTCAGACTGTTGTCAGCCAGGGCCGCCATAAAGGGTCTCGTTTAACGCATTCGGGAGGCTTCATCACTCGACCACATTAATTTCGGGCGGTTCGCCGGCGCTCCGAATGGCACTTAACACCAGATCCTCTCCAAACCCGTGATGATCCAAGAGGAAAACGAAAAATCCCTAAATCATAAAAAAGCACCGATACGGTCGGCTCCAGGCTGATGAAATTGCGGTCTCACTGGCCACGCACGATACTTGCGATGGCGATGGCCATTGCAAAGGCCGGTCAAGCACCCAAGACGCTGACAAGCACGCCTCCGACCAAAGCTCGATCGTTGGCAGCCTTTCTAGCCGTATACTTGGGGCATTTTGGGACGGCGATCCGGACGCCGATTAAAACCTGCCGGTCGTCTAAATGGAATGGTTGGTCCGGGTCCTTACTGGACCTGCGCCAACCCGATCGGGCCGGCGCACAGGGGCACCCAGACAATTGGACACGTCGCCTTTTCGCGGCGGCTTGCACTTTCTCGGATGGCCTTTTTTCTCCCCGGGCGAAATCGAGCGAGCGGTGAGGCGGAGCCTTCGATTTTGCCGATCATGTCGTGTCGCTTCGATCGAACTGCTCAGACGATGATAGCGGCATTGATTGCCGCGGCCGAAATGCGTTGTGTGAAGTACGATTTCTACGCCGTATACATACTGCCGTACAGTTCGCCATGTCAGCAGCCTTGCCAGCAATCCGCCCTGTGTCCAACTGTCGTCGAATTCACCGGTGTCATTGAGGAATTCGTATGATCGCCTCGAAACCATCATTGCGACC
This sequence comes from Mesorhizobium sp. XAP4, assembly GCF_029269325.1. NCBI lineage: Bacteria > Pseudomonadati > Pseudomonadota > Alphaproteobacteria > Hyphomicrobiales > Phyllobacteriaceae > Mesorhizobium > Mesorhizobium sp. XAP4. The sequence goes on along the minus strand of NZ_JARIXW010000010.1, from coordinate 71,689 downwards.
GCGGGCGGGCGACGCAAGCTCTAGACTGCCACCGATCCGCTGGATAACCATGTTAGCGATATGTAGACCAAGGCCTGAGCCCGCAGCAGGAGTAGCACCACGACTAAATCGCTTTGTAAGCCCTTCGAGGTCGGGGAGGGGCACCACCGGTCCGGCGTTTGCAATAGCGATGGTTCCATCAGTTTGGACGGAAACTGTTGTCGGAACAGTGGGCAGTCCATGTATCAGCGCATTCTCGATCAGGTTACGAAGGAGGATCCCAAACGCATCGACATCCACTTTGCGCATCAAAGTGGGGCAGCCGTCGACGTTAAGATGCAGGCGTCCGGCATATTGCGGCTTTTTCCTCAGGTCGTCGATTTCCAGCCGAACCGATCGGACAAGATCGATCGCGTGATCCGCCATGCCAACCCCCGATTCGGCTTGAGCGAGCTGAAGCACTTTTTCGACAAGGCGGCCAAGGCTCGACAGCGCTTGCTCGATGCCGCGCGCACGCATTTTGGCCGACCCATTGGGAAGCTCGGCCACTAATCTCTGCATCTGAGCGATTGAACCTGCGATCGGCGTGCGCAGTTCATGCGCACTGTTTGCGGCGAACTCGCGTTCGGCCTCGAGAGCCGCCCGCAGACGATCGAGAAGCCGATTGACGGATGCCGCGATTGGAGCCAACTCTGCCGGGAAATCGCCCAAGTCCATTGGTGACAGATTGCCGCCGTCGCGCGATCCGATCTGCTGTCGCAGTACCTCGATTGGCCGCAGCGAGCGCCGGATCACGATCCACCAAACAGCTAAGCTAAAGGGCAGGAGCACGAGTGTCGGAAGGAAGACAAAAAGTGCGCCCTTCGCGATTGTGGTACGGCGGCCATCAAGCGGTTCGGCCAACTGATGATACACGCCGTCTTGGATCTCCTCTGTGTAGACGCGGTAATCAGCGTTTCGCCAAAAGCCGTTACTCAGCGGAGCATCAGGGAAGGGCTGCTGACCCTCTTCCGGTTCAGAAATAAGCACTACCCCGTACTTATTAATAACCTGCTCACGATAGGTCCAGTACTTTTCATAAGTTGGCAAGTGGTTATTGTATTGATCAACGTGTTTTCCATTCAAGACCTTGATCAGCTCTGGTTCTCTGTACTCTGCGCTCGCCTGGAGCAAGTCATCCGAACTTTCGTTTACATTATTGCAAAAAATGAACGCAGCAATGGTTGGGGCGGCGATCCAAACCAGGAGCGTTGCCCCGCCTAACCACGATATCAGCTTTCTCGTCATGCTGTTCGAGTTCGTCATGTGACCACGAGCCTGTATCCGGAGCCACGCACGGTTGCTATTCTATCCCCGCCGATCTTCTTGCGGAGCCGGCTGACATAAACCTCCACTGTGTTGCTCTCGAACTCCGAATTGAATGAATAAAGCGCGTGCTCGATCCTCCCCTTTGAAACGATCGAACCGGGCCGGCGTAGAAGGCAGTCGAGCACCGCCCATTCGCGTCCAGACAGGTGGACCTCCTGCCCGTCGCGGAAGAGGCGTCGCTCGGCTGCCTGTATGGAAAGCGTCCCAACCGAAAATTGCGGCTCCGGAAAATGCCCTTGGCGACGTGCCACTGCACGGATGCGTGCCGAGAGTTCCCCCAGATCGAACGGCTTGACCAAATAGTCGTCGGCGCCAGCGTTGAGCCCCTCGATGCGATGCGAAATCCGATCGCGGGCTGTCAGAATGATGACCGGCGTTGTATCAAGCCCCTTGATCAGCTCCCGCAGATAGTCGATGCCATTGCCGTCCGGCAGGTGAACGTCGAGCAAAATAACGTCGTAGCCGGCCACAGCTGCATGACCGCGCGCTTCGGACAGGTTCTTGGCCCAGTCGACCGCGTGGCCACCAGCCACCAAATGATCGTGCATAGCACTTCCAAGGTCCTTATCGTCTTCAGTGAGCAGTATTCGCATCAGGCTGCCGAGCTCCGGTATGAGGGCAAGGCTCCTGCCTTATTGATCGAAGCTGACAGTAGGCTGAACCGGCGCCAGCGAATATCTGGGGGCTTTCAGCCTGCTGTCAGCTACAATTGCAAGAAAGGGGTCGTTAACAAAGCCAAACGAAGAGGCCTTATGAAACCCCTCCTGATCTCGGCACTTTTGCTCAATGTGACCACCGGCGGCTGTACACTGGTTGGCGGGCAATTCGACGTGGCGGTCAACGAATGGCAGCCGCGCCACGCGTCAATGTCCAGGCTTGAAACTGACAGGTGTCTTAAATACGAGGGCACCGTAGCGGGTGCCTCCAGTTATCGAACAGTGCCTAGCAGGTCAGAAGTGCACTTTGACCATAGGGGTCGTCCGTATTTTCGGCGCTCGCGAACAGAGTCGACGGTCAATCGATGCGCCACTGCCAGAGTCTGGAACGGTCAAGTGTTTGTTATCCCCCGTCCGGGCCATATTCTCTGCCGAGGACCAAGAAGGCCCTATTTTCGGTGCCCACGAACAGAGCCAACGGTCAATCGATGCGCCACTGCCAGGGTCTGGAACGGTCAAGTGTTTGTGATCCCCTGTCCCGGCCGTGTTCTCTGCCGAACTCGCCCTTGTAGTCGGCACACCAAAGATCGTTAGGGCGACAGCCGTTTGAAAGTGGTGTCCCCGTCGCCCTGTTGCGCCTGCGCTTGCGGCGCTCGACCATGCCGTGGCGGTCGAGCACGGCATGCACGGTCGAGATCTCGGGCCGGTGCACATCCGGATACAGCCGGGCCAGCCGCTCGCGTATCTTCGGCGCACCCCATGTCGGCTTGTCTTGCTTGAGGCGCACAATCAGCTTCTCGATTTGAAACGGAAGCTGATTGGCGTGGCGATAGGGCCGCCGCGATCGGTCCGTCAGCCCCTCCAGGCCGCTGTCGTTGTAGCGCGTGAGGATCTTGTAGCCGGTCTTGCGCGAGATATCGAACTCCCGGCAAAGCACCGCCATCTTCTCGCCGTCCAGCAGCCGGGCGACGAACTTCAGCCGCTCTTCCATGACGTTACACTCCTTCCAAGGCACCTTGCTCTCCTTGCAAAGGGCCGAAAGTGTAACCCATCTATCCGGAATGAACTGTCACCCATCTCTCGGGAAGGGCAGTCATGGCCAAGGCAACTGGAAGCCGAATTTTCTTTTAGAGTATGAATCAGCGCCGTCTGCCGAAAAGCGCGTCCACGATCTTCCCTTTTGAAACGACCGTGCAGGGCTGGGGCAGACGGTAGTCGAGCACCGCCCATCCGCGTCAAGTCAGGTAGACCTCCTGCCCGTCGCGGAAGAGGCGTCGCTCGGCTGCCTGTATGGAAAGCGTCCCAACCGAAAATTGCGGCTCCGGAAAATGCCCATGGCGACGTGCCACTGCATGGATACGCGCTGAGAGTTCCCCCAGATCGAACGGCTTGACCAAATAGTCGTCGGCTCCAGCGTTGAAGCCCTCGATGCGATGCGAAATCCGATCGCAGGCTGTCAGAATGATGACCGGTGCCGATTCAAGTTCCTTGATCAGCTCCCGCAGATAGTCGATCCCATTGCCGTCCGGCAGGTGAACGTCGAGCAAAATAAGGTCGTAGCCGACCACAGCTGCATAATCGCGCGCTTCGGACAGGTTCTTGGCCCAGTCGACCGCGTGGCCACCAGCCACCAAATGATCGTGCATAGCACTTCCAAGGTCCTTATCGTCTTCAGTGAGCAGTATTCGCATCATGCTGCCGAGCTCCGGTATGAGGGCAAGGCTCCCATCTTATTGGTCGAAGCTGACAATAGGCTGAACCGGCGGCAGCGAATTATTTGGGGAGCTTTCAGGCTGCTGTCAGCTACAACTTGCAAGAAAGGGGTCGTTAACAAAGCCAAACGAAGAGCCCCTATGAAACCCGTCCTGACCTCGGCACTTTTGCTCAATGTGACCCCCGGCGGCTGCATCAGCAAATTGATTTGGGAAACAGGCGCGCCGGTTCTAATGACCGACGCAGGCCGAGGTCTGGAACAGCTGGACCAGCGAACGGCGTCTTCGGTTTTTCAGGCAACAGCCACATGGAAGAATATGATTGGCTCGACCATGCGCCGAGCTTTGTCGAACGGATTGGTCGCGGGCGCACTACCACAGATTATGGCAGGTTTACGCCCTGGCCTTGACACCCGGGGTGATCGTCACCGGCGGAGCCGCGGCGTACTGATCGGATATCTAACGTCGCTGAGTCTCTCGTCGGTGCAGTGGATCTCTCGGCTTAGCCATCATGCAAAAAACGACGGTTCCGCGACACCACTTTTCAGGTCCGTGACACAGGCTTTGTGAGCCGATCTGTTGTTCTTACCCCAGGCTAATGGCTGAACAGCTCTGTCGCCGGCTCGATGCGCCAGATGGCGCGATGTTTTGAACCCTTTCACGAGGCGACGGCAGCAGCCGACCGGCTCTCCTATCGCGGCTCCCGCGATCCACACACCCAACAAGGGAATCTACCATGGTAATGAAGGCACCGGTTGCCGACGCTAGGAATGGGTCGGTAGTAGATCGGCTGGTCGGCATCGACCTCGCTCGGGGCCTGGCTGTCTTCGGGATGTATGCCGCCCATCTCGGTCCCGACCCCGGCGAAGGAGGACTAGTCGGGTTTCTGATGGAACTAACCCATGGGCGGCCGTCGGCCCTGTTTGCCGTATTGGCCGGTTTTTCAATCCTCCTGATTACAGGTCGCAAGGCGCCGAAGTCGGGGATAGCCGGTAGACAGGCCATCGCCAGAGTCGCAATTCGTGCCCTTGTTTTGCTCGCGCTTGGCTCAATCCTGGGCTGCCTCGGTACCCAGGTCGAAGTCATCCTAGAATACTACGGAATTTGCTTCTTGTTGGTATTGCCGCTCCATCGGCTCAGCTCATATCAGCTGGGCTTGATCGCTGCCGCTACGGCATTAGTTCTCCCGCAAGTCCGTTCCTCCCTTCTGTCGGTTGCCCCCAACCTCCTCGACCCGGTCTTCAACCTCATGGTCAACGGCTACTATCCCGCGGTGACCTGGGTTCCTTTCCTCATCGCTGGCATGGCCATCGCGCGCCTTAATCTTAATACGCTAGCAGCGCATTGGCGCCTTGGTCTGGCGGGGGTCGCGCTGGCCGTGTTGGGCCATGGGGGATCCTTGCTCGCGCTGAGTTCCCGCGCTTTGACTGAAACCTCCTTGTGGTGGTCTGACGTTGACGGCGCTTTTGAGCCTTCCAAGTCGTCATTTATAGTCAAGTCGTCATGGATAGCCGCACCTCATAGCGAAACGACGCTTTCGATCGTGGGCAGCACCGGTTGCGCAATGATCATCTTGGCGGCTTGCATGCTCGCTGTGGATGCGCTCCCGCGTCTGCGAAAGCTGGTCTGGCCAATAATCGCAGTCGGCTCGATGTCTTTGACGGCCTATGTGCTGCACATTGCGGGAATAGCCTATCTTATGAAGATAAACATTTTCAAAGACGAGAGCCTGTCCACGCTCTTTGGCTTCGTTGTGGTTATCAGCACTTTTGCGGTGCTTTGGCTGCGCGTCTTCCAGCGAGGACCGATGGAAGTGCTGATGGGTAGGGTCGCAGATCTCGCGCGTCACATCCGCTGAGCACCGCCGCGCCCCGGCCTCCCGATCACATTACGGACAAGGTGGGGCTTTGTCCAAAGCTTGTTCGCGGCAGGGGAGGGTACTTCCTCCCACCCTGCCGCCTTGTTGATGGAAGCTAAAACGGTCGCGCAGGCGCTAGAGTTGCATCGGCATAATCAGCTTAAACTCGCGAAGTTAAACCCGCGGTTGGTCTATCTCGGCCCGCCTCACCTGAAAGGCTAAGGTATCCGTTTCGGTCAAGGGTTTTAGGGGCCATTTTCGCTGCGCCTTGAGGAGAGCGTTTGCTAGGATGAGGAGCTTTCGCAACAAGATGATGACCTTTGCGGGTTTGCCTGCCGCCTTTAGCGCCTGGTATTTTGCCTTGAGGTCGGGGTTGAAGCGCAGGGCGAAGGGCCGGGCATGTAGAGGGCCTGGCGAACATTGGCCCGGCCGCCCCGGATGAAGGCGCGGCCGCTCCATTTTGCCGAGGCCGGCGAGGCTTGCGGCCTTTGGTTCCGAGTTCCGGCATGTCGATGGTGAGTGTGCAGGCGGTGGCATCCGATGCGCCATATGCTGGTCAGGATTTCGCGGCGCTGGACAGCGTCGGGATCGGCTTTCATGAGGGTAAGCATCGTCTGATCGATATCGCTGAGTTCACGTGGATCTGCTTCCAGCCACTCGTTGTTGTGGCGCCTGAGCAAGGCAAGCGGTCAAGATCTGGCTCTGGTGCTGGCTGCGGTGCGATCCCCGCACGGGCCAGGTGCCGATCGTGTCGACGATCCACCTCGCCGCGACCAGAGAGCTGCTACTCTCTTCCGCTGTTCATTCTGGCCTCTTCGCAATGAATGTCATAAAATCACCTGTCGCAATTAATGGTTTTTGATTTGGCTCCAACAGCTGGCAGATATCGCCGAGAGTTCCGCAGAGAGCGTCGAAAGTTTTGGCCGCCTTCTTCCGCAGCCGCGCCTTGAGTTTTGAGCAGACCTGTCTTGATCGGGTTGAGATCGGGCGAGCATGGCGGCAGGATCAGGAGCCAGTGCCCCTTTGGCCAACCAGTGGGCGGCGCGTACCTTGCCGACAATCTGGGGTTCCGAACCCGACAGTTGGTTTTCAACCCGACAGTGGCCCGCCTCAGAGCAGGCTACCGCCCTTCGGAGCAGGCAGAAGCTAATCGAGGTTCGCGGGTTCCGGTTTGAATGTGCAGGTCGCTGCGCGCCTGATCTTTCGGTCTGGCGGCACATGACAAAAACCCTCATTTTGGCCGACGATACCCGGTCAGGAGCGGGTATCGCAGTCGAGAAGCGACCCGAGCACGTCCACAAGATGTGCCGAGTTTGCAAGGTGTGTCATTGTTTCTGTCAACGTTCGAGCGACAGCGCACGACGAAACGTCTGGCATACGCCTCGTCTGGCACGCGCCTCGCATATGTTGCAGTTGCTGCTGGAGATCAGGCGATCGAGTGGGCCTTGCAATTTTCCGATTTTGATGCGCCTAAAGTCTCGTGTACAAATCAGGCTGGCGTGAATGGCCTGCCTAAGTTGCGACTTATTACAAAGGAATGGATATGGCGACTGGAACGGTGAAGTGGTTCAACAGCACGAAGGGTTTTGGTTTTATTCAGCCTGACAACGGCGGTCAGGATGTCTTTGTCCACATTTCCGCTGTTGAACGAGCGGGCCTGTCGACCCTTAATGAGGGCCAGAAGATCAACTACGAGGTGGAACAGGATCGCCGCACGGGAAAGTCCTCTGCAGGCAGCCTCAGCAAGGCTGGCTAACGGTCCGGGAAAGCCTTGGCAAGGTTCGTCATCGCCGGAACGCATTGACGGCTCGAAACCCGGGCCGGAGCATGCAAGTTAATGCCGCGGCAGGGATTGCTGGAGCCATCATGAATTACTCTGGAAATGAGGCTCTTGGACGGGAAAGGCGGGGCTCATCCCCGCCCTTTGATTCCGCGCAGATTGGGCCAACGGCTGCTGCGCGTCCGAACGACTGTTGATACGGATTTAGGCTGCGACCTTCTTGCGGGTCCGTTTCGCCGGCGCCGTGGCTGGGGCTTCCGGCTCTTTCGGTTTGCGGCCGAGTCCCATGGTCTTGGCCAAGGCGGAGCGCGCAGCGGCGTAATTCGGCGCCACCATGGGATAATCCGACGGCAGACCCCATTTGGCGCGATATTCGTCTGGGGTCAGACCATAGTGCGTCGCCAGATGGCGCTTTAGCGATTTGAATTTCTTGCCGTCTTCAAGGCTAATGATGTAGTCCGGTTCGATCGACTTTTTGATCGGGACAGCAGGTTTTTTTACAGGCACAGGCTCTTCTGCCGGTATGAGTCCAGCCGTGCCGTTTAGAGCCCCGTGCACTTGGGCGATCAGGGCAGGAAGCTCCCCCGCCGGGACGGGGTTGTTGGAGACGTAGGCTGATACAACATCGGCAGTGAGCTCGATGAGGATGTCGGTCTTGTGGGGTTCTTCTGTCATAAACTTCTCCGGGCAGCTTGAAACACAGTTGGGCGAAGTGTCGCTTCATAGTGGCGGTTGCCGCTGAAAGCAAATGGATCGACGGGTGCGCTGCTCCTCCACCATTGAAGTCTCGGCGACGCATCCCGTCATCGTCCATCGCTAAAGGCAGCGTATTGAATTATGGGAGCGTTCGCGCCCGCCCCACCATAGCGATACAGCAAGACAATCAAAAAAGCCGGTCTTTGCTTGGCCCCAAATCTTTTCTCCTTTCGTGAACGCTGAGCTGCCAAGCTGCTACAGTTCACCTCGCGGGGCAACCGTGCACAACACAGGAGTCGCCCGAGCGATACATTCTTCACTTGCCGCTTATCAGCGCTGGTGATTGCACTTTGCAGCCTGCCTCCGGACCCGCAGCGCTCACGCTGTTGGTTTTGCACCTGCAGGCGTCGGAAGTCGGATCGCCGCAGCTAATTTCCTCAGGCGGACGAATTCAACAAATCGATTGTTTGGATCGAAGGCATCCACACCATCGATGCCTCTAGAATATGATCCAGCTACAATCACCGTGCTGTAATGGCAGGGACGGCCAGCACAAGCGCGACACGATCCGGCGGGTCCATCGCTGCGTTACGTATTCATGGCTACTGCATCGGGCGCTCGGTCGACCGCCTTAAGCCAGGTCGCCGCATTGCGAGACGGTGACCGGCGAGGGAGAGGGCGCTCTGGCAACGAAGCGAGGCGGGTGGCCTTGCGGGTGGCCGCGTGATGTCATCCGGCTCTCCTGCCGATCTCTGCCGGCCAGATCTGGAGCAACTGTTTTGCATAGATATGGCTCTCTTCAGGGGGCCATCTATGATGGGAGCCGAGCGCGTGTTCGAGCCGGGGAACAGGCTGCGCATGCACTGTGCCCACCTATTGCGATCGTGCTAACCTTGGTTGTTTGGACTTGCCGTTAAAGGCAAGCGACAGATTGAAGTTATGCTGCACCATCTGATTGCCTGGCTCGTTTTCGAGAGCTCGCCGATACAGGGCCTGTGCCGCGTCATGCCGCCCCTCAATGTCCAAAATCACGCCCTTCGCATTCAATGCACGTACGTTTCCTGGGGCTGCAACCAAGACGCTGTCGAGCACCTCAACCGCTTCGTGCGGGCGCTTCTGGCCCACCAAGGCATTTGTAAGTCGTATCGCCGCATCAACATTGTCCGGGTGCTGCTTCACCTCATCCCGCAAAGCCCGCTCTTGAACATCCTGACCAACTTCGCGCAAAATGCGTTCGCGCATAGCCGGATCGATTTGATCGGCGCTGAGCAACTCGGGGGAAGATGTCTCCTGCACGGAAAGAGCCGGCTTTTGCCAGCTGGCGCAACCGCCCAAAGGCAGAATGGCGAGTACGGCAAAAAGAAGTGAGTTCCGGCGCAGAAACATAGGCGATGGAGAAACTGTATTACTATTCATGTTATCTCTCAGTTATCGGGGAGGCGCGTGGCGTTCAGTTAGGAAAGGTGGGACTACTCTAACAATCCGCTGTTCGATCCGTGCGGGAGTGTGACGGATCCTGCGGGGCGAATTGTAAAGTCGGAGGCGAGGTCTTGATAAGACAGCACGGCGAGATCAACCCCGTTTCGCGTCAGAAAGCCGCGGACGAAACGTCGGACATCCATCGACGTCAACAGAATAGGGCGGGTTTGACCCGGTTCTGCGTTCGAAAGGACCTGACGTATCTGTGATAGCATGGCTTCGCTTTGCCGATCCTCCAGTGCGAGATAGGGGCCTGCATCCGAATCTCGAACCGCGCCACGCATCACATCCTCGCTCTCGCGCTCGACGACCAGGGCGGACACGATGCCCTCCGTGTTGGCATGGCGGTGGCAGATCTGTCGCTTCAAACCAGAACGGACATATTCCGTCAGCAGGGCAACGTTTTGCTCACGCTCGCTCCATTCGGCCAATGCCTCCAACACGAGACGGGTGTGGCGGATTGGGATACCTTCCTCCAGGAGGCGGCGCAGAACATCGGCAATCCGAGGAATCGGCGTCGTGCGTAGCACCTCTTTCACAAGCTCAGAATATTCCTGCTCCATTCGGCCCAGGAAATGTCGGGTCTCTTGGATGCCCACCAATCGCGGTGCGTAGCGGGTCAACGCTGCATGGACGCGCAAGGCGAGGAGTTCGCCGGGAGCCCTATGCTCCGTGCCGGCGCCCGTAAGGGCCTTTGCAGGGGTATGTTCAACCGGGAGTCTGTCCGTTTTCGGCTCACGTCTAAGGGGGACACCGCTCGAGTCGACGTGCGCTACATCGGCTCGGAGCGCCATCTGGTTTGGATCTAAGGCGTCCTGTTCGACTGGCACGCCCTCGACATCAATTCGGAATTGCGATTCAGGCAGCTGCTCGTCAACCAAGACAGGGATGCGAGGAACGATAATGCCCAGATCGGCTGTGACCAGGAGCGAAACGCGCCCAATATGTTTTTGCAATTCGGCTTGATCGACCGCCTGCATAAGATCTGGCGCTAGAAAAAATGCGATCGGGAATTCCTTCGCAGGCGCGGCTTGCTTAGGCTCCGCTGCAGTTCCACCTTTCGCATCGGCAGTGCCGGCGCCCAGCACATCAGCCTTGACAATGCTTACCGCAGCGAACACTGCGGCCAGCATCAGAAAGACGGGGAGGGGAAACCCAGGAACGAACCCCATTACAACCAGGACGCCGGCCGCCAGTCGCAAGGCTCGAGTGCTGGCCGTGAGCTGACTGACCATTTCTGTACCGAGGTTGATCCTCGCCGTCCCAGTCACACGGGTGACGATGGTCGCCGCAGTAATGGAGAGCAGAAGGGCCGGAATCTGCGATATCAATGCATCGCCTATCGTCAGCAGAGTGTAGTGATGCAGTACCTCGCCGAAGGACATGCCCTTGGAGAGCAGGCCGATCGAAATTCCACCCAGCATGTTGATGCAGATAACCACCAGCCCGGCGATGGAATCGCCCTTCACAAATTTCATCGCGCCGTCCATCGCGCCATAGAGTTGGCTTTCCTTCTCCAATTCGGCGCGCCGCCGGCGGGATTCGTTGGCATCGATGTGGCCGTTGCGTAGCTCTGCGTCGACCGCCATTTGCTTGCCCGGCAGAGCATCCAGCGTGAAACGCGCCGCCACTTCTGCCACCCGTTCGGCACCCTTCGCGAGGACCATGAATTGCACCATGGTGACGACCAGAAATATGACGAAACCCACCACGATATTGCCTGAAATGACGAAATCGCCAAAAGTATGAATAATGCTGCCGGCCTCCCCCTCGGCCAGGATCAGTCGCGTCGTTGCGACCGTGAGCGCGAGACGGAAGACAGTGGAAATCAAAATAACGCCGGGCAAAGAGGAAAAATCAAGTGGAGTACTGACATACAGGGCAACCATCATCAGCAGTATGGCCAACCCCATATTGAATCCTATCAGGGCGTCGACCACCACGACCGGGATAGGCATGACCATCATCGCGACAGCCAGAAGCAGCATCAACGCAACCATTAAATCCGGGCTGGCCGGCGCACGCTTGATGAAGTCACGCAGGACGTTGGCCATCGAGATACCTTTGCAATCGGTTGAGACTTACTCTGCTGTTACGCCATGAAACGTGGCTTTCGAACTCCGAAGGCGCCTCAGCCTTGGCCAGCGCGTGACCCTGCATGAGAGCCACGAGCAGGCGCGAAATGGCTGGGCAGCAAATGTTTCCAACGCAGCCAGCTTGTCAGCACCGAGCGCGGCAGGATGTTTGGCTGGCCATAGAGTGCTGCTTGATGGGGCCTGCGAGCTTTCAATATTGGAGAGCAGCAATGCGGCCATTCCTGCTCAGCAGCACACGGCTGTCCTCAATACGTTCGACCACCCATCCATCAGCCAAAATGGCGCCGACAAAATACTTCTCGCTGTCGATGACAATATATGGTTGGACCCCATGCCACACAGCTTCGACCGCGATTGCGGATGGCGCCTTCTCCTCTTTGATGAGCACTCCGTTCACCAGTGTTAGAGTACCCTTGGTGCGACGATCGAACGATTGCTGAAGCTTCTGCCAGCTGATGACCGATTCAGACGTGACGGTGCCTTCGGCGGTCACAACACCCTTTGCCGACCCAATCTTGACGTCGAGAAGACCCGCTCGATCGACTTCCTCCTGCAGCTCTTGGGCCGCTGCCTCCGTAAGTTCATTGTCAGCGCGGTGACTGATCGTTCTGGACGCGACTTCAGCCCGAAGTGAATTGGGGCTCGATCCACTTGCATTGCCAAGATAGGAGATCGTGCCTGAAAGCGCGCCGATCCCGAGTGAGCTGATTATGACCATGGCGAGCACACCGATCGGTAGGCGCGGTATGCCGGTCGAACCAGGCGGCTCTGCATCCTGCACGGACAAAGCAATGGACATCTCGCCTACGAGCAGGACGACAGGAAGGGGCACAACAACGGACTGGCCTGCGGCGATATTCCGGTTGCCCTCGATACTGATTCCGGGTGCAAGCGCCTCCAGTTCGATCGACTTGCCAAGAAGAGTTACACGAAGGTGATGCGGTGCCAGTCCCTGCTCGACAAAGACCAAATCGGCATCGAAGCCGCTGCCGATTAAACACTTTTGAAGATCCGTCTTGCCGGTCAGACCGCAATAGTGCCCCGAACGCACTTCGAAACGGAGGGAAACGGCGTCATCCACAGAGCATCTCTCAAACAGGATAGAAGCCGCATGGCAATTGCCATGCGGCTCATTTCGGGACTACGTCGCGTCAATAAGGAGACGCGCTAGGGGGCAGTCTAAAACCCGCCTCCGACATTACGAAACGCGTTCGTCGGCGGCCTTCTTGATGGTCTGGAGATTGGTCGTTAGAGTGCGCAACTGGACACTCCTTTTCGTCGCCTCCAAGCTAACATTGGTTAGTTCCTGCACTTGCGCCTGAAAAGCAGTAGCATCAGCTCCGCTTGTATTGCCGGGAGTGCCACTGTTAGTTTTATCGGTATTGCCGGCGCTACTGGTATTGGTATTGCCTGATTTTTTATTATTATCAACTGCAGCCATGATCATTCCTTTTTCTGTTGGAGTTGTGCCGTCAATAACGGCCTGTATGACCTCACGCCGGATTTTCCCGCGTCAGGCATCTTCTGTGTCATCCAAAGCTTCATCGGCCTCAGCCATCGCATCGTTCGCGAATTGGAACGCGAACGATCGCAGGATACTTTGGAAGGCTTCACTTTGTGCTGCAGACTGTGAGTTGTCTTGAAGTTGATCATTTGAAACGGTCCGGTTATCCGCCCGATCGTTCCCGCCAGCTGCCTTGCCATCATTCCCACCAGCTGGCTTGCCATCATTGCCATCAGCCGGCTTGCCATCACCAGAATGCTCGGATTTCGAATCCCCATGGCCCTTTCGGATCAAGGAAGTCCCGAGGTTGCCAACTCCACTCCCAATTGCTGCTATCATCAGGTACTCCGGCATTTGCCATTGGCGGCGACGTGTTAAAGGTTAACCTCGATCAAGCTAAGGGCGGGAGCTTTCGAGAACCTGACGGCTTTTGACAAAAACCGGCCAGCGCAAAAACCGTATGCTCTGCAGGATGTTGCTCTCGCATCGAACAGTCGACCACGATCTCGGCTGTTCGGCCAATCCCGCCGTCCACGCATGCCGCGACCGAATGGCAGCCGCAGCAGCTCGTTTGCATCTCGACGCTGTGGTGTCGAACAGGAGACACGGTCCACGTGCTGCATGACCGCAATGACCATATTCTTGCTGGCTCCACGCGCGCACGCAACGAGCAGGAACTCGGTCTTTGCATCACCATTCTCTCGCCTGCACATCACGGCCCGGCGCGGTGAGCTCATTGGCCTCGAGAAGGTCGGCGACCGTACGAACATGGGATGGTCTGCCGGCTTTGGGAGGCCGGTGCGGATCCTCTTCTCACCATATCGAAAGCTTGAAGCGGTCGGATTTTCTTGCCCTGTTCGTGAGAACTCCCATCGTCAGCTAATCGTCAGCCAAGCGGTCTATCTAGGCCGGCCGTGCCTGACCTTCGGATCCAAAGGTCCCGTCTCGACACTTTTTGTAACTATAGATCGAAATGGTTTCCCGCGCGATACGCAACGCACACGCTTCTCTGAAGCAAATGTGTGACTTTGTCGGTGGCGAACGAGAGGAGTGACGCATCAATAAAATCGTCAGGCACGTGTCTAGGAAGGGGAGCTGGCCGAGTTGGTCTGATTTCATTCGCTGTTCCTGGAAATCGGCGGACTGAAGCGCTGATAATCTCAGGACATCGATGGCAACGTTGCGAAAGTCCTGTGAGCTCGGGCCAATCTTGGCCTGCTACTGAGAAGCACTTTGGCGGGAACATTACGCCGTCGCGGGTCTGGCTGACCGTGACGTTAACCGAAAGATGCCGCTGGTCTCGTCAGCCGCCAGCACAATAGCAGCACATTCTCGCCTACTACGGAGACGCAATATGAAGGGCATTGGCCGACCACGGAAATCGCAGGCTGAAACTGGAGCCAGCCGCGCGGGGCGGGCGAGCAGTTCCCTTTCGCAATCAAGTCTTGCTGCGGGAGAAGGTGGACAGTCATTCGATTCCGTTGTGGAGCAGATGCGCTCTGGGGACGCCGATAGGAGGCCCTCCTCCCTTCCAGTTGCGCGCGGTCCAGGCGATGCCCGCGAAAGTCTGCCAGGCGCCTCGATTGGCGAAGATCAAATCCTGAACACACCGCCACGTGGAGCCGCTGCGCCACCACGCGGAACCGTAGCGCCACGTGGCGCAGCCGCAAGGCGGCGCGGTTCTCCCTCCATGTCTGAGGGCGAAGCCATGGCGCCGGTCGGTAGCCAACTATCAACCGCGCAGGTGGAAGGCACCAGCTCATCGTCAAATGAAGATATCAGTCCGACACAGCTCAGAATGAACAGTCTTGTTCAACAACTGACTGATTGCGAGGCTGCGGCCAGGAAAACCGACGTCCCCGAGGAGGCGGTGGAGCTGATCAGTCGGGTCGTCGGTGCAGCCTCAGCAATTCTGGAGTACCGCGCTAGCCTGCCTGCGGCTGAGGCGCAGACAATTATGCCAGACGACAAGGTGCGTAGATGTTGCCAGATCGTGTGCGACGCCGCGAATGAAGTAGACCAACTTGGCCTGTCGACGATCACGAAATTGGACGAAAAGACCAAGATAGCGGCAGGTATGGTCGATAGACTCTACTCCTACTCCCAGGCGGACCGGCAGGAGCTGTTGATTTTAAATGTGGAGAACCACCATACGGCGGCAATTAAGTGGTGGGAAAAAAAGGCATGGCGCTCCGAACGACAGCGATCCGCCTGCGCTGCCACCGCTAGCCTATCCAGTGGTACGCCCGTGATGCGGGAAGCCGAGCGGTGCGCACTGCGGCTGCGTGCCGGCTCGGTACTGAGTGTCAGGATCTGGCTGGTCCGTGAGCGGATCGGTCTTGCGCGGGCCAAGATTGAACTGCGGGCGAGCAGGTTCGAGCCAGATTTGAAGGAACTCCTCGTCGGTCGAAATGGAGTGGTGCAGCTGATGGCAAGCGCCGCTCAAGAAGCTCTTCGCGCCCTCTCTTTGGCGAAGGGCATAATGGATGGCAAAACACTCAACGCTCATGATTGCGCGGTTGTAGAAAAAATCATGGAGCGGCTTTCGGATTTTGGATTGGCGTTGCACGAGGTGCATACCAAGCTAAGCCATACCTACCCAGATGCCGGCCTCCCATTGAAACTGTTCGAACGGATCGTGGACGATGCATGGATCACTGCGCACGATGCCATGCACTTGTTGAACCTGCAGTCTCCGCCGTCAGCCATCATGGCGCCACAGGCCCAGGCGGGCGCTGCGATGCCGGCCAGGGCAGGCGCTGCGATACCGGCTGACACTGCTGGTACGGCTGCAGTGTCAGAAGGCACTACAGCGCGAAGGAAAGGGAAGTCAAAGCATAAGTCGGCAGCTCGCGCCGGGACTTCTGCCGCCGGGCAGCCATCAACACCAGTCGCTGCGAACGCCGGCACAGTGCCAGCAGCCAAGGTTCTCGCGCGCTCGGATCAAGTTGCGAGTACACAGGTGAGAGCGCAAGAGGTGGCTGCGAGTTCGTCGGGGGCAGGCTCGACAATCGGGGGCGCCGCGTTGTCAATGGAGGTATTGACGGAGCGGCTCAAACGATTGGACGAACTTTTGCAGTTCGATCTGGCCGGTCAGCAAAGCGTCGTCTCCCAAGTGCGCCAGATGAAGCCTGAGGAGGCCGGTAAGGTCGTGGACGATGTGGCCCAGTACCTGCGAGCCCAGGCCATTGAGATGCAAACCTGTCTCGCCGGGTTGCAGGGGCGTAATGTACGCCTGCTACTCACCTCCACCCAGCTACCCAAAGTGCACGAACGCACAGACCAGCTCAAAGGGTTGCTGAACATGGTGCTGGGACAGGCCAACGCATTGAATGAAGGAAAAGCCGGCATTACGACTGATTGCATGAAGACCTACGCATTTCCGGCGCAAAAATACCTGGAACATTTGTGCAATGCCGACGAATTGATGCCGCCGGAAGCACCGGTCGCGCTGCGTGGCGAGCCAGGAAAGCTGTTTGAGATGAAGCTGCAGCCCAAGATGCTGGTCAATGGTGCGATGCCGAGCCCGATGTGGGTGCACATCCACACGAGTCGCCCCGTCATGGCCAGAAACTTGGAAGGGCTGGCTGATTCCGAATTCACCGCTTGCCACGTTAAATCCAACGAACAGCGCGGCTACAATCGAGAGCGAGAGGAAGCCGATGCTAGGTCCGGTCGCGAGAAGGTCATAATTCATCGCGGCAAACTCACCCCCGCTTTCTGTAAGTCTTTGTTGACCTCGGGGCTTGGCCGCCAACCACGCAATTCGCGTGCCGAGCTCCCGTCGGCGCAGGCTGCATGACAGGGCACGTACTTTGGAGTCTAGGGCAGAATGCGGCCGGCCACGCTGTGAGTCAGCGAGCATTTCTCCTGGCCAAACCGCGAATGCCGCTGCGCGAGTTGCGGTCCGGCGATTGGAGTCGATCGGCTACCGTCAGGGCCGATTTGCGATGTCGCGTTACCTGCTGTTGACGTGGCGGCGTATCTTGCCTCCCATCCAACTTATCGCCGAGATCGCGCCGCCAAGATCGAGGCGGAAGGTCTTCCTGCGAGCGCGGAGCAGGCATAGCCGATCCGATCGGGATCGGCGCATCGCAACGACCCAACGGTGTGGTGGAGAAAATTGGATTCGGGAGAGCTCGTATCCAAGAGGCGGAGTTCCGGCCCGAATACAATCCGCTCGCAAGCACCCACGATGCGCATCCGCAGTTTATTGTCTGGGAGATGGGCTGGATTGCTCGGCGGCGCTGGCGCTAAGGCGGGGCTGTCGCCGGACAATTAGCATTCACTGCCAACAGCCTTGCAACCGTCACCAGTTGCAAGGCTCGGCGGCGGGTCGACAAATCACATGAAATCGTCGTCGGACCCGCTATCGCTGCTGTCGCTGTCCTCGGTTTTGTGGAGATAGAGTGGAGGTTTGCCTGCACGCTGCCACTCACCGGCACTGTTCTTCGTCCATTTGTCGGGATGCTGCGTAGGGTCAAGCACCAGGTCGCCATGATCCACTTCAACAAACCCCATCGTCTGCGCGCGCGCTTGTGCTTCCGGATTAGCCGCACGCCAATTCAGCAACGGTCGGTCGCCGTCTATCCGAAGTTGATGCTCCAGCAGAATATCGCCCGCATTTTCGACGAGCGGATGGGCGACTTGAAGATCCACTATGGAAGTGACCTCAGTTCGACCAGGAAATTGTTCCCGCCAACTTTCCGATTCGAACTCGTTCATGCTGAATCCGCCTTCCATTCTCAGCAGTCCGGCACTCCGGTCTCCCAATTGGTAACTGAAATATCGCGCGTGCTCCGTATCTCGACGGATGCCATATTGCTGAGCAACGTCCGCGGTGCGCCTGGCTCGTGACGATACGAACTCCGAATACTCTTGAGGATTGTCGGCGATGTGCGTGATTTCATCACCATGAAATTGCCTCACCTGTCTCCTGAAGGAAGTCCTGTTGATCTCCACCACAGGAGGTCGGGAATTGAGGGAGTATGCTTGGGGAGCCGCCGATGATGAGGCGCCGCTACCTTCCGATCCGGACAAGTGCATTCGGGCAAATGTGTCCGCGAACCCTTCGCTTCCTGCATCCGATTGCTCGCCGGCATTATGCGCGCGGTAACTATCGGATGAGCCACCAATTCGACCATACATGACGATTCGTACTCCTATGTTTCGCAACCGAGCTCAAGTTAGCACGGCTGTTCAACATAGGGCGCTTAGTTGACGACTAGCTGACGAGGGCATTCCAACGGCTGCACCAATCAAATCCGCACTGCCGGCCTCAAAACCTCGGACTGCGCCACGCACCGGCCAGCAGAGGCTGCAAGGTCATGCACGGAGGACTTGCCGTAGTTGCTGGGTGGCAGATCCGAGGGGAGTGATTGCCCCAGGCCCGCGGTTGCGCGGTTGGCCTGACAGAGACACTGGGGCACGGATGGCCAGCCGACATTTGCCACTAGCATGGAGCCAGGTCAGTTTTGAACTGGCAGTCGTGGACTTCCAATGACTAGGCCAAGCCTGCGGCAAAGAATGCTTTCGCGACAGGCTGGAAATATTGCATAGGAACCGCGTGGCCGAGTTTTGTAGTGCCTATCAGCTGACGCGCTAAGACATGGTCATGGACGATCGTCAGGCGTAGTGCCCGCGCCTCGCTCAACACATGTGAAACGCGCTCACCTTCGGCACGGCAAACTAAGAACGGCACCCCGGTTTCACCGCGAACGTAACGCAGACCGATCAGGACCGCCCTTCCTGTTAAGACCAGCGTGGCGCGATGCACGCCAAGCGCAGGCTCGTCGGCCGCCTCCTCGCGGATGCGACGCTGTTCACCTTTCAACTCTGGCGCTCCTTGCTGATCCTTCGACTCGCGCGTCACTTCGGTATTGGTCATGCGCATTTCGCGCAGATACAACGCGCGCTGGAGCAGGAGATCGATCAGTCCGCCGACCAGCAGTGCGCCGGCGCCAATTCCCATCAGCAATTTTGTCTCCATAAAGATGAGGCCAACACAGCCCATGCCGCAGATCGGCAGAGGGACCATTGTCTTCCACATCCCGAGAAGGACAATGGAAAAGGTTGCGCTGAGAACCAATACCTTGAACATGGTCTTGCAGACTTCGACCATGGAACGAGCAGACCCCAAGCGCTTCAGCCCTTCAAAGGGGTCAATTTTCTTAAAGCTGAGCTTCATCGGCTCCAGAGAGAAGACAAATCCACCATTGGCTAGCAGGCTGGCCAAAATCACCGCAGCGACGAGGGTTCCAAGCAGCGGGCCAACAGCCGCGACGGTGAGTTGGACGAGCACAACCAATGCCTGCGGCACCGCGGTATCGAAAGGTAGGCTCTGCAACTTGGTGGCTAATAGGAGCGCTTCCCGGCATTTGTCCTCGATCACGCTGCCTCTTAGCCAAAGGTAGCCGAGCCCAGCGCAAGTCCCGACCGCGCGGACGAAATCGGAGCTACGTGGCAGCTGTCCTTTTTTGCGCGCTTCACTTAACTTCTTCGGGCTGGCGGCGTGTGTCTTCTCTTCACTTGTGTCGCTCATGGCAGCAATTTGTCAAACCACTCCAGCACGCCGTTGGCACGTGTGACCTCCAGTTTCATGCTCTCCACCAGATAGGCAGCGTAGGTGACCATGAGAACTGGAAAGACAATGTTCTTGATTGCCGGAGACAGTTGGCTCGCCTTAAATTGCGGGGCAAAGCGACGCAGCAGCATCATCGATATATCAATCAGTATCAGGAAGAACACGACAGGCCCCGATACCAATAATGCCGTGCGCATTATGCTGTCGAGAAGCCCCAACAACTCCATTGCTCCTGGCCCGCTCAGTGTCGGGTGAAACTGATACACCGGCCAGATCAAGTAGCTGCGGTACAGGACACTGATCAAAGTTTCCAGGCCTCCTGATCCGACGAATATGGCAATCGCAGTGATCCCCAGAAAAACGCCCATCGCGGAAGCCTGACTGTTCGTCGCGGGATCGGCCGAAGCGGTCGGGCTGCTGATGCCGCGTTGGTTGTCGATAAGCTCCCCGGCAGCCTGAAGGCCCCAAAGCGGAATGCCAAGAAAAGTGCCAAGGAGTACACCGACAAAAACTTCCTTGAATCCGAGCAGGGTTAGCTGGATCAGGCGCGTATCAGGATCCAGCGCCGGCAATCCGCCGCTGACATGTGCCAGGCATGGTAGTGCGAAGCCAACAGCCAAACAGCCCCGGATCAGCCCACTGATCTGCGAGCGTGTGAATACGGGAAAGATCAGCATGATGCCCATCGCGCGGGCTGCCCCAAGACCTGCCGCAACGACGAGTTCGAGAGCCGTCTGGATCAGAATTTGAATATCGGCCGATGGCGCGTCCATGGGGCGGACTAGTAGCTAAGTGTCATTGCGGGAAACTCGGTGAAGATCTGATCGGCTAGCTCTATGAGCGGGGCGCTTAGCACAGGAGCAAACAGCCCAATCACCGCGACAACGACCAGAAGCTTCACGGTGAGCGGCAAGCTTTCATCCTGGATCTGCGTCGCCGCCTGGAGGATGCCGATGACGAGGCCGACAACCACTGATGCAATGAGCGGCGGTAGAATCCAGATCATGAAAACCACCAGTGATTGGCTCATAAGAGTAATGATGCTGGATTCAGTGATGATCAGCCTCCCGGTAACGTATAACTCAGCACAAGCCCATGCATCAATTTTGACCAACCATCAATGGCAACAAACAAGAAGATCTTGAACGGGACAGATATAACAGTTGGTGAGACCATCGACATTCCCATCGCCATCAAGATAGTTGTCACTATCAGATCTATAACAATAAAAGGCAGATAAAGTAGAAATCCTATCTCAAATCCACGCTTCAATTCCGATAGCAAGAAAGATGGTACAAGTATTGCAAAGTCATCAGGCGTGGCTGCAGCGTGCATTTCCTCTGGCCAGACCTTTTCTGTCGAAGATAGGAAAAATCGCCGCTGCTCTTCATTTGTGAATTTCTTGAGATGCTCGCGCAAGGGCTCACTTCCGGCTTTAGCGGCGCTTACCCAGTCGTCGAATGTCTGATAGTGGAGCTTGGGATCCGACATGCGGTCATAGGTCTGCTCAGCAACGGGCGCACTAACGAACATAGTGAGGATCATCGCCGCGGCGTACAGCACCACATTGGGTGGTATGGTCTGGGTCCCGAGCGCATTGCGGACGAGGAAAAGAACAATTGATACCTTTACAAAGGCCGTTGTCGTGGCAACTGCTAAAACCAGCAGACCGAGTCCGGCGGTAACCGCAAGAAGCGCCAGGATTGTCGGCTGAGCTTCACTCATTGCATGCAAACCCGCCACGCAGCCTGATGCCCAGCTCTTCTCCGATGCGGACAATGTCGCCACGCCCGATACGCTGACCATTGGCCACTATGTCGACCGGGCCGTCGATCGGCCATCCAAGTTCAAAAATATGCCCTTCGCCGGCACTTCTTAATTCCCCAAGAGAAATAGGCCAGCGGCCGCATTCAAAGACAAGCACGATCTCGACATCGTCGAGATCCTTAGTAAGCTCCAGTTGCGATCCGGGTTGTGTCATATGCGCACTCTCCAAAGGACACGGTCGCGGGCGGAAAGGCCCCCGCAAGATTAATTCATCGCCGTCAAGATCCGCCTCGGCGCACAACTGGCCGACAGCTAGGGTGATCTGGCCGCGGCCGAACGGCGCAATATCGGGCAACAATGCATCACCGACACATGCGCTTCGAAGAAGCGCCGCAGGAAGGCGAAGCGTGCCGACCTCTCCTGCAACAATGAGCGGGAGCTCTGGAGGCAGCCCGCCCAGCTGCCGCGGCAACTGGGCAAGCAGTTCGCCTAGCGCGCGAAACGCAGGCGGTACTAAGCCGTCAAGTGGCGTGAACAGGAATAGACGGCCCTTGCCCTTGACCGCGCCGAAAATGATGTCGAGTTCAAGATGAGGAGCCAGCATCGTGGCTTCGCATACCCGCACGAGTTGCACGTTCAGACGCGTCGTCTCCTCCAGTCGAGTGACAAGCGGCTCCAGAGCGAGTTCGAGAATTAGCGAAGCAGTTGGCTCGGAAGGGAAGGCCAAGCCGTTCTGCACTGTCGTGATGAACTCCTCTACGAGCGGGCGCGACAGTGACAAGATGACCGTTTCGGCTCCCACTCTCCAGACGCAGTCAAGCATCGGAATGGCAGCAGGTTCCTGCTGCCAGACAAGCCCTGCCGTTCGCACCGATAGCGGCACCTCGTTGATCCGGCTTTGAAACGGCGTGCGCGGCGCTGCTGTATCATTGAGCCACGAGACAACCGTGTGGGACAGTTTCAGAACTGGTTCGAACATGGCGGGTGTGACCGCAGCGCCTATCAAAGACTGCACGGTCGTGTCATTCGGACGACCTCTTGCGACCGTCGGATCCGGTTGCGCGGCATTTAGGCAAGCGACCCCCTCGCATATTTCAGCAGTATCTCATCGTCGGCCTCGATCTCGGCTGCGGCCTCCGAATGAGTCTCGACGGCGCGCCGCACGTCGTCCTCGATTTGTTGCCATTTGTCCCTTGCCGCCGAACATATGACCCATAGCTCCCTCGTCCTGGACGCCGCCATCTCAGCCTCCTCTTGAGCGATTTGGGTATCATCAAGCATCTGCCGTCTGGAATTGATCTCAGCGGCAAGTTGTTCAGTGTGAAGGCGGTGACGGTCGAGCGCTGCGCTAGACAAGTTGTCGAGTGACATCAGATGCTGATAGAGCGCTGCTTCTTTTCTTGAACAATGTTGCTGTATCATTGCAAGCTCCCTAGAGGCATTTTGTACGGCTGAGGCGGCCACATCGCGCTGGGCTTCCTTCTCGGACAGCTCGCCAAGGGCACGACGCTCTTGCATTTCCTTCAGAAGCCGTAACCTCGAAGACTGAATCCAGTTTACGCGGTCAGACGCGACATCCATGCGACCGTCTCCTCGAAATCTGACGCGTCATCTTCGCTCTGGCGCAGAAACTCCCTCAGTTCGTCGATTGACGCGACAGCCCGGTCAGTCAGGGGATCTCCACCTGGCTTGTATTCGCCAACATTGATCAAGAACTCGGTCTCGGCATAGCGCGACAGGAGCTCGCGGAAAATGGATGCTGCCTTGCGATGTGTCCCCGAAACGACTGCATCCATGACGCGGCTGCGACTCTGCAGCACATCAATAGCGGGGAAATGCGATCGCGCCGCAATAGCGCGTGAGAGGATGACATGGCCATCGAGAATACCACGCGATTCCTCGGCGATTGGATCACCCGTGCCATCACCCTCTACAAGCACCGTATAGAAGGCCGTGATTGAGCCCCGCTCACCCATGCCGGCGCGCTCGAGCAGGCCTGGCAGCATGCCAAAAACGGAAGGAGGAAAGCCCCGTCGCGTCGGCGGCTCACCCGCAGCAAGGCCTATTTCGCGCATAGCGCGGCAGAAGCGCGTCAGCGAATCCAGCATGAGAGCAACGCGTAGGCCTTGATCTCGGAAATATTCCGCGAGCGCAGTCGCCATCGGAGCGCATTGCGCACGCTCTACCGCCGAGCGGTCGGATGTTTCAACCACGACGACTGTACGGAGAAGGCCCTCTTCACCAAGATTCCTTTCGATGAATTCACGAACTTCCCGTCCACGTTCGCCTATGAGCGCCACTATGACGACGTCAGCGGCGGCACCCTTTACGATCTGTGACAACAGCGTCGACTTGCCACCACCTGGCTCGCCATAAATCCCGATCCGCTGGCCCTCGCCGCACGTCAGCAGACCATCGAGGACACGGACCCCAAGCGGGAATGGCCGCTCAATCATGCGCCTCGTCATCGGATTGGGGGCTCTGCCATGCAGGGGCCGAGTTTCGACGGTCTTGATTTCGCCTTTGCCGTCCAATGGGCGGCAACGACTGTCGATCACGCGACCGAGCAAATCGCCGCCGACGGGCACCTCACGCATTCGGCCAGTGGCCACGACCTCTGCGCGGCTGGATAGGCCCACCAAGTCCCCGATCGGTGTCAGCAATACACCATCACCCGACAGGCCGATCACCTCGGCCTCGAGCGACAGCCCGGTTCGCGGGTCCTCTAGGAGGCAAAGTTCCCCAATACGAGTGTCTGGCAAGACGGCATGAACCAGTGTGCCGATAGCCCGCGTGATCCGACCGCGCACCGCACGCGTGTCAATTCGCTTGGCCGCAGCCCTCAAAGACGAGATTGCTGGAACGAGAGCTCGAGTGTCGGCGTCAGCGTTATGTTCTGGGACGGGCTTTCTCATAGCTCGCCTTTCTCACAGAGCGTCCCGAAACCAAGGCGCAGCGCGCGCATCTGGGCGTCAAGTCCAAGGTCAACATTGCCGTACTCGCTCCACAGCACGCAGCGTTGCGGCGACAATGTCGGGTCGGGCTCGATCCGCACCCTTGGTCGACCATCCTGGCCGTCGCATCGAGCAAACTCTCGTGCAAGCATGTCGACTTGCATGGGAGAAACATGAAGGCAAACGTCGGCGCCGCTGTATTGACACTCTATGGCGTGACGAACAGCCCTCACCAATAGCTCGCCCGGATCGAAAGCGCCGATAAGATCGCTCAATATTTCCATCACGAGCTGCGGCAATTCCTGCTCCAGAGCCGCCTTTCGTCGCGCGATTTCGGAGATTGTCTCCGCAATCAACCCTGCCATCTCCTCGGTGCCTGCATTCGAGCCCTCCATGTGGCCGCGCGCCCACGCCCGCTGGTAAACCGCGCGTGCCCAGTTTCGAACGCGCTGCCGATGCCGTTCTGCCGCGGCAAGGGCTTGCGCGGCGCTGTGCCAGGTTTCGAGCTCGCTCGCGGGTATCAGTGGTCCGACTGGACGCATCTGCGGCGCTATTGGCCCCTCGGAAAGTTCGACTGTCATTTCACCGGGGTCTCTGTCTCAAAATGAGCTACTACAAGTGAAAGCAATTGGCCGGCGGCGGTCCAATGCTCAGGTGCTGGAGTCTCCGCGGCAGTCCCCTCGGGCAATCGAAGAAGCACGCGGTTACGCTCGGTAGCTGAACTGTCCTGGAGCCAAGCCCCAAGACATGCGTGTCCATCGTATTCGATTTGCTGAGCGAGTTTTTCTGGGTCCGAGATCAGTCTTTTGTCAACAGCATGCAGCAGGTGTCGGATTCCGAATGCGTGTGCCTCCACGCCGATGCGTTTAACAAGGATGGCAAGCTCAGGCTGAGAGACAAACGCGACCAGCGAACGGGCATGCCAGATACTACCAGCAAGAAGGGCCGCTCGATATGGATCATGCCCGCGTAGAAGGTCCGGCCTGCAGCCGATGTGGTTCAGATCCACGTCATCGTTGCCCAGCAATTCTGCCAGCCTTGGATGCAGTCTGGAACACTTCTGCAACTTCACTAACGTTTCGGCCGATAACGCTGGATCAAGACGCGCCGCAAGACGGGTTGGATGGGCCGAAGCCGCAAGCTCGCTCGCGCCCGGAAAGTGCGGACCATCAGGTCGGGCGGTCTGTATAGGCATTGGCAATGAGATGTCACCCACGTCCAATTGCAGGCATTCTTTTGCGAATGGCCTCGACAGCAGAAGCATCCCGGCGCCCCTCGACCTTGGAAACGCCGGTTGATTGCTTGCGCCGACGCGTAACAACGCCGATCAAGAGATAACAGGCCACGCCGAATACGGCTGCGGCAAAACCTGTTACGGTCGCCAGAAGTGGCGCAGGAAGAGGTAGTGATGCTTGTGGCAAGACAGCAGTCGGATCGGGCCGTTGCTCGTGTGCGGACCGTTCTACCGGCACCAAAACCACTTCCACCTTATCGTAGGACAGGCCTTCGATGCTGTCGGCTACAAGCATCTTTATCTTTGGCAGCAGAGCCGCGACATTTGTTTTTGCGTCGTGCCTGATAAACACCGAGGCCGAGGATGGCGTGGCACCGGCTCGCACAAGGTCGTTATGCGGCAGCACGACGTGAACACGTACAGAAAAAACGCCATCGATATCGCTGATCGTCCGCGACAACTCTTCGCTCAGGGCATACACGTAACGGGCACGCTCTTCGGTCGGCGAGGCAATCAGGCCTGATCCTTGGAATATCTCACCGAGGTTCTTGAAGGATTGGCGCGGCAGCCCCTTGGCGTTCAGAAGGTTGATTGAGAAGGCGAGCAGCTTTTCGTCAACCTGGATCGTGCTGGTTCCATCCTTGGCGACCACCCGGATCGCGGCGACCCCGTTGTCTTCAAGAAGTGCGAGCATTTCATTTGCCTCACGCTCTTGCAATTGCGTGTAGAGGTCGGCTTTGCAAGCAGTGAGGGCGACGAGAACTGGCAGCATGACAAGTCTAACCGACCGCCACCCTGACAGGCCACGCATGATTTCGCCCTCGGCCAAGCCAATCATGCGCGCGGTTCAGCCTTCCTTCAAAAGTTTATTCACGGATGATGTGACGCCGCTGACGCCTTTGGAGATAAGCGCCACCTGGGTGACGCCGTTGTAAACATCCCGAAGACCAGCCATCATCGTTTCGAAGTCTTGCCCTTGTTGGGGAATGCCCGAGATTCCGGTTCCCGCCTCACCTGGAACGGGAAGCTTCTGCGCCGGTCCCGGTAGAGCGCCCTTCGAAAGGGCTATGTCATGGTCGAGCGCGGGGAAGGAAACAGTGTTGTGTGGATATAGGGAGGAAATCGTCTGCAACACGCGATCGCCCATGCCGCTCGTCGGCGCAGCCGCGCGCTGAACATCCATCGCCGCAGCAACTGGCGCCGCACTCGCTGGCCCCGCGGCGGCATCGTTTTTCAGCGAGTCGGCTGCATGCCCTAAGGCGCGCTCAAACTGGGCCTGCTCGACAATCGACGGTGATCCGACCCTGGGGAGGCCAGCCGTTAGAGTGGCAGAGATCGACGTGACAGGCATCATCATGTAAGGACTCGGTTGCTCTCTCTGACCGGGCGAGCCCCGCCCATTCATCACCCGGTGTCGGCGCAACACTCCTAGGGGGGCAAGCTGACAACAAGCTGACTAACGGCGGCGTCATTTCGACAATCTAAAATCTCTTCGGCAATTTAGTCACTTGTGATGATTTCAGCGTTTGGTTTATCAGTGCGACATGCCGAGAACGCTTATCCAACCCGTCACCCTGCATGTTTTGAGACTTCTTTGTGCCGGGTTTTTTCTGTCCACCGGGATTCACCCGGCGCATGCAGTCCCGCTGTCCCTTCCGGCGACACCCTATAGATACACGGTTCTGGATCAGGAGCTCGCTGCAGCGTTGCAGGAATTCGGCAACAACCTGAATATCAGGGTCAACATCAGTCCTGCGGTGAAGGGGCGAATTCGCGGACGTATGCCTGATTTGCCACCGCGCGCGTTCCTCGACCGCTTGACGAACCTTTACGGTCTACAATGGTACTATGACGGCCTTGTGCTCTATGTGTCTGCTGCACAAGAGTCGCAAACTCGAATGCTTTTGATGACGTCGATTCGCTTCGATGCGTTCAAGGGGGCTCTCGACAAGCTTGATATCTCCGACGAGCGCTATGTGGTCAAACCCGTGCCAGGCAATGGCCTCGTCTTCGTTTCCGGTCCACCGCGCTTCGTCGCACTCGTGGAGCAGACCTTTCACGGCTTGGTGGCGCAGGCGCAGGCGCAGACTCACATAGCGGCAACGCCAAAGGAATCAGTGCTGATCTTGTTTCGCGGCTCCTCCACTACGGTCGTTCGCGACGGACGACCGGATGCTTCTTATTCTTCTGACATCCCACAACAGGATAGCGTTGGCGGGAAGCCTGAGCTGGGCAAGAAATGAACATTGAGGATTTCCCGCAGCTCTGAAGAACATGACTGCGGCTACCCTTTTGTGAACTCTTCGCAAACTCGTCAGTTTCTCGAAAGCTAATCCGCTCATGATGAGTCCCGGCAGCTCTCGCGGTGACTCCGGCCATTGTGTTGGACCGAACCTTGGAGCCGGCCCGGAACACAGCAATTGAAGGCAGGGCAGGCGCATTCGTGACCTGCCGACGCTTGGAATTGTCGAATTTTGTGAAACGCAAGGGATCTTCTGTCGGGGTCTCTTGTGGGGATTTCAACGTCACGTCTGAGGATGCATAATGTCGGCCAGTAATCTTTCAACTTTCTACCGCTCAAATTCGCTACAGTCCGCAAGGGGTTGGCCGGGCCTGAAAGTTTCCCATTTTGCGACCCAGCATCAGCAAAGTGCATCGTGCTTCGAAGCGATGCTGTCCACTTGTGTGCTGGCAGACAAGCCCGGCTCTTTCGCGCAAGGGGATCTGCCAGCGTCGAATCTTGATTCGACAATGGATAAATTGCGGCAGGACCCTTTGGGCCATCTGGCACCGGATGTCTTGACATTGAATGGCTTGGAGCAACACCCGCTGGATCAGCTGCCGCCAAATATGAGGGCGGCTCTCAAGGAGGACCAATCGCAACGCTCCAAGGCGACTGAAGCCCAACATCTGCTCGGCGTCACTCCGAAGATCGAGCCGGCTCCCAGGGCGAGCCCCGGAATCACGTGGAACGGTGGGTCGCTGACCACGGCTGAGTTGCAGATTGTTGCGGTACTCAACCGTCACAAGGACCAATGCCCGCTTACTTGGAAGTCGTTGACCGACAAAGCCAATGATCCCTCTACGCCACCGGATCTTAAAGCGGCGATCCAGGGACTGCAGCAGGATTCGGGACTTTTTTATGCGATTGGCTCGCAGGGCGACGGCCGCTGTGGAGGCAAGATCAACGCCAAGGACTTGGCCGGATTTTCAAACCACCACCCACAAGTTGCTGCATTTCAGGAAGCCCAAGCGCGAAGCTACGAGCAGAACTACATACCATCCGACGGCAGCGGAGGTTTGCAGCCTTCGGTCATGACCTTGAGCGATGCCTTGCGGGAGTTTTACCGGTACTCCGAAAATCTGTCCAAGGACCTGAGTCTGGATGAGTTCAAGAAAATGGTCGGCGGCGAATCGAAAAACGGCAAATTTCCGCCCCAGGTCATTGCGGCGGCGCAATATTTCCTCGATCACCCCGATGCTTGGAACCAGTTGTGCGGTGGCTCGAAAGGGAAGATGCACAAAGAGGATTTCCTGCAAGTCGCCTCATCGTCGATGAGCCTCACGCAAACTGAGCTGAATACGGTCGAGATGATCAAGGACCATCAGGACACGTTCTTTGGAAGCGGTGTTCTGACTCGCGACAAACTGGCGAAAATGAAAGACGACAAGAGCCTTGATCCGAAAGTGCGGGAAGCAGCCTCTCAGCTCCTTTCAGATCCTCTTTTGTTTGGCCTCCTGAACAATTCGATCACGGGCTATAAGACCCATCATAAATTCTTCGACTTTGGCGGCGGGCATACGGTTGATTCCGGCAATATCAGCAAAAAAGACTTTGCCCATTTTTGCACAAACATGTCGTCTGCGAACCGCAACGTTCAGCAGCCAATCACCCACGGCGCCCAAACCGCAGAAGAGCAGAATGCCGTCGCGGACATGAAGATGGGCCTGATGGACCAGCCTGACATTAAGTCAGCCAAAAAGAACGGCGGGGCCGTCATGCACGTCGTCGACTCCGTGCTCAAAATCGAGACGAAAGTGCTCGACTTGGCGGCAACGGCGGTGGGACTGCTCAGCTTCATTCCGGGCCTCGGACAAGTAGCCGATCTTGCCTCGATGGTTCTCGAGGCTGAGTCGCAAGCAGCCAATCTCCTGCGTACGGCCATTAATGGAGGCGATATGAAGCGAGCGCTGGAGGAAGCTGGCCTCAATATGGCCGCGCAGGCGATCGGCCTTATCGCAGGCCCCGAGGTCAAGCTGGCCATTCGAAATGGGCTCGTAAAGCACCTGATGGAAGAGGCCTTGGCGGCAGGCATTGATCTTTCGGTCTCGACGGCGCAGGACTACGCAGAAGGCTATGTGAATAACCTCAAAGCGCGCCTTGCAGGCGGCCCTGAGCAAAGCCTAGGCCTTCCGAGCATGCCATCATTCCAGAGTGTGGCAAGCAATGTGCCCTTCGTCGGCATTGCCTTATCCTAGCCGTCGCCTTGCGCGGAAGCTTTGGCTCGCGCGCTGACATAAGGGTCATTGTGGCACAAGCAGGGGTTCATCCGCATCAACGCAAGCGGTGTTCCTGACGCCATCTGGATCGGACTGTGAGGGGGATGTCCGAAGTCTGTGAAGGCTTCGGTATATGACGACTTCAGAGTTACGCTGAGCCCAGCCATCTCGAGCCGGTGCGCCGGGTCGAGGTTTTCACGGGCGCCGGCCGGTAGCGGGAATGGTCTCCGGAAGGCACGGCGCGGATGGTGGCGGAGCGGCGCAGCCGAAGGAACGGCTGTCGCGCGCCCAGGGCGGCCTCCCGAACAGCAGACGATGATCTCCTGCCTTGGGCCTATATCCTTGTGCCCACGCTCAAGGCAGTCGGCTGAAAACAGCGCTGATTTAAAACAGCATTATCCTGCACTGCACCCTCGATCCTTGCGCTCACCGATCGCTCGTCGACACGCACGCGGTCAAGTCGTTATCGGCGCTATGCCGATGGGCTTCGAGAGCAAGGTGGACGCTGAGCGGTGCGTCAGCCTCAGGGCGCGGCTGGCCAGCTTTGGGTCTCACGCTCTATGACGGCAACACCCGGCTGATCCACTTGGCCTGTTCGCGGGCTCCCGGCAGCGGCGCGGAAGCCACGGTCCGCCTTCCTCGGCTTCAGGCCAAGATACCGCAGCATGCTCCAGAGCTATGTCTGCCGCCTTCGCCCCATCGTCGCTGGTCATGTGGAAAGGACAAGCAGGCTACGCACCCTATAATCCCGTCGGGCAGGATTCGACAGTCGACGGCGAGACATTCGCCAAACCTCCCCCTTGATTCTCAGCAACGTTAAAAAAAATTCACATAATGTTCGTGAGTGTAGTCTCCTGTCAGGTGGTACATTAGCCCCAATATCTGGCGTCTTAGTCGTAGAAAGGACTGTGATCTATCTTCCATTAGCATCCATACCAGCGGATTTACAGCAAATGACGAGAGAGGTCTCATGCGGATTGATGGGGATAGAAGGGCTAGCGGCTTGCTGCATCCCGTCCGGGTTGATGCCAACCAATGTTGACACTGGTAAATCGCCTAAGGACGGCAGCGCATCTTGATCGCCTTCGAATCCTGGGCCTTTGCGCGCATGCGGATCTAACCGTCGGCGAGCTGGCCGATATTACCAGTCTGCCTCGCGAGCAGGTTCGACGCCACGTTCGGCGGCTGGTCAGAGCCAACTTTCTTTGCTGCAACGAACAACGTCCGCAGTCTTCGTACCATATGCAAGCAGGAGGCAAGGATGGCGGGCTGGCTCAATTGGTGGTCGATCTCCTGCCCCACGATGATGGCCATCATAAAAGAGACCTACAACGCCTGGAAGCAATACAAGACGCGCGGTTGAAGGGACCGCCTGCTTGATCGTGAAATAGATCAGTCCAAATGGAGCGCGACTACCATGGATAACTCCGCCGGCGGCGCCATCGCGCAGCCCGACACTTACGGGCGGCCTCACTTAGCCGCCGTCGACTCCCGCGTTCACGAACTGCTTCTAAGACAGGAGCGTCAGGAGCGGACAACTCTCAAACTGATCGCCTCCGAGAACTTTGCCTCCTCGGCGGTGTTGGAAGCGACCGGGTCGATTTTCACCAACAAGTATGCCGAGGGATACCCCGGTGCGCGCTACTACGCCGGAAACGAGATCGTCGATGAGCTTGAGACCCTCGCGATCGAGCGCCTGAAAGCGCTATTTGGCAGTGAACACGCCAACGTCCAGCCTTATTCAGGCTCGCCAGCCAACCAGGCTGTCTATCGCGCGCTTTTGAGCCCCCGTGACAAAGTCATGGGCTTGCCTTTACCCGAAGGCGGCCATCTGACTCACGGTTGGTCCGTCAATTTTTCCGGCAGCGATTATCAGCGCGTCCCGTACAGGCTGCACGAAAAGACACAGCAAATTGACTATGACCACTTGCGCGAGACCGCCAAGCGGGAACGCCCGAAGCTAATTTGGGTCGGCGGAACTGCTTATCCGCGTATTTTTGACTACGCGGCCATGGCCGAAATTGCTTCGGAGGTGAACTCGTATCTGGTGGCTGACATCGCCCACATCTGCGGCCTGGTTGTCGCAGGAGTGCATCCGAACCCCGTGTCCCATTGCGATGTGGTCACCAGCACCTCTCACAAGTCGATCCGCGGTCCCCGGGGTGGCTTCATTTTATCAAGGAATGAAGACCGTTATCAGCCCCTCCATCATCCGAAGAGCAAACACAATCTGGCCAAACGTATAGACCGCGCCGTGTTCCCTCTTCTGCAAGGCGGACCGCACATGAATACTATCGCCGCGCTTGCCGTCGCTTTGCAGGAAGCAGCGAACTCGTCCTTTCGTGTCTACGGTCAGCAGATCGTCCACAACGCCAAGGCTCTGGCCCAGGCACTTCTGGAGCGAGGTTATGAACTCGTCACCGGGGGCACTGACAATCACATGCTGATCCTTGATCTTCGGGACCGGTCGCTGTCAGGCAAAGCCTATGCGGAGCGCTTATCGCGTGCAGGCATCATTGCGAATTTCAATATGGTCCCGGGCGACCGGCGGCATCCGGCGCTGACAAGCGGCATCCGCTTAGGGACACCAGCGGTGACGTCCATGGGCATGCGCGAAACGGAGATGGTGCAGATCGCCGCTTTCATCGACTCGGTCTGCCGCCAGCCCGATGACCAGGAAGTTCATGCGAGCGTACGAAGAGACGTTGCCGACTTCTGCACTGCGTTCGATGTTCCCGGCATCCCCGACCGATAAGCCACCCCAATCCAGAAACTCCTCACTAACTCCAGCACTTGAAGCGAGGGCATTTTTATGACCAGGCAGTTCGTGTTCTCTTCCGAATCCGTCGGCGCGGGACACCCCGATAAGATGGCAGACAACATCTCCGATGCCATTCTCGATGCGGTCCTGCGCACCGATCCGAAGGCGCGCGTCGCCTGTGAAGTGTTGGTGAAGACGGGGATGGTCGTTGTGGCTGGCGAGATCACCAGCCATGCCCACATCGATTACAGCCAAGTCGCCCGCGATACGATACTCGATATTGGCTACGACGATGATGCGATTGGCTTTGATGGTCGACGTTGCGCCGTCGTTCTGGCCCTCACCGAGCAGTCGCCCGACATAAGCCAGGGCGTTGATGAAGGACGAGGGCAGGATCTCGGGCAAGGGGCAGGGGATCAGGGCATCATGTTTGGATTCGCATGCAACGAGACGGATACATTGATGCCCCTGCCGATCCAACTCGCTCACCATTTGACGAAAAGACAGGCCGAGGTCCGCAAAGCGGGACAGCTTGGCTGGCTGCGTCCGGACGTGAAATCTCAAGTGTCGGTACGCTACGAAGGGCTCCGCCCGGTGGCGCTGGATACCATAGTCCTGTCAACGCAGCATGACGAAGCGGTCTCACAAGCCACGGTCCGCGAAGGCGTCATTGAGGAGATCATAAAACCGGTCCTGCCGGCCCACCTGGATACTTCGGGGATCAGATTTCTGGTCAACCCAACAGGGCGGTTCGTGGTCGGTGGG
This sequence comes from Mesorhizobium sp. XAP4, assembly GCF_029269325.1. Taxonomy (NCBI): domain Bacteria; kingdom Pseudomonadati; phylum Pseudomonadota; class Alphaproteobacteria; order Hyphomicrobiales; family Phyllobacteriaceae; genus Mesorhizobium; species Mesorhizobium sp. XAP4. The sequence continues at coordinate 37,997 of NZ_JARIXW010000010.1, read as the reverse complement.
CCTGCCGGCGACTGCGGCCTCACAGGACGGAAGATCATCGTCGATTCCTACGGTGGGACCGGGCGTCACGGCGGCGGTGCCTTTTCGGGCAAGGACCCATCCAAGGTTGACCGCTCGGCGGCCTATGCCGCCCGGTATGTCGCGAAGAACATCGTTGCCAGCGGCCTTGCGGAGGTCTGCGAGGTTCAGCTTGCCTACGCGATCGGCGTGGCCAGTCCGGTTTCTGTCATGGTCAATACCTTCGGAACCGCAAGGATCGAGGAAAAAAGGATCGAGCGCCTTGTTCTCGAGGTTTTCAATCTCCGACCGAAAGGCATCATCAAGATGCTTGATCTCTTACGGCCGATATACCGCAAGACGGCGACATACGGACACTTCGGGCGTGAAGAGCCTGAGTTCACTTGGGAGAAGACGGACAAAGCTGACGATTTGCTGCGTGAAGCCGGACCGGCAGCTGCGTGAGGGCGGCTGGATCAAGCGCATGCGGCAACCCATTCCAACTCGCGAGACCACGCCCGGCCGGCGTGGCAAGAAGCCGGCTCGGGTTTTGGCGGAGATTTTGATGCCGGATTATGACGTGCTTTGCATCGGCAATGCCATTGTCGACATCATCGCCCAGTGCGACGAGGAATTCCTCGAGACCAACGGCATCATCAAGGGCGCGATGAACCTCATCGACACACAACGCGCCGAACTGCTCTACAGCCGCATGGGTCCGGCGATCGAAGCGTCCGGCGGCAGTGCCGGCAACACGGCGGCCGGCGTCGCCAGCTTTGGCGGCCGCGCGGCCTTCTTCGGCAAGGTCTCCAACGATGCGCTGGGCGAAATCTACGCGCACGACATTCATGCACAGGGCGTCGCCTTCGACACCACGCCGCTCAAGGGCGAGCCGCCGACGGCGCGCTCGATGATCTTCGTCACCCCCGACGGCGAGCGCTCGATGAACACCTATCTCGGCGCCTGCGTCGAGCTTGGCCCTGAGGATGTCGAAGCCGACAAGGCGTCCGGCGCCAAGGTCACCTATTTCGAAGGCTATCTGTGGGACCCGCCGCGCGCCAAGGAGGCAATCCGCCAGACGGCGAAGCTGGCGCACGCGGCAGGCCGAGAAGTGTCGATGACGCTGTCGGATTCGTTCTGCGTCGACCGCTACCGCGACGAATTCCTCGACCTGATGCGCTCGGGCACGGTCGACATCGTCTTTGCCAACAGCCACGAGATCAAGTCGCTCTACCAGACATCGTCGTTCGACGAGGCGCTGGCCCAGATCCGCAAGGATTGCCGGATCGCCGCCGTCACCCGCTCGGAAAAAGGCTCGGTGATCGTGCGCGGCGACGAGACCGTGGTGATCAAGGCGACCGCCATCAAGGAACTGGTCGACACGACGGGCGCCGGCGATCTCTATGCCGCCGGCTTCCTGCATGGCTACACGCAAGGCCGCGACCTGCAGACTTGCGGCGACCTTGGCTCACTGGCAGCCGGATTGGTGATCCAGCAGATCGGCCCCAGGCCCCGTCAGAATTTGCGCCGCGAGGCCGAGCAGGCGGGGCTGACCATTCCGGACGTTCAAACGAGTTAGTGGCCTACCTTCCCGTTGTGCAGGCTATCTCGCCAGAAGCGCAATCACGGAATAGGGAAATCCTGATGTCGAACATGATGAAGGCGCTTGTGAAGGCCAAGGCCGAACCGGGCATCTGGATGGAAGAGGTGCCGGTGCCGGAAATCGGCCCCAACGACGTGCTGATCAAGATCAAGAAGACGGCGATCTGCGGCACCGACGTGCACATCTACAATTGGGACCAGTGGGCGCAGAAGACGGTGCCGGTGCCGATGGTGACGGGCCATGAATTCGTCGGCACCGTTGCCGATTTCGGCGCAGCGGTCACCGAATACAAGGTCGGCCAGCGTGTATCGGGCGAAGGCCACATCGTCTGCGGCCATTGCCGCAACTGTCGCGCCGGGCGAGGGCATCTGTGCCGCAACACACTCGGCGTCGGCGTCAACCGTCCAGGCGCCTTCGGCGAGTATCTGGCGATCCCGCAGCACAATGTTGTGCCGATCCCCGACGATGTGCCCGATGAGATTGCCGCGATCTTCGATCCCTTGGGCAATGCCGTCCACACCGCATTGTCCTTCGATCTGGTCGGCGAGGACGTGCTGGTGACTGGCGCCGGGCCGATCGGCATCATGGGCGCGCTCGTCGCCCAATGCGTCGGCGCGCGCAAAGTGGTCATCACTGACATCAACCCGGTGCGGCTGGCGCTAGCCAAGAAACTCGGCGTCCAGCATGTCGTCGACGCCTCGAAGGAGAAGCTGCGCGACGTCATGCCGGTGCTCGGCATGACCGAGGGGTTCGACGTCGGGCTCGAAATGTCAGGCGCCGCCCCCGCTTTCCGCGACATGATCGATGCCATGAACAATGGCGGCAAGATCGCCATTTTAGGCATCGCGCCGACCGGCTTCGAGATCGACTGGAACAAGGTCATTTTCAAGATGCTGCATCTCAAGGGCATCTATGGCCGCGAGATGTTCGAGACCTGGTACAAGATGATCGCGCTGGTGCAGGGCCCGCTGGATGTCTCCGGCCTGATCACCCACCGCATCGGCATCGACGATTTTCAGATCGGTTTCGATGCGATGAAGAGCGGCAGTTCCGGCAAGGTGGTGATGGACTGGTAGGGATTGCCTTGGCCGCTATTCAGGAAAAGCTGACGACAGCACCTCTGGTCCGCCGGACATTTTCCAACTAGGGGAACATGGCTGGGTGGAGAGCTATGGCTCCGCTACGTGCGCTCGCTAATCATATACGGCGACGTATCGCGGCCCACCCGGTGACGGTCGATGGGGCAATTCGCTTCAGTCGATGACGGAAACCCGGTGAACCGATGCTGAGGCCCCGACGCGATCGTCTATTTCCTATGATCTGCGATTGAGGTCGAGGTGTTGCCGCTTTCAGCGGGTAAGATGCGATAGACGACTTCCGGTACCCTTCCGGTCAGCGAAAAGGAAGGCAACGAGCCGCATTGCCTCAAGCAAAATGTTACCAATAGTGTCCTGTTCCAAAGGGGATGGACAGGTCGTGCCATTCCGGTTCGGGGGAAGGATGGCGCGGCTCAGCATGGCGACACGGTGAAGCGGCGATCGTGGAGCTTTATTGCGGCGTTGACAAGCGGCGCATTCTGGATGAGTTCGAGGCGGTAACCGGCTATTATTCGCAAGCGCGCGATCCGTCTTATGAACCGTCGTGAGCAGAGGCCGTCTGCGGGCAAGAGCCGCAGCCGCTGTTACGGCAGCGATGTCCGCGACGCGCTCATCGTGTTGTGGGAGGATTCGGAGCGGCTGGGTCCGCATCGACGCTCGCGGCGGCCAGCGCCGCCGGGCAGGAATGAGTTCGCAGTTCGCCGCTCGGTGCCAGCCCGCACCTTCGGCGATTGGAAAGATCCGCCGCCCGGCTTTGTTGAGCGCATTCGGGCACGTCTTCGTCAGGGAGCTTCGTGCAGACGATAGTGCTGACCGGATTGCCGCCGGCTGGACCGATTGCATTCCGCTCCGCACGCGCGACAGCGGCAATGTGATCATGGCGATCAAGCAGGCCCGCTCCCGGTTTCGCTGACCCTGTGCTGCTGTTTGCCGGCATCCGCCCGCACAGGAAGAGCTTGTAAAAGCGGTCGGTGCGGAAATCGAGGAGCCGTTGGTCGTCGATCTTCAGCCTGAACGCGGTCGTTTGCTGGTGCCGCAAATCGGCTGTTGCATGTACATCCCTGTCAGACGTCAGTTTTCCTCGCCTATTTTGGTGTCGAGCGCGAAGTGCTCCAACCAGATTGCAAGGCTTTTTGGAAATGAGAGCGGCTTTGCGCAGGGCGCTCCGTTGTTAAGCATTCAAGCTACCAAGCCAATGACGCGCAGGTTCCACCAGGCTCGCCAGCCTTGAAGGACAGCGAAAAAAGCAGAGCACGACAGACACAACAGTGCATCAGGACGCCGCAGTCGTTGAAGATGGTGCGCTGCATCCATCCCGTGGATGCATTCGATCCAAATAATCGATTTGTTCAATCAGTTTCTCGAAAGCTAACCCTACCCTCTGTGGGAATCGGGCTCTGAGCCGCGACGCTGCCTTGCGAGCGCAGGGGCTGCACGTAGGAGAGATGATGCAACGAGAAATCGCACGCGGGTTGCTGGCCTCGTGGGTTCGCCGACCGGCGTATTTGAGCCCGTCAGTTGGTCCTCACCCGCGCCTATTGCCACCGAGCGACTTGCATGTCCCTCCGACTCGGACCAGTTCCGAGAGCTGCGACGAGTTGCGCGCCGTGTGCTCCGATCAGATGGCCGCCGGTGACGCGTTCGATGGGCCGTCCCTCTTCGAGAGGAGATGAAATGCGAACGCTGCTCGTGGATCATCATGCGGATCTTGCGCGCGCCATGCGACTTGCGCTCGGGGATGGCGGCTTCGTCGTTGATGTCGTTGGTACTCTGGAACTGGCTTCGAGTGCATTTTCTTGCGCCAGCTATGAAATTCTCCTGCTGGAATTGGCTCTGCCAGATGGCGATGGCTTGGGTTGGCTGAGGCAGTTGAGGACCCACGGGCATTCAGTTCCTGCCGTCATTATGAGCAGCCTTAACGATCTCGATAAGCGAATTGCGATCTTCAACGGAGGTGCGGACGACTTTCTGCTCAAACCCATCTCTACCGATGAGCTTATTGCCAGAATGAGAGCCATTCTGCGCCGGGCGACACAGATGACCGACCTGAGGCTCGTATTTGGCAATCTCGACTTTGATCCGGTCGCCCGCCAGGTTTTCGTTGATGGGCACCCAATGATGATCGCACGTCGCGAACTCTGTATTCTAGAGCACCTGCTTAACCGGGCAGGCCGCATCGTGCCCCGTGCGCAATTGGAAGATCACCTCTATTCATTCAACGACGACGTGTCTGCCAACGCGCTTGAAGTCGGAATTTATCGTTTACGGGGACATCTGACCAGATCAGGTGCAACGCCACGGATCAAGACCATCCGAGGCATTGGTTACATCCTAGAATTGACTGACGCCTCGTCCGCATAGTTTGTCGAATCGAAAGAAGATCTATTTTGCTGATCCTTCAACATCCTTGCCCTGCGCCCAATTGGCGGGCGATCGCCAACAAGGTTACAAGACCTGCAGTGCCCCGTTACCTGGGCCATCTCCTCTGCGCGCTTATTGTGACTTTCCCACTTGGTGTCGCGGCGCAAAACAAGCCGGACAAAGGCCCGCCGCATGCGGCTTCGAATAGCATCAACGCCACGCTGACCCTTTCCTCTTCGCTCGGGGAGACCGTTCATCTGCCCGCGCCAGCCACGACCATCTTTGTTGCTGACCCCACGATCGCGGATTTTCAGGCGCCATCGAGCAAAACAATCTTCGTCTTTGGCAAGAAATCGGGGCGGACCAGCCTATTCGCCTTGGATGGCAATGGCGAGCCTCTCGCCGAATTGCGTATCGTTGTCACGCAACCGATCGGGGATTTACGCGCCATGTTGCGGGAGCAGGTCGGCGACTATCCCATCCGCGTCAACTATACGCCGCGCGGCGCAATCCTTAGCGGGACGGCGCCCGACGCAGAGGTCGCCGACACCGCAAAAAGAGTCACTGAGCAATATCTGGGCGACGGAGCGCAAGTCGTCAACAACATCAAGGTCGCTGGATCCCTGCAAGTTAACCTCAGCGTGCGCGTAGCCGAAGTCTCACGCAGCGCCATGAAGTCACTCGGCGTCAACTTGTCCGCCTTCGGTCAAATCGGCAATTTCAAAGTGGGCGTTCTAAGCGGAAGCGCTGCAAGCGCTGGGTCTGGTTCAACCCAGGGTGGCGGTACAGCAGAAATCGGATTCGACAACGGTGCCGTCAACGTCAGCGCGGTTCTCGACGCGCTCGCCAAGGAGCATATAGCTTCCGTCCTGGCTGAGCCGAACCTCACCGCTATGTCGGGTGAAAAGGCCAGCTTTCTCGCGGGCGGCGAATTTCCCATTCCTGTCCTGCAGGAAAACAGGCAGGTATCGGTTGAATTCCGTCACTTCGGCGTCAGTCTGGAATTTGTGCCGACAGTTCTCAGCAACAATCAAATCAACATTCACGTAACGCCCGAAGTCAGTGAACTGTCGACGCAAGGTGCCGTGCAAATCAACGGAATTTCCGTGCCGGCAGTTTCCACGCGCCGAGCCGATACGGTCGTCGAACTCGCCAGCGGCCAGAGCTTCGCAATCGGCGGTCTAATCAGGCGGAACGTCAACAATGATGTCAGGGCCTTTCCCTGGCTCGGAGAACTGCCGATCCTGGGACCGCTTTTTCGCTCGACCTCGTTTCAAAAAGAGGAGTCAGAACTGGTCATTCTAGTTACGCCTTACATTGTAAGACCAGGCTCCAACCCAAACCAGATGAGCGCACCGACCGAGCGGGCGGCACCGGCTTTGAACGGAGGGGGCGCTCCGACGAATTCCGTGACAAGTCCCCCGCGAGACCGCGCTGCTATCCGTGCGGGCGCGCCAAGCGCCCAGGGCGGTCTCGGCTTCATCATCGAATAGTGTCATCCAAAGATGTTGCGTTTTATAATCCTCTTTGTCGCTCTGGCACCAAGCGTAAGTGGCTGCACAAGCACTACGCCAGTTGATGTCGAACCATCGGCACCAATGCTTGTCCGAGAGGAGACCACCGTCCTGAGGTTGCAAAGCCTGCGCGCTTCCGAACGGCAGCGTTTGCGTGTTTTCCTAGACAAGGCCAGTCGCGGCCGGTTCGATGCCATCCACCTCCTCATCAGCGGTTCGCCCCAGCTCAGCACAGGGGTAGCCCATCAGGCCAGGCAGTTGGCAATCGAAGAAGACAACATTCAATTGCGCGATCAACACGACGCCGGCTCAGTGCGAATTGAGGCGATTGTCTATCACGCCCGTCCGCCGGTCTGTCCCTCATATGGTGCCTTACCCAATGAAGAATCCTTCAAACAGCCGCTTGGTTGTTCGACAGGACATAACCTGGCCGTGATGGTCAACGATCCGCGCGATCTGCTCGACAATCAGGCCGTCAAGGCCGGCGATGGCGATCGTGCTTCTGTACCAGTTGCAACTTACAGAGCATTCGGGACGGATAAAGGTGGCTGATACCGCCCTTATCTCGGCAGCACTCCTACCGGAGATTGAAAGCTTCCAATCGCGTCCTGATTAAAATAAAAGGAACCGCTGGATGCAATATAGGCGCTATATCGAGGGCCTTAGGGCCGTTGCTGTACTTCCGGTCGTACTCTTTCATTTCGGAATTTCGGCGATCCCGGGTGGCTTTAGCGGGGTCGATATCTTCTTCGTCATCTCCGGCTACCTAACCAGCGGAAGCCTCCTGGATGACCTTGAACGCGGCCAATTTTCCATCGTCAACTTCTACTGGCGCCGTGCCCGGCGCATTCTGCCGGCGCTCGTCTTTGTGATGCTTCTCACCTGCATTGCGGCATTGTTCATTCTTCTGCCACCGGATCTGCGCGGATTCAGTCTTAGCATCATAGCTACCTCGACCTTCTGGTCGAACGTTTTCTTCTGGAAAACGTCAAGTTACTTCTCTATCGATGCCGCGCTTCTACCACTGTTGCACACTTGGCCGCTTTCCGTAGCGGAGCAGTACTACATCTTCGCACCAATCCTGATGTTCCTAATCTATCGCTACATCGGGAAGCGCTGGCTGACGACACTTCTTCCGATAATTCTCTGCAGCTTCGTAGTGGCGGTGATGGCGACATCGCTGGCACCCACCGCCGGATTCTATCTGCTGCCGACCCGAATCTGGGAACTCATGTTGGGCGCCCTGCTCATGCTCAAATGCCCCTCGCCGCTGGGCAACCGATTCCTGATGGAGTCGGTGGGGGTGGCCGGATTTGGCCTTCTCGCCATCGGGTTCTTCGCGATTTCGGCGAGTGATCCGTTCCCAGGCTACAACGCCTTGTATCCATGCATCGGAACGGCCCTTCTGATCTATGTTGGCCAAAATACCCCCTCGACGGTCGCCACCCGCATGCTCGAAGTCCGGCCGCTGGTCTGGATTGGGCTCATCTCGTATTCGTTGTATCTTGTTCACTGGCCTCTCAATGCGTTCGCGCACTATCTTTCGTTCCAAAAACTCGATCCGTTGATGACCGGTGCGATGTTGGTGGCAAGCCTCGCATTGGCTGCATTCTCCTGGAAGTTTGTAGAGCAGCCGTTTCGACAGAAGAGGGCCTTCACCTCCCCGGGGCCTATCTTCGCCTTTTCAGCGCTCGCGATCGTTGTCCTTTGTGCCGGCGGAGCGGCGGGGGCGCTCGGCAACGGCTTTCCGCAACGGTTTCCGGACTATGTCCAGCGGCGCATTTCCGTCGGGGACTGGAGGAATGGCATCTGTTTCAACGAGGGCACCAGCCGGATCGAAAGCTGGAATATGGAGGATTGCACGCGCACCAGCGGTTTTCCAACAACGGTTTTTTTGTGGGGCGACTCCTTCGCCGCGCACTATGTTTCCGGCTTGGGTGCTAACATAAATCGATTGCAGGCGAACATCGTTGAATATACGTACGCCAGCTGCGCGCCGATACTCTATTACTACCCTTACGATCGTCTTGATTGTGTCCGGTTCAATCGCAAGGCCTTGGACGTCATCTTGGAAGCGGACATCAAGACGGTTATCCTCAGCGGTAGATGGAGTGACTATGAGGTCAGAGGTTTCGACGGTCTTCAGCAAACAATCGCTACGATTCGTGCCCTGGGCGTGCGCGTGTTTGTCATCGGCCAGTCTCCGCAGTTCCCAACTGACGTCCGGAAAATTGCGTTCTTCGCCAAGCGCCAAAATCTGGACGATACGTCCTGGCCGATCGCGATGGACCCCGACATCAACGAACGTGTGCGCTCATTTACCAAAGGCGCCACATTCATCGATCCGCTGAAATTCCTGTGCAGCGCAGGACGCTGCGCCTATTCCGATAGAGGAGAGTTTTTATATTTCGACTATGGTCATTTCTCTTCAGCCGGCGCCACACTGGCAATCTCGAAATACTGGCCGGCTTTTGGCAAGGACAATGCTCTTCCCAAGACGAAGTAGCGGCTCAGCGGCTGACAAGCACCAGTACGGGTCCCAGTGATAGCTCCTGCTTCCGCAGCAGCCGCGACGATGGAGCTGTTCAGGTTTAAGGCCCCCCGATAGTGACCTGGGATGGGTGCTGCCACGCGGCTCGGACTCAGCGTGCATTATCACGTAAATGTTGAGAGAATGAATGGCGCCGCGAAGGGCAATTCCAGCCGTCCAAAGCGACAGGCGTGTCGCGGCCTCGACATTGCAGTGGCGCTTACCTAACACGGCCTCACACTGCCCTCTAAACGGCCCCGAATTTGAACTGACGGCCCCTGGCCGGTTCATCGGGCAGGTCAAGGGCTAGGCTGTAGTACACAGGGCTCATCCCTTTCAGTTTCAAGTTGGTACGATGGGCCGTGGACGGTTGATGCAGACTTCAAGATGGCGAACGAAGCTCTCCATGCGTGCGTTGTCGAGGCAAGTGCCTTTGCCATGCTCGCGACTGGAGAGATTTCAAAATGAGCCTTGTAAGCGGAGAATGCCGCCGACGCTGTTCGGCTTGCTCGTGCCCTTGACGGCGGTAGGCTCGGCAGGGCCGAGGCCAGAGTTGCCGTAGTGGTCGTAATCGACCTCGGCTGTGACCGTGAAGCCGGGAACGACCATGTAGGCGACGTTTGCAGCCACACCAGAATCCTTGAGCTGATCACCCGAGACCTGAAGGTTGAACGAAGTTTTCTCGTCAAACTCGTAAGTGGCGCCCGCCCAGAAAGCCCACTGGCCGTTCCAGATTTTGTACGAGCCGCGCCCATGATTGGCAATTGCGCCGTTTGAGTCCTCGTTGAGACTGGCATTGGAACCGTAGCCGAAGAGTCCAAACAGCGACAGCTGGTTTGTGACAGCGACGTCGACGCGGATCTTGCCGGCAAAAGCTTCGTAATTGCTGTCATAAGCCGCGACGCCGGTGATCGAGCCCCAGCCTTGCGTGTATTTCAAGCCGGCGACAACGTGCGGAATATAGCTGTCGATAGTACCGGCTGAGCCCGATCCTTGTTCGAGCGAAATCACAGTCGAAATGCCCTTGCCGGCGTCGAAGTGGTACTGAGCCACGTTGGTGTCGAAGCCGGCCGACGGAACGAGCATACTATCGAGAACGTTGCCAGCGTAGCTTACAAACGTATCGAAGGCCGACCCCTCCTTGCCAACTCGCAGGCCTCCCAGCTCGACCCAGGCAGAAGCCAGTGCGAGGCCGCTGTTGAAATCATAGTTCTGAGGACTGTCATGCGAGTTAGCGCTGTTGCCAAAATTCACGTGGGTTTCGGTATAGGTCGTCAACGCGCCGAGCTCGGTCTGCTGGCCGGTCCAAGTTTTGAACGTGAAGCGTGTGCTGTTTCGCCAAGTGCCTTGGTCCTCGCCAGTTCTCACGTCCGAGGTTCTTGCGCTGTCATACGATCGGACGTCACCCAGGCCGATATCGTAACGGACATAGCCGCCGATGCGCAGGCAGGTCTCGGTGTTGGGAATATAGGAATATCCCGAGCCGAGGACGTCGCAGATCTTGATGTACTCGGCCGGTTCCCGCTCGGCGCCAGCTGCTCGACCGACGGAAACGGTCATCAGAGCAGTTAAGCCCAGAAGAGGACTCTTGATGTACATGTCTAGATCTCCATGAAGGAATAAAAAGGATAGAGGCGAAAGAGCAAGCTTTTCCTCTAAATTTTGTGCGTGTTGTCTCCAATATGTGGACGCCAAAGCGCTTGACACGAGAGGTGAGCCAGCGTAAAAGCCACATGTACTTATAATAGTGTTTTTTGCTAGGAGATTCATTATCGTTTACATGTGAAACACTCCGGTCGGACCGCTGCAGCTCTCCGAAATAGAGCAGCAAGCGACATGCCAACCTGAAGCGTAAATGCGGCCGACACCAAAATCGGGCCGACGCGCCTTCGTCTCGCTGGAATCACTTTTTTTGAGGGTCACTGCGAAAAGCAATGTGCGACACGGTTCGCCATGTTCGATATGTGACAGTCTCGTTTAACAGCGACGGCTTCCCGTCTGACCGCAACGCAGGCCGCGCCATGCGCTACCGAGAAGGATCACTGCGCGTACGCTCCGCAAGGGCTGCGCCAGGAACAGAGGGCGTGCACGTCCGAGGCGTCGCATGGTGGCCGCAGCACCTTTTCGCCGCTGTAAGTTCGCCGTGCAGGTACATTGCGCGGCCGGAAGCGAGAGGGAGCGCACCCTGAAACGGCTGCCTACGGCTCGCCTCGAGTAATTGGCGATGAACAGCATTCTCGAGAACTTAGTCTCGACGGAAAGAGCAACGAAAGGAAGCCGCTTGGACGAGCACGATCCGAAGGAAGAACCGATCGAGACCATTTTCCGCAACGGCACAATCACTGCCGTGGGTATCCTGCTTGCCTTTTCGCTCGGCTTCCTCACTCATTGGGCCGCGAACCCCTTGCCATGGCAACTCTACGATCTGTTCGCTGTAGTGCCGATCCTGCTCGGCATCGCACTGCAGATGAGAGCGCTGTCCATGCTGCTCGACATGAGTTCCTTGCGGCGCCCCATCTACGAACGCGCCAATCGCATTTTCATGGTCGGCCTCATCCAGACCGCGTGTGGCGTCGGCATGGCCATCTTGGTCGATCTTTTCGGGATATCGGTAGGGGGCACGCTGCCCGGCGCTTGACGACAAGCCACACCGCCGCTCTTCGCTCGAAGCGACGTCAAGCCGGGGAACCTTGTGCACCCCCTAGCGGCGTCCTCCTTTCATCAAATGAGCCGACGTCAGCTTTAGAGCGTCTCGGTGGCTAAAGCCGGTATGGTTTTTCGGCCGGCAGGGAAGGCCGCTGGCTGGACCTGGATGGCGTCTGAACGAGGCTTGACAGGTCCGTTGCGTCGGACATGAATTTCGCATTGCAAAGTTCTTCCGCAGACGCCTCAAGCACACTGCACTGGCGTCACGTACTCAGACGTTGAATGCGGCACCGCACCATCACCTCAGGCGCAACCATGGCACGCGCGCTCCCCGGCGTGGTTGACCCCATCCTGTCCAAACGAGACTGCGACATAAGCGGGACGCACTGACTTAGGTCAGAGACCAGGACGAGCGCGCAACGAAAGAATGATGGATCAGCGACGTGGGATGACAGCTCCTTGCACACCTCAATCCTGACAAAGTACCGGGACCCCCGGCCGCCTTGGTATACCATCTATCCGACTGTGCCAGACTTCTCTGCGGCAGTTGGTGCTGACGATTATGAGGAATGGCTGGGGGGCCTCCCGGCCGACGAATCGGTGTCGCTCTATTTCCACTTTCCGTTTTGCCGATCCATGTGCTGGTATTGCGGCTTCCCTACCGCGGTCATCCGTCGCAACGGCCCGATCCTTAATTATTTAGCGGTGCTGCGTCAGGAGATCAGTTTGGTGTCGGAGCAAGTGCGGCAAGGGCTGCCGGTGAGCGATGTGCATTTCGGCGCGGAACGCCTCACCTTATCGGGCCAGCCGAGCACTTGGCGCTGATGGAATTTCTACGCCGCCACTTCGCTTTCAGCAAAACTGCTGCGATCGCCGTGGAGATCGATCCCCGAACGTTCACACCGGAAATGGCCGAAGCCCTGGCAGCTAACGGTGTCAACCGCGCGAGCATCGGCGTGCAGAGCTTTGATCCCGATGTGCAAAGGCGATCAATCGGATCCAGAGTAAGGTGCAGACGGCCGCTGCAGTCGAAAATCTCCGCCGGCATGGCGTTGGCCATATCAACTCCGACCTCATCTTCGGTCTATCGAAACAGACTGTGCAGTCCTGCATCCAGACCGCGATGGCTGCGGTCGCCATGCGCCCCAACCGGCTTGCGGTGTTCGGATACGCGCATATTCCTTCCGTGATAAAGAATCAGCGCCTAATCGAGCAGGCAGGTCTACCGGACGGTGATCTTCGCGCCGAACAGGCTGCAGCTGTCGCCGAGACACTGGTTGGCGCTGGCTACCGGGAGATCGGGCTCGATCATTTCGCTCCGCCGGACGACGAACTTGCGCTAGCGCAGAAGACCGGGCGCCTACGGCGTAATTCGCTGGGATACTCGGCCGATACTTGCAAAACCGTGATCGGCTTCGGCGCGTCGGCTATTGGCCGAGTCCGCGAGGGGTATGTTCAGAACGAAGTAACACGGGATTCTTACGCTCGGCACATCGCAAGTGGACGTCTGGCGACATCAAAGGGCCACCGTCTGACCGACGATGACCGGGTGCGCGCAGCGATCATCGAGCGACTGATGTGCGATTTGGAGGCCGACGTGCCGACCATCTGTGCCGCCCACGAAATCGAACCAGCTCGTTTTCTCGATTCAGTTGAGAGTTTGGTGACGCTGGCTGAGGAGGGGATCCTGGACGTCGAAAACGGCTTCATCCGCGTGCGGCCGGAGCACCGCTTTGTTGTTCGCGCCGTTGCTGCTGCATTCGATGCTTTTCTCGCGAATCGATGAGTTGAGGCCACGACGCCGAAAGGCATCAGACCTTGTTTGGCGCTCGTCGGCATGGGCTCTCGCAGAAGACTCCGCAAGCGTATGCAGGGGACTTCCACTTGACGCCGCGTTCACCATCATCTCGCCTGGGTGCGCGCGAAAGCGCACAACCCGGAGCACGCTGCTCTCGGTGTGAGGCTGTGCTCTGCAAAGCACCGGTGATCCACCCTGTCCCTGGACAGCAGCTTGATGGCGTCATCTTGGAGGACGAGAAAAGATTGTCGAGGTACGGGTACGAATTGCCTCGGTCGTCCGTTCAATCGAAAGCACTGTCTGCGGAGGCACCTCTCCTTCATGCAGTGACAGGAGATGCTGGGCGACTTCCTTATCTGCTGCGGTGAGTCGATGATTTAGGCGGAGAAAGTCCATCCAGGTGGGGGTGCGGAATGTCTCCGTCCAAAGTGACGGTGTTTGCAGATTTCGCTGGAGCGTCCAGTTTCGTGCACCGGCACGGCTCTGGACGTGTCGCCGCGTGCGCATGGAGCCCAGAAAGGCCTCGATATTTTCCTCCGATATCAAATACTCGACCTTGGCCACGATAGGGCCACTTCTGGGTTTCAGATCGAGAGCCACGTCCGGCGGATGAAAAACTGAACTTTCTTGGTCGGTTTCTTCCCAGGGACGGACCGGCAACACGATCCCCGCTGCTGCAACCAGCAACAGAGCGCCTGCGGCGCCCTCCAATGCTGAGGTCAAGGAATAGTTTTGCGCGACAGAACCCCAGATCCAGCTGCCAGCAGCCATACCGCCTGCGCTCAAGGCGTAGTAAATGGAGAGCGTGCGGCCTACAACCCACCTTGGGCTTGCCAACTGCACCGACACGTCAATGCCCGTCCAGGTGATAAGCCAACCCGCTCCGCCGAGCGCCAGCGAAATGGCCGCCACAGGAACCGACGATGTAAGGGCAAGGGAGAGGCAACAGACTGCACAAGCCACAGAGGCGAAGGCCACCAGCCTGTTTTGAGACGTGACCTTCCTCAAGAAGCCGTTGCCCATGCCCGCGATGAAAGCACCCATGCCGAAGCCGGCCAATAAGATACCGTAGACAATTGGCCCACTCTTCAACTGATCCCGGACCACGAGGGGGAGCAACGCCAGAATGGAGATGCTTGCCAATCCGAAAAGAGCGGCTCGGGCGGTCGCTGCCCTGATCTCCAAAGACATCGCCGTAAAGCGCACTCCGTCATGAATTGCCGTCGTCATTCTCTCACGAGGGAGAGGCGAAGAGCGGACCTCCCATTTGGTGCGCCATATCGCGCTTATGGGCGCCAGATCACTCACCGCAGCCAAGGCGAAAGCGGCCAGCGGCCCAAAGACGGCCAGGATCACGCCCCCCAAGGCCGGACCAACGCTGCGCACAATGTTGTATCCGACGGACATAAGCGTCACTGCGGCCGGAATGTCGCGTTTGTGAAGGATATCGCCGACCGAAGCGTGCCAAGCCGGATCATTCAAGGCAAAGCCGCAGCCGGCCAGGAAACCTAACCCGAGAATCAGCCAAGGACTGACAAATCCCAGACCCACAGAAATCATCAGCGTCGTCGACGCCGATGCTATCAGGCAGTGTCCCGCAAACATCACCCACCGGCGGCTGAAGTTGTCGGCAATGGCTCCGGCGAAAACTGAGAGGAAGAACACCGGCAATGTGGATGCGGCCTGGACGAGTGCCACCATGAGGTCGGACGCTGAAATCGTTGCCATAAGCCAACTGATGGCGACCGTTTGCACTAGCCAACCGAGGCTCGAAATCTGGGTGGCCGCCCAAATTGAGCGAAACACCTTGTTTCGAAATGGGGCGAGCGTCTTTGAAACGGGCGGTTGAGGATTTTCGCTCTGCATGAGGTATTGCTGGCCTTCGATGAGCGCTGCGATTTGAGCAAGCGGGTCGATACTTAGACATCGCGGAGCACCGCACGGAACCCAGCTCTATGGAGCTTGCCGGCGACTATTTACGTATTGAGCCATTCTCATAGTCTCATTCATGAGCAGTCCTGTGCGCAAGCATTGCTTTGCTAAATTCCCACCACAAGCGCGCCGCCGCTGAGACCCGCACCCGCTGCCGCCAAGAGGACTTTCTCGCCAGGCCGAAACGGCTGCGCCCGATGGGCCAGCGACAATGAGAGCGGGATCGTCGCGGCGGAAGAGTTGCCATATTCGGCGATCGTCTTGACGATCGAGTGATCAGCGATGCCGAGGTTCCTGCCGACCGCGTCGAAAATGCGCGCATTGGCCTGATGCGGCACGAAACGATTGAGGTCTTGCGGCCTCAGTCGGGCAGCAGTGAGCGCATCTCTCGAGCAGGCGGTCATCATCTCCACGGCCTTGCTGAATACTTCACGGCCGTCAGTGATCGTCATCCGTGTCTGCGCGAGGTCGAGGTCGGCATGGAACGGAGTGTTGCTTCCCCCGGCGGGAATCTGGATTAGCCCGTAGCGCGAGCCGTCGGAATCCACCGAAGCGCCGAGAATGCCTCGATCCGGGTCATCGCAAGGACTGATCACCATGGCGCCGGCGGCATCGGCAAACAGCACGGCGCTGGCGCGCTCGGCCAAATTGATGCGGTGGCTGAGGATGTTGGCGGCGATGACAAGGCTCGCTTTGCCGTGCAGGCGGGTGAACCCGTCGGCGAACATCAGCGCATAGATGAAGCCGGCGCAGGCGCCGGTCAGGTCGATCGCTCCGGCGCGGCCTAGCCCCAGCCGATGTGCGACCAGCGGCGCGCTTGGCGGCAGAAGGTGATCGGGCGTCGACGTGGCGAGCAAGAGTAGACCGACGTCGCCGCGGTCGATACCGGCATTGGTCAGCGCCATGTCGCCGGCAGAGGCGGCAAGGCCCGACAGCGTGTCTTCGTCTGTTGCCCAGAAGCGCGAGCGAATTCCGGTGCGCCGCTCGATCCAGCCGGGCTCAAGCCCGAGCCGGTCTTCGATTTCCGGGTTCTCGACCTTGCGCGCCGGCGCATGATGGCCGAAGCCGAGAACGCGCGACGATAGGTTCATGGCCGCGAGCCGAAGCGTTCGCCGGCCTCCTCTATCGCGTCATAGAGCCCGTCCAATTCGTCGCTGGTGATGCAATAGGGCGGCAGAAGATAGAGGACATTGCCGAGCGGGCGCACCAACAGGCCGCGCTCAAGGAAAAAAGCGCGCAGTTTTGGCCCGATCTCGGCCAGATAACCGGCTGAGCCGGTGCGTAGGTCGAGTGCCGCGATGGTGCCGGTTGTCCGGCAGTCGGTGAAATATGGATTGTCCCGGAAGCGTTGCAGCCCCGCGGCCTGCCTCGCGCTCAAGACCGCGATCCGCTCGGCCACCGGCTCGTCACGCCAGATCTCGACATTGGCAAGTGCTGCCGCGCAGGCGATCGGATTGGCGGTGTAGGAGCTCGAATGGAAAAACGTCTTCTTGCGATCCTCCGAAAAGTGAGCGTGGAAGATGGCATCGGTGGCGATCGTGGCGGCCAGCGGGATGGTACCACCGGTCAGACCTTTCGACGTGCACAAGATGTCCGGCGAGACGGACGCCTGTTCGCAGGCAAACATGGTTCCGGTGCGCCCCCAGCCGGTCATCACTTCATCGGCGATCAGCAGCGTGCCGGAGGCTTCGGCGATCCTCTTCAATTCGGCAAGAACCCAGGCCGGATACATCAGCATGCCGCCGGCGCCAAGCACCAGCGGCTCGACGATCAGCGCGGCTGCGCGCCGGTCGCTGCTAACGGCCTCGAACCGATCCAGCGTTTCCTGCTCGCGCCCGGCGGCCGGGAAGGGGATGGCGTCGACCTCGAACAGCAAAGGATCATAGGCGGCGTTGAAGACGCCGCGGGCGCCGACGCTCATCGCCCCGATCGTGTCGCCATGATAGCTGTGCTCCATGACGGCGATGCGCGAACGCGGCGCGCCGATGTTGCGGAAATAGCCGAGCGCCATCTTCAGCGCGACTTCGACTGAGGTCGAGCCACTGTCGGAATAGAACACCCGGTCGAGGCCGGCGGGTGCGATGCCGACAAGCGCCTCGGCCAGCCGTTCGGCCGGCTCGTGGGTGAAGCCCGCGAAGATGATCTGGTCGAGGCTCGACGCGGTCGTCTCGATGGCCTTCATGATGCGGGGGTGGCGATGGCCATGGGTGACGACCCACCAGGAAGAAATCGCATCGAGGATGCGGAAGCCGTCGGCCTTGTGGAGATAGGCGCCTTCAGTCAGCACGATTTCAGGGACCGAGGGCTCTAGCGCGTGCTGCGTGAACGGATGCCAGACTCGAGACTCCGCCATCAGTCGCCTCCGGCAATCATGGCCAGGTCGAAGCCGGAAATCATTGCATCTCTCAACGTTTCACCCGTCAGCGGACCGAGGTGCGGCAGCCTACCCAGCTGCGGCACGCCGCCGAATTCCACGATTGTCCTTTGTGTATCGGCCACCTCTTCGCCAATGAAGGCAATGCCGATGAGCGGGATGGAGCGGGCTCTCAGGGCCTCGATCGACAACAGCGTATGATTGATGGTGCCAAGCGCGGTGCGGGCGCACAGTATGACCGGCAGCCGCCATTGTTCAAATATGTCAATGAACCTTGTCTGTCGATTGAGCGGCACCATCAGCCCGCCGGCGCCTTCGATGACGAGCGGTGTCGGCAGGACCGGAAATGAAAGATCGTCGGCCTCGATCGCGACGCCGTCGATTTCGGCTGATCGATGCGGCGACAGCGGCATCGTCAGTCGATAGACTTCGGGCAGCACGCGTCCGTCGGGCAAGCCGGAAAGCCGGGCGACGACCTCGCTGTCGGTCTCCTCGTTGAGGCCCGATTGCACCGGCTTCCAGTAGAAGCCGTCGAGCAGCCCGGCAAGTCCGGCCGAAAACACTGTCTTGCCAATTCCAGTGTCTGTTCCGGTGACGACGATGCGTTTGGTCATGCTGTGGCCAACACTCCGACGAGAGCCTCGACCATGGCGGAAATGTCGGCTTCGTCGACGTTGAGAGTCAGCGAAATGCGCAGGCGCGACGTACCCTCAGGCACTGTCGGCGGGCGAATGCCGCGTATGTCGAAGCCGCGTGCCTGCAGTCCTGCCGCCACCGCCATGGTGCGGCTGTTATCGCCGATCACAAGCGGCTGGATCTGCGAACCGCTGGGCATCACGCCGCAGCGTTCGGCCAATTGCCGGCTCGCGAAAGCGACACGCTCGTGCAACTGAGCACGACGCATAGGCTCGTCAGACAGAATAGTCAGCGCCTCACGTGCCGCGACTGCCATCAGCGGCGATGGTGCGGTCGCATAGATGAATGGCCGGCACCGGTTGATAAGATAGTCGCACAGTGTTCGCGGTCCGGTAACGAGCGCGCCGGATGCGCCAAGCGCCTTGCCGCATGTGTGGAGCGTGACGATGTTGTCGCGGCCTTCATACGCGGCGGCCAGTCCCCGGCCGTCCGGTCCCCAGACGCCGGTGGCATGCGCTTCATCGACGACGATGAATGCCTGGTACCGATCAGCCAGCGCGACCAGGCTCTCCACCGGCGCACGGTCGCCATCCATGCTGTAAAGGCTTTCGAAGGCGATCCACACCCGCCCCATGCCGCCTTCGGCGCGCCAGCGGGTGATTGCGTCCTCGACAGCGTCGACGTCGTTGTGCGCGGCCAGCTTGAACTCAGCGCGCCCGACCTGGGCACCCTCATGCATGCTGGCATGAGCGAGCTCGTCGAGGACCAGCAGGTCGCCTTTCTGCGGCAGGGCCGTCAGCAGAGCGAAGTTGGCGATATAGCCGCTGCCGAAGAACAGTGCACGCTCGGCTCCGAAAAATGCCGCTGCGTCCGCCTCCAGTTGCTCATGTTCCGGTGCATTGCCGCGCAACAGCCGCGATCCGGTGGCGCCCACTGGCGTGCCCCGCGCAATCGCCGTCGAAACCGCATCGCCCAGTCTTTTGGAGGCGGCAAGTCCGATATAGTCGTTCGACGAGAAGTCGAGCCCGGCGCGCGGTGCGAGCGTCCGCAACCGGTCCTTGCGCCCCAGTCCCCGCAAGGTTGCGTCATAGCGGGCAAGAATTGCCTCCTTCATTGCGTGGCGAGTTCCATAGGCTCAATGCCGAGGCGCCGGAACAGAAGGGTATCCTTGTCCTCGCCGGGATTTCCCGCCGTCAGCAGCGTGTCGCCGACAAAGATCGAATTGGCCCCGGCAAAGAAGCACAGCGCCTGCGTTTCGTCGCTCATCGCCGTCCTGCCGGCGGACAGCCTTACATAGGACTTCGGCATCATCACCCGCGCGAGCGCAACGATGCGGACGAAATCGATCGGATCGATGGCGTCGGCCGCGGCAAGCGGCGTGCCTTCGATGGGAATAAGCATGTTGATCGGCACGCTTTCCGGCGGCTCAGGCAGGTTCGCGAGCGTGACCAGCATGTCGATGCGATCGGTCTTTTCTTCTCCCATCCCGACAATGCCGCCGCAGCAGACTTTCATCCCAACCGCGCGCACGTGCCCAAGCGTTTCCAGCCGGTCGGCAAAAGTCCTGGTTGAAATAACCTCGCCATAGTAGCGCTCAGAGGTATCGATGTTGTGGTTATAGTAGTCGAGACCGGCCTGCTTCAGGCGAGCAGCTTGCTCAAGATCGAGCATGCCGAGCGTCATGCAGGTCTCCATGCCGAGGGCCTTGACGTCCTCAATCATGGCGACCACAACGTCCATGTCGCGCTCCTTGGGACTTCGCCACGCCGCGCCCATGCAATAGCGCGTTGCGCCGCCATCACGCGCCTTGGCCGCTTCGTCGATGACATGCTTGACGTCCACCAGCTTCGACGCCTTCACACCGGTTTCGTAATGCGCAGACTGGCTGCAATAGCCGCAATCTTCGGGGCACCCGCCGGTCTTGATGCTAAGGAGCCGCGACAGCTGCACTCGGTTTCGATCGAAGTTCTGGCGGTGGATCGTCTGAGCCAGGAACAGCAGATCGTTGAATGGCATGCCGTAGATGGCCTCGGCCTCTTTGCGGTTCCATCGCGGAGGCGTTCCATCGACCGATTGCATGGTCTGGTTCACGTCGAACTCCGAGTTCATTCCAATCGTCATCGTCAAACCTTTGTTTGCTAGTCCGGTACGCCTTCTTGGCTTTGGGGCGCACTCGCTAAAGGCGAGCTGCGGCACGTCTTTCCAGCACCTCCTACGCCTGCCGAGCTGATGTTGCTCCTCACGCCGTAATCCTCAGTTCAAGTGCTTGCAGATGTTCTGGTGGTCCGGCATGTCCAGGCCGATGTCGAGGATCGGGGCGCTGTGCGTCAGCCAACCCATGGAGATGAGATCGACACCGGTCGCCGCAATCGCCGCCGCCGTTTTCGGCATCACCCGACCGGACGCCTCGGTGATCGTACGGCCATCCACTATAGAAACCGCGCGGGCAAGATCCTCGACCGACATATTGTCGAGCAGCACCGCGTCAACACCAATCGCGAGCGCTGCATCGAGCTGCTTCAGCGTGTCGACCTCGACCTCGACCTTCACCATATGCCCTGCTGCGGCGCGCGCCCGCTCTATTGCTGTGCGGATATCGCCGGCGATCGCGATGTGGTTGTCCTTTATGAGCACGCCGTCATCGAGGCCGAACCGGTGATTGGCACCGCCGCCGACGCGCACGGCGTATTTCTCCAATGCCCGCAGCCCGGGCGTCGTCTTTCGCGTCGATACAATCCTCGCCTTGTGACCGCGCACGGCCTCAACCATGGCCGCTGTGGCAGTGGCAATGCCGCTCAGCCGGCATAAGAAATTGAGGGCCGTGCGTTCGGCCGTGAGCAGGCCTCGTGCGGGTCCGGACAATCTTGCAATGGTTTCCCCGGCCCCAACCTCGCTGCCATCAGGGCGCCAGATCTGGATGTTGATCGCCGGTTCCACGAGAAGGAAGGCATACGAGACCAGATCGAGCCCGGCAACGACGCCCGCCTGCCTCGCTTTGAGCACCAACGTGGCAGTGCAATCATACGGGATAACCGCATCGGTGGTCAGGTCGCCGGATCTGCCCAGGTCTTCGAGGAGCGCAACGCGCACAATCGGTTCGATCAGGGTCGCGGGGAGGGGGGAGAATGAAGTCATATCAAGTGCTCCGTATGGTAGCCCGGCAATCGAGTGCGGCCGCGGCCCGCATTGCGCTGTGCAGTGTGAGCCGTGATGGGCGCACGTTGGCATCGTGGAGCGGGAAATCGGACCGACAGTGCGCGCCTCGACTCTCTTCCCGCCTCAGGGCCGCCGCGGCGATCATCAGTGAGACCAAAGCCGGACCAGAGGCAGCGACACTATTGGCTGCGATCGGCAGCAGGGTCGCCACCGCTTCGCGCATTGCCTCGCCGTCGCGGATGATACCCAGGGCGGCGGAGACAATCGGGCGGACCACGGAAGCGTCTGGTCGTGGAGGGACGAATGTGGAGCATCTGCGCGGTCGCCGGGTATACGACGTGCCGGCAACGCTTTCGGCAACCCAGCTCGCGGTGACCGCCGCTTCGGTGAGCGAGTTGCTGGCCAGGCGGTTGGCGCCGTGCAGGCCGGTACAGGCCACCTCACCGCAGGCCCACAATCCCTCGATGGAGCTGCGGCCGGCGCTGTCTACGGCGACGCCGCCCATGTGATAATGTGCCGCCGGGCGCACCGGGATCACGTCGGTCGCGGGGTCGATTCCTGCGCTCCGGCACAATTCGGCGATGCCTGGAAAACGCTTGCCAAATCTCGGGCCGAGACTTTGCCGTGCGTCCAGGAATACGCGGCGTCCAACGGCAAGCTGGTGCCAAATGGCGCGCGCTACGACGTCGCGAGGCGCAAGTTCACCGCCAGGTGTGTCGGCGAGGAAGCGCTCTCCTCGCTCATCGATGAGCACCGCGCCTTCGCCACGCACGGCTTCGCTCACCAGCGGCATCGGCCGGCGCGGACCGTCGAGCGCAGTTGGATGGAACTGTATGAATTCCAAGTCGGCGAGTTCCGCCCCCGCCCATGCGGCGAGCGCCAGCCCGTGACCCCATGAGCCAGCGGGGTTTGTCGTGTCGCAAAACAGCCCGCCGACGCCGCCGGTCGCCAGCACCGCGCGACGCGTGGGCAGAGCGAGCGCGCCGGCTCGTCCTGCTGCGACCACGGCGATGACCGACCCGTCCTGCACGACCAGCCGGCGGACCTCCACATTTTCGATAATGGTGATCGAGGCTGTACGCCGAACCGCGGCGACGAGCGCGCGCACCAACTCGCGACCGGTGGCGTCGCCGGCTGCATGCACAATCCGCCGTCGCGAGTGTGCCGCCTCGAGCCCAAGTCGCAACGCGCGGTCAGGGTGCTGGTCGAAGTCGACGCCGAACCTTTGGATCGTCCTAATCGCTTCGGGTGCAGCTCGTACCACTCGCCGCACCGTGGCCTCATCGCAGAGTCCGTCGCCGGCAGCTATCGTGTCGCAAAGGTGAAAATCTGGGCCGTCGTCGCCCCCGAGACTTGCCGCAAGACCGCCCTGGGCAAGTTCACTGCAGGCTCCGGTTCCAAGCGGCGCGTTGGTCAAAAGCACGACCGGTTCCGGCGCCAGATGAAGCGCCGTCATCAGGCCGGCAATGCCGCCGCCGATGACGACCGGCGCCCCGGCGATGTCGCGAACCTCCAGACTCATAGGGAAAGCATGCGCTCGACCGCGCGGCGGGCGGGGCCGGCAATTTCGGGATCAATCCGGACCTCATGCCGGTTCTGCTCGAGTGCGGCGCGAATGTTAGCCAGGTTGATGCGCTTCATGTGCGGGCACAGATTGCATGGGCGAACGAACTCGACGTCGGGATGCGCGACCGCGACGTTGTCGCTCATCGAACATTCGGTCAGAAGGACGACACGCGTCGGTTTCTCACGCTCGACATAATCCGACATCGCCGCGGTCGAGCCGGAGAACTCCGCCTCCGCGACAACGTCTGGTGGGCATTCTGGATGGGCCAGCACGATGACGCCTGGATGGGCATCGCGCAGTTCCCGGATGTCTGCTGCGGTGAAGCGCTCATGCACCTCGCAATGGCCTTTCCAGGCGATGATCTCTACGTCTGTATCGGCTGCCACGTTCCTCGCCAGATATTCGTCCGGGAGCATCAGCACACGCGCCACGCCAAGCGATTCCACCACCGCCTTGGCGTTGCCGGACGTGCAGCAGATGTCGGACTCCGCTTTTACGGCGGCGGAAGTGTTGACGTAAGTAACAACGGGGACCCCCGGATACCGCAGCCGCATTAGCCGCACGTCGTTTGCCGTGATCGATTCGGCCAGCGAGCAGCCGGCGCGGAGATCCGGGATGAGCACGGTCTTGTTCGGATTGAGCAGTTTTGCCGTCTCGGCCATGAAATGAACGCCGGCAACCACGATGATGTCGGCGTCGACCGTCACCGCCTTGTGGGCCAACGCCAGGCTGTCGCCGACGATGTCTGCCACGCAATGAAAAATTTCGGGCGTCTGGTAATTGTGCGCCAGCACCACCGCATTGCGCTCACGCTTCAGCGCTAAGATGGCTTCAATATCGCCGGCGAACGCGGGCCATTCAACGGGTGGGATCACCCGCCGGACACGCTCATACAGGGACGCAGCCATAGGTAACGCCCCAGTCATTGGCGCCTCGATTATATTCGGTTTGACAATAAGGGAATATATCTACCTTGACTATAAGTATGTCAAGCCCGCGCCAGCGGTAATTTTGTCCCGGCGATAGCCCTGTCGTCGAGGACGGCATGCCGGAAGCGATAAAGCTTCGCCGGTCGGCCGCCCGTGTCGAGGGAGGTCTCCCCGGTCTCCTCAACAAGTTCCTGCTGCTCGACCAATCTCCGGAAGTTCGGCTTGTTGATCAGCCTGCCAGCCAAAGCTTCCACGGTTCGCTGCAGTTGCAGCAGCGTGAAGGAAGGCCGCATAAGCTCGAACACGACCGGCCGGTATTTGATCTTCGAACGCAGCCGCGCGATCCCGGTTGCCAGAATACGTCGGTGGTCAGCGACCATTGGTTTGCCAGCCGCGGCCGCAATCGCGTCCCTGCCGCCACCGGCCTCCTCAATCAGAGCAGCTTCATAGAGCAACTCGTAGCGTTGGAGCGTGAGTTCCTCGTTCCAATGGCGGTCGTCGAAGCCGAAGGCTATCGCAGCGCGCTGCCGGCGCTCGCGTTGAGTGGTCGGCTCGCTGGCGCCGCCGGCCCACTCAATCAGGCGGGGCCGCAATCTATCGAGCAGCACAGGCGGCGTGCCGAAGCGGTGGTCCTCCCAGGGAAAATATTCGTACCAACTTTGCCAGCCGCACGCGGCCGAGTTCGTTGCCTGTTCCTTCCTGGTCAATGCGAGATAGCTGATTGAGATGACGCGATGGTGGCGCTCAGTGCCGATGCGATCGCGATCGGCGAAGGTGTAGAGTTGCTCGATGTATCCAAGTGCATGGCCGGTCTGCTGCTCCACCCACCCCCTCAAACCCGACTGCAGTGATCGATGCTCAAGGGCAAAAGGTCCAGAAGGGAGGGTGTCCGCATGACCGACTGTGAGGACACAGGGCTCACTGTCGTTTACGGCGACCACGACGGCAGTCAGGTCCACTTTAGCTTCGTCAGCTTTGACGGCGGCTTTGCCTTTCTTGGTTCTTCTTGTCTGAGGATCCATGTTTGCGAAAGCGGGTTGGCCCAACGGAGCGCCTTAATCGATTGAATGTAACCTTGGCAGCCAGCACGTCAACACCGGAGTACTCAAGCGCTGTTTTTAGCTCTTCGCAGTCGCACAAAAATATGCCAAACGCGACACCCGCTGTTGGTAACGTAAGGGAAGGGGCCTCGGTTGAGCGCGGCTGGTGAGATAAAAGGGATGACTCCTCCAGATATTCGATCGCGAAAAGGCCAGACGCCACTTGTATGCTTGACGGCCTACACCACGCCGGTCGCGAGGCTGCTCGATCGCCACTGCGACATCGTTCTTGTCGGCGACAGCGTCGGCATGGTGCTGCACGGCCTGTCGTCGACGCTGGGGGTCACGCTCGACATGATGATCATGCACGGACAGGCCGTTCGCCGCGGCCTTGAACACGCGCTGATGGTCGTCGACCTGCCCTTCGGTTCCTACGAGGAAAGCCCAGAGCACGCTTTCGGCAACGCTGCGCGCGTGATGGGTGAGACCGGTTGTTCAGCGGTAAAGATCGAGGGCGGCGAGACCATCGCGGAAACCATCCGCTTCCTTACCGCGCGCGGCGTACCTGTCATGGCCCATGTGGGCCTGACGCCGCAGGCGGTAAACACGTTTGGAGGCTATCGTGTGCAGGGCCGGGGAGCCGATGCAGAGCGGATCAGGCGCGACGCCAGGGCGGTAACCGAAGCGGGCGCCTTCTCCTTGGTGCTGGAAAAGATACCGGAGCAGCTTGCACGGCAGATAACCGCCGATATCGACATACCCACAATCGGCATCGGTGCCTCGCCAGCTTGCGACGGCCAGATTCTGGTGAGCCACGATATGCTCGGGCTCTTCACCTCATTTCGGCCGAAGTTCGTCAAACGCTATGCCGAGCTCGGTGAGCAGGCTGAGGCGGCAATCGCCGCTTACGCCACCGATGTGCGGAACCGGCACTTTCCGGCGGTCGAACATCTCTATGTCAACGCCTTGAAGGCCGGTGACTTCACATGAGCGTGCCGATCGCTCGGACCGTGAGCGAGCTGCGCGGCGTCGTTGCGCAATGGCGTCGCTCGGGTGCCACGATCGGTATTGTGCCGACCATGGGAGCCTTGCACGACGGGCATCTGAGCCTCGTGCGGAAGGCGCTCGAAAGGGCCGAGCGGGTGATCGTGACGCTGTTCGTAAACCCCAAGCAGTTCAACAGCCCCGCCGACCTGATTGCCTACCCTCGGACGGAAAGCGACGATGCTGCCAAGCTCGCTCTGCTGGGCACGCATCTGCTCTATGTGCCGGACACAGAGGAAATGTACCAGGTGGGCTTCGCCACGGCCGTTTCAGTGTCCGGCATCAGCGAATGCCTTTGCGGCGCATTCCGGCCCGGCCATTTCAATGGCGTGGCGACGGTCGTGGCCAAGCTCTTCCTGCAGGCCGGCGCTGACTTCGCCTTTTTTGGCGAAAAGGATTTTCAGCAACTTCAGCTTGTCAGGCGCTTGGTCCGGGATCTCGACATTCCGATCACTATTGTGCCCTGTCCGACAGTCCGCGAAGCCGATGGTCTTGCGCTATCGTCGCGTAACGTGCGGCTCTCCCCAGCCCAACGCGCCATTGCCCCAAAACTAGCATCGGTCCTGCTCGATACGGCCGAGCGGCTTGCACGCGGCTCCCCCATCCTGCCTACGCTTGATGAAGCGCGTGCAGCAATTCTGGCTGCCGGCTATCGCGAGCTCGAATACCTGGAGCTTCGCGGAGAAACAGACCTGCAATCGTTAGCAAGCCTTGACCGACCGGCACGCTTGCTTGCTGCGGCTTGGCTTGGCGACACGCGGCTCATCGATAACGTCGCAATATCACCCATTGGTAGTTGGTCAGGTGGGCGGAGCTCTCTCCAATCGGAAGCAGCACAGCAATTGCGGTGATGACGGCGGCGCGTCTGCCCTGCAGGGACAGGCCATCATTTAGAATCACGTCTCCGTCGACTTCCAGCAACCTCCGCGAGGTACGCTAAGCGCAGATGCATCGCGTATTTGAAACCTTGGTCGAGCAACTCTCTGCAAGCGTCGATGCCGTCGATCTCCATGAGGCAATGGCGTCCGCCGCAGCCGGGTTCGACTTTCCGCTCTTCGCTTATTTCACCTACCCATCCGCTTCCGGCGACAGGCCACGATTTATCTCGAATTATCCATCATCATGGACATCACATTACCTGCAACAGCGCTACCACAGCGTGGATCCCGTGATCCTGCGGGGACTGCGGGGCTGGGATACCTTCGACTGGGGTGTGGACCGCGATCACCGTTATTTGCCGACCTCTCAGCAGGAAGTCCTGGAAAAAGCAGCTGAGTTCGGCATTCGCGGCGGACTGACCATGTCGATGCATGATCATCGCGGCCGGTTCGCCGCACTGACCTTCGCCTCCAACGAGGCGCATCCGCCATTTCTGAGGTCGCTGACGCGCTACGAAAAAGCAATGCAACTGGTTGCGATCAACGTTCATATCCATGCCCGGCGCAGGCTCGCCGAAGATTGCGTGGTAGATGGCATAACGCTCACCCGGCGGGAGTTCGAGTGCCTGAAATGGGCGGCGTGCGGCAAGTCGGCCTGGGATATCAGCCAGATTCTCGGTGTCTCGAAACGCACCGTGACCTTCCATCAGGAAAACGCCAAGGCGAAGCTTGGCGTGCGAACCATCAACCAGGCCGTAGTGCGGATGGCTGCTCGGGCGAGATCCTGATCCTCTCCAAGTCTAGCTGTAAAGGTCTACAGGCTGCATTCATGACGGCTTTGCCCTTCGATTGCGTGGACACATCCCGCACGGAGACGACAATGATGCAGCTGATAACACCCGACTGCTACGCCGAGTTTGCGAGCGAACTCAAGGAAATGCACGGACTTAGGTATCGGGTTTTCAAGAAGCGGCTCGATTGGGAAGTGCAGACCGAAGGCGAAATGGAAACGGACCCGTTTGACAGCCTGAACCCCGTCTACCTGCTTCTCAAGGGGTCCGATTGGCGAACTTGCGGCTGCGTCCGCCTTTTGCCGACCACCGGACCGACAATGTTGCGCGATACGTTTCCGACGCTGCTGGATGAGATGGTGGTCCCTGCGAGTGCCGATGTCTGGGAGAGTAGTCGTTTCGCGCTCGATCTCCCTGCGACAGCGCCGAAGGCAGCTGGCGGCCTGGCCCAAGCAACCTACGAGCTCTTCGCGGGGATCATCGAATTCGGCTTGGCCAACAATCTCTCCGGGATCGTAACGGTGACAGATACGCGCATCGAAAGGATCCTTCGTCTCGCGACCTGGCCGTTGTCACGTATCGGACAGCCCAAGCAGGTCGGCAACACCGAGGCAGTCGCCGGCTTCCTCGATATTTCCTACGCCAGTCTCTTGCGCATCCGCTGGAGGGGACGCCTCAACGGGCCGGTGTTGTGGCAACCAGTTCTCATCCAATCGGCATAGCGCCTGCGGATGCTCAGCCGTGACTTGAGTTAAGTCTGCTCACGGCCGCCACCGCCGCCGTGAGGGTGAGCGGACCCGCCCCCACGAGCTTTCGACTGTTCCGGTCGATTGGCTCGCGCGGCCGGACTTTGGATTTCCGTAGGCGCAACCCGGAGTCCAGCGTGAGCACGCCAAAATGGCGCCCCTCCGCTTCGTCCAAAGAAGCCAACGTGGCTTCTGAGGTCGTCTTAGAATATTGGACCGGCCGCCGTGAGCGATCGCAACCTCAAACCTTTGCCGGTATGCCGGTTTGGCCGGACCGTCGGCCAGTCGGAGCAGTCCCCTGATAAGGACCCGAGCTGACGCGCGGTCCAACAGCGCCCGAGCCTATGCTTTGTGCATTACCGTTCGGTTGGCCATGTCGTCCAAGACCGCATGAAGAAGGCTTCCAACCTCCTGCGCAGCGAGCTCTGGCGCAATTCCTACATCGGACAATTGAATGAGCATTTTCTTGGCAGAACAGCGCCAGAACGCACTCGCCGCCTCGCCGTTCTTGGTCTCGAGGGCCTGGGCGATACTTTCGACCAATATACGTCGCCGATGCAGCGGAAATACGCAAATGTTTGATTCATGCATCAATCACCTCACAGATTCAGTTCCACAAAGAAAAACACCGGCGTCTTCAAAAGAGCCCCGCTAGCGCGGTGACGGTTCGCGGCGACATGACGAGTTCCACTTCCCCATCGACAAGCCATTGGGAGATGAGCCGCCGGACCGCATATCCGGGACCGCACATAAGGTGAACCACCATTGCTCATCCGGCTGCATTTTCCTGGGCCGTTCGACGAGGCGTTCCAGCCGAATTGACGTCCAATGACTTGATCTCTGAAAGGGCAGGGCGGTACGAATCACCCGATTGTTCCGCTGCTTACATTCCTGCGAGCTTGTGTATGAACGATTAAAGCGTGCCCGAGCCGTTCTTGGTGGCCGCCGAAGAAGGGAATCATGTCATCCGCTGCCTATCGTAGGCGGCGCGACTTCTAGCATGACTGCACTGCCCCGACAGGGCTTTGCAATCGCGCGTTTCGAAGCCTATGCTTTGGCATCGGCCGGCATTTACTTCGGTGCAGCCGACAGTAAGACGTACGCGCTCTTGCCCCGTTGGAAGAGAGCCTTGCCCGATCCCTCTTTCGCGACCAGGTGCTGAAGCCCTCACCCCGCAGGACTTCGCGCTTTTGCGACCATCGCTGCATCACGTCGAACCGGGCATCAAGGACAAGTTGGAGGTCGCGCATCAGCCGATCAAGAACGTATATTTTCCCGAGAGGGGCATCGCGTCGGTGGTCGCCACCATGACCGGCGGGCGGCAAGGTGAAGTCGGCATTGTCGGCGATGACGGGATGAAAGGAATTGCCGTCATTCTCGGAAAGGAAAGCACTACCTGGCGCCTGCCGGTTGAAAACCTTCGCCCTGCGATTAGCCCGTCGCTTCGCACCTCAGTGCTGGACTATGCCCACGCGTTCCTCATCCAATCATGCCGGACGGCACTGGTCAATGGCCACTCCAAGATCGAAGAACGGCTGGCCCGCTGGCAGCTGATGGTCCACGACCGTGCGGAAGGAGATAAGATCCTCCCGACGCATGAATTTCTGGCGACCATGCTCGCGCCCACCGCCCGGGGTCACCACGGCCCTGCAAATGCTTGAGTATCGAGGACTGGTGCACGCCAAGCGCGGCGAGATCACGATCGTGCCGGATTGATAAAGCTCACACATGGCGCTTATGACAAGGAGGAGCAGCGTTATTTCGGCCTGGCCGCTGCCTGAAGCATGTCGGGTTGAAACGGGTTCAGCCGACGTCTCCTTGCCCTTCACCAGGTCGCCCAAAAGCATCAGCGGTTTTGAACGAATCGCAGCGATTGTCCGCAATCGGACATAGGCTTGAAGGCGGTCGAATTCGTGCCATAAGTCGGGTTGGTCAGGGTTCAGGGAGGAATTCGTCATGACCAATTCGTTTCACACCGTCACCGTCGAAAAAGCCGCCGAAGCCTATGTCCTTTCCAGGGGAAGGGTCCGCTTTCTCTCCATGGCGCAGGCGATCCGCACCATCCGAACACTAATGCCGGCATGCAAGGCCACCGAACGCGAGTTGGAGGAACTGTTGGCGGCCGCTTCCTTCGTTCATGCGTGCCCCTTCGACACAAAAACAGCCGATGGTGTAGAACCACGGCTGCATTCCTAAGAGGGCATGCCGCGCCATGCAGACTGTCAGAGGGCATTCGTCAGATGGTAGTCCGCTAACTTAACTGCAGAGTCTAAAGGACGTGTTCCAGCATTGCGAACTCACCGATCGCTTTGTTGCAAAGCTGCCAGCAAGCGATCGCCTCGTCCATCCGTTTGCACCATCTCATCACAGACATCATCGGCGATGCTACCTGTCCAGCATATGTCCAGCATTTCGCAAGGCGGCCAGAAGGAGCCTCGCATAGCCTGTGACATCGATCTGGGCCTGCATCGAAAGGGGCATGCTGGTCCAGTTCTCCAACGGTGCAATGAAAGGTGAGAAGGTGCCATTGACAAGGCAACAACAGCTAACAAGGCCCTCTCGGTCCAATGCCACCACACCGATCTTGTCGCCTGGATATCCAATGGCTGCGACTCGCTGGACCTCCAGGTCACCGTCCACCCGCACGTCAAAAAGAAGGCTACCACGGCTCCTCGTGGCTATCTCAGCCGCCTTCTCATCAAAGCTTGAAGAGAGCAAGCGGACGCTTTCCACCGCCATCTGGAAAATCACCAAATCCAGTTCATTCACGGCCATATGGGCATTTCCGCGCAATGGGTGGTGATTGCAATGACACATACTGCTTGTTCACAGATGTCGGTCACGAACGATCATTCGTCGGGTTCCGGTTCCGACCAACGGTGTCGCCACCTGATCGTGCTGCGGTTCGAACCTTCCTAACGCGAGCCGAGCGCGCTATGAGGTTGGAGTCTAGGTCTCGGACCTTGCCTCGCGGCTTGCTCATCTTTGGCAGACCCGCTGCAACGCCGCGCGATGGCGCAAACGCCAGATGACGCTGATCCATCGCTTGATCGTGAACTGAGCTTCTGAACACCATTGGGACAGCAGGGTGGAAGGGCTTGACCAACGCCGCCCCCGTTTTCCAAGAGGACCCGTCCTCGATTGAATCTTTCGAGCCCCGTGCGGCGCGCAGCCAAATGATGACCATCTGGACCCTGCTCGCAGACCGCAAGGCAAAGAGGGAACCTTCCAGGCAGCCAAGCTGCGCCGACGCAAAGAGCGACCTTTGGAATTCCCAAGAATTGAGCCTTCCATAGTTGCAACAGGCAACCACTGCACGAGTGTGGGAGAGCGAATCGCAAGCATTGCGTGAGGTCCTGCGCGTTTTCCCCTCTTTGCTATTTGGCACATCGTTTGCGCCGAAGTGGGCGCAGCGTTCGACCGGAGCACTGCATGGGAGAGGGAGGAGCCCCACCCCGATCCGGTCAAGGAGAGAGACGGTGTTGGTTCCAAGAGTTCCCCGCGCGATCGCAGCGCCCCGCAAGCGCCATTTTGCCCGGACCTACGTGCAGGTACTTGCCGCCATAATCCTGGGTGCCGCAATCGGCTATTTCCATTTGGAGACCGGCCACAGCCTGAAGCCGCTCGGCGATGCCTTCGTCGAGGTCGTCAAGATAATCACCGTACCTGTCATCTTCCTGACAATAGCGACCGGCATTGCCGGCATGAGCGATCTGCAGAAGGTCGGCCGAGTTGCCGCCAAGGCGATGGTCTATTTTCTCACCTTCTCGACGCTCGCTTTTGTTGTCGGGCTGATTGTCACGAATATCGTTCAGCCTGGCGCCGGCCTCAACATCGATCCGGCCTCGCTCGATGTCGAAGCCGTTAAGGGCTATGTGGCCACGGCTCACGAGCAGTCCGTGACCAGCTTCCTGATGAACATCATCCCGTCAACGATTGCCAGTGCCTTCGCGGAAGGCGACATCCTGCAAGTCTTGTTCCTCTCGGTCCTGTTCCTCTCGGTCCTGTTCGGCGCGGTCTGCCGCTACAACGGCCGCTCGCTCTTCTCTCTCGTCCGATACATCAAGGACGAGCTGCTGCTCGCAATGTCCTCCTCAGAGGCCGCGCTGGCCTCGCTCATGGAGAAGATGGAAAAGGCCGGCGCCACGCATTCGGTCGTGGGTCTCATTCCATTCAATCTGGACGGCACGAATATGATGCTCGCCGCCCTTTTCATCGCCCAAGCGACGAAAACTGATCTCCCGATCGGCTGCCGGATCCTCATGCTGTTTGTCGCATTGTTCCCTTCGAACGGAACAACCCGCATTACCGGTGCAGGCCTCGTCACAATGGCTGCAACGCTCTTTCTTGTTCCGGCCGCACCGGTCACCTCCGTGGGGCTTATTCTTGGCGTTGATCAGCTTATGTCCGAATGCCACGCGCTGACGGTTTTTCTCCGCAGCGTAGCGGCAACGCTGGCTGTCACCCGGTCCGGGGCGAGCGGGATAAACGACGATTCGGGGAGCGCCTCACTAGCGGACCGTTCAGCGCTCTGGCGGTGGACGGTCAAGTCGCCCGGCGTGGTGAACACAATTCCCCGTGCGAACGACGCTCAGCTATTGGGGTGGACCCGATGGCGCAAAGCCGTATTTGAGAAACCGCCAGATCGCACCGGCACTTTTGCGCCTGTAGCAACTGCGGGGCACGATTCAAAACTGACCCATTTTACACCAAAAAGGCGGGCCGTTGCTGCCACGCCGTCCATGGATTGGAGACTCATGTCTAAGCCGACTGCCATCACTGTCGCAGCTCTTCTTTTACTCCTCGCCTTGCTGGCGAGCCAATATAGCGCGAACCTGCACCGGCAGGCGTGGTCGACCGACAGGCAAAAGTGGAGCGGCGCATTCGACAACTATCTCCTTCGCCAATCGCCGGCAACCCGCAAGGCGATGCCGTTCTGGTCATATTCAATGACTACCACAACTGTCCGCATTGCAGACTGGCTGATATCAACTACCAAAAAGCCTTCAAGCATGAACCCAATCTGAAGCTTGTGATCAAACAGTTCCCGGTCCTGGGACCGGATTCCCAATTCCCAGCCTTCGCCGCACTCGCCTCGAGAAAACAGGGAAAGTTCGACGAATTCCACCGCGCCCTTATGATTTCCCCCAGTTGAAGGGTCACTCTCAAGATCGCAGCGCGTGTAGGCCTTGACGTTGAGCAGCTCAAGCGGGAATGCAAGATCCGGCCATCGCAGATGAAATGCACGCGTCCGCGCACTCGCGAAAGGTCTGCACTTAGACGGTACGCCCGCGTTGGTGGTCTATAGTGGCCGCCGGACCTTGTGGACATGGCCAGCTTGCAACGCTTGCATCGCCGATGCGCGCTCAAAGCGTGCTGGCTCTCGTGCGGGGCAGCATCTGTAGATCGGCCACGCTGTTGTTGCCGGAGCGTGCCGTTTGTGGCAGCTGGCTTGCTGTCGCTCCTCGTAATCTTGTTGCGGTCATCCAGCTGCCGTGGGCGCCAACAACAATCCTGAGCGCCCGCGCCTGAAGTCGCTGGCCGGGTGCTCGTGAACCGAGCCCGCTTTTCTTCGGCAAGCTCAGGCGGTCTTGGCCCTGCGGCATCGCCCCCTGGCGCGGGGCAGCCTTCGGCTGCTGACGGTCGCCGGCCTGTCGGCCGGCGTCTTTCTATTGTGGCCTTCCCCCTGGCGCAGGGTGGGCAGCACTCCCTTCTAGGCCCGCCGCGGCGTCCCGCAACCCTTCGCTTGTCGCTTTCGGGTCCTCCACTCCGTTCCGGTCCTGCTGATGCAGTCTGCCTCCGACGGCGGGCCTTTCCGGTCGCTTTTGCCGCCCACCCCGCTTCCGGGGAGGGCGCGCGATTGTAGAGCGGAGGACATCACGATGCGTGCAAACAACAAACGTTGCGGCAGCCGACAGGCTGGCGCAGACAGTGGCGGGCGCACCGGCGCCAGCCTTTATCAGGAAATCACCGACCGCATCATTGCCGAACTGGAGCGCGGCACCGTGCCATGGGTCAAGCCGTGGGGCAGGGCAAGGACAGGCCTCGGCCTGCCGCGGAATGCGGCCACCCAGCGCCGATATTCCGGCATCAATATCCTGATCCTGTGGGGCGCGGTCATCGAGCGTGGTTTCCCCAGCCAGAACTGGCTCACCTTCCGGCAGGCGCTTTCGCTTGGCGGCAATGTCAGAAAGGGCGAGCACGGCACCACCATCGTTCACGCTGACCGCTTTGTTCCCAAGAACGAAAAGCAACGCGCCGACACCGATGGCGACGAACCGCAGGCGGTGCCCTTCCTGAAGCGCTTCACCGTCTTCAATGTCGCGCAGTGCGATAATCTGCCCGAACATCTTTACGACGCCGGCGAGCCTCTGCCTGAGCGCGAGATTGTCCCGCAGGCCGAGGCGCTCATTCATGCAACCGGCGCTGATTTTCGCATCGGCGGCGAGCGCGCCTTCTACATGCCCGGCAGCGACACCATACAGGTGCCGCCGCAGCCGGCTTTCTTCCACCAGATCGACTATTACCGGACCTGCTTTCACGAGCTTGGCCACTGGACCGGCCACCCGAGGCGACTCGCGCGCGACCTGTCCGGCTCCTTCGGGTCCAACACCTATGCGCGCGAGGAACTCGTCGCCGAAATCGCATCAGCCTTCATCTGCAGCAGTCTCGGCATCGAGCCGACCGTGCGCCATGCCGACTACATCGGCTCATGGCTGACGGTTTTGCGCGAGGACAACCGCGCCATCTTCCGCGCCGCAAGCCATGCCTCGAAAGCCGCCGATTTCCTGCTTGGCCGCAATGTCGATGTCGAAGGTGAGGCACATGCCGAAACCGCCTATGGGACCGCGCAATCCTCACACGCGACCGCCTTGCGCCTCTGATGACGCAAAGCCGCGCGCAACCAACTCGACAGTTCTTTTGAGGTTGCCCTAACACCGATGGCCGGCGTTGGCGTGGATCGTTCATCGGACCGAGGTTCGCAAAAAAAGAGGGCGGCATTGATGCCGCCCTCTCAGACTGCTGACAAACCCCTGGCATTTGCTGGGGGTTTTTGATTCACTGGGTCATGTTGAAGCGACCCGCCCCTGAACAGACCGCGCTCGAGATGGTGACGCTGGATCAGTTGGTTCCTGCCGATCACCTTTTGCGCAAGATCGACCGTGTGATCGATTTCACCTTCATCCACGATCTGACCGCGCCGCTGTATTGCCCCGACAATGGCCGCCCGCCGCTCGACCCGACCTTGATGTTCAAGGCGCTGTTCATCGGCTACCTGTTTGGCGTTCGCTCGGAGCGGCAGCTGGTGCGCGAGATCGAGGTCAATGTCGCCTATCGTTGGTTCCTGCGACTGAAGCTGACGGACAAGGTGTTCGACGCCTCGACGTTGAGCCAGAACCGGCGGCGGCGTTACGACGACACCAGCGTGTCGCAGGCGATCTTCGACCGCATTGTTGAGCAGGCGATCCGGGCGGGCTTGGTCGACGGCACGGTGCTGTACACCGACTCCACCCATCTGAAGGCCAACGCCAACAAGGGCAAATACGATCTTGCCATGATCGCCAAGTCGCGGGCCGACTATTGGGCCGACCTCGATCGTGCGATCGACACCGAACGGGCGCTGCATGGCCAGAAGCCGCTGAAGCAGAAGGAGCGGCGGCCTGCGGTTAAGGAGACCAAGGTCTCGCGCACCGACCCCGACAGCGGCTACATGGTACGCGAGGGCAAGCCGAAGGGCTTTTTCTATCTCGACCATCGCACGGTGGATGCGGCGCACGCCATCATCACCGACACGCACACGACGGCGATCGTCCACGATTCGACCGTCTACCTGTCGAGGCTCGATCGGCAGGTGCAGCGCTTCGGCTTTGATGTCGGCGCCGTCGGGCTGGACGCCGGCTATGCCACGGCAGGCATCGCCAAAGGACTGGAGGATCGGGCAATCCGCGGTGTCACCGGTTATCGTCGCCCCAGACCGCCCAAGCCCGGCCATGATGGGTCCGTCCTCCTTCACCCATGAGCCGGCGGCTGATGGCTATCGCTGCCTACAGGGCCAGATGCTGGCCTACGCCACCACCGACCGCAATGGCTACCGCCACTACAAGAGTGACCCGGCTATCTGCCGCGACTGCCCGCTGCTTGCCTCCTGCACCAGCAATGCCAAGGCCCAACGCACCATCATCCGCCATGCCTGGGCCGATGCGAAGGAGCGCACCGACGCCAACCGGCTGACCGCATGGGGCAAGGCTATCTACCGCCGCCGCAAGGAGACCGTCGAGCGCTCCTTCGCCGACGCCAAGCAACTGCATGGTCACCGCTATGCGCGGTTCCGAAGTCTCACCAAGGTCGCCTGCCAGTGCCTGATCGCCGCCGCCGCCCAGAACATCAAAAAGATCGCCCTTTGCCTGTGCCCGAAACCCAAGCCGGCCCGCGCATGAGGCTCAATGCCTCTTGTCAAAATCTCCTGACACAAACAGTCCAAGACACTTCAATCACATAACAAAAAACCCCGCCGAAAATCGACGGGGTTTGTCAGCAGTCTGAGAGGGCGGCATTGATGCCGCCCTCTCGTTGCGAAAGCTGCCAGAGCTGGATTAGAAATCCATGCCGCCCATGCCGCCCATGCCGCCGCCGCCCATGCCGCCAGGCATGCCGCCGCCAGCCGACTCCTTCTTCGGAGCCTCCGCGATCATGGCTTCGGTGGTGACCAGCAGGCCGGCGACCGAGGCCGCGTCCTGCAGAGCCGTGCGCACAACCTTGACCGGATCGACGATACCCAGGGCGATCATGTCGCCATATTCGCCGGTCTGGGCGTTGTAGCCGAAGGTCGCGCCCTTGTTCTCAAGGATCTTGCCGGCAACGATCGATGCTTCCGCACCGGCGTTGGCCGCGATCTGGCGGGCCGGAGCCTGCAGCGCACGACGCACGATGTTGATGCCGGCGGCCTGGTCGGCGTTGACGCCGGTGGCCTTGATGTTGGCCGAAGCGCGCAGCAGCGCGACGCCGCCGCCTGCAACGATGCCTTCTTCGACGGCCGCGCGGGTCGCGTTGAGGGCGTCATCGACGCGGTCCTTCTTTTCCTTGACTTCGACTTCCGTCGCACCGCCGACGCGGATCACCGCAACGCCGCCCGCCAGCTTCGCGAGACGTTCCTGCAGCTTCTCCTTGTCGTAGTCCGAGGTGGTCTCTTCGATCTGCTGCTTGATCTGGGCGACGCGGCCCTGGATCTCGGCCTTCTTGCCGGCGCCGTCGACGATGGTGGTGTTCTCCTTGGAGATCGACACCTTCTTGGCGCGGCCGAGCATGTTGAGGCCGACGTTCTCGAGCTTGATGCCGAGGTCTTCCGAGATGACCTGGC
>NZ_JARIXW010000009.1:0-150305 GCF_029269325.1 Mesorhizobium sp. XAP4 | reverse complement strand
AGCCCGTCTTCACACCCTTGGGCGTATCTTTCGAACAGTTCCACCTTTTCTGGATAAGGAAGGCGGTGTAAACGCTGGCAACCTTCGCACCGATAGTGGGCGGCAACGATGAACCAACGCCCTGGCTTGGTGAACTCGTTTCCACATCCGGGGCATTTGAGTGTCATCTCAACCGAAGATAGTTTCTGGGAGAGCGGCATCAGGTCGCGTAACTCAAACTGGCGACGCCAGAATCAGCGTTATCCCCACCACCGTCGACGCATAGATCGTGGCTAAAGCACGATCGGTCGAGGAATACTCGGCGGGTGTGCGAGGCCGGCGAAGTCGGGGCCTCGGAATGTTTCGGTGCCCACGGGACGTTGGCGGAAGCGTTGTCATTGCAAGCGCGCAAAGATAGACGCTGGGCTATATCGGCGGCGATCAGAGAATAGTCCGCCACCAATTTCGACCTGTCCGAGACAATGGAGATTTCACGTTGCAACATCGCGCGCCTCCCATGAGTTCTCCCAACTGACGGGTCTAAATTATGTTCCGCCAATTTTGAGAGGGGTGCTGCTGCCGATGTGCTGGCGCGGCTAATCTACCAGCAACAGGAGCGGCTTGCTTTGGCTGCTCGTGCCAAATCACCTGCCGCAAGTCGCGCATGTCGACCTGCTGTCCGCACGTCGGGCAGGTATAGAAGTTGTCGTCCTCATCGGCTGGTTCGCCGCCGTGCTCCTTGCCGGGAATGGATGGTCCACGTCGGACGGCCTCGCCATGGCTGTCAAACAGTCAATTCGTCTAAAATGTTCCGGAACCATTTTAGCGCATGCTAAATTGAAACGCAGTCTTGCGGGTCAGTTCATGCGTCTGAAGTTCATCAGGCCAATGTTTCCCAGGCTTGTCGAGGTCCCCCCGACAGGAGACAACTGGATTCACGAAATCAAGTACGATGGCTATCGGACGCAAATCATAATCGAGACGGCACGGCCCGAGCGATCACGCGAAGAGGCTATGACTGGTCATCGACGTACAAGACGATTGTCGAGGCGGCGGCAACCCTTTCTCCCAAGTCGGCAATCATCGACGGCGAGGCAATCGTCCTCAATGGGAAGGGCGTGTCGGATTTCCATTCGCTGCGGTCCGCAATGCGATGGGCGCCGGATCGGATCATCTTCGTCGCCTTCGATCTGTTGCACCTGGACGGGGTCAACTTGCGCCCAGCACCTCTGCTGGAACGTCGGGAAAAGCTGCTCGAACTCGTCGGGCCTGCCAAGGGCGTGATCCAGTACAGTCACCATGTGCATGGCGGCGGGGCCGACTTCTACGCCGCGGTTGATCGCATGGGCCTGGAGGGCATGGTGTCGAAGCGGCCTGACAGCGTTTATCGGTCAGGCGACACCGAAGCGTGGCTGAAAACCAAATGCTACGAGGAAGTCGACTTTGAAGTGGCAGGCGTGCAGCTAAAACCGGGATCGGCACCACTCGCTTTGATGGCAACCCGCGATGCGGAACGCCGCTATGTCGGATCGGCTCACATCGCCCTGAACAAAGCCATGCGAGAACGCCTGTGGGCCAAGGTGCAGGAGGGGAAAGGCACGCCACCGAAGGGAGCCGACAAGCCAGACGCCGAATGGATCAAACCTGGCCTTGTCGGACGAGTGAAGACCCTTAAGCGCGAGGACAAGCTACGCCATGCGACTTTGCAGGCGATCCGTGAGGCGAAATCGTGATGTTACGAACGCCAATGAAGTAGGCCCGCCTGACAGCCCACGTCCTAAAACACACCACCGATGCCTATCCCCCCACTAATGTCTGGTGGGGGGGCTATGGGGCGTTGCGGGACGGCCTGCGCGCGTTTCGCCGCCTTGCGGCTGGGGCCGGTTTGCGAAGGGCCGTTGTCCGACGCGACTTTAGCCGGCTTGGCCTTGACGATGACCGGCTGCTTGCAGATTCTGCCGGAACGCAAAAAGAGATCGCCGAGCAATCCGACGGTCGGCTCGGTCGTGGGTGCGATCTGTTTGGTGTTTTTGTAGTAGTCGGTGAGGGCACGGATGGAGCCTGTGCCCCAATCGCCATCAACTTGCATCCGGTAGCACCCCAGGCGACGAAGTTCGGTCTGAATGCTGCGCGCAAGATCGCCTGCCTTGTCCTTTTCCGCTTCGCCCGCCGAGGCGCCGACAATGAGAGTTTCGAGGCCGGAGACGACGCTCTGGCGAGCGACTGCAACGCTTTCGGTTGAAGACAGATTGGCGACCCGAGTGCCGACCGGCTCCGCTGAACCGCCTGACGGTGCCGGAATCTCGACGGACCGCAGCGTCTGTCCGACGATGAGCACGGCGGTCTGCAGGTCGTTGGAGGCGAGCTCTATCTGCAGCTTCTTCTTGGCGTCTGGATCGGACAGGATGCGCGACAGGCTCGCGCTCAACTGCGCCGGATCGAGCATCTGCTGTTCGGTGAAATAGAATTGTTCACGCAGGTTCGACTGATCCCACGGCACCTGGCGGCCGACGGTGAGCGCCTCGGTCTCGTTGCGGACGCGGATCATCATGTCCGAAATGCTCAAGCCAGGAATTTCGACGTTTTTTAGAAGCGCAGTGGTGAACGGGCTGTTTTCGTCTGTCCCGTCGACGGTGACGTTCCCGGGCTGAGTGGCGAAGGCGACAAACGTGTTTTCGCCGACCTCGACCTGCGCCAGACCGTTGGAGATGTTGGCGCCGCTGCCCAGCGGATTGTTGCGGCAGGCATCAAGGAAGATGAAGGTCTGACGGCCGCGACTGGCGAATTTGGCGATCACATCATTCAGCTTGACGGCGTGCGCCGTCAGCTTGTCCAGGTTTTCCGGATCGGGCGTATCGATCGGTAGCAGGTAGTTTTCGCCCTGCACCTGCATGCCGTGGCCGGCGTAGAAGATCAGCACGGCGCTGCTTTCGGGCAGCTTCGCCTCGGCGTCATGGAAAAGCTTGACGAAGCCATCGGCGGTAAGATCGGTTCCAGTCAGAACCTCAAAGTTCAGCCGCTTCAGGCTGTCGGACAGTTTCGTCGCATCGTTGACCGCGTTGGCGAGGTGCTCGAGACGCTTGCTCTGGTAGTTCGTGTTGCCAATGACGATCGCCAGCCGGTTGCGCGGCTGTAATGAGGCGTTCTGTTCGACCGCGGCGCGAACGTCGATCGTGCTCAAAATCGCGAAAAGCATGAGCAGCGGGATGCGCAAGTATCCGTGGCGGTGGGTCATATCGGCATGCTCGTTCCAGCCTGCGTCAATCTTGATCCGGCGGCCTTCGAACGCACCAGACGCAAACGCAATCTGCCCGAGCGTTTGGACCCCGTGCCGCCAAAGGCCCGCAAATTTTTATACCAAGTATCCTGTCAAAGATAGGAAAAAGGGATTTGTATGCAGTCACTGGACCGTGGAGGGCTCGATGCCGACCAAGATCAACCTCGCGCTGCCGGTTTACGGAGCAGCCTACAAAAGCGTATTCGTTCGCAGCCTTTTTGCGGCCCTGACTCACGAAAGCCTTTCCAGCTACGCGTTCACGCTGTCGGAAATCGAGTACACGGATATACCGTTTTCTCGGAACTATCTGCTCACGAATTTCTACTACAAGAAGCTGGACTGCAGTCACATCCTGATGATCGACAGCGACATGGGCTTTTCGCCCGATCTCATTGCCGCGATGCTGGCGCTCGACAAGCCTGTAGTCGGCACTTTGTATCCGCGGCGTCTGGTCGACCTTCGCAAACTTCACTCGCTGTCGAAACTGCCGTTCGACAAGGCCTTTGCGCAAAGCCTGGAGTTCCTCGGAACCATCATCGAACCGCGGCAGGAGATGGGCGGCTTTGTCCGGGTATCGCTATGTGGCACGGGTATCTTCTTGGTTTCGCGCGACTGCGTCGCCAGGATAATTGAGAAACTGCCCGAAACGGTGAACCGGTCGCGCTACAGAAAAAACAAATACGCCGCACAGTTCGAGAGCTTTCTGACGCCATTTTCGAAGATCGTGACGCCGGACGTGGACTTGCCTACCGATTTTTCTTTTTGTCATCGCTGGGCCCAGCAGTGCGGCGGGGAAATATGGGCAAGTTACGACCGCAAGGTTGCCCACGCGGGAAGCCTGACCGTTTCGGCAGCCTATTCTGACCTCTAGATGTTCGCGTCCTTGTACCGCGTTGTACTGCATCTGAGCGGTTCAATCTGAGTTCGATAGTGACCTTGTCGCCACACATGACCTTATAGTGGCCTGAGAGCGAACGCCTAACCATTGCCGACGAGCAGCGCGCTGCGTACACTGCCTGTCAATCAAGTCAACGAGCCCCATTGAAGGGCCGGTGATTTATTGTAATTGCCTTAACTGTGACGGTATCGATTCTCGTAAGGTGGGATCGAATGAGAGTGCCGCGCGAGGCCTATCAATTGGCGGGTGTTTCGTTGCTTGCGTTAGCGGCGGCATCCACGTTGCAGATATCTGGCGCGGAAGCGTGCTCGGCTATCGCAAGCGGTGCTGGTACAACAGTCGGCTCAGGCATCTCGGCCGAAACGACGTTCGAAACGACATCGGTCACGGTCGAGTGCAGCACAACTGGAAACGTCCAGGATGTCGGCGGCGTATTCACGACGGGGTTCGCGGGATACAAGGGGCAAGCCAACGACTCGTCAACAGTCATCGTCAACGATTATGACGGAAACGGCGATGACATTGTTAGCATCTTTGGCGGTATCCTGGACAACAGCACGCCTACCCCCGTCATAAGTGGCCTGCCGCCGGTAACGTCATCGGCAACGACATCCTTGCAGTCGGCAGAGGGGACCCTCGAACTCTTTGGCGGCAACGACCGGTTCGAGATGTCCTATGGGGATTTGTCGGGCGATCCGTTCGCCCCAAATGTCGACGCCAATCTCGACGCCGGGGCGGGCGATGACACCGTTATCATCCAGGCCGGCAGCATCCACGACATCGATCTTGGAGATGGTGTCGACAGTGTCGTGATATCCGGCAGCGGCACACAGGTCGGCAATGTGACCGGTGGCATCGGTGACGACCTGATATCGGTCGGTATCCTCGAGGTCGAGGAAGGCGTTTTTTTCAGCGAGCCAATCGTCGGTATCATCTCTGGGGGTGAGGGCGGTGATACCATTACCATCGGGGGAGGCAACGTCGAGGC
Organism: Mesorhizobium sp. XAP4; assembly: GCF_029269325.1. Classification (NCBI taxonomy): domain Bacteria; kingdom Pseudomonadati; phylum Pseudomonadota; class Alphaproteobacteria; order Hyphomicrobiales; family Phyllobacteriaceae; genus Mesorhizobium; species Mesorhizobium sp. XAP4. The sequence goes on along the minus strand of NZ_JARIXW010000009.1, from coordinate 145,163 downwards.
CGTGGATGCCGGGGCCGGCGACGACCAGGTCAGCATCGGCGGCAATACCGCAATCGAATTGGATATCGATGGAGAGGCCGGCAACGACACAATAACGGTCAGTGGCAACGCCACCATAGGCGGCAGCATTTTCGGCAACGATGGCAACGACACCGTCAACATCGACGGTGGAACCGTCGGCACAACCATATCGCCGGGCATCGTTGATCTTGCGGGCGGCGCCGACATTTTCAACATGACCGCGGGCCATGTGACCGGCTCGGTGTTCGGCGAAGGCGGCGGCAACACCTATACCGTCAGCGGCGGCACGGTCGACGGCTCGATCTATGCCGGCAGCCAGGACGACAGCGTATCGATCTCGGGCAACGCCAGTGTCGGCATCGACCCAGGTGAGGGTGGGGAGGGCACGGATTCTGTCGGGCTGGAGGATGGTGACGACACCTTCGACATGACCGGCGGCACTCTTGCGGGTGCGGTAAGCGGTGGTGCCGGCAATGATGTTATTACGCTGCGCGGCGGCACCATAAACAGTTTTCTGGAAGGCAACGACGGCAACGATCAGATATTGGTCTCCGGCGGCGTGCTTGCGGGAGAGGTCACCGGCGATGTCGGTGACGATCTGATTGTCATCAGCGGCGGCGCCATCGGATCCAGCGTTTCCGGCGGCGCCGGCTCCGACAATGTCTCGGTCACCGGCGGCACCATCACGGGCGGCATAGACGCCGAGCATGTCCATCTGTCGGGCGGCACGATCGGCGGTAACATTACCGGTCTTGGTCCCGACACGCTCGTGATCGACGGCATCGGTGCGGTTGACCCACTCAATTTGAGCGATGGCGTTCTGTTCAGCGGCACGGGCGCCAACGGCACCATCACCGGCACCGATCTCGCTGCCGGCGGCAAGAGCCAGAACTTTACCGGCTTCGACAATTTTTCCTCCGACAATTCCACGCTGCGCTTCAACGGCGGCATACAAGGCATCAACCACCTCAACCTGGGCAGTGGCTCGACGCTGTTCATCAACGGCAACGTCACCATGCCGGGTTCGATCATCGCGACGAATTCGCTGATCGACATGACGAACGGTGTCGCTGGCGATGTGTTGACGCTAGGCGGCCTCACCCTCAACGGTGCCAGCATCGGCCTCGACATCAACCAGCAGACATCTCAGTCGGATCAGCTCATTGCCGATGCGTTTTCGGCAACCGGCGCCAATACCATCATCGTCAACCTGCTCGGCACGCCGCAATTTGCCGAGCCGACCGACATACCGCTGATTGTTTCGACCAACGGCCCGGTCACCGGGACGTTCAGCGTCGCAGGCGTGCCCGGCACCTCGGGTTCGCTTTTCACCTATGCGATCGTCACAGGCCCGAATGGCAGCGTGTTCCTGCGTGCCACGCCAGTCAATTTTGGCATTGCGGCGGCGCCGACCAGTGCCACCAACGCCGGCGCGGTCACGGTGGCAATCGAGGCTCTTTACGGCATAAACCGCGACGCGCTCGACGCTGACCTCAACCTTTCGCCCGCATCCGGATCTGGAATGGTGCCGGTTTCGGAAAGCTTCGGGGTATTTGCCTCCGGCCAGTTTGCCCATACCGAGCATGACGGCTACAACATCAGCGGCGGCGGCTTGAACGGCTCCGGCCCGAGCTTCGATGCCAATGATTTTTCGGCTGCCATCAGCCTGGATTTCAATGCCGCCAAACACTTCCAGTTCGACAATGAGTACGGCCTGAACATCGGCGTTTTCGCCGGCTACGCCTCGACTGACGTCAACCTCGGCGCGTTTCGGGGATTTGATGCCATCGGCGAAGGTACCAACAAGGCCGGCCTGTTCGGCGGCTACGCGCTGTTTCGCAAGGACTACAATTACGCGCTCGTCTCGGCCTCCGGCTTCATCGGTGGAAGCGACGTGACGAACGGCGTGCTCGGCACCACCGGCAGCTATGATACCAAGGGCTATGCAGTGACGGCATCGGTCGGCCATATCTTCAAGCTGGGCGAGCGCACCCGCTTCGATCTGCGTGGCGGCCTGCTTGGCGTTTCCTTCCGTGGCGATCCCTATAAAGACAGCGGCGGCAACGAGTTCGGCAAGAGCAAGCTTTCTTTCGGCGCGATCAAGCTCGAGCCCGGCATCTATGGCGACTACACGCTAAGCAACGGAATGGTGATCAGCCCCTATGCGCGAGGCGAATTGCAGCAGCGTTTCGGCTACAAGAACACCACCGAAATCGACACCAGGGAGATCGACTTCAACGATGCCGATTTTTCCGCCGCGCTGTCGACCGGCTTCAACCTGAAGATGTCGGCCGCGACCACCGTCAACGGCGAAGTTCGCGGCAAGGTGTCATCGGACAGTTCCACCATCGGCGCCAAGCTCGGACTGAAGATCGCCTTCTAACCAAGACGATGAACCCGAGATTTGCATCGCTCGGGAGTGGTGCACCGCACCACGCGAGATGCTCGCCAAGCGACAGCAAGTGTTCTATGCTCCTCGCTGAGAAATCGTGAACTGCTCTAGGCAGGGGGTTCCATGTTCGAAGTCGTGGGAGTCTGGTGGAAAACACGGGCAAGAGGCTGGCTCGTTATAAACGCGCTTGGCTTGGTCGTTGCGTTGCTGGTGTTGATTTGGCCCGGACTGGGAACTGCGAAGGCAGAGACGAACTGGACGCTGGACTCGACCGCTTCGGTCCTGACCTACCAGTCGGTCAAGAAGAACACGATCGTCGAAACCAACAAGATCAGGAATATTTCCGGTAGCCTCACCTCGGCGGGTGATGCGAAAGTCACCTTCGACCTCAATTCGGTCGATACAGGGGTTGACCTTCGCAACGTCCGCATGAGGTTCCTTTTCTTCGAGACATTCAAGTTTCCCTCCGCCGAACTGACCGCGAAGGTAGATCCCGCCGCATTTGCCGACCTGGCGACCAAGCGACGTGTGAAGGCGGTTCTTCCGTTCCGTCTCAGCCTGCACGGGGTCGACAAGGATCTTCAAGCCAACATCGTGGTCACCATGATCAGCGACACCATGGTGTCGGTCGCTTCGGAGGCTCCTGTCGCCGTGCATGTGGAAGACTTCGGATTGCTGCCGAACGTGGATAAACTCCAGCAGGCGGCCAACGTGACCAATATTGTTCCCACGGCATCGGTTTCATTCGATTTCGTTTTCATCGCTGACGGCAGCAAGCCGGCTGTTGTCCAACCGGTTGCGGCGAGCACTGCCGATGTCGGGCCTGTCACCACCGATGCGGCGAAGACCAGCTTCAGCGACGAGGAGTGCCTCAACAGGTTCGCGGTGCTGTCGCGCACCGGAGCCATCTACTTTAGAACGGCGAGCGCGCGGCTCGATAGCCAAAGCCGGCCGCTGCTTGCTGAGGTCGTCGGCGTCGTGGGCAAGTGCCCGGGCCTGAAGGTCGAGGTTTCTGGACACACCGATTCCGACGGGTCGCCCATCGAGAACAAGCGCCTGTCGGAGCGAAGGGCCCAGGCGGTTGCCGACGCCATAGTTGCCGCTGGCATTCCGCGCACCCAGATCGCGGCGACTGGCTATGGCGAGGAGCGCCCGGTTGCCGACAACGACACGCCGAAGAACAAGGCGCTCAATCGGCGGATCGAGTTTTCCGCCACTAAGCTCGTCAACTGAGGGACGCCCTGTTGTCCCGGGTGGGTTTTGATCGTATCGGCCATTGCGGTGGACTTGTGGGCGCCATTGCGCTTGTAGCGCTGGCACTGCTTTTGACTTTGTCGGCCGCCAGTGCTGAACGCCGTGTTGCGTTGGTCCTTGGCAACTCCCAATATGAGCATGCGCCGGCGCTGACCAATCCGGTACGCGACGCCCACGCCATGGCCGAACGCCTCGAGAATCTGGACTTTGAAGTCGTTTCCGGCTTCGATCTGACCAAATTGCAGACCCAGACGACGATTGCGCAATTCGCAAAGCAGGTGCGCGGCGCCGATATCGCCCTTTTTTTCTACGCCGGCCACGGGTTGCAGGTTTCAGGCAGCAACTACCTTCTTCCGGTCGACGCAGCACTCGAGGACGAGACTTCGCTCGATTTCGAGGCGGTGCCCGTGGACTTCGTCCTGCGGCAAATGTCGCGCGAGACCAGCATAAGGCTGATTTTTCTCGACGCTTGCCGTGACAATCCGCTTGCCGAAGTGCTGGCAAAGACCGCCGGTGTGAAGGGAGCAAGAAGCGGCCTTGCCGAAATTCCCATCGAGAATGGTGGCGCCGGCACGCTTGTCGCGTTCGCCACCAGTCCCAATCAGGTCGCCTTTGACGGGTCGGGCCAACATTCGCCGTTCGCTTCGGCGCTGCTGGCGCATATGGGCGAAACAAACGTTTCCATCACCGAAGCCATGAACCGCGTTACCGCCGATGTCTTCAAGGTAACCGCCGGCAAACAGCGCCCCTGGAGCAATGTCTCGCTGACCACTGAGGTCGTCCTGCACAAGATCGACCTCAACGCACCGCTGATCGTCGGCGAGGCGACCACTCAGAAATCGGAAGCCGGTTCGGATGGGCGAAACGTTGCGGCAAACCCGTCGGGCGCCGACGACGCCCAACTTTCGCTCGATATGCTTCGTCAGAAAATCCCAAGGCTTGCCTCCGACGAGCCTATCTTTTTTGACCATCCTGTCGATTTCGGCGATCCGGAAATCGACGGCAAGAGCATTGCGGAGCTGATCAAGGGCAAGCCACGCTTCAGTCCTGTGGAGGGGCTCGACAAGTCGGTATGGGAAGGAAAGCACTGCGACGGTTGCCATGAATGGAACGAGGCCCGGCTGTGTGAACAGTCGAAAAATTTCGCCGCCAACGACGTGTCTGTCTTACGGCTTCAACATCCGCTTGGAACGCGCTTCAAGGTGGCGCTCGCAAAATGGGCGCAAGGTGGCTGTAAGTAAGCCAGGATGATGACGGCATCCATCGGTTTCTGCCGGGCGAATGCTCTAATCCGCATCCGCTGCTTGGCTCAGGGCCTCGATCTCAGCCATCTGGATGCCCATTTCGACAAATGCCGAAAGAACGGCGAACCGGTCAGCCAGTGCGACACGCGCCAGTCCGGCCAGAATCCCGGCATTGATTGCGTGGGCGGCTGGAAACGGCAGCAACGCCGGTGCCATCGTCGCGGCCCTGGCCGAACCATTGTCACGCCATCCCGCGGCCAGAGCAATCCAGCCGACCGGCGTTGTTGGCGGCGTCGCGCCGGCTGTGCTGAGCGCCGCCTGGTGGCGGAGACTGTCCGGTTCGCCCACCCAGTTGTGGACCAGCGGGAGCAACTGATGATCGGTCTCATCCAACAGGTCGGCCAGGTGGCTCAGGCATTCATGGGCCCACCAGACCGCGGCTCGCTCGGGAAGCAGGTAGGCACAAAATGTAACCGCTTCCTCGGGAACGCGCCCTGCGAGAAGGTCGCGGCAAAACTCGATCGAGCGCTGGTCGGTTGGAAGGCTCCTCATGTCCCGCGCAATAGCAGGACACGCCGCGAAAAGATCCCTTGCCGTTTTGAATCGGAGCCCATTGGCCATGACCGCCACGCTTTCATCGAGAAGCTTGGCCACTCAAGCCTTAGGCGCGGCGCGGGTCAAGTCTCAACCGGTGACGCGGCAACAACTGTCACGCCCCCGGCGATTGCAGACAGACAATTGCCTGCGAATTTGCTATGATCCCAACATCGAAAATCGGAATACTCAACCAGGAGGAGCCGCTATGCAGTGGAGCAGTTCAGCTTTTGTGTTGGCGGTCGTGCTTTTCTCGACCCACGCTTCCGCCGACCCCGTTCAGAAATCGGAAGACATCGTGAAGTTTTTTGCTGGTGCGGCCGATCTCGGCAAGTCCCGCGGGATTTGTGTTGGCTCCGCGGAGGAGTGCAAAAGCAAGTCCAATGACGCGTCGGCAGTGAAAACCGGCCTCGACATGCTGATCAATTTCGGCTTGGATTCGGCCGAACTTGACGCCACCGCGCGCGCTGAACTCGACGAGTTCGCCAAAGCCCTGAAGGACAACCGGCTGAGCACGTTCAGCTTCGTCGTCGAAGGCTATACCGATGCCACCGGCACGGTGCACCACAACGAAGGCCTGTCGCAACGACGAGCGAAATCGGTAGCCGCCTTCCTCACGGCCAGCGGCATCGAGGCTGATCGCATCAACGCGGTCGGCATGGGTGAAAAGAACCCGCGCAGTTCCAACCCATACGATCCGCTCAATCGCCGCGTGGAAATGCGGATAAAGACACAATAGCCACGCAAAGCTGCGCCGCAGCCTGGGGATGGGGCGAAGATTGTTCTACCCGATGGAATTTGGACAGGGGTGAGCATCTGATAGAGCAGCGCGAGCGTGGTTCAAGGCGTATTCTGAATTGAGCTTATGACGGCGGTGACGGCCTGCTTGTATTTTTCAAACTCCGGTGACGTCTGGCGGACCTCCGTGGTCGTTGTCTGCTGGGCGGCGCCAGTGGCCATGCGGCCCAGCTTCTGGCCCATTTTCCTTTCGGCCCAGTCCACGACGTAGCTGGCGGTCTTGCCGGTGAGAAACGGGTTGGCCTGGATGACGGCCGACCCCAGCACGGCGCTCAGTTGCGCCGAACCTGTGGCCGACAGCACCTGGTGCGCGCCTTCCATTCCCAGGAAATGACAGAGATAGAGTCTGCCCGCCGTAATCTGGTGACCACGCTCCCGAAGATAGGCCTCGCCTTCGCGAGCCAGGTTGCGAACCATCTCACGCGAGATCGTGGCGTCGTAGCGCAGTGCGAGCAGGTCGGCTGTCGACAGCGTGCGCGCAAGTTCCGGGCGGTAGGTGTTCATCATCCTGATCCAGGTCTTGCTTATGAATTGCCCTGCACCGGTTGCTGAGGAATTTGGGTTCTTGGCGCGAGCGCTGCCGCCGCTTTCGACATGAACGATACGGTCGGTGAGCGTCTCGACCGCGGAATCGTCGGAAGCGACCGCGGTGACCGTGCCGAGTGGGTCGATCGCTGCGCCATTCTGGTAGAGTTCGAAATGCAGGTGGGGCCCGGTCGAAAGGCCGGTGGTGCCGATATAGCCGATCACATCGCCGGCTTTCACCCTGGTTCCGACACCGGTCCCGATTGCAAATCTCAGCATATGCGCATAGCGCGTCTCGCGCCCGTTTGGGTGCGAGATCTTCACCAGATTGCCATAGCTGCCGCCATCGCCCTGGAAGGTGATCTCACCATCGAAGGCGGCTGCGATCGGCGTGCCAACGGGAGCCGCCCAGTCGACGCCCTTGTGGATGCGAACGGTGCCGAGAATTGGATGCTTGCGTGGCCCGAAGGTGGATGTCATCACCCCGTTGACGGGCGTGACCATGCCGTTGGTGACCGTCAGCGAGCGGACCTGATCGTCACCGGTAACGCACGCAAACTGGCCCTCGCTCAGCTGGAAGACGAAACAGTCGAGGCTCTTTTCGGTGCCCTGCACGCCGACATACAGCACACGCCCGTCAGTCTCGCCCTTGCCGCGCGGCGTTTGCGAGTAGATCAGCACAAGGCGCTGGTCCTCGCTGGCGAAGGCGTCCAGATCCTGCCCTCGCGATAGATACATGATCGCTTCGCCGATCACGCCCGTTGGAACACTGTTGCGAGCCGCCGTCGAGTAGATCGCGTCGAGCAGGCGATACTGCCGCTTGTGCGTGCCTTCCCCCTGTGCGCCCGAATAGTTGAACAGATCTTCACGGACCCAGGGATCGACACCCGATACGAATGCGCCCGCCGCATTGCGTGTCAGCGTGCCGACAAAGACGTTCTTGGCGTAGATGGACACCTGCATCAGCGACATGGTCGTCGTCTCGCGCCTCGGCCTGAAACCACGCATGGCGATGACATAGCCCGGTTCCAGGCCGTCGCGGTTGAAAAGCGCCTTCAGCGCTTGCCCTGCCAGCTTGGCGTCCTCTGCGGGGAAATGCGCATCGAGCGCGACGCTGTCCAAAGAGCGGTCGTTGAGGATTTTCACGAACGTGTCTTCGGTCGCCTCGAACCGCTGATACTCATTCGAGACGGTTGCGACACTCGTGTTGTTTTCGATCTGCGTCTTCTGGAATGCGGGAAGGGCTGCATCGCCCGCATCGATGGTCTCGCCCCAGCCGGCTTCGGGATCATCGGCGTCCGCCCTTTGGTCGGGCGCTGCGGCTGGTTCCCCCTCTATCGGCGATGGCTCAAGATCATTCTGCAGATCACCGGATGGTGGGGCAGCAGTCTTTCGTTGCGCCTGGAAGAATGCAAAATCCTCTTGCGTCGACGGTATCGTTGTCATGAATTTTTCGCTCGCGCTAAGCATGACGTCAGACAGGATTTCGATCTGTGGAGAAACGCCGGCCTGGTTGAGTTCCGCCGGGCGCGGCATTGTCCGGCCTTTGGTTGCGGCGCTGGCATCGGGCGCCAGCGTGATCCACATCGGGTCCCCCGCCAGATCGATAATGGCTGGCACATACACGGATGCGTCCGCCGGCATATCGTCCGCCCCTTCGACCGCATGCAACTCCTCGTCTTCGTCTCCGAACGACCAATACTCGGCGGTGAGGTAGAAACCGGCGGCGATAGAGAGCAGCACAGCCACCGCGAGACCGGCAACAAGCCTGCGCCGAAGCGTGCGCCTGCGAAGGGCCGCGCGCGCCTGCTTTTTCTGTCTGAAGCTCGTGTCGATACCGTGCGTCACGGATTGCTTCCCGTAAGGAAGAAAGTCCACCGCGCCTGTTCGAGGGTATCGACTTCAAAAAATTGTGCCGCGATATGGCCGCGCTGCCAGCACTCGTCGATGCCGCGTATCGAAAAACGTCGCCGCTCAATGCACATTTCGGTCGATCCTGTGAGGATCGCATGACCAAACACGTCCGTTGCGTAGATGTAGATGTAGCGGTTCGTCAGTTCCTCACGAATGACGTTTACGCATTGATTGGCGCCGATGGTCCACCAGCCATCGGTCTGGTCCGCATTGTCGACCTTCTGGCCGACGGCGAGATTGACGACATCCAGAGTCTGATTGCAGACCGTGAACTCGGCGCGCGCTTCGCTGGATGACAGCACGGCCAACAGGGCCGCCCCCCCCATGACCGCAAGCCTCATGCTGCCACGCAGGGCAGGGGCCCGAACCGGATCAAACTGCCTTATCGGCGGGTCAGAGCGGCTGAGTTGCATCGGGCGCCCATGCTATCCGCCGAGCCGGAAATACTGGGCGGTGGCCGAGAATTGAGACCCGTCGGTCTCGATTTCTTCGAGAATCTCGGGGAGCAGCACCGAGGCTGGCATGGGCGTGGAGAACGCGGCTGCCTGGATGTCCTGAGGGCCCGTGATCACCATTATGATCTGCGGCACCGCCTTTCCGGCGGCTTTGTCGGCGGCCCCGAGACCAATCGGGATGCTGAAAGTAGCCTTGCCGGGTTCTACGACGATGCGGTCGTCGAGATTGAACACCATGCCTTTATGGTCGATCAACAGCACGCTGGACCTGAGCCCGCCACGCGTCACCAGCGTTCCGCTGATCGGCGTACCGTTTGGCACCGATGTCCGATCGAGAACAAGCTGCGGCTTGTCTGATGCGGTCTGCCCGATAAAGCGCAGAAAATTGGTGACTTCGCATTGGCTTGGTTCAATGAGCCGGACGCTGATGTCCGGCTCGACATGGAATTTGGCCTGGAACTCGGCCAGCATGCCTTCGAATGGCTGGACCGATGTTCCAAAGCCTTCGATCGCGGCAGCCTTGTCGGTTGCTGAGGTCATCGTCGCATAGAAACAGTCGCCGCCGCCGAAGTCGCGAACCCATGACACCCGTTGGGCGATGTCGTCGACGGCCGGGGGAATCTCCGGTTTGGGCACGTTCAACGCGACAGCAGGTTGGTCCGGCCGGTTGCTTGTCGGCAAGGCAGGGCTCTCGGCGTTCGCGACAGCCGGCGGGGCCGCAGTGGGATTGGGCTCCCGCGTTGCGGGTGCCGCCGGCTTGCTGGCCTGCGGTTCGGGCTTTTGGCTCTCGTCAACCTTGGGCTCAGCGGGCGGCAGCGTCGAGGCTTTCTCTACCGGCGGCGTCGGGGCGGTTGTCTCACTGGAAGCGGCCAACGTTTGACTGTCGCTGGTCATCGTATCCGGCTGGATTGGCGGCGATGCCTTTTCGGGTGGCGGCCTGGCGTCCGTTGCGGGTGGCTTCGCGACGACGTCGTTCTGCGAGGGGACTTCGGCGGGCTTGGTTGGCTCCGGCTTTTGAACCCCCAACGTATCTGCCGGATTTTCAGCCGCCTGTCCGCTGGCCTGCACGGGCGAAACTGCCTTTGCCGGCTCAGGGGCGGCAGAGTCCGCCAGGGGCGGCTTTGACAGGCCGGGCGGGAGCTTGGACGGCTCCGGTGGCAAAAGCGATGTCTTGCCGGCAGTCGGTGTGGCAGGCGTCATGAAGCCGCCCAGGTAAAGGCCCGCGCCGGAGGCCACAGCCAGCATCGCCAAGCCAGCGATCGCCAGGGTTCGGGTCTTTGTGGACCTTCCAGGCAAACGCGCCGTGGCCTCGCGCGGCATCGGCGCCGGAGGCGGCCGTTCGAACAAATGCGCGGGCCGCACGTGCTCTACGAAGGGCTGTCCGCCTGGGCCCGCTGCGGCTGCGTCGTCGTGCCTCTCAACATTGTGTGATCGTGCCTGGGTTTTGCTGCCGGATTTAAAGGTTCGCGGCAAAGCCGACCGATCGCGGGGTGTGATGGACGCCGGCGGGGTTGTCTCCTCGTTTTCGTCACGCGTCATCCTGGCGATTTCCGCCATGCTAACCGGTCGGTCCTGCGGATCCGGTTGCAGCATGGGTTCAACGATGTCACGAAAATCATCGTCGATGTCGGTGAGATCAGGCACGGTCCGGCGCTTTTCGATGACCTCGAATTGCGATCCGCTCATATCGATTGGCTTGCCGCGCAAGGCGGCAACCAGCACCAGCCCCAGGCTGTAGATATCGGATTGCTCACTGACATCGCCGCTGTAGAGCCCGAGCTGTTCGGGTGAAACATAGTTGTATTTTCCCGCAAACTTTCCGCCGATCAGGGTCTCACCGCCGACACTCGCCGACCGGGCGATACCGAAATCTATGATCTTCGCGCGGTCGACCCGGCCTCCCGGCAAGATGATGTTATCGGGCGAGAGGTCGCGGTGTATTGCTCCCGCCTGGTGCACGGCGCTCAGGCCGGAGGCGAGGCGGTGGCAGAGCTTGCGCACATCAGCCGCCGGCATCGCGCCACGCCGCATGATGTCGAACAGCGACTCACCGTCGACGAATTCCATGGCAAGGTAGGGACGGCCGATCCCGGGATCGATCGTGAAGACGTGGTAGCGCACGACCGCGTCATGCGACAGGTGATTGAGGATCAATGCCTCCTTGCGAAACAGCGACAAGATCGTCTGGTCACGGGCGAACTCGGGCAAGACGATCTTGATCGCGACATGGTCACCGGTCTGGATATTATGACCACGGTAAACCTCGCCCATGCCACCGAATGCGATGCGTTCGTCGAGCTCGTAGATGCCGCTGAGTTGCGTGCCTACGACGGTGTTGGCCATGCCCCCCGATATGCGCGTCTTGTCGTCGGAGCCCATCAACCTCAGGCCTTCGCTCTATGCAGATATGGAGGAGGCAATTGGCCATCGCGCTCGTGTCCTATCTTTACGAGGACGATCGTGACGTTATCCGTTGCGCCGCGCGCCAGCACCATGTCGAGCAGGTTCTCGCAGGCTGCCTGAGGTGTCGCCGACACCGTCGCCGCCTCGATCTCGGCGTCGGTGACATGCGCCGTCAGACCATCCGTGCTCAACACAAAAATATCCCCCGGCATGATTTCTCCCTGCTGGAAATCGATGACAATCTCGTCGCTGACGCCGATCGCTTGCGTGATGACATTGCGGCGCGGCCACGTGCGTGCTTCGGCTGCGCTGATGATACCGCGGTCGATGAGCTCCTGAACTTCGGTGTGGTCTCTCGAGATCTGCGAGATCGAGGCGTTGCGGACAAGATAGACGCGGCTGTCACCCGCCCACAGGCAGGCAAACCGCCCGTCCATCGCCAGCAGGGCGGCAACGGTGGAACCGATGGTTATGCCGCGGGATTCAGATATGCCTCGGATCTCGGCATTGGCCCGGCCCAGCCTGTCCTCGAAGCGGGCGCGAAGATCGGGAGCTGAGCTCGCAATGCCGATTGTTGACAGATGATCGACGATACTGGCGGAAGCGACCTCTCCGGCGTCATGTCCACCCATTCCGTCGGCTACCACCCAGACGCCAGTTTGTGGCTCGACCAGATAGCTGTCTTCATTGAGCTCACGGACACAGCCTTTGTGGCTCACGCCGAAGCTCTCAACGGAAAGGGCGACAGTATTCAATTTGCCACCAAGCGCTTTTCAAGCGTCCTTCTGCGGCGCACCTTTGGACGCTCGCTGGCGCCACTTTGCCACAGGCTCGAACATTAAAGTATCGAAAACTAAGGAAAACCAGGCTTTGAACGCCGTGGTCAGCGGACCGACGCCATGTTCAGCAGATGAACCCTGTTCAAAACGCCTTGGGACAGCTGAATCCGGACAGGGCCGGGAGGAAGAAGGGGTTGGAGCCTGAGCCTGTCTGGAGAGCATAAGTAACGTCGCGTCCGCCGATCACGAAGCGCGCTTGCATGTTGCTGTCGTCGCCGGTGACGGCAGCCTTGTCCAGAAGTCGTTTCAGCGCCCAGGGCCCTTCGAACTTGATGGCGGATTCGCGGCCTGGCATCTCCGGCGTCAAGCTTAGGCTGGCGGACGCGGAAGCTGCCTCGCCCGGCCAGGTGACCGCGCTCGGCGCGTTGCCCGTCTGATTGCTCCAGACGATCTGGCCTTCGGCATCGAGTATCGCCGTATCGACATCGCCATTCAGTGAGAACGGTGTGAAAGTGATGCTGACCGAAGGCAACGAACCGCCCGATGGGAAGAAGGCGCTGCGGATTTCCGCCGCAAGCTGGAAGTCTTTCAGGGTCGATTTCGACAGGTCGCGTCCAAATCGCGCATCCTGTTTCCAAGTCCAGTCCTGGCTGGTCATGTCGATCAGCGATGCTAGATTTTGTGCGAAGAACCGGTCCAGCAAGCCGCCAGGGGCGAACAATTTGGCGAAATCTGCCATCGCAACATCCTCGGTGGCGTCGCGGGCGAAGGGATAACGGCCGCTGATTGCGGCTTCACAAGGGGCTGTGACCGTCTGGTCAAGTATCTGATTCAAGTTGGTCACCGAGGTTTCGGCAACGTTGCCTTCGAACTCATCCGCCGTCGCGTTGACCATCCGGCCGAGTTGCTTGGGCAGGCGCGAGACATTGGCGCGAAGCGTGGCTATCTGCAGCTGCAGGTTCGAATTGACGCGTTCCGTCTGCGAAGGAACTTCGGCCGCCAGTTGCAGGCTCTGATAGATATCGCTGAAGTTTTGGGTCAGAGCATCGATCGGGCGATGTCCGGCAGGGCCGTTCACCAGGGCCTGGAATGGTCTGAATTGCGCTTCGATGTTTGCTCCTGGACTGAAGTTCCGTGCGTCGGCGGCCCCGGTGCCGGCGCGGCTTTGCGATTTGCCGCTGGCGATTGTTATGCCGATGCGGGCCAGGCCCTTGGCCAGATCCGCGGGGTTGCGCGGCGGGTTCTGGGCCGTGCCTTCGATCTCGGTGCCGGGATCGGGGCCGTCACCTGAGTCCCGCGTCAGAGCTGTTTCATCGGCGATTGCCGCAAAGAGCTGATTCATCGGTGAGCTTGGGGAGGCAGCGGCCGAAAGTGCGATGTAGTGCGGCTTGTCCGTCAGCATCGCCTTGAATTTCAACTGGCCGAGAACGCCGTTCCACGCGGCCGCGAACTCCTTGCCGTAGCGATCAAGAAGTTCGGGGCCGAGCTTGAGCAATTGCTGGTTGATGTCGCCTTGTTCGCCGCCGCCCCCGAGAACCCACTGCTCGTCGACAAGCATCTGCGCAATGCGCGACAGTTGCCGGAGATAGAAGGTGTTGAAGCCGGAATGAGTATAGATGCCGGGAATACGAAGCCCTGACAGATCGCCGCCATCGATGCGCTCGAACAGCAGCTGCGCTTCCGGCCCGCCTTTCTGAGACAGTGAAAAATCGTCCAGCACCGCTGCGTATATAGCCGACTTGATCAAGGCCGAAGCGCGATCGGCAAGGCTCATACGCCCGAGTGAACGTTGAGCGGCTTCGACAAGCGGCTGGTTGAGTTCGAAGACCGGATCATAGGCGTCGTCCAATGCAAGCATGGCGCGCAGGTGCTTTTGGAGCTGCTCGCGTCCTTCGCGATTGTTTTCGCCCGGATATCGGTTCTGCTCCCAGTCCCGCTTCATCCACGAAACGATCAAAGCGTCATCGACCTTCGGTGCCTTGCCGCCAAGCATCAGATAGATTTTCAACGGTTCGTAGAGGGCGACGGGATCGGCCATCTTGGCCTGGATCGTCCGCTCGGCCTGGATCAACAGGCGCGATCGGAGCAGTCGCTCCAGCGCCTGCCGATAGGCTGTTTTGGATGCCGAAAGAAGTCTCTCCCTCTGGCTGAGGCCGAACGTCTCCTCTAACGGTGTCGGCAAGTCACCGGTTTCATACCCCGCCGGCAGATCGCGCAACTGGTCAAGCGGGCCGATGACGTTTTCAAGGTCGACATCGGTGACCGTGCTGGCCTTGAGCAACGGGGCCGCCGTCTCGCGATACTGGCCCATGGCCAGCGTTGTGGAGGCGATCAGCGACCGGTTGGAAGCAAAGCTCAGGGCGAGCGTACCCAGTGCGGCGGCGGCGATCAGCGTTATGGCACCCAGGCCACCAAATCTGACGATCGCCGCACGCCTTGCAGCCGATTTGTCATACGAAACCCAGCCCGATTCGGCAAAAATGACGTCCGTCAGCAGATCATGCAAAAAGAAGCTTTTGCCGGTTCCAGAAAGGTGAGGGCGGGAATTGCCGCCGAAATTGCGGCCGATCGCGCCCAGCACCTGATCGATAGGCGTGCCCTCTTGCGTGCCGGACGAAAAATACAATCCACGCAGGCTGACATTCACCTGGCTGCGTCCGGGATCGAACAGAGCGGCGACAAAGCTGGTAACTCGGCCCTTTAGTGCGCCGAACTGTGCCGGAAAACCGAAGATGGAGATGCGCGTGACGGGATCAGCCTCTTCCTGGAGGCGGTCGGCCATCTCGTCGGCCAGTCGTTTTGCCAGCGCATCGAATTCGGCAGGGGCTCCAGCGGCCATGTTCCTGTCGCGCTCCGCGGTCTGGAATGTCGCGCCCCACACCTTGCGCCTTCGTGACTCGTCGAAACCGCCGAAGTAGTCCATGAAACCGGAGACAAGATCGGCCTTGGTGAAAATCAGATAGACTGGAAACTGAACTTTCAGCGTCTCGTGGATTTCCCTCAGCCGGTTGCGTATCTCGGCGACGTGGGTATCTAGCTGCCGGTCGTCGAAGCTCAT
Organism: Mesorhizobium sp. XAP4; assembly: GCF_029269325.1. Taxonomy (NCBI): domain Bacteria; kingdom Pseudomonadati; phylum Pseudomonadota; class Alphaproteobacteria; order Hyphomicrobiales; family Phyllobacteriaceae; genus Mesorhizobium; species Mesorhizobium sp. XAP4. The sequence continues at coordinate 129,726 of NZ_JARIXW010000009.1, read as the reverse complement.
CAGATCGGCAAGGCTGATGGCCAGGATGACGCCGTTTATCGGTTGCCGGGCGCGGTGCTTCTTGAGCAGTGACAGGAAGGAGAGCCAGCTCTTCTTGTCGCTCTCAGCATTGGAATCCTGCGTCGTGTAGCGACCTGCGGTGTCGATCAACACGGCCTGGTCGGTAAACCACCAGTCGCAGGCACGTGTTCCGCCAATGCCGGCCACCGGTTGGGCGTCTCCTGAACCGGCAAGCGGAAAATTCAGCCCCGAATTGACCAGTGCCGTTGTCTTGCCGGCACCCGGCGGGCCTATGACGACGTACCAGGGGACGTCGTAGAGGAAGTTGCGCTTGCCGCTCGACCCTTTGAGCGCCGCCAAGGCCTCATTCATGCGGGCTTCGAGCAGCCGCCCATCGTCATCATCGCGGTCATCATTGTGCGCAACGACGGTTTCGAGCGCTTTTTGCGCCTTCCTCCCCTGCCAGAAACGCAGCCCGTGAAAAAGCGCCAGCGTCGCCACGATTACACCGATGATCGTTGCACGCAGCCAGGCAGGCCCGAGCGGCCGGCTATCGGCAAAGCGGATCAAGGGGCCGGCAAACCATATGGCCGTCGCGAAGCCGATCAGCGCGGTCATGCTGAATATCCGCAGCAGCCAACGCGTCATGGATGCTTCCAGCAGGTCGTCACAATGTCTCCTCCCTGGGGATCATCACATCGACACGGCGGTTCCTGGCGCGGCCTTCCGGCGTCGCGTTTTCGGCGATCGGTTCGTCCTCGCCCTTGCCGTCCACCGTCAGTCGCGAGGGATCGCTGAATTTCGCGGCCATCAGGGCTTCGACGGCTTTGGCCCGGGCCAGCGAAAGGTCGAAGTTGGATTTGAAGGCGCTCGACCGACGCGGTTTGACATTATCCGTGTGGCCGACGATCCGGATCGGTCCAGGCTCGTGCTCAAGAGCCGCGGCGATGTCGGCGGCGATGGGCTGAAATTCCGGCTTCGTCTCGGCCCTGCCGGACTGGAACAGCAGCAGATTGTTGATTTCCACGACGATGAAGTCGCCCTTGGTGCCAATGGCCAGTCCGCCGCCTTCGACGTCCTTGGCCAGCGCCGCACGAATACGATCGATCTGAGCGTTGGCCGCCGGTGGGGCGACTTTGGCTGGCTCGACCAGCGGCGCCACGCTGGCGCGCTCGATAGCGACGGGTATTGATGGGTTGAGTGCCAGCAATTCACCTGCGGCGGCGTCGCCTTCATTGGAGATGAAGACCCGCAATGCGAAGAACGCTGCCGCCAGAAGCGCCGACGCTGACGCGGCAACCACCCAAAGTGGCAGGCGGGCCGAGGACTGCGCCATCGTCTCGGCCAAGCCCTGCCAGCGCGGCGAGATGTCTTCACCCGCACGCGTCCTGAAGTAGCGAAGCGTCTCGTAGACGTCGCGTCGAACGCGCTCGAGATTGTTGTCTTCGCGCCTCACGCCGCGATACTGGCCCTCGAACCCCAGCGACAGACAGACATGCATCAGTTCGAGCAGATCGTAATGTGTCTCGGGATGGGCCAGGATCTTGTTCAGTGCTTCGTAGAAGCCTGTGCCGGAGGACTGGGTATGAAAGAACTGCCACGACATGCTGCGTTGCGACCAGTCGTCTTTCCCAGGCCAAGGCAGGTTGCCGATAAGATCGTCGGCTGTTTCGCACAGAACATAACGCGCAATCCGCGCATCCTCTTCGGCAACGTCCGATTTCTCCACCGTCCGGTCGAATTTTTCGATGGCCTCAGCGACATGTTGCGCCAGTGGCTCCGCCTGTCTTTCGACAGGCATCAGCCTGAGTTGCCCAAACAGCATCAGCAAAGGAGCGGCCGCAGCGAGAATAGTGTTTGCCGCGCAGTATCTGACCACCTCGGCGGCGCCGAGCAGCATGCGCTGCTCGATGGGCGGCTTTGATGCGGCGGCCGAAGAGCTGGTACCTGCTGGGGCACCCAGGGCCGGGCCTTGATAGATGACGGTTCCTGATACCCAGCCCGGTGGCCGCACGACGCCAGGATCGAACACGGTTGAATCCTCGATCCTGGAGGTGTCCGCGATGGATTGCTCCGGAACCGGCGGCGGTTTTTGCGTGCGCCGTGGATTTGCGCGAATGACGGTCTTGCCCGCCGGACCGAAGGGGTCGTCCTTCGAGCTCATCGCCGATCACCCGTGCAGGCGGGATACCCGCGATTGGGCGAGACAGGCGCAAGACGGTTTCTGGTCGGGTAAAGGGGCAGCTCCGGTCGGCCGCGGCAGTGTCCGCAGAAGGATTGGCCAGAAAATCCTGTCCCGCCGTAGCATGACATTGCCGCAGACCCCCAGGTCAATGAGTCTTACCCGCTTGGCGAACTGTCGTATGCGATTGTAATCTCAGAAATTGTTTATTGGAACCGGATGCCGGGCGTCGGAGGACTTTTCTGACTGGCCTGCCAGGCGTTTCCTGGATCGCCTATTTTTGCTTGTCGGCTTTGGCGTAGGCCTCGCTGAAATACGCCAGGTAGATGTCCAGCATGCCGTTTTCATGTGCCTCCTCCATGGTCCGCCATGTCGCGACATAGGCGTCCCAGGCCTGCCCCTTCTTCGATGTGAACGACGTAGGCGGGAGTTTCCTGCCGATCGCCTCGGGCGACAGGTCGTCAAGCAGTCGGGAGAGCGCAGCTTGCATGGCGGCATAGGTGGCGAATTCGTGCGTCTTCAGATCGCGGAATGCGTCCTCGATACTGCGCCTGGCATCAAGATAGCCGGCCCTGCGACGGGCGAACATGATTTCGAGGATGTCGTCGGTTCCTGGAACGAACTTCAGCGGATTGTTGTCGGCGGCGCTGATCATCGTTCGTTGTGTGCTCTTGGCCAGCATTTTCGCGGCCGCACGTGCTTTCAGCAGCAACGTCAGTTCCTCGACCACCACCCGCAGGACCGCGCCGATTTCGGCGGCAACTTCATGCGGGTCGCGTAATTGAAGCAATTCCGGCGAAATGCCGGCTCCGACCGCGATCTCCCGCAAGACCTCGTCTCTGGTCGAAGGCAGGGGTGGGGAGTGCGGCGGAATGCGCTGCCCGGGCCGTTGCTGCGCGGGATCGAAGAAAGGTGCATCTTTGAATTCCAGCGGTCGGCCTGTCGCGGGCGGCATGTCTCGCTGCTCGGATTTGTAGCTGGGGTAGCCCGCCGTGGCGCGCTCTTCGTCGATCGATACCAAGATGACATAACGGCCGATCAGTATCCGGTCGCCATGGCCAAGCCGGTGTGGCCCGGTCATGCGCTGGCTCGATCCGTTGATGAAAGTCCCATTGCGCGAGATGTCGTGCAGCCAGAACGCGCCCGCCTCGTAGCGAACCTCGCAGTGGCGGCCCGAGATGAACTTGTCGGGATCCGGCAAGGTCCAGTCGCAAGCATCGCGTCCGATTTCGAAGCCGCGATCACGCGCCGCGTAGCAGGTCGAGGTACCAGCGGGCAAGGCGTCGACATTGTTGATTTCCAGACTGATGTGCATCCGAGATCGCCGTCGATCGTTGATCGGTACTCCGCCATTCTAGCAGCTTGCGGGTAAAACAGGACAGAAGCGTTTCAAGCCGATGAACCGGCTGGTTAATGCATGTCGCCCAAAAGTGCCCTCCGTTTGAGAAAACGACATTGCATGAAACAAGACCTGAAGGTGCAGCGCGTGAATCCGACCAACCGCGACACGGTTTAGGTTTCTGTCGCCCCATGTCCTCTTTGGCCAGCAGGAAAACATGTGGTAGGCTCAACATGGCCTGGCGTGGCGGATTTAAGAAGTTCCTGAACGGAATGCTGTTAATATAGCGGGAACTTCAAATCCATCACATTGGCGGCCGCGTCCAGGAGGGGGCTCGACCCATGCCCAATGAACGTGCCACCGTTGTCCGGACACCGGTTGGCTCCGAGCTGTTGACCTTCACGCATCTTGTCGGACGCGATGAGATCAGCCGTTGTTTTGCCTATACGGTCGGATTCGTGAGCACCGACTCCGATATCGATCCGTTGAAGATGCTGGGCGGGCCGCTCTCGATCGAAGCTGAATCTGATCCGAAACGCTGGTTCAGCGGCATCGTCTCCGAGTTCCGGCTCACCCGGCTGGAAGATCGGCTGGCCTACTATGAGGCGGTCATCAGGCCGTGGCTCTGGTTTCTCGGCAACACCACCGATTGCCGTATTTTCCAGAACAAGAGCGTCCTCGACATCGTCAAGGACATCTTCAAGAAATACGGTATCGCGGAATTCGATCTGCGCCTGCAAGGGTCCTATCCCCCGCGCGAATATTGCGTGCAGTACGACGAACCCGATCTGGATTTCGTGCAGCGGCTGCTGGAGCATGAAGGCATCCTGTATTTCTTCGAGCATGATGACGGCAAGCACACGCTTGTCCTGGCCGATGCGATGAGCAAGCTGAAGCCTGCGCCGGGCTACGAGAAAGTGCTCTATAACTTTGAAGGTCAGGGTTCGCGGCGCGATGTCGAATACATCACTGAATGGATACCGGGCAGTTCGGTGCGCCCAGGCGCCTATGCCCACACTGACTATGATTTCACGAAGCCGGGCGCCGATCTCATGGCCAAGTCGGCCCAGCCGTTCAGCCACAAGGAGGCAGCGGGCGAGAACTACCGCCAGCCCGGCGCGCATCTCGAAACGGGCCGGGGAGACAGCCTGGCCGCGATCCGGCGCGAGGAAATCCAGGCCGTCCACCAGCGCATCGCCGCTGTCGGGACCGTGCGCGGCCTCTATTCGGGCTGCACGTTCAAGCTGGATAGCTTTCCGCGTGAGGACCAGAACCAGGAGTATCTGGTGGTCAGCGCCGAATACAGACTGTTTGATCCAGGTTACAGAGCCCATGCTGACGTCAACAGCGAGAATTTCAAGGTGATCCTAGGCTTGGCGCCGACCGCCTTGCCCTATCGTCCGCCACGGATCACGCCCCGGCCGATCATGCGCGGCCCCCAGACGGCGACGGTGGTCGGTCCGTCGGGCGAGGAAATATTCACCGACAAATATGCGCGGGTGAAGGTGCAGTTCCATTGGGACCGTCTGGGCAAGAAGGACCAGAACAGCTCCTGTTTCGTGCGGGTGTCGCAGACCTGGGCCGGCAGCGGCTGGGGCTTCATCCAGATCCCGCGCATCGGCCAGGAGGTGATCGTCGACTTCATCGAAGGCGACCCGGACCTGCCGATCATTACCGGCAGGGTCTACAACGCCTCCCAGATGCCGCCCTACGGGCTGCCGGGCAGCGCCACGCAATCGGGCTGGAAGTCCGACTCCTCCAAAGGCGGTGGCGGCTACAACGAGCTGATGTTCGAGGACAAGGCCGGCTCCGAACTGGTCAATTTCCAGGCGCAGAAGGACCACATCCTTCTGGTCAAGCACGACCGCACCAAGCTGGTGCAGCACGACCAGTCCGACCGCATCGACCACGACGCCAAGCATTCCGTCGGCCACAACCTCGACGAGGACGTCGGTAACAACAAGACGGTCAAGATCGGCGTCGACCAGACCACCAACATCGGCTCGAACGACACCGAGACAGTGGGCGCCAACCGCTCGCTGACGGTCATGGCCAACGAGACCATCCATGTCGTGTCGAACTCGACGGAGAACATCGACGCCAATCACACGCAGACGGTGGGGATTGTGCAGACGGTGAGCGTTGGCGCTGCGCGTGTCGATACGGTCGGAGCATCGGAGACCAGAAGCGTCGGCGGGCCGCAGACCAACACGATCGGCGCGACACGGTCCGTGACGGTTGGGGCAGCGCAGGACCACAGCATAGGTGCGAGCGACAGCTGGACGATTGCTTCCGATCAGAGCCTGTCCATAGGCGGCGGCCACACCGAGAGCATCGCGAAGGATCAAGGTTCGACGGTCGGCGGAGGACGCACCGCTTCGGTAGGCAAGGACGATTCGACATCGGTGGCCGGCGCGCATTCCCTCTCGGTCGGCAAAGACAGTGCCATTTCTGTCACCGGCAATGGCACGATCAAAATCGGCAAGAAGCTGGTCATCGACGCCGGTGACGAAATTCTCATCACAACCGGCTCGGCCAAGATCATGATGAAGAAAGACGGCACGATCGCGATCGAGGGCAAGGACATTTCGGTCAAAGGGTCAGGAAAGATCAGCATCAAGGCTTCTAGCGACATCACGATGAAGGGTTCGAAAATAGGGGAGAACTAGAGCATGGAAAAGGTTCGTGATCGCGTCGATGGCGTCGTAATTGGCCAGTTTCTCGGTTTCGGCGAAGACGGTCCTCTGGTAGTATTTCCGGGCAATTCGAAAGAAACCGCACTAGCGGCGCGCAGCCTTGCCGAACTGTCATCCGATATGATCGGCCAGGAGATCGCCTTGTTGTTCGAGGACGGAGATGCGCGGCGGCCGCTCATCGTCGGGCGCATCGTGGAACTGGTGCGCAAGCATGCGGCACCTGCAGTTATTCGCGATGGAGACCGCGTGCGGATTCACGCCGAAGAACGAATCGAATTACGCTGCGGCAAGGCAACGATCCTGATGGAGAAAGACGGTCGCATCACCATCAGAGGTACTTTCGTTACCAGCCACGCCAGTGCCGCCAACCGTATTCGCGGCGGTTCGATCGACTTAAATTGATGATGGTCGCGGGGAGCTACGGCCAACAATCGGACGGTACCGTTGAACATCGCATCGTCAAGGACATTGTGCGTCAGCACGCCGAGCTGGCGGCTTTCTTGTGGGCGCAGCGCGACACGTTGGCCGCCGAGGACCCACCTGACGGAAACGTGGTCGACGGCGTCGGCAGGCGGCTTGAGGCAAACCTTGACGGCTTGCGTATTGCCGGGGTAGCCGCATGGCCGTTCATCGAGGCTGCCTATGAGGACTTCCCCGAAAAAGGGGAGTTGTTCCTTTTCACATGGTTGGCAATTGAGCAGGGTAGCGATAACAAGATCCGACAAGCCGTTGAACTTGGCCGTGCTTCGGATGACGATGCGCGGGGCCTGGTCGGAGCACTGGCATGGCATAAGGCCGAAACGATTAGTCCCTTGGTACGGCGTTGGATCAGCGCGCAAGACGCGTTCCTACGCTATCTCGCTGTCGCGGCCTGCCGCGAACATGGGGTCGACCCAAAAGCTCTGTTGACGAATCTGATGCGCGATCCTGACGTCCGCGTGCGGGCAAACAGCCTGCATTTGGCGGGGGTACTGCAACGCCTCGATCTGGTGCACGAAGTTGCTGGCGCGCTAGATGCCGACGACGGAAGCGTGCGGCTATGGGCAGCCTGGACACTGAACGAACTTGACCGCGGGGATTTGGCGAGGGCGGAGTTGCGAAAGGTTGCGGCCACCAATGGGCCAAATGCACCGACGGCTTTGCGAGCCTTGATCAAGGCAGGGCCACAGGACGACGTCCGCGCCTTCATGGGTGGCTTGCTCAAGTCGCCCGACACGGCGTCGCTAGCCGTGCGTGGCGCCGGCATGCTGGGCGATCGTTCGATCCTGCCTTGGCTGGTGCAGCAGATGCGCATTCCAGCGCTCGCTGCGGCCGCTGGCGGCGCGCTGCTCGAGACCTTCCCGGAAGCACGCGGCATCGACGGGTTGTTTACGCTCGATCCGACCACGCTTGGGCCTGACTTTGAGGATCACTTCGGCGATTTTGCGATGAAGGTGCCTGTGGCAGAGAACGTTAGGATGTGGAGCAACAGTGTGCTCCAAAAATAATCAAGAAACGCGCCGAGACCGCGACTCGAGCCACGAGCCGATCGATCAGGATCCCCGTGGGGTATCGAGAATTTCGGCGCAGCGCACCGCGGTCATAATCGGTGCCAATGACGCGTCTGTTAGAAGCACAACCGGCGCAATCTGGGTTTCCTCCACCGGCCACCAATCGCTGATTCCGCCCCTTATGACCGCCCATGCATCGTCTGAGCGCCCGGCTTTGGCCAGCGCGGCGGCGAGGAACACCACGTTGTCGAAAATACCGGGCAGGGTGTTGTCTTTTTCAAACATCTGCACCGCACCCTCATGATACTCATAGACACGCGCCAGTCCGATCATATGATCGGCCCGTGTCTGCGGATCCGAAAACTTTTTCTTGCTGCCTTCAACCTTCGCCACCGCCTCAGCAAAGCGAACTGCGCCACCAAGCTGCACACCCTGCGGTAAGCGAAAATCCTCCGAACCGTGTGATGCGGCGAACGCAGCCAGCCTTGCGAGTATCTTCAGAAGATCGGGATCGCCCTTCTTTCCCAAACTGCGGCGGCCGATCTCCGCTGTCTTTGCGGCTCGATCCCAGCTTTCGGTTTGGCGTGCCGCTAGCGAGCAAAGCGTGATCTGATCAATCTGGACGTCGAACGTCTCGAATTGGTCTAGTGCGGCGACGGACGTCTCGACATGTCCGAGCACTTCGTGCCATTGACCGCGGTACGCCGAGATCTCCGCGAGAGCCGCTGCGGCCCGGGCCGTACCCTTCTTCACCAGGTCGGCGAACGCCTGTTCCGCTTCTTCGATGTCCCCACCCAGAGCCTTCTTTTGTGCCGCCTCAAGCTGCGTTAGTTTTGCCATTCGGGAATCTCCGGGTTAAACCTGTGAGCGATGTCGCGATGAAGTTCGTCATCGATTTCAAGAGTGTTGTCTTCGTCGACAAAAAAAGCGCCTTCAGCGTAACACGCGTCAATCGTTTTGATCATTGCCGTAAGGCTCTCATACTCCACAGGCTGCTGGGGCTCCCCATGAATGAAGCCGATTATCTCTGCGGTTTCCTTCTTCTCATGGCCGCATGAGGCGAGGTAGAAATCCCCGCCTCCGTCAGCAAACACCGGAAACCACCCTTTGCGCCACTGCGGTGCGTCCCTTCGTTCCATGAATATTTCGACAGCTTCTTCGAGCGACAGCAGGTAGAAGCCGGGGAAAAAGTAAACGGTGTCCAACTGCTCGCCTTCGTTCACCCTGGTTCCGTCGCGCCAGCGATATAGTTGCTCCAACTCCAACGGAAGCGGGAAAGGCAACCGTGCCTCCCAGGCACGGATGTCCATGGTGGACAGCCCGGGCTGGAGCAGAGTTGGCGTTACGCGTCCGAGACGCGTCAGAAATTGAACGATCCGGTCCAGTTCTTCGATCATTGCAGGAGCCTGACTCTAGATGACTTCCACCCAATATGAATCGCCGTTGCCAATATTGTTGTTCTGATAAAACGACGAAAGTTTGCCGCCTTGGGCGTTCTGCTCCGACACCGGAATCGCCGCGACGGCGGCTTTCGGCTTACCCGGAGGTTTTCCACCCTGGGTCGAAGAGGCGAAGGGAAACTCGTCGAGCGACGTCTTTTTCTTGCCCTTTTTCTCGCCTTTGAGCGCGGCTCGCCGGTTCTTGCGGATGGCGCTTCGGCTTGTCTGGCGCGTCAGCTTCTTCTTGCCGGAAGCGGGCATCCGCTTCTTCATGTTGGCTACCTTGTTAGGAAAGGTTGCCGAATCGAAAACGACCGTAGGCAGCGGGGCTGGATTTGCATTCCCCTGCAGGTCGACCGTATTTTTGTTGTTGTGATATTTCTTGTCGGTGTGGCGGCAGGCGTTCTTGCCATCCATCTTGACGTCGAACGAGTAGAGTATCCAATCTGTTGCCTGTTTGAACGTATTGGATTTGACGCCGCCAACCGTTCCGGGTTCGTCACCCGTACTCATCCCGTATTGCGAGCCTTTGTTAGCAATCATGGCGCCGCCCTTAGCGAAGACGGTTGTCGTGCCATTCTGCAATGTGCTGCTCATTGCGAAGTTGGGATAAGGCAAGGGAATGGGGCCGCCCGGGCTCGGAGTCTTGCAAACGTCGGGGATTGTCGCCTTGGAGAATCCGGTGGACGATTTGTGGGTTAAGCCGAGGCCATTGACGGTGATATGCGTCGGCATCAGGCAGCCTTTCGCCTGCCGCCGAGTAGTGCGGCTGCGCGAACGCCGTTCTCGGAACTGGTCCAGATCAGGGACAGGGGTCCGGTCTGATAATTGCGGGCTTCGGCTTCCGCCACAAGGCTGACAAACAAAGGTCCGCTCGCCGCACCCACATCGCCCCAGCAATCGGCAGGGGTCTCGAAATCGGCCGCATCCCTGAACCGACCGGGATTGCGGATGGTTGCGAAGCCGTACTCGTTGGCTCGATAGCGTTCGCCGTTCATGTCGCAGATTATCCGATCGACTGGATCTGTTACGGCCTTTTCGAACAAGTTACGGAACGCAGCACCAAGTCCTTCGCCAAGAACGACGGTCTCGGTTCGGATGCGTTTTTCCTCGTGCGCGCCTTCGATGCCGATCAGTTGGAGCCGTGGCGGGATAGCATATTTCCGGGCGGTTCGCAGAGTTGTCATCAGGCAAAATCCCGCCGCCTCTCCAGGGCAGAACCCATAGATGTTGCCCTCTGAATGCAGTTGTTCATTTTCGTCCAACCACACGAGTGTCTCGGTCTGCAGATAGGTATCGACGCCGCCAGCCAGGCAGAACGTTACGCTGCCCTCGCGCAGGCTTTTTGACGCTTGCAGCATGGCGATCATACCGCCGGCATGGCCTCCAGCAATGGATCCGCCGCCCTGGAACACGGCGTATTGTGACAGACCACTGCGAAGTTGAGCATGCACTTGGACTGCGAATTCGCCATCCTGGCCAGGCCTGGGTTCGCCTGTCGCCACGATTAACGACACCGGTGCGTTTCCGAGGGCGCCAAGCATCGGCCGCAATGCCTGCACGGCCGGATCGAAAGCGATTGCGACAGCGCGATCGGGACCCCGCATATGAAGGTCAATACCCATGTCGCGGGTGACCTTCATTTGCTCGCCGAAGCGGTCGACCATCGTGGGATGTTGCTGGATTGCGGAAATGCCAGCGCGAACCGCGGCCGCACTGGAAGCAGCGTCGAATCCCAACGGCGTTCGCGCGCCGATGCCGACGATGACGATGGCGTCGTCTCTAGCCATCGACGAATTCCTCCGTCCAGATACCCATGCGCGTGGCGGCCGCCGAAACAGTCTGACGACGTAGGCTTATGGTGGTGCTCTTCAGCCGCTCCTCGTCATAAGGAACATACAGCGTGGTCATCCATGTAATGGAGAACTGACGCTTGTCTGGTTTGATCCGTAGCGTATGGATCGTCGGCTCCTCATGCTGCCGGGAGGGTCGGTTGTTGAACTCCGTATGTATGTCGAAGCCGATACGAGGCAGTACGAACTGGAAAAACCCGTCGCCAGTGAAATTGCCCAGCCGCACGGTTTCATAGCCGACAAGTGGAGTCCTGGTTTGCTGATCTTCCGGCGCGCACTGGTAGTATGTTCGGCTGAAATCCAAGGGCAGCAGCGGATCACGCCTCTTTTGCCATTCATCGCCATAGGTGCCCGCATATTTGGCGCGCGGCATCCAGTGCCGCGCCACTGGACCGAAACCTGCTGGCCGGCCGCTTTGGTGATCGCGATAGGGTGCGTCAGGATACTCGAAGTTGGGGCCGGTCCTGCCGATCAAATGTCGTGCATCGACGGCGAAGCCGGTTCCTACGGGGTTTCGTCGGTCCCAATCGGGCGTGGAGGCCTGAGTGTCCGTGCCGCCAAAAGTTCTCCGCCAAGAAATCGGAATCCGAATGAAAGGCTCGGGTCGGCTCATACGCACCAGTACCGGCCCCGGCATAAAAATACGGTCGCCAATCGCACGCACGCTCTTGTCCAACACGTTGCCTATCTTGATACGCGCCATCGACTCGATATTCGGTCGCTGATCAGGCGCATATACGTGGCCTTCTACAAGGACATCGGTGTGCTTCTTTTCAATGACGAGATCGTCGTCATCAAGTAATTCCAGGGCGTCAGCGCTGTGGATAGGGGCCATATTAACAGGAACCTGATCCTTCAGAAGCTGCTGCTTACCGTCGAGGTCAAGTTCGAACGATGCTTTGATCGCGATCAGCCACCATTCGTGGCCGTGTTCGTCGCGGGTCCAAGCTTCCTGGGCCGCAAATGGCGTCTCGTTCCAGAGATTCCACATCGGTCAACAGATCTCCCCACTGACGGCAAGGAGAGATTCGAGGATTTTGGTGGGTTCCTCCGGATCGACGTCGTAAAGGTCGGAGGTTGCGGTCCACACGACCATGCCGTCGATCGCTTCCCCGCGTTCGTCGCGATCAGGGAAGGGAAAAACCAGCAGCGCCTGGTCGAGCGCGTCCGGCGTCAGCCCGGTCTCCTGGGTTTCAAAACAAAGCGCTTCCATGTCGCGGAACCAGTCGGCCCTACGCGTCATCGTCTCGTCCGCAGAGGACATCATCGCGACGATGCTAAGAGGAAAGCGCCGTCCAACCCGGTCGGCCGAGGGCAAGATTACCCCCGCCGCGTTTCCGAATGCCGCAGGCCCTGAGATGAAACGTAGTGGGATTCGTTCGTCCCAGGCTTTCGAGCCCATCAGCGGGACGAGATGCTGCGCCAGCCAGCGGTCCCAAGCGCGCACAAAGTCGCCCGGCAGCCGCCTCGTCACGAAATCGCCGGTGGCGGGCATTTTTCCGTAAAAACCGGGCACATTCATATCTGCGGCGGACATGTGAACTTCTTGAACATTTCGAGGTTGTACGGATTTTCGACGCTGGCGGCCTTGAGCTCGAAATCGGCGTACATGCCTTTCGTGCCCAGACGCAGGCTGTAGACGTCGGTCAGCGAAGTGCTGGCGAAGCGGCCACTGCGGAGCATCCTCAGCCACGCCCAGCTGCCGGTTTCGTTGAGCATTATTTCAGGCGATCCGTCGATCGGCTGGAAGGCGAGCGAGATGACGCCCGTGCCGTCCTTGCCGGGCCATGTCATGGGTTGCGGCCGCGTTGCGTTGTTGTAGTAGACGAGGCTCTGGCCATCGAGATTGAGCGTGACGCGCGTGACGTTGGGAGACAGGTCCTTCGGTTCAAGCGTGAAGCTCATCACGGGTCCGCTGCCGCCCGCAAACAGATCGTCGCGGATGTGCCTGGCCTGCTCGAACGCCGCCAAGGCCGAACCGTCAAGGCCGAAATCGGCGCGCCATTTCCATGGCTGGCTGGTCATGTCGACATAGTTGATCAGATGGTCGTTGATGAAACCGTCGATCAGCCCGGCCGGCCCAAAGAGGCGGGCGAAATCCCGTACGTTCACGTCCACCGCGCTCTCGGCGCTGAACGGATAGCGGTCGTTCAGCGCCGCCTGGCAGAAAGGCAGGATATCGGCCCGCCAGATGGCGTTGAGCTCCGAAGTGACCGCCTTCTGAGTCAAATTGCTGGTGTCGCCGGCAATCCCGCCCAGCCAAATGCTGATAGGGTCGGGCAGGATCTGTGCCTGCCGGGCGACCGCTCCCGTCAGTTCGGCAAGGCCGCCCTGCTTCTTGATAGCATCCTGCGGATTGGGGTTCGCGGTGACCGTCTGCAGCACGTTGGATAGCGCGGTCAGCGCGACGACCGCGGCATCCAGTGCCGGCGGCTGGCCATCGACCTCGGCAATGGTGCTCTTGAGTGGTTTGAAATGTTCGGCCACAAGATTGCCGGTCAGGTCCACCTCGCTGGCCGAACCCGCCCGTGGCAACAGTTTTGCCCCTGTTTTCACTATCTTGCCAAGCTTGCCCAGTTTGCCGAGCAGTTTCGAGCCGCCTTTGGCTGCCGCCTTGTCATCTCCGGCGGGCGCGTCATCCGAACGGGTGAGCTCCGTCTCTTGCACCACTGCCGTCAGCAGGCGCTTCAGCGCGGAATCGGCGCTCGAAAGATCCTTGAGGTTCTCACTGGCGACGATGAGATCGGTCAATGGCGCGAGCCTCATGTCGCGCAGGAAGCTGTCCCATTGCGCGATATAGTCGTCATAGTAGAGCTTCAGAATATCCTCGGACAGCGCCGAGACCGAGGTTTCGGAGTTCTCTGAGCAGCCGCCAGCGAAAACGGCACGATCGAGCGCCGCCTGTGCGGCGACATCGTCGATGCGATCGAGAATGACGTCGTGAAAGCCGGCATAGGTGAATGCTCCGGAAATGCCGACGCGAAGCGTCTTGGCGGAACGCCGCGCGAACACCTTGCTGCCGTTGGGGCCGGCGAAATTCGCCGGGATCCACTCCTTGAGCCCGGCCACTGCCGGATCGGCCAGCAACTGTTTGTAGGCGCGCGCCGGCAACGAAATGGTACACACCGTTTTCAGCGCTTCGGCAACCAGGGCCTGGTCGGGCGCGACATAGCTCTCGTCGACCGTCATCCGGCGGATGGCGGCAAGCTGATGCTCTTCGGCATCGGCGGTCGGAAATGGTGCCGCGGCCGCGAATTCGGGCAAGCTGTTCGCCCACCAGTCTTGGGCGTAATCGGGATCCATCTGAGACAGGCCCGTCATCATGCGATAGGTTTTCAGCGCTCCGAGCATGAAATCCGGGTCGCGGATCTGCCGCCACATCGTCGCCTCGAGCAAGGCGATCATGCGTGGCTCAAGAATATTGCGCAGAGCATGATCGTACGTGTCGGTCTGCGCCCGCACCATTTCCGCGGAGGCCGATGGTCCCAGCAGATCCTGTGCGGCGCCAGGCGGTGCTGTCCGGGCGGTTGCGACCGCGTCCATCGCACCGAGCGCGCCGTCCATGGCGGGCTGCTCCACCGATGCCGGCGTTGCAGCGATGGAGGTCAGCGGCGTCTGCAGCGCTTCGAACTGGCCTGCCTGGGCCGTTATCGCGTTGCGGTTGTCAAAATAGGACCAGGTGAACAACCCGCCGGCCAACAATGCCGCCGCCGCGCAAGCGGCTGCCGCACCCCGCCAGATCCAGGCGCGGCGCCGTTGCGCCAGCGGATCGAACGTGCCGAGGCCCGCTTCCTTGAAGATGACTTCGGTCAGCAGGTTCTTCAGGAAGAAGCTGCGTTTTTCGACCCTTGGTGCGGGCAGCGCCCGTCGCGGCGGCAGGCCGAAGGACGAAGACAGCGCCGCGGTCAGCCGGTCGATGGGCGCTCCTTCCTGCGTCGCCGATGTCAGATAGAGCCCGCGCAGCCAGGCGACCTCTTCATACCGGCTTTCGCCGAACATTGCCTCGACCAGCACCTGTATCGGTTCGGACAGGCTTGCCAGTTGGGCGGGAAAGCGGAAAATCTCGGCACGGGCGGCGAGTTTGTCCTCATCTTCCAGCCGCGGCACCAGCCTCCGCTCGAGTTCCGTCGCCAGCGCGGAAATTTCCCGTTCAATGGTCTTGGCATCGACACGCGCTTCCAGCGCGAAGGTGGTCCCCCACACCTGCTCGCGCGAAGCCGTGGACAAGCCGCCGAAGAAAGCCTCGAAACCCTTGATCAGATCGGCCTTGGTCAGCATCAGATAGACCGGAAGGCGGATTTCGAGCCGGTCGTTGAGTTCGGCCAACCGGCGGCGGATCTTGCGGCCGTGCGCCTTGATGGCTTCATCGCCCTCCCAAAGCACGTCGATCGAAAGCGCGACGATTACGCCATTCAGCGCGCGGCGTCCGCGGTGCTTTTTCAACAGGTCGAGGAAGCCCAGCCATTCAACCGCGTCCACATCGGGCTGGCTCTCCTGCTGGACATAACGGCCGGCCGTGTCGATCAGAACCGCATGTTCTGAAAAGAACCAGTCGCAGTTGCGCGTGCCGCCGACCCCCTGTAGGTCGTCGGTGAGGTCGATCGGAAAATTCAGCCCGGACTGCCGCAAGGCCGTGGTCTTGCCGGTGGCCGGCGGCCCGACGATCACATACCATGGCATTTCGCGCAGAAACTTTCGTCCGCCCAGCTTGCGGCGCTTCAGTTCGGCCATCACCTCGGCGAACTTGGCACCGACGGCCGCGACATTCTCTTCGCCGGGTCTGAGCGGCTTTTCCACCACCGGCGCGGCAATCTCGGCGACGAACATACGGTTGGCGCGGATCGCCCGGCGCTGGGCGACGATCAGCCAGATCAGCCAGAAGATGACCAGCAGCGCAATGATGACGATGCGCACGTTATCAGAGGCGAACGGTTCATAGGGACCGACCCTGACGATCGGACCGAACACCCAGATGACCAGGGAAAGCAGCGTGAGGCCGATCAGCGTCCATAGCCAGCGTGATGTCAGGACAGCCCAAAGGAAGCGCAGGATGAACATCTCACAGCCTCTTTTCGACAAACACCTCGACGCGGCGGTTCAAGGCCCGCCCCTCGCGCGTGCTGTCGGTGGCGACTGGATCGGTGGCCGCGCGGCCCTCGGAATGGACGCGATCCCGCGGCACTCCGTTCTGGACCAGCATGTCGGCAATCGTCTGGGCGCGAGCCTCCGACAGTCGCTGGTTGGTCGACAGCGGATTGGTCTTTTGCAGGGGAACGCTGTCGGTATGACCGACGACGGTGATGTTTCCGATCAGCTCCTGGTTGGCGAGGATCACCTTGGCGAGCGACCCGATCAGGGGCTCGAAGCCTTCGGTCAGTTGTGGCCGTGACGACTGGAACAGTTCGGGATTGGAGGCCTGGATCGTCAGCTTGGCCAGCGAAACGCTTTCGGTGCCGCTGAGGGCGGATTTGAGGTCGGCGGGCGCCCCGGCCTGAAATTCCGGCAACAGCGCAAAATCCACCTTCTCCGGCGGCGGGGCATCGACTTTGGGCGACGTGCGGGTGATGTCGCCGCGCGCGGGCGGCGGCAGCGCGCGAACAAGTGCGGAGAGCTCGACCGCCTGGCTGCTCAGTGCCATCGAGAGCCCGACATGGATTGTCATGGCTGCAACCGCCGCACCGAGCGCCATGACCCAGATCGGAACGATGAAGCGCTGCGGCTCGTCAGATGCGATCACGCCTTTCCAGTTTGGCGACAGTGGCGCGCCTTCGGCGTCGGCATCGCGTAGGAAGCGTGCCGCCGCCACGCGAACGGCATTGAGCGAGCGGTCGCCGGATCGGGCCGACACGCGATATTTGCCACGAAAGCCAAGCGCCATGCATTGATACTGCAGTTCCAGCAATTCGCGATCACGGTTGGGATGGCGCTCGAGTTCGTCGAGACGGGTGAAGAACTGCGTGCCGGCATCGACATCGCCGCGCAGCATGACCACAAGCGGCTGCCGCGGCCAGGCGCTGGCACCGCCCCATGGCGTGTTCAGGGCCAGATCGTCGAGCAACGCCGCCACCACCCAGGCCGCCTGGTCGGCGCGCTCCATTGAGGATCCGACCGACATAGCCGTGTCGCGTGCCCGGACCAGTTCTTCGAGCAATCGGGTACGCAATGCTTCCGGATTGTCCGGCGGCAGCGCACTTTCAAGCTCGGGAGCGAATTCGAGCAAGGGCGCAAATGCGTTGACGAGTGCGTTCGGATGGGTGCGGGAGCGCTTTACCGACGCGCTCGGCAAAGGTGGCGCCATCGGCCGCGGCATCGGCGCGCCGGTCAATCGAATGCGGGTGCGTTCGCGATCCTCCGACAGTCCGAACGGATCATCGCGGCTCATGATCTCACCTGTTCACCGAATAGCAGTCCACCTGCGGCTCGCTTGGCAACACGCCCGAAACGCCGATGACGAAGCCGGGAGCGTCGAGCAGCGACGCCCAGTGCTCACTTTTCTGGTCCAGTTCCAGACATAACCGATCGCCATCGTAAGGAATCTCGCGCGGCTGAGAATGAAGCGGTTTCAGCGGAATGCCGGGCAAGCGCGATTTCCACAGGCCCTCGAACTGGTCGGCCGAGCCGACGGTTGCCTGATTGACGAATATCTTGCGCAGCGCGTCTTCCGACAACTCCGAACCGACCCGGATGACGATCCGGCTGGCCACCAGCAGCTTCGGATTGTCGATACGGATCTTCCAGACATTGGTCGAATGCCGCATGACAGGCAGCGCACGCGATTTGGGCTCGATGTAACGCAGGCTGAGGATGAGCGAGCGCAGCGCATCCGCCAGCGCCGAATAGGCGGGGCCAGGCGCCATGTGATCGTAGGCGGGCAACTCGCCCAGCCGCCGCGCGCTCGATCCGTAGGTCGCCATCGAACCGGCGAGACCGGCAAGTTCCAGGTAAAGCTCGGCTGGATGGAACACATCCTGAGCCAGCATGTGGGCCAGCCGCGGACGTGCCGCATTGGCGAGATTGAGCATCAGCAAATCTTCGACGCTGCGCCCAGGTCCGCCCATGACCATCTTGCCATGCGCCTCGGCGATCTGGTCGAGGCCGGTGACAACTTCCAGCAGCAATTGCCGGTACCAGGCCACGGCGCCCGTAACCAAGGTCGGTGGCAGGAAGGTCTCGTCCAGGGAGACGCCGCCATCGGCTCGAATCCCCTTGAGGTCGGCTATCGGCAAGGCCGTGTAGCCACCGACCGACTTGCCGGGTGCGAGCAGCAGCGCCTGCGGCCGGGCAATTTCGATTTCTTCAGGGTCTGAACCGCCCTGGACGGCGTCACGCACCGAAACGATCCGCCCATGATATCGCGCACCCGAGGCGGCAGCGTGTGCCGGATCGAAGCCGACACCGCCCGGAGGCTCCAGCGGCAAGGCGATCAGCACCGGTCCGGCGCCCGTGTCAGGGGTGACCGGCAGCGGTCGCGGCGCGTCCATCATGTCCGGGATGGAAAAAGGTGTCCCATCCGGAAAGATGCCCCGCGCGGACAGGATCGAGATCTGGCCGGCTTCCAGCAACGCCTGGTCCAGTGTCAGCTGTTGGAAACCGAACGTATGCAATTGCCCGGCCTGCAACGCGCCGCGCACCGTCGCCTCGAAAAAGCGATCCTGCTGCTGGAAATGCTGGGTCCGCAGGAAAAGCCCTTCGGACCATAGCACCCTGTTTGCATTGCTCATGCCGCTACTCTCTGCATCGAGCTCCCCTTGCCCTTTGCCGCTAGGCGGAAATGCCGCCGCTGCCAAGCGTGACGTTGATCGTGAATTTCGATCCCGACGACACCGACTTGGTTGTCCGCCAGTTCCGGCCGCCGGGCTCGCGGATCAGAGCAACAAAGCCCAGCGCCGTCGCGTCCGGCTCGACCGTGATGGTTTTGGATGCGGATTTTCCCGGCCCGACGGAAATCTGGTCGGATCCGATGAGATCGCCCGCCAGCGCCGTGCCGGCATCCCCCTGCAGCGCGAAATAGTCGGCGGAATTGAATTTGCCGGTGCTTTTCAGCCGCATCACCAGGATCGTTACCGGCCGGTCCCCGCCGCCTGGTCCCGGGTTCATGCCAGCACCGCCGTTTACGTTGACGGTGATCACCGATGGTTTCGGCGGACCACTCTGGCAAGCCGCAAGCAACCCTGTCGCGCCCAAGGCAACAACAAATTCACGTCGATCAATCATCTCTCACTCCTCCTCATATGCATCTCGAAAATCAGCGCCGATTTCGCCAAGGAAGCTCTTTTCAGCACTCTCGGCGATTTCACGATGGCGCTTCTGGTAAAGTTCCCACAGCTTGGCGCCCCGCCCCCCAGAGAGAAGGGTTCCGATCGCGGAATTCGATTTCAGCTCTTCCTCGATCACTACCGGGTCAAAACGGTCGATCATCCGCCGCATGGCGGTCTGTATGCCTCGCCAGGCGCGTACGTGATGTTGCGCGAGATCGCGCACCGCATCGGTGATTGCCGCTTCACCGCCGAGAAATCCTGGGCTGCGCTCAGCGATAAGCGTTATGATGGCGTCGTCGACGGTCGGCAGGAACTTGAGCGGATTGACTTCGGAGGCCCCGACCATGGTCTGCGCGACGCGCGCGTTTCCCTTTTCCTCGGCCCGCTTGCGCAGAAGCTGCATCAGGCCTTCCATCATCATCCGGTATTCGCGACCGAACTTCTCCATTTCCGCGATGCTGTCGCGTCCGGGGAAATCGGCTTCCTCGACACCCATGCCATGCAGGAATGCGGCGCGAAGCGCCATCTCCTCCGGCCGCGCCGCACCCAGCGCCGGGGCGGCTTTGGGAGCAGCACCCACACGTGGTGAAGCAGGGGTAGCTGCGGGCTGCACCGGCAAATCCCAGGGATTGGCTGATTGGGATCGCTGGGCGATGCGCTCGCGCTGTTCGATCGAACTGGCGCCGTTCGCCGAACTGAGCGTGGCGGCTGGTCCGAAAGCAAAGTCATCATGGGTTCCGGACGGCTTGTCACGGGCGGCTTGGGCTGCGCGGTCGGGGGACGGTACCGCGTCGAGGCTGAACGGGTCCGCTTGGCTCGCCGCGCCGCCCGGTTCGCGATAAGGGGCGGGATTTTTCGACACCGGCGTCGAAACCGGATCGAGGCTGAACGGGTCATCGAAAGCGGCCGAGTGGCGCTGGTCGGAGTTGGCACGTTCGAATGCACCCGCAACCGGCTGCTCGAAAGGGTTCGGCAGATCGGCCGGACGTGGCCGTCGCGGCTCTTCTTCGACCTTGGCGGAAAAGAAGTCATCGCGACCGATGCTCACCGGGGCCCGGGATGCTGGCGGCGCGCGTTCCGAAACCGGCTGGCCGGCCGCTGGTGCTTGAGTGGCTGGCGTTTGCAGGTCGACATGGACGACGTAGTCGCCCAATCTCAGCCGCATGCCACTTTGAAGGCGCGTCGACTTGCCGGCACCGAGCGGGCTGTCGGAGTCGTTTATGAACAATCCGCTGCTCGACGTGTCGGTGACGAAATATCCATCTCGCCCGCCAGAGATCTTGCAATGTGCCCTTGAAACGAACATGTCGGGATCGTTGATCTGCCAACCCGCGTCCGCGCTGCGGCCGATCACCAGCTCACCCTCGTCAAGCCGGGCTTGCCGCACCGCCTGGGTGCGTGGCCCTTGCTCCAGTGTCAGCAGCAGGCTCATGCCGCGACCCCCGTCATTTCCGGCCGCCATCCGACGATTGTCCGCAGCCGCATGTCGTCAGCATCGCCCCTTTCGATGGGTCGCGCAAGCCAGGCGGTCCGCCCGAGCCGAACCGCTCCGATTTGGGGCGGCGGTACGGCTTCACGCGCAAGCACGATGCGCAGATCGACGTCGAGCGACTCCCCGACCATGTCGCGAACGGCCTGCTTGAACAGCTTGAGCCGCTCGCCGCCAGGCAGGAACGCCTTGAACTCCTCATACCCCAGCGGGCCGACACGCAGTTCGATCCTGCTTTGGCGGCTGAAAACGCGTGGGCCGATCGTCGCGCCCTTGCCGAGCCCTGCAAAGGCCTTTGCAAGACGGGTCTGGAGACCGGTTGGTACTGTTATCCAGGCGGAGATGAACTCCTTGATCTGTACCGGCGCCTTGAACGCTTCCGCCAGGAACAGCGTCAGCCGTTCCGGGCCGTCGACCTGATTGGCCAGCGAAGCCGCCTGGCGAAGCTTCACCGTATCGAGATTGGGGTCCTGCGTGCCGGGAAGTCCGATCCCGGCCATGGCTTCAAGCATGGCGCGAACGCGCCCGCCGACCGCGCGTTCGGCCTGCACGGCCGGGTGCGCATCCGCCCACGCCCGATAGTAGAGGGCGATCATACGGTGCTGCAGAATGTTGACGAAGTCGACGAACGTCGTGTCGCTGGTCAGTTGTGCCTCGGCGCCGGCGAACCAGCGTTGCGAGAGCCGGTCGAGCACCCAGCGCGTCAGATGCAGCGGCATTGGACCCTCGGGTCCCAGCAGACCAAAATTTGCCACCGTGACCCGGGCCGGTGCCGCATCGCGGGCTTCGCGGAACACAACCAGGTCCCGTGCGGAAAAGGCGAGGCGTACATGCTGGCCGAGCCGTGCCGGCTCACGGTCGGGACGGCCGGAATGGCCGAACAGACCGTTCCGTTGTTCGAGGCGGCGCAGCAGTTCGAAAAAGTCGAACGTCTCGGATAGGCCTTCGGCCCTGTTCGGGCCGGGCTTGTCTAGATCAGGTAGCGATTGCCGGGCGTCATCGGCCATGGCACATCCTCCTGCTTCTGCAGCAGCCGCGTGCGAGTTCGCACGAAGCCGTTTATCCCGGCGTGACGAGCAAACAACCGCGCCAGCAAGGCCGAAAGCAGCAAGGTACTTTGGCCGGCCAGGACCGATTGATCAACATGCAACGTGACTTCGGTACCGCGTCCAAAGCACATCGGTCCATCGATTTGCAGACGTTCGATGACCGGCTGCGAGTCGATACGCACGATCGAATGCACATTTCGGGCAAGGCTTGGATCGCCGCGATCGGCATAAAGGTCGAGTAGCGCATGCAGGGGATCGATGCCACGGCCTTCTTTGGCAAGACTGAGAAAGTTGAGCGCGAGCTGCGCCACCAGCCGCCAGGCGAGATCATCGGCCCGCGATTCCCCGTCGGCACCAGCAGGCAGTGCCGCAGGAATAGCTGGCTGCGGCGCACGCAAGGCGCCAAGAAGCCTCACGGTTTCGACCGGGTCGCCGGCTTCTAACGTCAACGTCGGATTGTCATCGAGGATCGGCAGATCACGATTGGTGCAAAGCGCCATCACGTCGAGCCGCTTCAGCGGCCGGGTCGCCGGCCTTGCGAGCGGCCGGGACACGGCCAGGAAAACGTCATCCCCGGTATAGGACGTTCGCGTCAGGCCTTCGCGGCGCTCCTCCTCCATCGCGCGGCGAGGGCGCCTTTCGGTCGAATAGACCCAACCACTACCGCGGTTCTGACCCAGGCTGAAGAGCTCGGGGATTTCGGCGTCGTTGCCTTCCGTGTCGGCGTCCTCGACGCGGATGACCCGGTAGATTTCGAAGTCACGCGCCCGCGTCCGGTCCGCATGCAACACCTGGCGCGTCTTGCGTTCATCGACTTCGACGACGTTGCACTCGCGTTCGAACAGATTGATGATCGGTGTCGCGAAAAGTTCGAAGTCCGCCGGCGTCAGATCGGCCAGCTCGGGAACCGTGCGTTTGAACAGGAAAATGATCTCGAGTCCGGCCGCGCATTGGCGCACGACAGGCTGCAATCCCAAAACCCGTGCATAGTGAAAACGCTCGGGCATCATGAAGTATTCGCGCAGCAACCGGTATCCTTCGAATGTCGGGCGGGTGCGCGGCATCAAGGCCTCGTCGTCGCTGATGCCGATCATCTCGGGTGCCGGCAACGGCGACAGCGGGTTGGTCTTGCCTTCCGGTCGCGCTGCTGTGGCCGCGCAGGCGCCGAAAATCGCATCGAACAGTAGCGGCGCCTTGGTGCGTCCGGCAAAATAGAGGTCAAGCCGGTCGAGAGCCAGTTCGTCGAGCTTGCCTTTTCCGGTCCTGGCCAGCGTGAGGCGGAGCGCCGACTCGCCGCTGACACCGCCGATCGGTCCTATGCCAGCCATCGCCATCGCACTGCGGTCCTGAAAAAAGCTGACCGAAGTGACCGCGATCGGCCATAGAGTCATTTCCTGGGCGGTTGAGAAAATGCAGCGCGTTGACAGGCCTGGCTGCAGGCTGGAAACCAGCCGTGTGTTGCGCTTGACGACGTGGCCGGCCAGCATGGTCTGGACCTGCTGGCCGGGTTTCAGCACCGCCATCGCCGTTGCCGGCGCCGGCGTGACCAGATCGGGATAGAGAACGTCGAGCACACTGCGGGAAAATCGCGAGCGCTCGGCATCGACCTTTAGCCGGGTGCGCGCGGCCAGGAAGGCTACGCCATCGAGCAGGCGCTCGACATATGGGTCCGGACACGGCACCGTATCGAGGGAAAGGTTGCGCGCCACCGCCGGATGCATGTCTGCGAATTCCGATGCAAGAGCGCGGATATGGCTCAGTTCCTCCTCGTAATATTCGACGAAGACCCGATCCATCTCAGGCCTCCCCAATTTCGGTCCGCGCCAAACCGTTGTCGAGATTGATCGTGGTGCGCAGGCGCATGCGTTCGGGAGTCGGGGTCATGATCAGAACGGCGTCTATCTCGATCTTCAGGCCGACGGTGTTGTCGCCAAGCGTGACCGTTACCTTTGTTGCGCTTTCCTTCAGGCGGGGCTCGAAGGTCGCGAGCACCATGCGGATCTCACGTGCCAACACCTCGCGATCGAAGTCGCGCGACGAGCGGCCCGAGAAGGAGGGCACGCCGTAATTGACCACGCTGCGGCGGACCTCCGGGAAATCGGCAAGCGAAGGGGGATTGTCCGCAACCTGTTCATTTTCCAGGTCGGAAAGAAGCGGCGTCGCCTCGAAGCGCTCTGTGTTGAAGAGCGCCTCGATGTCACGCCGTACCGCTTCCCTGAGCACGCGCGCCGATACCACCACGCCACGGCTTTCGATTTCGACGCGGTGCTGGGTCTGAACGGCCAACCGATGCAGACGGCGTTTCTGATCCGGTGTCAGTACCACATCGGCGTCGATGGCACGCGTGCTGCCGGCAACGAGTGTGTCGAGACGGTCCGCGCCAAGCTCGTCGAGCAGGACATGGCGCAGCCCGTCTATTTCCGAGGTCAGGCCCGGCAGATCATTGACGAGACGATCCCAAAGCGACGGCTGGACGGCTTCGCTTTTCGCCCGCAAGCTGCCAGTGGTCTGCTGCATGCCCGCGCCGGGTCGCCGAACCTCACTTGCCGACATAGACATCCATTTCGGCTTCATCATTGCCGTCATAGACGAATTTGATCTTCTTGTAGGCGAAGCTGACCTCTTCCTGGATCAGGTCTTCCTCATCCTCGGCCTGCGACATGTCGTATTCCATGATCGAGGCGTCGGTGAGGGTAACGACCAGGTAATCCTTGGTCTCGCCATCGATGGTCCGGCGGGCCGAGAACACCACCTCATCAAGGGCCTTGTTTTCGAACAAAGCCTTTTTCAGATAGGGCGATGATTTGTCGTAGTGCTTGGTGAATTTGATCATCCCCATGGAGACGCGGCCACGGCGTGACAGCGAATTGGGATCATAAGGTGCGACCATCTTGTAGTCGACGCCATGGATTTCAATCTCGTCATCGTGGCCGTCGCGGGTGCTGGGGCCTTTGATATCGGGAACCTTCAGGAAGCCATCAATCTTCGTAGTCGGCATTGTGTTTCTCCACCGCTTTCAAAAAACCAGGTTGTCGTTGCTGCGATCAAGTCTTAACGGACGGTAGTTCCGAGACCAGTCGGAGCGACGCATTGATGCCCTCCAGCTGGTAATGCGGGCGCAGATAGAAGCGGGCATTATAATAGCCCGGCCGCCCCTCCACGCTGTCCACCTGGACCTCGGCGGCGGCAAGCGGGCGCTTGGCGCGCGCCTTGTCGTCGGCAAAGGCCGGGTTGGCCAGCACGTATCGATTGATCCACTCGGTCAACCAGATCTGCATGTCGGCGCGCTCCTTGAACGAGCCGACCTTGTCGCGCGCGATCGCCTTGAGGTAGTGCGCAAAGCGCGAGACCGGGAACAGGTAGGGCAGGTTGGCGCTCAGCCGCTCGTTCGACTGTGCATCGGGGTCGACCAGCCGCCCCGCCCGCGTTTCGTCGTCCTGCAGCGAGTGTGCTCCGATGAAGGCCGCGAGATCGGTATTCTTCCGGTGCAGGATGGGCATCAAGCCAAGCTTGGCCAGTTCCGCCTCGCGCCGGTCGTCGATGGCGACTTCCGTGGGACATTTCATCGCGATCGAGCCATCATCGGTCGGGAAGCTATGCACCGGCAGGTTGAGCACCGTGCCACCATTCTCGACGCCGCGGATCTGCGTGCCCCAGCCGAAAAGCTTGTGACTGCGGTTGATGTTGACGCCCATCGGGAAGGCGGCGTTCATCCAGACATATTTGTTGTGATCGCCCTCCACCTCTTCCTCGAAGGTGAAACCCTTCACCGGAACGGTATCGGTGCCGTAGGGCAGCCGCGCCAGGACGCGGGGCATGGTCAGGCCGATGTAGCGAGCGTCCTCACTCTCGCGCAACGACTGCCACGAGGCATAGGCGGGGTTGGAGACGATCTGCTGCAGGTCTTGCGGGTTCGGCAGTTCCTGCCAGCTGTCCATGCGAAATAGGCGCGGCGAAGCGGCCGCGATAAACGGCGTATGCGCGGAAGCGCAGATGCCGGAGATGTTGCGCAGCAGGCCGACGTCACGTGGGTGATTGGAGAACTCGTAGGCGCCGATCACGCAGCCGATTGGTTCGCCGCCAAGCATCGAATACTCGTCTGTGTAGACTTTCTTGAAGATCGGGCTCTGGTCCCACATCTGACCTTCATAGTCTTCAAGCGTATCGGCCAGCTGCTCTTTGGAGATGTTCATCACCCGGATCTTCAGCTTCTGATCCGTCTCGGTGTTGTTGACGAGATACCACAGCCCTCGCCATGTGCCTTCCATCTCACGCACTTCCGGCGCGTGCAGGATTTCGTTGACCTGTGTCGTCAGCATCTTGTCAATGCCGGCGATCAGCGACTTGATCGATTTGATGGCATTGGAAGAGATGGTCGTGGTGTCGGAACGGGACTGCGCCGCGAGCGCGAGATTGCGCACGAGCTGTTGCAGCTTCTCGCTGTCGTCCTTCTTGACCTTGAAATCTTTTTCGAGGAGTCCGCTGAATTCATCGAGGTTTATGGCTTCGGCCTCCGCGGCGACTGAGGCGGTCTTTTGCTGTTCGGCCATGATCATTCCCCAACCTTGTCGTCGTCGGCCAGCGCCTGGCTGGCAATCTTGCCAAGAAGCGGTTCGTTGTTCAGAAGCTGCGCGATGCGCTTTTCAGCATCGACACGGCCATCCATGAAGCCGAGCAATTCCTCGAGTTGTCGACGCATCTTGAGGATCTCGGCCAGTTGCGGAACTTGCTCGGCAATCTTGTCGGGGGCGAAATCACCCATCTTGGAAAATGTAAGATCGAGCGCCAGTTCCTCGTCACGCTCCTGGCCCTCGGCCTGCGGCAGCGTGTTCTTCACCCGCGCTTTGACGCGGGGGCCGAGCGCCTCCATGAATTTTGGGAAGCGGTTCGCGTCGGTCTCGACAAAGGAGCGGTCCAGCACCGACTTTGACGCTTCCTTGGTTTGCGAAGCACCGGCAAGGTCGGCCATCACGCCCATGACAAACGGCAGTTCGATCGTCGTCGGGCTGCCGTAGGTTTCCACATCGTAGGCGATCTGCACCCGCGGCGCGCGATTTCGTTCGATGACCTTGGCTTTGCTTTCGGCTGGCATGTGTTGTTACCTTTCATCCTTCTGAGCCGTCTTCTTGGCATCGGGAACGCCGGCCAGCAGCCTGAACTCCTTCAGCCCCGAAGGGGCGAGATCTTCCATCAGTTCAACGAAATCCATGTGCACCATCCGACGGACCCGCCGAGCCAGGTGCGGAATTGGGCTCGACGGTTCGGTACGGTCATAGAAGGCGACGACCAGGTCGAGGCATTTCACCACGTCGTCGCGCGAGGAGATCCGGTCGGGGAGTCCCGTGCTCGAGTCCGCATAGCTTGCCATACTTGCCATAGCATCGGCTCCATGACCGTTTCGAGCAGGCGTTGCCAGTTCCGTCGGCACCGCCTGCGTGGCTGCGCCATTCGTCACCGCGCCGGCCGCTGAATTCCGTTCAAGTGTCGTCAGCAAACGCTGCAGGAACCGTTTTAAGTCCGGAACGGGAGTGCCGCTGCCCTCGAGACGAGCGTTGAGCGCAGTCTCGAGCGCATCCAGTGCCGTGATCGTCGCCCGGGCGTCGGCGATGAGCTGGACCATCTCCGCATTGGCCTGATCGATCTGTGCCGCACATGCGGCACGCACCCGATTCAAGAGTTGTCCGTGCGCACTGACCAGCTGCGCTTTTTCCGCCGCATTCAGCCCCGAGGCGGCTTCCTGGAGCATGACGCGATCGTCGAGCGCACCCTTCTCCAGGTCCTTGCCCTGAACCGGGCCGATTGCGCGCGGCGCGAAGAACGTCATTTGCCGCAGATTCGCCAACAACCCGTCCTGACCATTCTGCAGGTCGATCAGCGCGTTGATACGGCGCAAGGCGGCATCGCGCGGCGAAGCGTTGGGCCGCATAGCCGGATGCATGGTGTCCCAATGCTGATCGAAGGTCTGCGCGATCAGCGTCAGACCTTGCGCCAATCCGGCCAGCCCGTCTTCATTGGCCAGCGCGCGCGTGACGATGACAAGCAGGCGCAAGTCCCTGCCATGCGCGCGCAATTCCTCCGCCTTTGCGAGCACAGCGGGCCAGTCGACTGGAATCGTGCTTTGCGAGCCGGCCTTATTGTTGCCGTCGTGGACGACCTTGAGTTGGGCTTCGGTCAGGCGCTCCAACTCATGGAAAGCCGGGTCGTTGCGCAAATCTTCCCCGGACGGATTCTCACCGTCTAGCGAAGAAAGCCAGAGTGCGAGATCAATCACACCAACCCCCAGCGAAGGCCCTCAAACCTTATGTGACCTTACGTTATCACACCGGTGCACTTTACCACAATTCAACGAGTGCTCCAAAATTAACAGAAGCTGAACACCGCCATGAGCACCGAACTCCGTGGCGCAATTGTCAATCCGTATGAGAAATGCATCGCGCAGGGCGCGCAATTCCGCTGTTGTTTGCAGCCGGTGGTGCAAGACTTCCACAATACGAGGAAGCTGGCTGAACCAGGCATTGAGGCCTCGTCCACAACGCACTTTGTCAAGTGGCGGCATCTGTGGCAGTTTATCGGCTGGCAGATTGCAGGAGCACGTTCGATGGAACAGCGCCGGTCGTCGCAGAGCTTCAAGCGTAAGGAACTGGTCGGCAAGCTTGATCCTGTCGGGGTGCGCGCCTTCAAGGCCGCGGCCGATAGCGCCAAGCTGCGCGGCAATCCTTACGTCGAACTCGTTCACTTCATCGAGCAGCTGGTGCTTTCCGACCGCTCCGATGTGCAAATGATAATCGCCGATGCGGGACTGGATGCCAGCCGGCTCACGGCAGATATGACCCGTGCCGTCGACAAGTTGCCCTATGGCGCAACCTCGATCGAGGAATTCTCCGATCATATCTTCCATGCAATCCAGGAAGCCTGGAACCTCGCGACGCTGGAGTTCGGCGTCGAGGAAGTCCGCAGCGCCCATATTCTGCTTTCCTGCCTGAAAACCCCGGTTCTGGAAGGCCTGCTGTCGAAGATCAGCGGCGAGTTCGACAAGATCGACGCCGATGCGGTTGTCGCGCGGTTCGCCGATGTCGTGGAAGGTTCGCTCGAAGGCGGCGCAGCCATCGCGGTTCCCGCGGCTGAAACGCCGAAGCGGACCATGGGCGGAGATTCGGCCTTGGCGAAATTCGCCACCGATCTGACCCAACGCGCCCGCGAGGGCAAGATCGATCCGGTCGTCGGCCGCGATCCGGAGATCCGGCAGATAGTCGACATCCTGATGCGGCGTCGGCAAAACAACCCGATCCTGACCGGCGAGGCCGGGGTCGGCAAGACGGCGGTCGTTGAGGGCTTTGCCTTGCGTATCGCTCAGGGCGATGTGCCGCCCACGCTGCAAGGCGTCAGCGTGCGCATGCTCGATGTCGGATTGATGCAGGCGGGCGCCAGCGTGAAGGGCGAATTCGAAAAACGGCTGAAGGCTGTGATCGACGAGGTTCAATCGTCCGAAACGCCGGTCATCCTGTTCATCGACGAGGCCCACACCTTGATTGGCGCCGGCGGTGCTGCCGGAACCGGTGATGCCGCCAATCTCTTGAAGCCGGCGCTGGCACGGGGCGAACTTCGCACCATCGCCGCAACGACCTGGGCCGAATATAAGCAGCACATCGAGAAAGACCCGGCGCTGACCCGCCGTTTCCAGGTGGTCAAGATCGACGAGCCGTCGGAGGCTGTGGCCGTTCTGATGTTGCGCGGGGTGGCAGGGGTTCTGGAGCAACACCACAAGGTGCAGATACTCGACGAGGCGATCGAGGCAGCAGTCGGCCTGTCGCATCGCTACATCCCGGCACGGCAACTGCCTGACAAGGCGGTGAGCCTCCTCGACACCGCCTGCGCCCGTGTCGCCATATCGCAGCATGCTACGCCAGCCGAGGTCGAGGACATCATGCGCCGCCGCCAGGCTCTGGAGGTCGAGCGCGGCATCATCGGGCGCGAGGCCGCGATCGGCATCGAGGTGGCTGAACGGCAGGCGCGCGTCGACACCGGGCTTGCCGAAAGCGAGATCACCCTGGCTGCGGCGCAGCAGCGTTGGGATCGTGAAAAGGTGCTCGTCGCCGAGATACTCGAACTGCGCGCCAGGCTGCGCGGCGAGGGTGTGGCGCTCGATGCGGCCACCGTTGGGGCCGATGCCGAACCGGCAGCGGCGAACGCAGAAAAGACCAAGGTAGCGGAGTCGTCAGAGACTGAGCCGCCCAAGGCCGCCCAGACGGACGCGGAGACACAGGCCGCTGCCGATCCTGCCGCCGATCTCGCCCGATTGCGCGCACTGATGGCCGAATTGGCAGCGGCACAAGGCGAGACACCGCTGATTCTGCCCTCGGTTGACCGCAATGCAGTGGCCGCCGTGGTCCAGGACTGGACCGGGATCCCGACCGGACGGATGCTGTCCAGCCAGACCGAAAAGGCGCTCAAGCTCGCCGCCACGCTTTCGGAACGGGTCGTCGGCCAGGATCACGCCATGGAGATGATCGCCAAACGCGTGCAGACCAGCCGCGCCGGGCTTGGCGCGCCTGAAAAGCCGGTCGGGGTCTTCCTGCTTTGCGGCCCCTCGGGCGTCGGCAAGACCGAAACGGCATTGGCGCTGGCCGAAACGCTTTACGGTGGCGAGCAGAACCTGATCTCCATCAACATGTCCGAGTTCCAGGAGGCGCACACCGTCTCGACACTGAAGGGCGCACCGCCCGGCTATGTCGGCTACGGCAAGGGCGGCATCCTGACCGAAGCGGTGCGCAGAAAACCCTATTCGGTGATCCTGCTCGACGAGGTCGAGAAGGCGCATCCCGACGTCCACGAAATCTTCTTCCAGGTCTTCGACAAGGGCATGATGGACGACAGCGAGGGCCGCCGGATCGATTTCAAGAACACCCTGATCCTGCTCACCTCGAATGTCGGCTCCGAAGTTATCATGGACCGCACAAGGAATGGCACGCTGCGGACCGGGCTCGACGATCTGGATACCGCCTTGCGCAGCCCATTGCTGAAGGTCTTCCCGGCTGCCTTCCTTGGCCGGGTGGTGACCATTCCTTACTATCCGCTCTCTGATTCGATGATCGAAGCGATCACTGGCCACCAGTTCGCCAAGATCGCTCGCCGGTTGCGGGCAACCAACGATGCGGAACTGGTGATCGGCGACGGTGTCATGGATCTGGTCAAGGCCCGCTGCACCGAGATCGAATCCGGCGGGCGGATGATCGATGCCATCCTGACCAACACGCTGCTGCCGGAACTGAGCCGCGGCGTGCTTAACCGGTCGCTCGAGGGCGAAAAGATGACCAAAGTCACCGTCGGCGCCTCCAAGGAAGGTTTCACTTATTCCTTCGAGTAGGTTCTGATCGTGTAGAACCTCGTCGCCCTCGGCTGCCGGCCCGCTATTCGCGATCCCCCGTGGCGCCGCAATTCGAGAGGTGGCGGTCTTGCCCGTGCGCGAGAACGACGTGCGCAGCCGGTAGCGGATCGTCCACGACAGCACCGGCCCGCCGGTAGCATCGACGATCGTCCATCTATTGAAGGTTACCGACTGTCCCGCGCATTTCCAGCTGCGGGGACGCCTGGGCTTGAAAGAAGCTCACTGGCTTATCCGATGTCGCCCAGACGCAAATTCCGCAGGCAATCCCGAAGGAGATCAACAGGGCGGGCGAGATGGGTAAGCGGTGCAGGGATTGGCTGGGCCTCTTTGTTGCAGACCCGCCCAAAACCTCCTGCAACCGGATCGGTTCGACATAAAATATTTACCGTGTTGGCATGGTTTACGAATGGTTTCGCGGGCCATCCACCTCATGGCCGCTTTGGCTTTGGCCGGACCGGTTAAGGTTGAGCCGGATGATTTGACCGGCTGCGAAACTCCTCGCAAATTCCTCGTTGTCGAAAAGCTGTTGGGTGGTCAGGCCATCCTCGATGATCTGCACCGCCCATTGGCCGTCTATGTGTTCTACCCGAACACCGTCCTTCTGATCGTCGCCCACGCCCGCACTCCCACACAACGATGTGCGAAAAAAACCATGTGATCGGCAATCCAGCAAGTCACAAAACCGTACGAATCCGGCCGCTGGTTAACTTTGTAAAAGCGTCGAAATTTTCGCAAATGCCCGCACCCGCAGGAAACCAATTTTGGAAGGCCCGTAGCTCACACGGCCGCAGCCCGATCATCATCGATCCAGAGAAGCTGTGGACAGCATGTTGCGAGTACTTCGAATGGGTCGACGCGCACCCGCTCTATGAGGCCAAGCCCTTTGCGTATCAGGGCGAGGTGAAGATAGAGAACGTGGCGAAGATGCGCGCCATGACGATTTCACCAGCCAGGTCGAGGAAATCATCCGCACCCAGAAGTTCGAATCGGAACTCACCGGCAAAGACGGCGAACCGTTGCCGCTGGTCCCCGTGGTCAATGTCACAGTCCGCAGTTCTTGACCTGGAGCTGCATCCCAAGCAGGGGATAGCATACAACACCGAAGCGACCGAAACGCTGTATGGTGGCGCGGCCGGCGGCGGCGGCTCCTCATCATGGCGCCGATTGCTCGGTCGGCCGCGCTCCTTCGACACCAGCCCGCCGGCGCCGTCCTGGTCATAGGCTTGCAACAGCCGGTGAACCTGACTGCGGCTGAGATGAAGAAGCTCCGCCGCCTGGACGCTCAGCCGCCGGTCGCGGATCTTCTGGATGGCTTCAAGACGATGCAGCTCTTTTTTGCGACAAGGTGATCAAAGGCATGCCGGCTCCGCAATACGCCCGGTCTCACGCCAGGCAGTGTGAAGTCGTCAGCCTTCCTTTCCAGCTTCGAGTTGGCCAGAGCATGAGCTGTGAAAGTCGGGGACTGTCGCATCTCTAAATTGCTCAAGTGTCGCATCTCTATATAACTGCTACATCCAGAAGTCGCATAACATACATTATGGAACATGAAATTATGATTTGAAATCAATGTGTTGGCAAAATTTATCGGCTGTTAGCCACCCGCTCCATCATGCTTTCGCCGCACAAGAAAAGCAAAATGCGTTTCATCGTTGGGCCACCTGGGCCCCTTTTGTTGCGAATAGCTGCTTTGTGCCGCGAGGACCTTGGGAAGCTATTTCCTTTCGAAAAAACAGATTTTTCCTTTCGGGTAGAGGTTGGGATATGATTGCGCGACAGGAGTGCGATCTATGCAGAGTTTCACTGTCGAGCTGATACGCGACGGCAAAGCTGTGGAACGTGCCGAGGTTCAGGCCGAAAATGTTGTTGAAGCTGCGAAGACGTGGGGACCAGTAACCATCCCGTACGCCGAAGAGCCTGACATCGGCGAATGGATCAGGGTAACGCACCCTTGCGGCAGCACGACAAGTTGGTTCGAGCCGGATCGTTAAGCGCGGCCAATTTAGAGCTCACTGGCCAGGATGCGTCAGGGCTGTGGGTAAGAGCCGTGACGAACGTCACGGCGTCGGGATCATAGCAGAAGATGGACGGATGACCCGGTGCGAACCAGCGATGACAGCATGTAGTAGGCTAATCCATCTTCCTGATGTCGATCTCGCCCCTCCCCTCTCCCAGGCTGTCCGTCTCGCTTTCCCTACCCTTCTTCCGCCCGAGCAGGACGACCCTGCTGTTCGGCGCAGCAGGACTGGCCGGCACAGGCCCAACGGTACTACGCGCAGCGCCCAAGCGCAGCCTTTCGAAACTTGGTGGCACAGACCAGAAGCTTTTACGCAGATTGGAAGTCCAAATTTAAACAGTTCATCCTACGTTGGCCGATGGGCTTTTTGTCAAGGAAACGCAATTGAGCCGGTCGGGCAGAACGGATTTTGACTTTGATGGTGCAAGAAAGGCGGTTTTTTCGACCGCCAACTTGCCGGCGGCAATTGCGTTGGCCGTGCTTGTGATCTGCGCGGTCCTTGCGGACTTGCAGAACACGAAAGTGTCCGATCAACTCGCGCGCGCCGAAGTCCAGGCCAAGGTCAACATCATAAGGGCCAAGCTCGAAGGCAATGTAAACGGTAATCTCCAGCTTGTTCAGGGCCTCGTCTCGGCCATAGTTACAGAGCCGTACATGGGACAGCAGAGATTTGCGTCCCTGGCAAGCAACCTGTTCCGACAGAGATCGCAACTGCGCAACATCGCCGGTGCGCCCGATCTCGTCATCTCGCTGATGTACCCGATGGAAGGCAACCAGAAGGCGATCGGGCTCGATTACCGCAAGAGCGAGGCGCAACGGACGGCGGCGCTTCGCGCGCGAGACCTCGGCGTTCTTGTGTTGGCAGGCCCCGTCGACCTGGCCCAGGGAGGGCGAGGCTTTGTCGGGCGCATTCCCGTCTTTGTGCCGACGGCGGGCGGCGGCAGCCGATTCTGGGGCATCCTCTCCGCTGTCATCGATGTCGATCAGCTTTACGCGGCGAGCGGCTTGAATGACCCCGGGATTGATATTGATGTCGCCCTGACGGGGACCGACGCGCTTGGCGGTGGCGGCAAAAAATTCTTCGGGGGAGACAATGTCCTCGCCGGCAAGCCGGTGTCGGCCGATGTGCAACTGCCTTCGGGCTCCTGGCTGATTTCGGCTATACCGAAGGGAGGCTGGCCGGCCATTCCGAACAATGCGTGGATGTTGCGGGGGCTCATAGCCTTTGCCGGCGCGCTGGTGGTGCTGCCGATCCTGGTGGCCGGGCGACTGTTCGGCGAACGACAGAAAAACTATGCCGAGCTCAGACGTCTGTCTGGCCGCCTTGAGTTGGCCCTGGAAGCTTCTGGAATTGGCGTGTGGGAGCACGACCTGGCCACAAAAGAACTGCTATGGGACGACCGCGTCCACCAGATCTACGGCAAGCCAGCCGATGGCAAACCGCGCGGTTATGAAGACTGGGCGATGGCCATTCATCCCGAAGATTTCGACAGGGCGCGCCAGGAGTTCGACGCGGCCGCCGAGAGGGAGGGACCGTATTCTTCGCAATACCGAGTCCTGCTAGCGGACGGTACCACGCGCCACGTGCGCACGCGCGCAGCCTTCTTCCAGGACATCGGCGGCACGCCGAAGATGATCGGCGCCGAGTGGGACGTCACCAGCGACGTGCTGCTCAATGAGACGCTCATTCGAGAGCGTCAGCTGTCGGAATCGAAAAATGCCGAACTCAAAGTCGCAAAGGCGCATGTAGAGCATGTTGCGCTGCACGACCCGCTGACCGGCCTGCCCAACCGCCGCTATCTCGATGAGTTGCTTGCCGAAAAAAGCGTAACGGGGACCCGCACAGCGCTGCTGCATCTGGACCTCGACCGCTTCAAGCAGATCAACGATACACTCGGCCACGCAGCCGGTGACGCCATGCTGGTGCACGCCTCCAAGGTCATCAAGGTCAACACGGGTCCCGGTGATTTTGTTGCACGCATCGGCGGTGATGAGTTCGTCGTGGTGAGCCATGGACGTGATGACAAGCAACTTTCCGCGCTCGGCGACCGCATCATCACGCAGATGCGCCGACCGGTCGATTTTCAGGGCAACCCGTGCCGGTTCGGGGTGAGCATCGGAATTGCCGCCGGAACCGACGCCAAGCAACTGCTCGTCAACGCCGACCTCGCTCTTTACCGGGCGAAAGGAAGCGGTCGCAACCGACACGAATTCTTTGACGAAGAGCTGCAAAGCGAGATCGTGCGGACCAAGCAAATTGCCGACGAAATCCTGGGCGGGTTGGAGCGCGCCGAATTCACAACATACTATCAGCCGCAGTTCGACGCCAGGACACTTGAGATCGTCGGGGTCGAGGCGTTGTCGCGTTGGAAGCATCCCGAACGCGGCATCCTGGCCCCACAAAGCTATCTCAAAGTGGCCGAAGAACTCAACGTCGTGGCAATCATCGATCGCGCTGTCCTGGAACAGGCGCTTGAGAATTTCGACCAATGGTCGAACAGCGGTCTCAAGATCCCGCACGTCTCGGTCAATGTCTCCGCCAAGCGGTTGGAGGACAAGGATCTGATCGATGGCTTGCGCAAGCTTGCCATCAGGAAGGGCACAGTGTCGTTTGAGCTGGTTGAGTCCATCTTCCTCGATGAGAATGACGACCTGGTCACCTGGAACCTGGAGCACATTAAGGAACTCGGCATCGACATCGAAATCGATGACTTCGGCACCGGCCATGCCTCGATCGTGTCCCTGCTCAAGCTGCAGCCGCGCCGGCTCAAGATCGACCGCCAACTGATCACGCCCGTCACCCAGTCGATCCCGCAGCGTCAGCTGGTCTCGTCGATCATTGAGATCGGCAAATCGCTCGGCATCGAAGTCATTGCCGAGGGTGTCGAGACGAATGATCACGCGCGCATCCTGAAGGAGCTTGGTTGCGATATTCTGCAGGGCTATGTTTTTGGCCGCCCAATGGACGCCAAGGCCTTCACGGCGTTTGCCCAATCGCGCAAATGGTTGGCCGTGGGGTAAGGTCATGCCTCGCGCGGTAAGGCAGGCAGGCCGAGCGGTTCAACCGGCGCCCAGTCGCGAATTGGCTCGAGCACACTGCACTTGCATCGGCAAACCCACCGCCACCCTTGTCCCCAAAGTGCCCGACCGGCTCTGCGTGCCGGTGAAGTGACCGAAAGCAAATTTCTCGTCAGGTCTCTCAGATCTCATGATCCGACGGTCCGGTGGCGCGGCATGGGCTGTTAGCTCCAGACAGCTGAAGATAGCCAAAAGCGTCCGGCGTTATGGGCGAAGGAGCGCGGCACCAAATTGCGCCCACAATCGATCGCAGTCATTTGCCCTGAGGCTTGGCGTTCCCGGTTCGCCGTAGAAGACCATCGCCGAACGGACATCGTAACCGAGCACCGAGGCATTGGCCACGAACTGAATTGCCATTCCCAAATTCATCGCGTTGATCCTTACCTCGGCTTTAGTGCTGAGATCGACCACGCCGAAAATTTCCGCACCCCCACTTCTGCCGGCCATAACCGTCGTCGAGAGCGCGTTCCCCAAAGCGAGTAGCATTCGTGTTCAGTCCCCGCAAAGGCCGCTCTCGAACGCGCGCGCGGCGAATTTGTTCCTTGGCAGTTCAACGCCGGGCTATCGAACTGGCCTTTTCAAACGTGCAGCTTGCCTGATGCCGCGCCTTTAACGGTCCAGCAGTTTTCTTAGCGTAAAGCAGCCTCATGACGCTGCTCCGGCATTTCGGCGAACCAACACGTCGCCTTTTTTTCAAGCGAACGGCTTTGCCCATCATTGTCGTGACGCTGCTTGTTGCGACCCTCACCACAGGCCTTTTGCTGTGGTCGGCGACCCAGTCCGATGGTGTTGCCGTGTCGCGGCAGAAAAGCTTGGTCGCCTTGATCATATCCAAGCTGGAGAGCGGAATAGCCCACGATCAGGAGAGCGTCACCGTCTGGGACGACGCGGTCAGCGCCCTGCGGAGCCAGGATACCAAATGGGTCGACACCAATCTCGGCACCTGGATGCACACGTATTTCGGCCACGATGAGGTCTACATTCTCGATCCGAAGGACGCGCCAGTCTACGCATTCGCCGATGGATCGGCGGTGGATCCGGCGAGCTATCAATCCATACGCCCGACCACTGCGCCTCTCGTGGAGAACCTCAGGGCGAGGCTGAAACAGGGGGACACCGACGGCGTCACCGAGCAGGTGCTCACGATAGGTGCTTCCGACATGGTCGTCATCTCCGGCCATCCTGCCATTGTCAGCATCAAGCCAGTCGTTTCCGACAGCGGCCACATTGCACAAGTACCAGGTCAGGAATTCCTACACGTTGCCGTTCGCTATCTGGACGGCAGTCTGCTTGCCTCCTTGCGCCAAGACTATCTGCTCGACGACGCACACTTCTCCTGGTCAAACATGCTTAGCTCTGAAGAGGCGTCCTATCCCCTCGTCGGTCGCTCTGGTTCGACTGTCGGCTTCTTTGTGTGGCAGCCATATCGGCCCGGGGCGTTTGTCCTTTTTCAACTGGTGCCAACACTCGTGGCGGTGTTCGGACTGGTACTTGGCGGAATTATTGTAGCTCTGGCCGCTTTGCGCCGGCGGACTTTGAGGCTGATTGAGACCGAGAATCACATCTATCACCTGGCCCACTACGACCTGCTTACAGGGCTGCACAGTCGCGGCCATTTCAACAGTCGTTTGGCTGATGCGCTGACACTGCTGCCCGCGACGGGCGAGCAGCTCGCGATCCTCTATCTTGACCTCGACCGGTTCAAGCAGGTCAATGACAGCTTTGGCCACCCTGCCGGTGACGAGTTGCTCAGGGAGTTCGCAGACCGGCTGAGGCGGCTGACCCTGGAGGTGGACACGGTGGCGCGCCTGGGCGGTGACGAATTCATTATCATCCAGCGCGCGGTCGCAGGCGAGAATGAGGTCAAAACATTGTGCGAGCACTTGATCGAGTCCGCGCGCCGGCCGTTCGAGGTCGCCGGAGTTCAGGTTTTTGTCGGGGTGAGCGTCGGCGTAGCTCTTGCTCCCAGGGACGGGGTGGACCAGGTCGAGTTGGTGCGGAAAGCCGACCTCGCCCTGTATCACGCCAAAGCCGGCGGTCGCAGCGGCTATGCTCTGTTTGAACCCGAGATGGACCAGACGCTGGCAAAGCGTAAGGGTCTCGAACAGGACCTGCGCAAGGCGCTGCAAACGCCCGGCCACATCCGGGTGCATTATCAGCCGCTTTACACCGCCGACACCAACAGGATGACGGGCGTCGAAGCCCTCGCGCGCTGGTCGCACGCAGAGCGTGGTTGGGTCGCCCCTGACTTGTTCGTACCATTGGCAGAGGAAACGGGGCTCATTGAAGTTCTAGGCGAGCTGGTTCTGCGCCAGGCCTGCCTTGACGCGGTGCATTGGCCGATCGAGACCCTGGCAGTGAACGTATCGGGGTTGCAGCTGAACAATCCGAGCTTTGCCATGAAAGTGACGAGCATCTTGTTGGAAACGCAAATGGATCCACGGCGGCTCGAGCTGGAGGTTACGGAAAGCACGCTCTCCGAGCGCCCCACCGAATGCCAGCAGAACATGGCAGCGTTGCGCAGTGTCGGGGTGCGCTTTGCGCTTGACGATTTCGGTACGGGATTTTCCTCATTGGGCCGACTGCAGAGCCTGGAAGTGGACAGGATCAAGATCGATCGAAGCTTCGTGCAGGGCTTTGGCGGCTCGAACGGTGACGAGGCCATCGTTCAGGCGATTATCGACCTGGCTCGCGCGACTGGCCTCAGCACCACAGCGGAAGGGGTCGAGACCGAGAGCCAGTGCAATTATCTGCGCAAGCTCGGCTGTGACCAGCTACAAGGCTTTTTGCTTTCAAGACCGGTGCCAAAAGAGGACCTTCAGGAACTCCTCGACGGCGGATCAAGGCGGGCGACCGCATGAGAATGCGTCTATGTGATTCCCGACGGTCGACGATGCCGCACGCGGATGCAAGCAGCGAATCTTGGCGGCCTGGGACAAGGTGCGTCGACACTCCCCTGGCCAGTGACGCCTGACGATCTGTGTCACCCGCTTCGGGCCAGAGCGATTGATGCGGCTGCGCATGACGTTGGGCTCAACTCTCAACCTCAGCGCACATCGGGCTCTAGGTCGAAAATGGTAGGTCGAGATCAACTCGCGCGACGGCGTAAGCGTCAAGCGAGATGAATTGGTCATCCAGCGGTCTTGCGGTACTTTCCATGAAGTTGGGATCGGTTGCCGCCCGTTCGAACTGCTCGGCGCCAAGAAGAGCTATACGGGCACTGCTCGGCGCATCCGGAAGTTTCACAGATTGCGCCTTGGAGGTGAGGTTGGCGACCCACAGTGTCACGCGCCAATCTTTTTCAGCTGCGATCGTCGCAATGGCGTCAGCGCCGGAAGTTCCTACGGACAGCAGGGTGGCTCCGCCGAGCCTTGAGAGACCCGCCATGACATGGAAAGCGGGATAGACCGTTCGGCCGTCCTGCTGGTCATACCATGGCTGGACGAAATCAGCCTTCCTGTGGATATGGCCAAAGGGGCCGGTGAAGTCCCCTACCGCGACGGCCTCGACCCCTCCGCGAGCGCAGGCCGCGAAATAGCCGAGCGTCCATGCCGCATTGAACAGCCCGCGCTGCCGCGGATCGATGCGGCTCAGACATATGCGGGCGTTCGCTTTGTTCGGCGCGGTGCCCTTTCCGTAGGGGTTCTCGCGGCAGCCGAGCTGACTGGGACCTATGCGCAGCGGCACGCGGTCGCCCGTGAAAGCATGTGCCGAGCGTATCTGATGAGGGATAGCCTGAAGCGTTTCCATCACCGAAATATCATCCGCCGCGTGCACGCTTGGACAGGTGGTGAAGGTCACGTAGTCGAGCGCTTCGGCTGGCGGACGCTTGCGATTGAGTTCGGTGAAGTAAGCGGCCATGCCTCCGCCCAGCCCGATCCCCGGGAAAGCCCGGCGAGCGGCGGAGTAGCATTCGTGGAAGCTGGGCATGACCGGCCGCGGTGCTCCCGGCTGAACGGATTTCATGTCCTGCGCCGGAAAGACGGAGACAGCTTCCAGTTTGAGGCCGATTGTATGGACCGCATCAGCGACGGGCGCCAATTCGCCGAATGGGTCGAGCGTGCCCTTGGTGATGATCTCGAGGACCACGCCTGCGCCGGTCAGCCGTGCAAGCGCGGCGTAGCTTTCGAGTTCATCATGGCCGTGTCCGAATCGGAGATCGACTTGGCAGACCATCCACTGCGGAGCCATTCGTCGTAGAAGCTCGGGGGATTCAAGCGCGTGCCTTGCCTCGTCGCCAGCGACGCCGACGCCAACGCGAGGCACTTGGCCGACGGGTCTGCCGATCGTCAGGTCGATGAGTGGATTGCGGTTTTCAGACGCCCCGGCACGAAGCGTTCCTGACACGTGTAGCCGGACGACCTGGGTGAATTTCTGGCCCTTGGGCAGTCGGTAAGGCCACGGGCGACGCAGAGGGCGGACATAGGTTTTATAGGAAGCGTCAGACCAATTGCGTTGATCCTCCATCTCGAAGGCATCACCGTCCATGGTGCATGTGGCCCAGATCCCAGGCGCGATCTCATGCGACAACGCCCGGATATCGGTGAACGGACATTTAGGGTCGATGTGGTCCGGAAAGAGCGATAGCTCATCATGACCATCCTCATGCAGCACCTTTACCGGCTTGCCCGCCAAGGCTTCGATCGGATGAAGGACGATGAAGCCGGTCCGATTCGTCAAAAGGTCAGTCTCGGGCTCTGCCTCGGCCGCAAAAGCCAGCGCACCATCACTACTGCCCGAGATCCGTACCTGATAAACCAGGCGACCGGATGTTGCGGAACATGTTGCACGGTATGCGACGCTGAACACATCCAGCCTTTCATCGATGTGGAGATCATCGAGAACGGCTGTAGCGGTTCCCCAATTTTCGTCCCGCACAAGGAACGAGATTCCGCGCAGAATCTCAATTCCGTCAAGGCGGATGTAGCGTAACGCCCCATTGTCGAAGTCGACCGACAACGGTCCCGCGCGAAGTGTGCGCAAGGGTGGCTCGACCTGTTCGGTTCCACACAAGCGGATGGCTCGAGATGCTGCCAAGGTCAAATTGCTTGCTCCGTCGCAGCGTCAAAAATCGACGCCCGGTTCATGTTGATGTCGATCGGCAGTCTCTCGCCGGGACGGCTGACGTCGTGCGCCTGAAGCTCCGCCACCACTGGCGCGCCGGCAAGGCGGAAGGTCGCATAGCTGCGCGAGCCAGTCGGCTGCAGCAGGTCGATGGTTGCATCATAGCGCAGCGTGCCCGGCTCGGGGGTAGCAGCGTGTGCGCGTGTCAGATGTTCCGGGCGCAGCCCGAGCAGCACCGACTGCCCATCTATAGCGCCATTTAGAGTCCGCCCGGGGGCGATCGGCAGCAGACCATCGGCCAGCCGGATGGCGGCGGCGCTCCCGTCCAAAGCCAGCGTGCCCGGCAGGAAGCTCATGCGTGGGGAACCAAGAAAGCCCGCGACGAAGATCGAGGCGGGGCGCTCGAACAGTTCGAGTGGCGCGCCCTGCTGCTCGATCAACCCGTCGCGCATCAGCACGATGCGGTCAGCCAGTGTCATCGCCTCGATCTGGTCATGGGTGACGTAGATCATCGTCGTGGCGATGTCCTGGTGAAGGCGCTTGATCTCGCCGCGCATTTCGTCGCGAAGCTGGGCATCCAGATTGGACAGCGGCTCGTCGAACAGAAAGATGCGGGGGTTGCGGACTATGGCGCGGCCGATGGCGACGCGCTGACGCTGCCCACCGGATAACTGGCGTGGAAATCGCCCGAGCAAGGGGATGATGCCGAGCATACGCGCTGCCTCGGCAACGCGCGCCTCTACCTCGGGCTTCGGCATCTTGCGCGCCTTGAGACCGAAGCCGATGTTCTTCGCCACGCTCATATGTGGATAGAGCGCATAGTCTTGAAACACCATCGCCACGTCACGATCGCGCGGCCGCAAGTCATTGACCACCTCGCCGCCAATCTCGATCGTGCCTTGCGAACTCTCCTCCAGTCCTGCAATCGTCCTCAAAAGGGTACTCTTGCCGCATCCGGAGGGGCCGACCAGAACGGTGAACTCACCGTCGCGAATGTGGAGGTCAATGCCGCGCACCGCATGGAAGGCGCCGTAGCGCTTGTGCAAGCCGGTGATCCTGACTTCAGCCATGCCTGCCTCTTTCTATCCGCGAACGGCGCCGAGCGTCAGCCCGCGCACGAGATGTCGTTGAGCAAGGACTCCCAGAGCGATGGATGGCACGAGGGAAACAATGGCCAGGGCCGCCGCTTCACCATATTGCGCGCCCTGGAAGCCGATGAAGGAGCGGAATACGGTTGGCAGCGTGAACGCAGTTCGACTGGTCAAAATGAGCGCGAAGAAGAACTCCGTCCAGCAAGCGATGAAAGCGAAGACGGCCGCCGCGACGATGCCCGGGGCGGCAAGCGGCACGGCAACACGCCAGAACGCCTCCCAACGCGTGCAGCCATCGACCAGGGCCGCCTCCTCCATCGACTTCGGCATGCCGCGGAAATACGCGAACATCATCCACACCGACACCGGCAGCGTGAAGACCGTATAGGCGATGATCAGACCAATATGGGTGTCGTACAGCCCGACGCCACGATAGATAAGGAATACCGGCAGGACGATGCCGATCGGTGGCAGGAAGCGCTGTGACAGCACCCAGAAAGACAGGTGCTGGCCGCCCGTGTTGTAGCGCGCCAGACTATAAGCCATCAGCGTGCCCAACAACGCTGAAAGCACGGTGGCCGACAGCGAAATGATCAGACTGTTGATGAGCCCGTCGAGGCCGCGATAAGCGAACAGCGCAGCTTTGTAGTGTACAAGGGTCGGCTCGGCAGGGAACCAGACGGGCGGCACGGTGAGGTAGTCGTCGCTCGGCTTGATCGAGGTGTTGAACATCCAGTAGAGGGGCCACAGCACGAACACGAGGAAGAAGCCGAGCAGCAGCATGCGACCGATCGGCACCGACCGGCGTTTCCTGCGGCGGGCGGGCGCGACGGCGGCCATCAGACCGGCTCCACCTTCAAGAGCCGCCGCACCAGCAGCGTCACTACCAGCGCGGTGAAAATCAGGAATAGCCAGCTTCCGGCCGTCGCCTGCGACAGATGAAACTGGGTGAAGCCGACCGTGTAGAGATAGTAGGAAGCCGTGTAGGTTTGCGTACCCGGGCCGCCGCCGGTCATGATAAAAATGGTATCGAACATTCGGATGGCGTCAAGCAGGCGGAAGGTCAACGCCAGCAGCATCATAGACCCGAGATGCGGCAGCGTGATCGCCCAGAAGGCCTGCCAGGCATTGACGCCGTCGAGTTCCGCCGCCTCGTAGAGGTTCGGAGGGATTGCGGTAAGCCCGGCGAGCAGGACGACAAACATGAACGGAGTCCACTGCCAGACATCAGCGATGATCAGCGAGACATAAAGCCATGGGCGCTCGGTCATCCAGCCGATCGTCACCTCCTGCCCCAACAGTTGCGTCAGGATGTAGTTGGTTGGCCCGAAAGGCCGCTGAAGCAGCAGCGTCCACGCTTGGCCGACTATCACCGGGCTGATGAAAAGCGGCACGATCAGGATCGACATGACGACACCGCGCCCCGGAAAGCTGCGCACCATGGTGAGCGCCACCAGAAGGCCCAGCACGAATTCGATGGCGACGCTGATGCTCGACAGGCAGGCCGTCAGCAAGAGCGACCACCGTGCCACGGGATCGAACACCACCCGCTCGAAGTTTTTCAAGCCGACAAAGGCGTGGCCCGGCACCTGGAAGTCGTAGTTGATGAAGGACACGACCAGTGAGAACAGCAGCGGATAGATCGACAGCGCCAGTATCAACAGCACCGCGGGCGCGACCAGAAGCCATTTGAAGTGGCGGTCCGCCCACTGTGCGAGGGTCGAAAGCCGAGGCGGGGCGCCGGTGGTCGTCATGCGACTGATCGTGGTGGTGTGCGGCATCGATTTATTCCAAAGATCGCCACGCGGTTGAGCCAGGGTGTTGCGAGCAAAGCGCCCGCAACACCGGTCTGGTGCTAGAAACCCGGCTCCCCTCCAGGCGAGTCTCAGAGGGTGACTGCCATGCCAAGCTTCTCCACTGTGTTGTCAGCGGTGGCGCCGGGCAGTTTCAGGAACTCGGTGTAGAATGCCTTTTGCGACTCCATCCCGAGCCGATCGGTCGTCTCGTTCCACTCGGCGGCCGCCGTTTCCAGCGATGCTTTCGGATCCGCACCAGCCCACACTGCGGTGCACATGCGGTCGATGCTCAAGAAATAGTCCTGCGCACCTGGCATGATCGGGTCGAGCAGGCCGACATTCGCCGAGTTGTTGAGGTTGGCCAGGTACTCCTTGGCGCTCGGGAACAGTGCTCCATAGAGCTCCGACTTGAAATGCGAAATGCGGTATGGGTCGCGCAGCGCATAGGGCAACATGCAGCGCGCCAGTGAGACGGGAGGCGAGCAGGCCCACTGCATGAACAGATACGCCGCCTCCGGATTGGGCGAATCCGCCGACAGCGCCTTGTTGTAGCCGGTGGCATGTTCCGGATTGCCCGGCACGACGGCATAGCCAACCTTGCCAGCGATCTGCGACTGGGGAATGAAGTTGATCGCCGTGGCGGATTGCGAATAGTTCGCCGCCATCCGGCCGCT
The DNA here is from genome assembly GCF_029269325.1 of Mesorhizobium sp. XAP4. Lineage (NCBI taxonomy): Bacteria > Pseudomonadati > Pseudomonadota > Alphaproteobacteria > Hyphomicrobiales > Phyllobacteriaceae > Mesorhizobium > Mesorhizobium sp. XAP4. Next base: position 84,829 of record NZ_JARIXW010000009.1, on the reverse strand, counting down.
TGGAGGCCAGGAATAGATCATCGCAACCTTCCCCGTCAGGAATGCCGCCCAAAGGGAGACGGCGTCGAGCTCGTTGTTACCGGGGATCGAGGCCTTGTTGGCCGCGAGCATGTTCGTCAGCGTCTTGACGCCCGCATCCGACACCAAGCCGGCCTTCATGTCGTCGCCGAACAGTTTCCCGCCGTTGGCACGGTACTGCTGCAGAAAGTCGAACTGATTGCCCGGGCTGCCCGCCTTGCGGAAGTGGCCTGCACCATAAACCTTCGGTGCCATCTGGTCGGTGATGAATTGGGCGATCTGAGCATATTCCTCCCAGGTCTTCGGTGGTCCGAGCTTCGCGTTGAACTTGGTCTGGTAGGCCTCCATCATCTTCGGATCCTCGAAGATGTCCTTGCGGTAGTAGAGAGCGAACATGTCGCCGTCGTCGAAGAAGCCCCAGATCTTTCCCTTGTAGGTCGGCAGCGCCTTGTAGAGAGGATGATAGTCCTCGAGGTCTGCAGGGTTCATATATTTGGCGATATAGTCGTCGAGAGGTGCGATGACGCCGCCATCGGCGAGCGACGGTGTCCAGGCTGGCGAGATGTCGAGCACGTCATAGGCGCCTGAGCCGGCAATGTGCTCGGCGACCGCCTTGGAGTATTGATCGGGATTCGACAGTTCGACCACATTCGACTTCATGCCCGTAAGCTGCTCCCACATCGGCCCACTGAAATTGCGTGGATCGAGCGCCTGCAGGCCTGCCTCGTAGGTCATGTTGATCGTGACGCCCGCATGCGCCTTGGCCGCCTCGACCGCGCGGAAGGCGGAGCCCTCCGCCGGTCCTTCCTTAGATGCTTTCAGCGCAGCGGCCTGCGCCTGTCCCAGCGGCGACGTGGCGTCGGCCAGTTCGAGCTTCTGCTGCGCCAGCGCCCAATCGGTCATCATACCCAAAATGGGTGCAGACGCTGCCAACATACCGGTCATCTGGCCGAAGCGGGTTATGAAATTCCGGCGGGTCGTTTCGCCACGCATGAAGGCGTCGACCTCTGCTTCGAGACCGGCCTGAAAGTCACGTTTTTCACGATCGTTCATAGTGCTTGGTCCTCCCGTTTCTCATTTGCTCACTCGTCCGCAGGCGCGGCGGTCGAGCATTCCTCCCGTAAGGCCCCCGCAATGGCCGCGGCGGCGCGCCAAATTCTCGCACTCCTAGCTTCCGAAGCGGCCCGCGAAAACGGCCAGCCTATCCTTCCACCGCTCGCTCGAAAGCACCTCGCGATTGACCACACCGCGCGGCTCGCGACCATGTTGAACCTCGATTACCGCTTTGACGTCTGCAGCGCCGTTGCCGGCAAAGCACTGGTCGGTCCAGCACAATGCGTGCGGCGCAAGGATGACGTTGTCGAGTTTGAGGATTGCATCGTCAGCATCCGGCGGCTCCTGCTCCAGCACGTCGAGACCGGCGCCGGCGATACGACGCTCCCGCAGGGCTTGTGCCAATGCCTTCTGGTCGACGATCGGGCCGCGCGCTGTATTGATCAGGTATGCAGTAGGCTTCATCAGGGCGAGCCGCTCGGCATTGACGAGATGGCGCGTGTCAGGCGTCAGCGGGCAACTTACCGACAGCACGTCGGCGCGACGAAACAGATCTTCCAGTCCGACCAGCTCCACGCCTAGTTCGGCAGCGACCTTCTTGTCTGCAAATGGGTCATGGGCGATGAACCTCATATCGAAGGGCTTTGCCAGGCGAAAAACTTCGGCGCCTATGTTGCCGATGCCGAGCGACCCCAGCGTACGCCCCACGAGCCCGACACCCATATGTTGGGAGCGCTCCTGGAAGCCATGAGGTCCCTTACGGGTGAGGGCGTCCTTCGTGAACAGCTTGCCGGTGAGTGCCAACATAAAGGTGATGACGGATACGGCGACCGGCCGTCTTACCCCATCGGGCGTGATGACCAGAGCGATGCCGGCGGCAGTGCAGGCCTCGACGTCGACAGTATCGTAGCCGACGCCGAAGCGGGCAACGACGGCCAGCCGACCGCTCTTGGGGACACTCGTGGAAACGAAGCGATGAGTGAGAAGGATCAGCGCATCGAAGTCCTCAAGCTGGTCGGCGCGAAGCGGGTTATTCGATTCCAGGAATGTCATCTCGAGGCCTGGCGCCTTGCGCAGAGGCTCCAGGTCAAAGTCGGGATAGGTCAGCGAGCCGTCCGGCATGCGGAAATCACCGGAAAGCGCCACCTTGAACTTTAGGTCGCCCATTCTCTCCTCCGTTCTTACTGGCACCCGGCCCGGATTTTGGAGACCGCGTCGGCGATCGCGTCGTGCAGTATCCAGACGTCGCCCGAATAACAAATGAAGTCGAAGCCTTGTGCGTAGAACTCGTGGCCCTGCTGGACGTTGGGCACCAGGCGCCCGAGCGACTTGTTGTGCCTTTTGGCGGCGGAAACGATTTTGGCCATCGCGGCGATGAAGGTCGGGTGCGCGAAGTCGCCGGGAATGCCGAGCGAGACCGACAGATCAAAGTGACCGACCCACAGACAATCGACGCCGTCCAATCCCGCAATGCCGTCGATGTTCTTGACGCCGTCGGCGGTCTCGATCAGGCAGATGAACACCGAGCGCTGGTTGGCCGCCTCGAACTTATCTGCAACCGAGCCCGGACGGTAACGGTCATGCGCGATCTGCAGCGCCACGCCGCGAGCGCCAGCCGGATGGTATTTCATGGAATTGATGATGTGCTGCGCCTGCTCGACGGTACTCACCATCGGCGCGATTAATCCTTCGGCCCCCATATCCATGGCGCGGGCGAGGAAATGGTAGTCCTGCGATGGCACACGCACCATAACCGGCAGGTCGGCCGCCTCGAAATAGCGGATCGCGCTCTTGACCGTTTCCAGGCTGAAGCCCGAATGCTCCATATCGAAAAAGGCGAAGTCACAGCCAGCGGACTTCAGGATGTGGCCTATCCCCGGCGTCGCGAACTCGGCGACAAGGGTCCCGAGCTTGACGCGTCTGTGAGACGCTAGCGCCTTGAGACTTGGCTCCGACATGAACTTCCCTCCCGTTCGCCCACAAGGGGCGCATTGCGCCTACGCGTTCTTCAAGACGAAGCTTCGACAACAAGGTCGCAGATCGTCACCAGCTTGGTGTCGACGAGCGGCGCGCTCTGCGAATTGAATTCCTCGAAATGGGCTGTCCGGCAGTGGAGCATGAATGCCGCCTCGCTGTCGTAAATCTCGTAGAGCAGGACCCGGTCGGGCTCGCCGCGCGCCTGCGTCACATCAAAGCGGCGGCAGCCGGCTTCGCTGCGAACCGACGCGGTCGCGTTGGCGTCCACGAGCTCTCGGAATCTGCCCCGGGCACCCGGCTTGAGGCGGAAATCGACCCAGACTACGAAGCCGCTCATCCCTTGCCACCCGCAATTTCAAGATAGCGTCTGGAGACATATTCCAGATGCCTGCGCATAGCCGCTTCGGAGGCGTCTGGATCGCGCGCGGCGACGGCATCAAAGATTTCGCGATGAGCCTCGTAGGCCTTTCGGTCTTCACCTTTGGCCAAAGTTGTGCGCCGCTGTTCCAGCAGCCATTCGGCCAACGCCGCGTGAATGGCTGTGAAGATACGATTGCGGGTGATCACCGCCAGCACGTAGTGGAAGTCCACATCGGTGCGCTCGAAGCGCGTCAGGTCCCCGATCGACTGCCGGTTGATTTCGAGCGCCTCCTTGAGGCCCTCAATATCCTCTGACGTGGCATTGATGGCGGCGTTGCGGGCAAGCCCGACTTCGAAAAACAAACGCGCGCTCTGGAAGTCATGAACCCCGCCAGGAGCCGAAATCATGTGGCGCGCCGGCCCCGAGAGGGCGTCGATCACGAATTGGGGGGTTGGCCGAGTGACGCGGGCGCGCTCACCGGATTTCACCTCGACAAGCCCCATCTTGCTCAGATGCAGCAGGGCCTCGCGGATTGAAGGGCGCCCGACCCCGAACTGCCGCATGAGTTCCCGCTCGGATGGGAGCCGGTCGGCTTCGGCCAGCTCTCCCTTGCGGATCATCCGCTCGAGGTGCGCTGCAACCTCCTCCGAAAGCTTCCGCGGTTTGATCAGAACGCCGATCATGTGGCATACCTGTTATACCAGTCAGGTACGCTAGGCTCCCAGAGCGCCTCTGTCAACGATCAATTGGGCTGGATAGAGACTGAACAGAGATGCCCAGGCTCGCGCGGCCCGCCTCTTGGATGGCAAGGACGACGATGGGCTGCTCGTAGCAGATCAGCGGCGCAACCTTCACGCCCTCGACCTCGACCACAGGAGTGGCACAGACATGTGCCCTCGCCCCGCTGCGCTGCCCGACCCAGGCAAGCCAGGGCTGCCAAAGGGCGAGCGGATTTCCGCTCCAGCCGATCGCGCCAGCGGCCACACCGCCGGTGATGAAACCAAGCGAATGCAGCGCTTCAAGCATGAAAGTGAGCAAGGCCGAGAATGCCGTCGACCTGAACCCGTCCAGCGTGAGTCATATGAACCTGGGAATCTGGAGTGAAGGAAGCCATCGCCCGGAGGAACCACACCGCCGACAAGGCTGTGATGATCCTACCCTCGGAATAGATTGTGCGAAGTTCGGAATTCCCAAAGCGGACCGGTTCCGCGGGCGCACAGACCTCGCGGGAGATAGCCGCGCACAACCGCAAGGTCAGAGGCCTGCGACCGGGGCGGACAGATATGGCGATGTCACCGACTCTGGGCTCGTGCTGAATTGCTTCGATTCGCCGAAGGCCAAGCGGATAGCTCGGTGTCATGTTCAGCCGACACCCACTCCATGCGACGTGGTCGAACCACTGCTGCGCGGCGTGACGCAATGGGTTCCGGAACCAAAACTGCGACCCGATTGCAGGATTGCGACTCGTCGCAAAGCGCATTTGTCCGCGAAAACGTCGCCCGCTTCATCAACATGACACCGGAGACATTCTCGGGCATCTATGGGGCCGCATCCAGGGAAACGCACTGGCTGTCCTACGAGAGCTACGCCGCGCTCGTCTCGGGCAGAAGTTTGCGACCGACGAGGTTGCAGCGGGCAAAATCGACATCTTCATCAACGTCGACTCAACACACTCGAGAACCATCCGGACCTCGCCCGGGTCATCATTGGCTCACTGATGAATGCCATCTACAATCGCAATGAAGCAGGCCAGTTCGGATCTTGTCGATGAGCTGATTTCCATGAAATTCGTTCAGGAGATGAAATCCACCCAACAGCGCGTTGGCAAGCCTCCGACCCCGCTTGAAGATGGGCCCCCCTCCCCTTCCCGAGATCAGCTGTTCAACGGTGTCCGCGGCAGCCTACGGCGACAGCGACCTCAAGGGCCAAGAGTGACACCATAGAGCCGGGAATGATGGTCTTGGCATCGTTGTTCCCGAGCCGACAAATTCGGTTTCTACCTCAGGCCGGATTTCATCACCAAGCGTCTGCTATCAACGCTCGGGTGGCACCCTCGTCGGTTGCGAACGCTCCCTTGGCGAGCAGATAAAGGAAGTTTCGGGCGCTCGCCCGCACCGCTCAAAACGATGGTGCGCGAACTGCGGTCTCCAGCGATCGGCTTTCAGTCGGGTAACGGTTGACCTCCGCATGCAAACGCACCTGCAGGAGGCACGCTGACCTACCCTATGTCAGCGAATATCGTTTGAGGCCGCTAGAGACGAATTGGGGTCGGTCCGAGCTTTGGACGTTTGCGTCTCGTCATGATGGAGGAGGTCGGCCATTGCTTTTGATGCCTTCGACCAAGCCTCAGCTGGCAAAGCGAGCCCGCCTACCGCCTTGAGCGGGTGGAAGCGCCCTCCCCTCCCCTAAGCCGCTCCGCTGATGGGGCGGTTTTTACTGCCGTAAAGACTGCTCTTTGTGTCAGAAAAACCAGGCGTTTAGCCAGATGAGCGGGAGAGTTCCAGTCGAACGACAACCCGCCATTATCCGACGACAGCAGGAATCGGCCGCAAGGAAGCCCGCTAGTGCTGTTCACCTTCTGTTAACCTAAAACTTCTTGCCGGGCTTTCCGAATCGGAGCTTAATGGCGCTTGTTGAATAATTTCATCGCAAAAAGCGCCAATTCAGGTTTTCGACGAGAATGAATATCGCCATGCGGCTACCGAGCTTCGAGTTCGATGAGAAAATCCTCGAGCAGGGTGCTGAGATATCACGGCGCCTTAACCAGCTTCGGATGGAGAAATTTCCCCCCGATGCGGCGAAGACGCTGCGTTCGTTTTCGATGGCAGAAGTCGCTCACTATCTTGGTGTCTCGCAGAACAATCTGAAGCGCCTTCATCTGGAGGGCAAGGGCCCCCTGCCCGAGCAGATCCCATCGGGACGCCGGTCCTACACTGCCCAGCAGATGCTTGAGCTGCGCCATTTCCTGGACCAGCATGGCAGGACCGAAGTCAAGAAGTATGTCCCGCACCGCAAGTCCGGCGACAAGCTCCAGGTCGTTGCTGTCGTCAACTTCAAGGGGGGCAGTGGCAAGACAACGACTGCCGCCCACCTCGCCCAGCATCTGGCCTTGACCGGCCACCGTGTTCTTGCAATCGATCTCGATCCTCAAGCCTCACTGTCGGCCCTGCATGGCTTTCAGCCGGAACTTGATAACAACCTCTCGCTCTATGAGGCGATTCGTTACGATGACGAACGCCGCTCGATTGCGGACGTAATCCTTCCGACGAATTTTCCAGGTCTCGATATCATCCCCGCCAATCTCGAATTGCAGGAATACGAATACGACACGCCCCTCGCCATGCAGGATAAGACGTCAAATGCCGGGCGCCAGTTCTTCACGCGCATGGCGAAGGCGTTAACGGAGGTCGACGATCGCTATGACGTTGTCGTGGTTGATTGCCCGCCCCAGCTTGGCTACCTGACGTTGACGGCCATGTCGGCGGCGACGTCGGTTCTCATTACAGTTCATCCGCAGATGCTCGACCTGATGTCTATGAGCCAGTTCCTGCTCATGCTCGGCGGCATATTGAAAACCATCAAGGCCGCCGGTGCGGCAATCGAGCTCGATTGGTTTAGATATCTGATCACACGCTACGAGCCGACGGATATCCCGCAGGCGCAGATGGTAGGCTTCATGCAGTCCATGCTTGCCGGCCAGATCCTGGAGAACCCGATGTTGAAGTCGACGGCGATTTCGGACGCGGGTCTCACCAAGCAGACGCTCTACGAGGTGGAGAAGTCGGCCTTTACCCGTTCCACCTACGACCGTGCACTGGAATCCCTCGATGCGGTCAATGCTGAAATCGCGACGCTGATCCATCGTGCGTGGGGACGGTCATGACGGCGAAGTTTACGGCAGTAAAAACTGGAAATTTTGTCTTTGAAATCAAATCGCTAACCGCGATTGGAGGCGGTTAAATGGCACGCAGGGACATTTTCGGCAGTGTGTTGGGCCCTGCGACGGCAGTGGCTGATGCGAAGGACGTATCCGGGTATGCCGTTCGCGGGGCGTCGCGCTCCATCATGCAATCCTTCGAGGAGCTCTCCAAGAGCTCGGTCGTGGATCTCGATCCGGCATTTGTGGATACCTCCTTCGTTTCGGATCGCCTGGACGAAGACGATGAGGCATATCAGGAGTTGCTTGCGGCCATTCGGGAAAGAGGACAAGATTCTCCGATCCTGGTCAGGCCTCATCCTGAGCTCTCCGGTCGCTTTCAGACCGTCTTCGGGCATCGGCGCGTCAAGGTTGCCCGCCAGCTGGGACGGCCAGTACGCGCGGTCGTCAAGAAGATGGGCGATGAGGATCATGTTATTGCCCAGGGCCAAGAGAACGCCGCAAGGGCCAATTTGTCCTTCATCGAAAGGACCCTGTTTGCCGATCGCATTCTCAAGCGCGGCCACACGCCCGACACGGTGAAGTCGGCTTTGGCGCTCGATGACACGACCTTCTCGAAGATGCGTTCTGTTACCAGCAACATTCCAGAGCCAGTCATTGTGGCCATTGGCGCCGCCAAGACTGTTGGTCGGGACAGATGGTGGCAGCTCGCCAAGCTCATGGAGCATCCGGATAGCGCGGGCAGGGCGGCCGACTATGTGGCAAGTCCAGAGTTCGCCACGTCAGGCAGTGACGCACGATTTGCGCGTCTGTTCGACTTCATGAGCGCGCCGGCAAAACGCGCGCCAGCAGCATCGAAGACACAGGAAAAGGCTTGGGCACCGAACGACAGATCCGTGCGAGCCAAGATCACCGACACAGGAAAAGTGTTTACGCTTGCCCTGAAGGCCAAGGAAGCCTCGCCGTTCGGAGCGTTCATAACCGATCGGCTGGACGAGCTTTTCGAGGCTTTTCGGCAATCGGAAACAGCCAAGAAAACAGGAGACTGAAACCGCAAAAGAAAAAGGCCCCCGAACGTCGCCGTCGCGGAAGCCCTTCTCGTCTGTAGCAAGCTGAGAATCGCACTTCCCCGAATCACTGTCAAGAGTCGTGGCGCCATTTCGGCGAGCAGATTTCTTTTGCCTGATTGAAAGGTGAGGCAAATGGAGAGTGGGTTTGCGACGACGCCCTTCGGGCGGCGGCCGATGACGCTTGCGTTGGTGAAAGCCAACACGGCGTCAAGGCAGATACCTCAGGGGTCTGTCGTCGAGAAATGGCAGGTTTATCGGTGGCTGTGCGAGGGCAAGTCGATTGTCGGCGTCGGCGATCGCGCCCTGGCGGTGCTCAGCGGGCTTTTGACGTTTTATCCAGACGACCAGATCAGCGAGGAAAACGGGTTGATGGTCTTTCCGTCCAACGCTCAGCTATCGCTGCGGGCGCACGGCATGGCCGATTCCACGCTGCGCAGGAACCTGGCGGAACTGGTAAGTTGCGGCCTCATCATCCGCAGGGACAGCGCCAACGGCAAAAGATTTGCCCGCAAAGGGCCGGGCGGGGCTGTGGTGGAGGCCTTCGGCTTCTCCCTGGCCCCGTTGATCACCAGGGCAGCGGAGTTTCAGCAGGCGGCCGACCAGGTTCGAGCCGACGGTCGGGCGCTCAGACTGATGCGGGAGCGCATCACGCTGCACCGCCGCGACATCCATAAGCTGATCGAGGCCGCTGTCGAGGAGGATGTGCCCGGGGACTGGGGAACGCTGTGGAAGCGGTTCCGGGCCATTGTGGACGCAATTCCACGCCGGGCAGGCCTGTCGGAGCTGGAAGGGGTCGTCGCCGAGCTGGTAGAGCTGCACGAAGCGGTCAACAAGATGCTGGAAAGCTTCACAAATGCCAAGAATCCTAGCGGCAATGAGTCCCATAATGAGCGGCAGCAATCTGATTCAAACACAGACTCCGCTTTTGTATTTGAACCGGCTTTCGAAAAAAGCAGGGCGGAGGCCGAGCCAACATCCCACCCCCCCGAGAAGCCGAAAGGCTACCCGATTGGACTGGTGCTGCGGGCCTGTCCCGATATTGCCGACTATGCCGTCAACGGGATCGGAAGCTGGCGCGACTTGATGATGACCGCCGCCCAGGTGCGAGGATACCTTGGCGTGTCGCCTTCAGCCTATGAGGAGGCTTGCCATGTGATGGGCCAGGAAGTTGCCGCGATCGTGATCGCCTGCATTCTGCAAAGAGCGCAGCATATCAACTCGGCTGGCGGTTATCTGCGCGTGCTGACCGAAAAGGCAAAAGCGGGTGAGTTTTCTGTTGGACCTATGCTCATGGCGGCGCTGAAAGCCAATGGCGCGTCAGCACGGATGACCGGATGAGCGGCAAGATATCGCGGGGCAGCGGCGTAAGGATGTGACCGGTGCTGTTGAGGTGGCCTGGCACATTCCCACCTGTCGGCGGGGTTTGCGGCGCGGCCACTGAACGGGTTCGTTCTTGAAAACAGTCTACAAGTGCCATATCTTCTGCACACGAAATATGACTCCCGATATGGTAGGATGAACACCATGGGCCAGGCACTCAAGATAGCCGAGCAGAATGGACCTCTCATCTTGTCCTACATGGACCGGAATGGGAAGATTGCGATTGGGCAGGTCGCGGACGGTTTTGGCATGTCCAAAGGCCAGTTGGCCCAGACTGCAGGTCTTGCACGCGAGACGCTTTATCGGTCAGAGCGTAGCGCCACGGTAAAGACCCAGGGGCGTCTGCGAGAAATGCTCGAGATCATCAGCCGAGTGACGGAATGGGCGGGTGGCAAGGAGCAGGCGATGGCCTGGTATCGGGCTCAGCCGCTTCCGGCATTTGGGGGACGCACCGCTGAGGCGCTGGTGAAGGACGGCAAGGCAGCAGCGGTCCGTGATTATCTCGATCACATGGCCGTTGGCGGGTTTGCGTGAGGTTCGTCGGAACCTGCTACCGCGCACATGATCCACGTTGGGCATTCAAGCCGACTTCCGGCGAAGGAGCGGCGATCCGAGGGGCTCGATTCAATCCCAAAGGCGTGCCGGCGCTCTATCTGGCGCTGACCATCATGACAGCGATCAAGGAAGCCAACCAGGGCTTCGCACAGCGGATCGATCCCTGCGTGCTTTGCTCCTATGAGATCGATTGTGACGACATCGCGGATCTGACAACGGAAGAGCGGAGAGGAGAGTTTTCTGTGACGCTCGAAGAGATGGCCTGTGCCTGGGCGACGGCTCTCAGCAACGGAGAACGTCCAGCGTCCTGGTCCATCTATGAGCGGTTGCAACCCCGAAATGTTGCCGGCATCGTGGTTCCGAGCTTCGCGCCGGGGGCCGAGATGGAGGATCGCAATCTGGTCCTTTGGAACTGGGGCCCCGATCTCCCGCACAAGGTGGCCGTATTCGACCCCAGTGGTCGGCTGCCGAGGGATCAGCTGTCTTGGCGATAGACCGATCCGCCAGGGGAGGGGGCCTACAGTCCACTGGCCCTGGTGAGATTGACGCGAAACCGGTCCCTGCGCCGCTGGTAGCGGCGGGTCATTTCGGCCGACGTATGGCCAAGCTGCTTTTGAACGTAACGCTCGTCGACCTCAGCCGATGAGGCAAGACCGGCGCGCAAGGAATGACCGGAAAATTTCTCTGCACGATCGCCTTCGGACAGGTCGCCACGAACCCCGGCTGCGAGGGCGGTGCGTTTGACCAGCCGCGCCACTTCCTGGTCGTTGAGCCGCTCGGCTGCAACTGCTTTGCCGTTTCCGGTGACGCGTCGAAACAACGGCCCATGGCCGACCCTCGCCAGTTTCAGCCAGGTTTGCACCGCCACAACCGGGCATGTGGCATCGGACGAGCCACGGCCGATCTCGACCTCGCGCCAGCCGGTCTTTCCGCGCAATGCGACGAGAACGCCTTTGTCCAAAACCTCGATCCAGCCGCGGCCGTCCTGGGTTTGGTCCCTGGCAACGTCCAGGCCAACTATTTCAGAACGCCGCAGGCCGCCGGCGAAACCCAACAGGAGCATGGCGCGGTCGCGCAGGCCGCGCAACGTTCCACGGTCAAGGGTCTCGAGCATGGCAATCAGGTCTTCAGTCAGAATGGCTTCCTTTTGCCGGGGAGGGGAGGCGTGAGTGTTGCGAATGCCGGCCAGCACAGTGGCGATATGCCGGTCCTTCCTGTCCAATGGCTGGCCACGCTGAGAAAAATTCCAGGTCATCGAGGAGAGACGTCGCTCGATGGTCGAGACGGCGTTCGGCTTCTTGTCGCCCGTCACCTTACCGGACGCGCAGGCCGTGATGTAAAGGCCAACGACCTGCGGGTCGGGCGGCAACACATCGAGATGCTGGCGGCGCGCCCAGGCGCAAAAATGCTTCCAATCGGCGGCGTAGGCGCGCCGGGTGTTCGCCGAGCTTGCTGCCTCGACGTAATCGCGCGCGCGCTCGGCGAGCCCTTCCAGGTGCGCCGGCAGGGGAGGGGCGTTTTGCGGCTCGCAGGGTGCCTGCGCCATTTCCATGACGATATCGACAATATCAGGCAAGTCGTCAGCTGGAGGGGAGGTGCTGGCGATCGCGGTCGTGCTGTGGGACGGCGCTTTGCTCTCCTCAGGACGATTTTCGCGGCTCAGGTCGACGATAGGGGCCATTCTGCTAGCATGGCTTGTAACGAACGATAATGCAACATTATCATTCATTATATCTGCACGACAGGCTGTGCGTTTTGGGTCGAAATTGATGGCGCAAAGCGCACGGGCGCTTTACGCTCCAATCATGATTCGCCTCGATCCCGCGACCGCCAGCCTCGCCGCGCCGCCGACCGTACCGGCCTGGGCGCTCGCGTCCGGTCGTGACGCCAGCGAGATCGACGCCGCCTTCCAGGCCGGCGCCGCCCTGGGTGCCCTCGACACGCTTGCCCGCGCGCAAGCCAGTTGGGCCGGGACCTGGCGGCAGCGGCTGGCGCTTCGCTGTGCCGCCGCCAGCATGCGGTTGGCTGGGCGCGCCGAAGACGAGGCCGCCCTGCGCGACGCCTGGCACCTGCGCCCGGCCGGCGCCGATCCCGGCCCCGCCGGCGCCATCCTTGGCGCCTGGCGGCAGTTGGCCGGGCAGCCGCCCGGTGCCAGCGCCGATCGACTCGAAAACATCGTCGGCCAGCTCGGCCTCCATTGGGAAGGCGCCGCGCTTGCCGACCTGGGCACGGAGATCGAACAAGTGGTGAGGTCGCAGCGGCCGGCGCCGTTCGCCGCGGCGGCGATCGCCGCTCACGTCGTCGCCGTACGCCCCGACTGCGAGCTTTTGGCTTGGTGGCTGGCCGACCTGGTGCTGGCGCACGGCCTGCGCTGGCCGCGGCCGGTGCCGCTGCTGATGGCGCAAGCCTTTGGGCCGACTTTTCGCGGCGAGGCCGGCGGCAAGCGCATCCGACCCGCGGACAAGAATTTTGAGCGCGCGGTCTGCGTCGCGCTGGTTCACGCGGCGGCGGACGCGTGCCGGCTGGCGGCCGAGCTGTCGCGTCGCGCGGAGCGGCTCATCGCCGTCGCACCGAAGCTCAGGGCGAAGGGGGCGGGCGATGTGATCCAAAGACTGCTCGACGACGACGCCGTCTCCGGATCGCTGACGACCAAAAGCCTGTCGCGCTTTGCGGCGCGACGCCTGTTCGAGCGGCTGCAACAGCTCGATGCCGTGCGCGAGCTTTCCGGCCGCACTACTTTTCGGCTGTTTGGGCTGTAGCGATGAGCGAAGCGTCCGCCCGCCGCAAGCCGAACGAACAGCCTGTGCTGCTCGACACCGAACTCGCCCACCTGCCGCCGGAGCTGCGCTGGCGCGAATGGATGGGCCGCGTCGAAGCGGTCATTTTTGCGGCCAGCGAACCGGTGACACGCGGTGTCCTCGCGCGGGTGGTGGGAAAAAACTGCAATCTCGAGCTGATCATCGACGACATTCGCGCCGAGCTCGCCGGCCGCCCCTACGAGCTGGTCGCGGTCGCCGGCGGCTGGCAGCACCGGACCAGACAGATCTTTGGCGACGCCATCCGCGCCGCATTCGGCACGGCAGCGGGCGAGCGGGCAAAAGAACTGTCGCAGGCGGAGGCGCTGGTTTTGATGTGCATCGCCTATTTCCAGCCGATCACGCGTGGCGAGCTGTCTTCCTTCTTCGGCAAGGAGGTGTCGCGCGACCTGATCGGTGTGCTGCGGGGGCAGGATCTCATCGCCTCGGGGCCGCGCAGTCCGCAGCCGGGCGCGCCCTATACCTATGTGACGACCAAAAATTTTCTGTCGCAATTCGGGCTCGACACGCTGCGCCAGCTGCCGGATTTCGAGGCGCTCGAGGACGCCGGGCTGCTGTCGAAGGAGAAGCTGCTGGCCGGGGATATACCGACCGGTCTTGTCCGGGGGGAGGGCGACTTCGAAGAGGGCGACCCAACGACTGGCGTCGTTGAGGATGAGGCGCTCTGAACTGATCGGAAATCGGGTTGCTTACGACAGCTAGCAACTCAGGGCCATGATGACTGATCGGTCGGTTGCCGGTGATCGGGATCGTGAACCGCGACCTTATCACCGTCGACAAGATTGGCCGGAAAGATCACCAGATTGGTGCCGCCGGCGTGACGCAGCGACGGAAACAGAATACCGCGAAGCCCGGTCGTAACGACCAGGTCCGCAAGCTTCCACGATGACGGTATCTTGCTGTCGATGCGAGCGATCTGGCGCCAGGCACAATCCCATTCCTTCCAGGCACTATCCCAAACATTCGGGTCGAACCCCTGAGAAAGATCGGCGATCTCGGAAAGCGTGATCTTGTAGGCGGCAAGGGTGGCGGGCGGGGTGATGCTGGCACCCTGCTTGTATTCCTCCAACGCTGTCTGAGGCGCGCGGGACAGGTAAACGGCTTCGACGCCGGGCCGATTGAAGCGCCCGCCATCGATCGCCGCGCCCCCACCACTGGTGGGCAGGAAGGCCCATTTGGGTGTCAGATAGCGATGGAAGATCTCGTCCGGCCCGACGCGGGTGACCTTCACCCGCGCGCCCCGTTCTCGAGATCCCGGATGAAGGCCAGCACTGCTTCGACCTGGCCGCCCGCGACGAGTTCGGCCGCCGTGCGATGGCCATAGTCGGCGATCGGCTCATTGCGATACCAGTAGATCGCCTTGTCGACGTCGCCGGTGAGTTCCGTTGCGGCCGAAATCACCTTCACCATCTCGCGCATCCGACCCTGCAGTCGCTCCGACGACGGGTTACGGAGCGTGTTGCGGTGGACGCCGGTCAACTGCGCCAAGTTGGCCACCTTCACGCCCAGCGCCTGCGACAGGCGCTTCGGCGAGATATAAGGCGTGCGCGGCTCCTGCAGGCTGTCGACAAAACCTGAGACCACTTTCGATTGTGCGAGCTGTGCGTGGGTCATGACAAATCTCCGATCTCTCTCTTACGCACAATATATGCACATTCCTAGGCATAGCAAGTGAACAGAGCCCGACGCCATTTCCAGCGCACTGCTTGTGCTTCCCCATCCTCGTAGCGGATGATAGCTAGCTGTGAGCTAGCGGCAGCAATGCGCCTCATTACCGCCGTACAAGCCAACATCGATATAGACCGAAAGCGGACGTGGGAAATCAGCAGCTCTCAAGGCGCACCGGCGCGCTGCTTGATGGTCGATTCGAGCCCGGCGTCATCCTTTTGAAAGCGGCAAGGTTGGAAGCCCAAGCTCGCGCAAGAATGTGTTGTGCTTCGCTGTCGCTGCGCGAAACTGCTTCTCGATGTCGACCAAGTCTTCATTGGCGGCTATTAGATCGATTTCGAGCTCATCCTCAGCCGTTCTGATGTAGCGGGAAATATTGAGGTTGTGACCCTCGTCGGCGATACGATCGATGCTGACGCGCTTGGAATAGGTCCTCCTCCTTACGGAACTTGTAGGTTTCGATGATCTTGCCGATATGGTCCGTTGTCCCGTTCTTGCCATCCCCTAATTTGTTCTGACGCTTGTCCTTCAAAAAGTGCTCGGCTGCGTTGATGAAGAGAACATCGTCGGGCTTCTTACACTTCTTCAGAACAAGGATGCAGACCGGGATACCCGTCGAATAGAACAGGTTGGCGGGCAGTCCGATGACGGCGTCGATGTGACCGTCCTTCAGCAGCTTGGTTCGAATGCGCTCTTCCGCCCCACCTCTGAACAGCACCCCGTGGGGGAGGATGATGGCCATTACGCCTTCATCCTTCAGGTAGTGGAAACCGTGCAACAGGAAGGCAAAGTCCGCGGCCGACTTGGGCGCCAGCCCATAGTTCTTGAACCGCACATCGTCGCCCATCGCCTCAGTCGGATCCCAGCGCAAACTGAAGGGCGGGTTGGCCACAAATGGCATCGAAGGAAGGCTTCTTTGCAGGATTCAATTCGCGCAGGATGTCCCAGTCATTGGAAAGCGTATCGCCGTGGTAGATCTCGAATTCAGTGTCCTTCACGCCATGCAGCAGCATGTTCATGCGCGCGAGGTTGTAGGTGGTGATGTTCTTTTCCTGCCCGTAGATTCTGCCGATGCCGTGCGGCCCCATGCGCTTGCGCACGTTCAGCAGCAGCGAGCCGGAGCCGCACGCGAAGTCGAGGCGCAGATCACCCGGTCTCTCTGGAGCGAATATTCGCCAAACCGGAAGCCGCCGGCAGAGCCGGCTCGTGGCGTTGTTGAAGGTGCGTAGGCATTGTGCGGACAGAGCTCTGACGGGTGGCGTCAGCTCTGCCTGCCACTATTTTCACCTTGGTCGATAATTAGCACAACAGAATATGTGGCCAGCCGGCAACAAGCCGGCCAGCAATCTATTGCTTACCCACAAACCGACGAACAGTCGTCATATGACGACTGTTCGGTCCACGGCCTTGGCCGCAGTCTCCGCCGCATTCGAGAATTCGACGGGAACTGAGCGTGATGGCAAGAATGATCGGGCACAGGCAGGCTGTTCTTTCGCCTTCGATTCCGGGAAAGGCTTCCACGAATTCGGCTTTGCGGTGGAAGCTGCGTTCTCAAGTGAGCCGGCTTGCACTGCGATCCGCTGTTGGCGTTGCCGCAGCTGCGGGCGCGACCCTGCTGGCACCGGGACAGGCCTGGTCGGCTTGCTTCGTTGTTGGCGCCACGATCCAATGCGACAATACCACCACCATCGACACGACGTATCCTGATAACCCGCCCAATGACCGAGCTTACTCTGGTGCCATCGCAACACCGATCATCCTCAACATCGATGCAGGAACGACGGTAAGCGGCAATGGCCTCGCAGTTTCCAACACTGGCGCCGGTGGTCTCAACGTCACCAACAATGGCACGATCAGCATTGATGCCGGCAACATGCCAACAGCTGGCGGCACCGCGGCGCTCTCGCTCTCGGCAGCCGGCGGCGTGATCACCTACACGGGTGGGAGCATCATCAACAACGGCACCGGCAATGCCTTCGATGCGGCGCAGACGGGAGGTGCCGGTTCGGTCGACATCAACATCGCCGCAAGTGTCTCTGCGGCAACAGGCGAAGGCATCACCGTCCGCGACGTAGCGACCAGCACCGGCGTTTCGGTCAAGACCAACAATGTCAGCGCGCTGGCGTTTGGCAAGGACGCGATCGATGCGCAGAGCCAGTCGCTGACCGGCAACATCGCGGTGACCGCCAATGGAGACCTTCAGGCGGGTAACGCCGGTTTGGTGGCGGTGATCGTTCCAGGTGCGGCAACCGGCAATATCGAGGTGACCACCAATGGGTCGATTGACGCCCGGTTCGGCATCGACGCCGAGAATCTCGGCACGGGCAGGACGACGGTGGTCGCAGGGGGTCCAATTGCCGCGACCACCGGCAACGGCATCTTTGCCGCATCGGTCGGCAGCCATGTAATAGTGGCAGCGCGCGATGTCACCGCCACCGGCAACACGGCGATCGTAGCCTGGCACGCCGGAGCTGGCGCGGGCGCGGTTGACATGAGCGCGAACAATGTCTCCGGCACGACGGGCATCGTGGCCACCAACAATGGCACGGGCACGGTTGGCGTCACTGCCACCGGCACGATCACCGGCACCCTCGCCGAGGGTATTGTGGCGACCGGTAACAATGCAGTGAGCGTAAGCGTCCTCGAGGCAGTGACCGGGGCGACCAACGGCCTGACCCTGATCGGCGGGACCGGCGGCGGCGGCGACATCTCGGTGACCGGCGTCGGCGGCTTCGTTGGCGGGACCGACGACGCGGCGAACATCCTCAACAACGGCGCCGGCACCCTCACGGTCGACATTGCGGGCGCGAGCAACTCCGCCGGTGGCCATGGCATTTACGTTCGCGATACAGCGCTTGGCGGCGACATTGGCGTCACCACGGGTGCTGTGACCGCACTGGCGCTCGGCAAAGATGCGATCGATGCGCAGAGCCAGTCGCTGACCGGCAACATCGCGGTGACCGCCAATGGCGACCTTCAGGCGGGTAACGCCGGTTTGGTGGCGGTGATCGTTCCAGGTGCGGCAACCGGCAATATCGAGGTGACCACCAACGGGTCGATTGACGCCCGGTTCGGCATCGACGCCGAGAATCTCGGCACGGGCAGGACGACGGTGGTCGCAGGGGGTCCAATTGCCGCGACCACCGGCAACGGCATCTTTGCCGCATCGGTCGGCAGCCATGTAATAGTGGCAGCGCGCGATGTCACCGCCACCGGCAACACGGCGATCGTAGCCTGGCACGCCGGAGCTGGCGCGGGCGCGGTTGACATGAGCGCGAACAATGTCTCCGGCACGACGGGCATCGTGGCCACCAACAATGGCACGGGCACGGTTGGCGTCACTGCCACCGGCACGATCACCGGCACCCTCGCCGAGGGTATTGTGGCGACCGGTAACAATGCAGTGAGCGTAAGCGTCCTCGAGGCAGTGACCGGGGCGACCAACGGCCTGACCCTGATCGGCGGGACCGGCGGCGGCGGCGACATCTCGGTGACCGGCGTCGGCGGCTTCGTCGGCGGGACCGGCGACGCGGCGAACATCCTCAACAACGGCGCCGGCACCCTCACGGTCGACATTGCGGGCGCGAGCAACTCCACCGGCGGCCATGGCATCTACGTTCGCGATACAGCCCTTGGCGGCGACATTGGCGTCACCACAGGTGCCGTGAGCGCGCTGGCCGGAACCGCAATCGACGTGCAGACCCGGTCGGAGACCAGCAATCTCGACGTGACGGCCAACGGCGCAATCGATGGCCGCAGCGGGATTTCCGCCGTAAACTTGGGCGGGGGCACGCTCACGGTGACGGCGGCTGGTCCGGTCACCGCGACTGGCGGCGGCAGTGGCGGCATCTTTGCGCAGGGCGGTGGCGGCAATATCAAGGTGACTGCGGGCGACGTCACCGCCACCGGGTTTGCAGGCATCACCGCCCAAATGGTCTTCGCAGCGACTGCGGCCACGGTCGATGTGACCACAGGCAATGTCTCTGGCACGAGGGGCATCGCCGCGACCACTGGCGGCACGGGCGCGATCACCGTCACCACGGCCGGCATGATCACCGGCACCCTCTCCGAGGGCATTCTGGCGGCCGGCGGCGGCGCAGTGACAGTGAATGCCGCCAACACGGTGACCGGCGCGACCGATGGCCTGGAGCTGATCGCCGGCACCGGCGGCGCTGGCGATATCTTGGTCACCGGCGCCGGCGGTTTCGCCGGCGGCAGCGGCGATGCAGCCAACATCCTCAACAATGGTTCCGGCACGGTCAGCGTCAACATCTCAGGCGCCAGCAGCTCGATGGCAGGCAAAGGCATTGTGGTGCGCGATACCGCCGCAGGCGGCGCCATCACTGTCACCACCGGCGCGGTAACGGCGCTGGCCGGCAGCAAGGACGCCATCGATATCCAGGCGCAGTCGACGACCGGCAATGTCACGGCGCTGGCGAACGGCGACATTAAGTCGGGCAATGCCGGCATCGTCACCGCGATCTTCCCAGCTGCCGCAACTGGCAACATCAACGTGACGGCCAATGGTGCCATCGGCGCACGATTCGGCGTCGACGCGGAGAACTTAGGCTCCGGCTCGACGACGGTGAAGACGGTCGGTCCGGTAACCGCGACGTCGGGCAATGGTGTCTACGCGCGCACCACCGGCGGCAGTGTGTTGGTGAACGCCGGCGCGGTGTCCTCAACGGGCAATACGGCGATCATCGCGCGTCAGACCAACGCGGCGGGCGCCGGCACAGTTGGTGTGACGACCACCGGCGCGGTGTCGGGCCTGACCGGCATCGAAGCGACTAATAGCGGCACCGGCACGGTCACGGTGACTGCCAACAGCGCGGTCACCGGCACTGCCGCCGAAGGCATCAAGGCAACCGGCGCCGGCGTGGTGAACGTCAATGTTGCCGGCACGGCCAGCGGCGTAGCGCGCGGTGTGACGGTGACGGGTTCCAGCGGCACCATCACCAATACGTCGGTTGGTACGATCCGCAACAGCTCCGGGCTGCTGACCGACTCAGCGCTCGTGGCCACCGGCGGGCCGTTCGTCCTTGCCAACGCAGGTTTCATCACCGGTACGGTGACCTTTGGCGCTGCTGCTGACACATTCAACAACAACGGCACTTGGCGCACGGCAGGCGGCACCAGCGATTTCGGCGGCGGCGGCGACACGATGACCAATGGTCCCGGGAGCATCGTCGATGCTGCCGGAGTGGGCGGTATCGCGACAACCAACTTCACCAACCTGGCGATGTTCGTGAATCAAGGCCGCACGACGGTGGTCAACGGCTTCGCCGGCGATGTGCTCAACACGAGCGGCAATGCGCAGTTCGATGGAAGCTCGATCTATGCGGTCGATATCGGGGGCCTCAATCAATCGGACAAGTTTGTCTCGACTGGCACGACGACGCTGGCTGCCGGTTCCACTCTTGAAGTCCATATGGTGGGCAACCTGCAAGTCGGCGCGCAATACAAGGTGCTCACCGCCGACGGCGGCTTGACCGGCGAATTCGGTTCGGTGACCGGCGTCACCAATACCGCATTCCTGTCGGTGACCGACACCTACGACGCCAACAACGCCTATCTCGACGTGGCCAAGGTGCGTGACTTCGCCGATGCCGGGCTGACGCCGAACCAGATCGCCACGGGCGAAGGGCTGGACAGGCTGACTAGCGGGGCTGTGTTCGGCGCCGTCGCCGGGTTGGCCACCGATGCCGAGGCACGCACTGTCTTCGACCAGCTGTCTGGCGAAATCCATGCCTCGGCCAAGGGCATGCTGGTCGAGGACAGCCGCTTCGTCCGCGATGCCGCGACCAGCCGTGTCCGCGCCGCCTTCGGCGATGTTGGCACCGCAGCACTTCCCGTCATGGCCTATGGCGAGGGTGGCCCCGAGATGGTCGCCGCCGACACCGATCGCTTTGCCGTCTGGGGCCAGGCTTTCGGGTCCTGGGGCAACACCGACAGCGACGGCAACGCCGCCGCTTTCGATCGTTCGACGGGGGGCCTGCTGGCGGGCGCCGACACGCTGGTGGGCGGCTGGCGTGTCGGTCTGCTTGGCGGTTACAGCCATGCGAACTTCGATGCCGATGATCGCAGCTCCAGGGGCGACGCCGACAACTCCCATCTCGGTCTCTATGGCGGCACCAACTGGGGCGCCATCGCTTTCCGAACCGGTGCGGCCTACAGCTGGAGCAGCCTGTCGACAAAACGCTCGGTCGCCTTCAACGGATTTGCCGATCAACTTTCGGCCGACTATGACGCCGGCACCGCGCAGATCTTCGGCGAACTTGCCTACAAGGTCGGTAGCAGCGGGCCCGATGCCGAGGGCTTCAAGTTCGAGCCCTTCGTCAATCTCGCCTATGTCAGCGTGCACACCGACGGCTTTACCGAAAAGGGCGGCGCGGCAGCGTTGACCAGCGCGGGTTCCACCACCGACGCCACCTTCACCACGCTCGGCCTGCGCGGCTCGACCGGTTTTGCGCTCGGCAACATCAATGCGACAGCGCGCGGCATGCTCGGCTGGCGGCACGCTTTCGGCGATACCACGCCGCTGTCGACGGTCGCCTTTGCCGGCAGCGATGCCTTCACCATCGCCGGCGTGCCGATCGCCACGGACAGCGCCGTGATCGAGGCCGGCATCGACCTCAAAATGTCGGCCAATGCGACGCTCGCCCTGTCCTATTCCGGACAGTTCGGCGGTGGCGCTGTCGACAATGGCGCTAAGCTCGATCTCGCGGTGAAATTCTGACGGCGAGAGGTGGCGATCATCAGGAAGCGCCGTCACCTTGGTTGCAAGATTAGCCAGAGACTGATGGAGGCAGCATGGTCAAGTTGATGGGCGATTTCCACACGAAGCATGAAAGCGGCTTTACGCCAACAGAGGGGTGTAAACTGCCGTTCGACGCGGACATTCTGGAAGGTGAGGCCAAGGCGCGAAAGCAATTGCTTGGCCATCAGAACGCTTTCCTTTCCAAGCCCAAACGGTCCGCCAAAGACGTCGACCATCTGATCGAACAGATGGTCGCGTTCGACAAGATCCGGTCCGGGCACTATTGGCGAGAATATCGAACGGATCTGATCGCGCGGAACGTGCGTTCGGCGGTTGGCAAAGCAGGATCCATGCTTGATCTGGGCAAGTTGTCGCCACGACTGGCGACCAGCACAGTCATGATACCGCGCCTCAAATTGCCGGACTTCGACCCCGTTCCTTTTGGTCCGGTCGAACGGGGGGAGCGACAGATCATCGACCTGAGCTCGGTGGCTCGAGGAACCTACTTCGACAAGTGGTTCAACTACAATGGGCGCTGGACGCTCACCCAACTCTTCGATCACGCCGTGACTGATCCGGTACCCCTGTCAATGGATTTCGTCAGCGCCAACAATTTGGACCCATACGATGCGGATGGCCTGTGGGCTGCGAGCGAAACCGGCGTCTGGTTCACCTATGTGCCTGATATCGACGGCTACGTAACGCTTTTCTGGCTATCGGACCCACTTACCTATCGCCTGTTCACACAATACTCTCCGCGCGACGCGGACGGTTGGGCGAATGGTTGGCTCTCGGTGGAAGGGGTTGTCGGCATCTGGACACAAAATTCATTCGCAGGGCGCGACTATGTCGAGATAGCGAGCAGCAACGGCAATGCGCATGACACGCTGCAGGCAACCGGCGTCCTTTTCATTCACAACAGCACATACCCCGTCCAAGCCGGGAAACCGGTCAATGTGCTGATCGGAACGCGGTCGAACATATTTGGTGTCTGCGACGGAACTGGGATTAATTTCGGAGCGGGCGTTGTCGCGCGGATTGACCAGCCCATCTCCGTCTTCACACGAGCGGACCGGGAGCCATATTCGCCGTTCTATTAAACCGCGCAGGCGAGCCGATCTTCGGGGACTGGAGATCGTCGGGAGTGCGTCGCTAATCGCCGATGGCGCGAGTGCGGCCCGGTCGTCGCTTGCCGTCCTAGCAAATTGCAGTGAGCGCGACCCTGTCCAGTCCAGACACCGCTACATGTTTTAGCCCTTCAACGACCCAAGCGCGGCGAAGCCGAGCGCCACCAGGGCACCTCCCAGGACGATATCCGCATGCTTTCGGAAACGTCTGTAGAACCGCTGTGTTACAGGTTGGGAAATGCAAAGGCCAAGAAGACCAAACCAGGCGATCGCAATGGCAAACACCAATGCGACCACGGTTAGGTAAGTCGCCCCGCGGAGATTTAAGTTCAGCGTTGAAGAGGCGAAAAATATTGCAGTTGCGGGATTTGCCACCGCAGTGACAAAACCCAGCCGGAAGTGCCGAACGTTTGCGACCGGTTTCGGCTCATCCGGTCCCGTCTTGATCGACCAAGCTCGCCGCATCGAGTTCCATCCAATGAGGACCAGCAGTGCGCCGTAGAGGCTGGCGGCTATCTGATGCGCGATGCCCTCGTGCGGCAATGAACCGACCCCCGTCGCGACGACGGCCGCCAGCGAACTTGCGCCAAGGGCGATACCGGCGGCAGCGGAAAGCGCCGTAGCACGCGACGCGGTCAGCCCGGCCTGCGCAACGACGGCAAAATTGGCACCCGGCAGCATTGCCACGAGCGTATAGGAAACGGCAAACGGAAATAATCCGGCCGCGACAACGTATCCGGTTTCCATCATTGATTGGCCCCGCATCATCAACGACCTGCCCTACTTCATGGCTGGCCACTGCAAACCTAGCCAAAATCTGGCCGAAAGACGCGGCCCCGAACAATCGGCAAATGCCGACTGTTAGATTTTTTGTTCGGGAATTACCGGCCACGGCCGCTGAGCGGCTCGGTACTTTTGAGCAGCGCGACCAGTTCGCTCTGCTGCCGGGTCCGGGTCTTGGAGAAAATCCGTTCGAGATAGGTGCGGCAGGTCTTCACGGTAATGTGGGAAAGGGCCGCGGCTTCCTTTAGAGACCGCCCCGATGCCAATGCCGTTGCAAGCCTCGCTTCGGCGGGTGTCAGGTCAAACAGGCTGCGAACATGTAGCTCGAAGCCATCGGGAGTGCGCCGGGCGACCTCCGTCACCATGATCACCGCGCAGCGCTCCGACGCCAGGCCATAGGCGCGGGCATCGACGAACGGTGCGACTGACAACACCAGCCGCGTCAGATCAGATCGCTTGTGATCCGATGGCACGATCAGCGTTCCTCCGGTGCCTGGCATGGCGCCGTTCCGCAACGAGCAGGCATCGGCAACCAGCCGTTGAAGCTCCTGCGCATCTCCGGCATTGGAGGCGACTACCACACCGTGCTTCAGCGCCAGCGGACTGTCGGGCCGCGCCAGCATCGCCTCGGCGGCCTCGTTCATCTGCACGATCCGCTGATGGCCGTTGATCAGAAACACGCCGAAGGGCAGATGCGAAAAAGCCGATGCCAGCGCTGACGTATTCTCCAGCCGCCGGCCGATCTGCCCGGCGCGCAGCATGTGCGGCACGATCTTTCGCAACAGCTGGACGTCGTCGCCACCGAACGCTTCCTGCCTCAAACCGCGATGAATATCAAAAAACCAATAGGAGCCGTTGGCGGCCAGAAGATTACAGGCAAGCCCGTGATACATGTCACGCGGCCTGTACCAGTCTTGCCAGAGTTCACGGCGGCGGAAGCCGGCGCCCCCTTCCGTTACCAGCGTGCGGTCATAGACTTTGCCCACAGGCAGGGCGGCCGCGACTACGCTGATGGGATCGCGCATGTGCGCAGCGGTTACTTCGGACGAAACGAACTCGGGATCATAAACTGTTGAAACTGCGTTGCTCGTCGTTGGATCGAGCCGCACAATGCAGGAGCGCGAGCCGCCAAGGAGATCGCGCAGACCAGTCACTGCCTCGAGCCAGCGTTCCTGATCGTAGGCAGCCTCGTAGATCTGGCCGACCACGGCGGACACCGCTTCCAGGTTTGGGTCAGCCATTGGCCTCGAAATCCTTAGCACGCTCGCTGTGCATGAGCCGGCTACCCGCCGCGCCCGCTAAGCGGTTCGGTGCTCTTGAGCAGCGCAACCAGTTCGCTCTGCTGCCGGGTGCGGGTCTTGGAGAAGATACGTTCGAGATAGGTGCGGCAGGTCTTCACGGTGATGCTCGAGCTTGCCGCGGCTTCCTTCAGCGTCCGCCCGGATGCCAATGTCGCTGCGAGCCGGGCTTCGGCCGGCGTCAGGTCGAACAGGCTGCGGACATGCGTCTCGAAGCCATCGGGGATGCGCCGGGCGACCTCGGTGACCATGATCACCGCGCACCGTTCCGAGGCCAAACCGTAGGCGCGGGCGTCGACGAAGGGCGCAACCGACAGCACCAGCGGCGTCAGGTCGGAGCGCTTGTGATCCGACGGCACCATCAGCGTTCCGCCGGGTCCGGGCATGGCTCCGTCCGGCAGCGAGCAGGCATCCGCGACCAATTGTTGAAGCTCCTGCGCATCCCGGGGATTGGAGGCGACGATCGTGCCGCCATTCAGCCTCAGCGGGCTGTCAGGCCGCGCCAGCATTGCCTCGGCGGCCTCGTTCATCTGAACGATCCGCTGGTGGCCGTTGACCAGGAACACGCCGAAGGGCAGGTGGGAGAAAGCCGATGCCAACGCCGAGGTGTTCTCCAGCCGCCGGCCGATCTGCCCGGCGCGCAACATATGCGGCACGATCTTCTGCAACAGGTCAATGTCGTCGGCACCGAACGCGTCCTGCCTGGAGCCGCGGTGAATATCGAAAAACCAATAGGAGCCGTTGGATGCGAGAAGATTCGAGGCGAGCCCATGATGCATGTCGCGCGGCCTCATCCAGTCCTGCCAAAGCTCACGGCGGCGGAAGTCGGCGCCGTCTTCCGCTATCCGTGCACGGTCATAGATGTTGCCAACCGGCAGCGCAGCCACGACGGTGCTGATGGGATCCCGCATGTGTGCTGCCGCCGCCTCGGGAGTACACAGTCCCGGATCATCGACAGTCCCCACCGCGTTGAACGCCCGCTGATCAAGCCGCGCGATACAGCTTCGCGATGCCTTGAACAGGTCGCGCAGGCCGGTTACCGCACCGAGCCAGCGTTCCTGGTCGTAGGCCGCCTCATAGATCTGGCCGACCACGGCGGAGACCGCTTCGATGGTGACGTCAGCCATGGGA
This sequence comes from Mesorhizobium sp. XAP4, assembly GCF_029269325.1. NCBI lineage: Bacteria > Pseudomonadati > Pseudomonadota > Alphaproteobacteria > Hyphomicrobiales > Phyllobacteriaceae > Mesorhizobium > Mesorhizobium sp. XAP4. Next base: position 58,955 of record NZ_JARIXW010000009.1, on the reverse strand, counting down.
ACTTTCCGATCCTTGGGACCATCAGGTTTCGTGAAGAAGCCTAACACACGGAAGCTCTCGCGCAAGTTGCATTGTCGCTGAAGGCGATGATGTCGCCACCGGGTTCCCCTCATCGATAATTAGCAAAAATGAATATGTGACCATGCGGCAACAACCCGACCCAACAAGGAGGTAGCGGCCTCACAAAGCGAGGAACAGTCGGCATATGACGACTGTTCGCTTCATCGCCTTGTCTGCACTCTCCCGACACATCGGCAATTTGATCGGGGGTTTTTGGGCGTGGTGGCAAGAATGATCAAGCAGGCGGGCGCGCCGCGCCAACTAGAGACAGCCGCACCGTCGGATGGGAGGCGGTTCCGTCTCGCATCGAGAGACGCGAAAGCGACTGAGCAAGACAGCTCGCGCGGCGGTCCGGTCCTCGTCACCGCTTTGGCCGGCGCGATGGTTTTGGCCATCTCGGTATTTCCAGGGCATGCGTTGGCAGGTGAGTGCGCTGGCGGCCACGACACTGGCCATTCCAACAGCCTCGCCTGCGGCAATGATACCAGTATCCCTATAGGACAGGCACAGACATCTGCTGCCTTCGCCACAGCCGTCGGTCCGCACGCGTATGTGGGAGAACTCGAAGGCTCGGCCGTGGGTTATAATGCGGAGGCAGGGGCGCAGGGCACTGCCCTGGGCGCCTATTCAAAAGCGGGACTTGATATCGGCTTTCTGAGCAGCGGTGGCACGGCCATCGGCATGGGCGCCGAGGCGGGCGTAGCGGCTGATGGGCAGAACGAAGCCACTGCATTGGGTCACAACTCAACCGCCAATGCCTTGAACGCCACCGCGCTGGGCGCTGGGGCAACCGCCAATTTCTTGGCTTCCACCGCGATCGGCCAAGGCGCATCGACAACGCGCGACAACCAGGTCGCCATCGGCAGGGGCGGAAACACCTACACGCTGGCCGGCGTCAATTCGCAGGCGAGCAAGGACGCGCAAGGCGCCACGACCTATCTGATGACAACGGACGGCGACGGCAATCTGGCGGCTTCAACATTCGATGTCGCGACCCTCGAAGGCCTGCCGGCACAGGTCGCCCAGAACAGCACCGACATCACCAATCTGAGCACCACGGTAAACAGTCATACAACGCAGATCACCGCTAACACCGCCGAGCTCGTCGATCATGAGACGCGCATCACCAACAACACGACGCAGATCGCGGCCAACACCACCGAACTCGCCGATCACGAGACGCGCATCACCAGCAACACCAACACGCTCACCACGCACACCACGCAGATCGCGGATCTCGACACCAGGGTAACGACCAATGCCACCAATATTGCTGCGCTCGACGGCCGCGTTGGCGCGCTTGAATCCGGCTTCCAGGATATTGGCAAGCAGATCAGCGCAAACCGCACGGAAGCCCGTGGCGGTACGGCGCTAGCCCTGGCGACGGCGGGACTGCGTTACGATGACAGGCCTGAGAAACTGTCGATCGCTGGCGGCTTTGGTCATTTCAAGGGGCAATCGGGCCTGGCGCTGGGACTTGGCTACAACACCAGTGAGGATTTTCGCCTCAACGCCGCCGTGTCGGCGACAACCAGCCGTGGCGATGTCGGCGTCAGCGTCGGAGCCTCATGGACACTGAACTGACGCGGCCGGCATGAACGGGGTTTTGGGGCTTCAGCAGATCGTGTCTTTTCAGTGGCGGGCGCCCGGTTGGCGGACCCCGGGCGCCCGCGGTTTTTTCGCTGCGTTGGCCGTCGCGCTGATGGTCGTCTCGGTGCCTGTGCAGCCCGCGCATGCGCAAAGCAGAGACAAGCGGGTGATGCAAAAGGCAGCCCATCCCGCCAGCATCGACCGCAACGGCGTGCTGATCCTCACCAGGACAACGCTGCTGGCGCTCGACCAGGCCAACAAGACCGGCAACTACACCGTGCTGCGCGATCTCGGCTCACCGAATTTTCAAGCCAACAGTGCCGCGGGGCTCGGCGACATCTTCGCCAGTCAGCGCAAGCAGGCGCTCGATTTCAGCGCCGTCGCGGTGCTCGATCCGCAACTGACCTTGCTGCCGCAGATCGAGCCGAACGGTATGCTGCACATAGCGGGGTTTTTCCCATCGGTACCGCTGCAGGTCAATTTCGAGCTGCTGTTCGAACCGGTGAACCGGCAGTGGAAAGTCTACGGTGTGTCGGTCAACCTCACGTCCGGCGGGCCGCAGGCGCCCGACACACCCGCCGCCGAGCCGCCGAAGAGGGCCGTTACAGGCCCGCCGCCGGATGGGCCCTCGATCGCCGTGCAAGCGAAGAAGGGAACCAAAGCGGTCAAGCCGTAGGAACGTGGATGCAGGCGGAGCGCTGTTCATCAATGAAGGCGCAACCGTTACCATCAGCAATGTCGACCTTTCCGGCAACGAGGCCAAGGGCGGCGTGGCCAGCAACATCCATCTTTCGTTTGGCGGCGGGTCCGGCGGCGCAGGCAAGCTTCGGGTGGCAATGACTCGGCAAGCCAGGGCGGCATTGGCGGCTCGCCCAATGGCGGCAACGGCGGGACGATGCTCGCAACGGTCGTCATAACCAATACGGCTCGATCGGCGGTGGCTTCCGCCTTATTGTAGTGGAGGTAGGGCACACCCAGCAGATGCCTTCCCAGATTTGCCCTGCGTAAATCGTCAGTGTCGGCAAGGACTAGGGGACCACCTGCTGTAACTGCCCCGGACTGCGCGAGTTGGTGAGCTAGAAGTCCGCCGATCTTTACGCGGCCGATAAGAAGTATGGCTTTGCCACCAAAATTGCCGCGCGATCCCGTGTTTCGACTATAGATGTACCCACGGGGCAAATGTTCCCACCCCTGTGTCTCACAGGCGTGCCGATTTTCGTCAAGGGCTGGTGGGGCAGGGGACGGGTTTTGGCGAACAAGGCTGTTCACGTGAAAAGGATGGATGGCGACTGTCTGCCAAAAATTGGCGGAACGCGGACTTCACTGCCCTAACCGGACCGTCGGCTTTGCGCCTCATGTCGGCCATAGATGCAGCAGCAATCAAGGTGGCCCCACCGAGCTGCCCTGATCGCGGGGTCGACCGCACCGCCGACCGGGCTGTAGCTTCTTTAGACCTCGGATAGGTTTTGGCGCTATCTATCGGAAAAAAGGAGCCGAAGTCATGATCGAGATCTGGCAGTCACTCCTCGCCAATCTTGCACTGGTCTCCATCCTCGTGGTCGCCTGGGACCTTGTGGCGGACTTCACCGGGCGCCTTTCGAAGCGGATGCAGTCGCTGCTTCTTGGCGTGGTCATGTGCGTGGGCGCGATCATTTCGATGGCGACGGCGTTGTCCGTCTCCGGCTTCGTCGTCGATCTGCGCGCCGCCTTCATTGCTGCGGCCGCGTTCTTCGGCGGATGGCCGGCAATGCTGATCGCCACGGTCGGCTCCATTGCCTATCGCGTCCATCTCGGCGGGCAGGGCGCCAGCGCCGGGGTGATGGGTATCCTCATCACCGCAATCGTCGGTATCGCGTGGCATCACATCGTCGCGGCCCGTTCGCGCACCATGTACGACATATTCGGTCTGGGCGTAACGGTCGCTCTCGCCGGGCTGATCACGCTTCTGGTCATCCCCACGCAAGCCGTCGCCGGCCTGGTGCAGCAGAGCACGTTCCCGTCGCTCGTGTTCCGCTTCCTCAGCACAATCATCATCGGCGTCCTGCTCGATCGGCAGCAGCGCCGGCGGGAGCTCTTGATGTCCAACATGACCTACCGGGCCATGGTTCGCGAACTGCCCGATTGCCTGAACATAAAGGATGTCGACGGCCGCTTCATCGCCGCCAATCCGGCCACCGCCGAAATGGTTGGCGCCACTTCAGTCGACGATCTGATCGGCAAGACGGATTTCGATTTCTATCCGAAAGAAGTCGCGGAGCGGTTCCGGCAGGATGAGATGGGCGCGCTGGAGGCAGGGCAGACGCTGCGGATCGATCAGCCGGCGCTTTTGCCGGATGGCCGGCAAGGCTGGCTCTACACGCTCAAGGCACCGTTCCGCGACGAGTCCGGCAAGATCGTCGGTGTCATCACCTACAATCGCGACATCACCGAGCAGAAACGCACCGCCCAGCTCAAGAACGATTTCATTTCCACGGTCAGCCATGAGTTGCGCACACCGTTGACCTCTATCCGGGGTTCGCTCGGCCTGATCGCGGCCGGCGTGGCCGGCGAACTGCCGCCCAAGGCCGCCAATCTCGTCAACATCGCCCATACCAATAGCGAAAGGCTGGTTCTTCTCATCAACGACATTCTGGACATGGAGAAGATCGAATCGGGCGTGATCACCTTCAAGATCAAGCAGATGCCTGTCCGCCAGGTCCTGGAGCAGGCCATTGCCGCCAGCTCCAACTACATGGCCGACAGTCGGATCAGGATCGTTCTGGTCGACGATGCCCCGCGCGCCGAGGCCAACATCGATCCGGATCGCCTGCACCAGGTGATGGCGAACCTCCTGTCGAATGCGATCAAGTTCTCGCAAACCGATGGGACCGTCACTGTGAAATTCCAGCGTCGTGACCGCGACATGCTGCGCATTTCCGTGGTGGACCAGGGCGCCGGCATCCCGGAGGCTTTCCGCAGCCGTATATTTGGAAAGTTCGAGCAGGCGGACGCCTCCAGCACCCGTAAAATTGGCGGCACCGGCCTGGGCTTGAGCATCGTCAAGTCCATCACCGAAAAGCTCGGGGGCGCCGTTTCCTTCGAAACCGAGGAAGGCCAGGGAACCTCGTTTCACGTCGACCTTCCCGAGGCGCACAGGCAGGCCGACAAGCCGGTTTTGGTCGAGCGCCGGGCGCGCAAGCGCGATGGCCGCCTGCGTGTCCTCATCTGCGAGGACGAGCCCGACATCGCTGCGGTGATCGCGGCACTTCTTGATGCGGAAGGCTTTTCCAGCGACGTCGCGCCCGATATCGACACCGCCAAGGCGCTCCTGAGCTCCCGCGACTACGTAGCGCTGACGCTCGACATCAAGCTGGCGGGGGAATCCGGCATCAAGCTCTTTCACGACTTAAGGGCATCACCGGTGAATTCCGACATTGCGGTCATCGTCATCTCCGCCGTCGCCGACGAGGCCAGGCGCTCGCTGAACGGCAGCGCCGTCGGCATCATCGATTGGCTGGAGAAGCCGGTGGACTCGAAACGGCTTCACGCCGCTCTCGCCAAGATCGTCGGCCGCAGGGTCGAGCCGAGGCCACAGGTCCTGCATGTCGAAGACGACGAGGGCGTGCTCGCGGTGATGTCGGAGGGGCTGGGCTCGGGCGTCTCGATCACATCCGCAAAGACGCTGCAGGAAGCTCGGCAGGCGGTCGCGAAGCATCGCTTCGATCTGATCATCCTGGACATTGCACTCCCCGACGGATCTGGCCTGGATCTCCTCGTCGATCTGCCGCTGGAGACCGGCGTCATCGTGTTTTCGGCGGCGGAGCTCGACCAGAAACTCGGCGATCGCGTGCAGGCGATCATGACCAAGACCAAGGCGTCGGAGATCGATGTGGCAAAGCTGGTCAGGAGCATGTTGGTTACGTCCCGAACCCGGCTTGCCGCGAACGCCAAGGAGTGATGCTGATGCGCGCAAGGATCCTCTATGTGGATGACGAGGACGATATCCGCGAAATCGCCCAGATGTCGCTGGAGCTCGAGCCGGAATTCGAGGTGCGGTCCTGTTCTTCGGGCATGCAGGCACTGGCCGATGCCGCCGAATGGCAACCCGACCTCATTCTGCTCGACGTGATGATGCCGGACATGGATGGGCCGGAGACGCTGAGGCGTCTGGCCGAGGCTGGCGCGACGGCCTCGATACCCGTGGTGTTCATCACCGCGCGCACCCAGACGCATGAGGTCGAACGCTATCTGGCAATGGGCGCGGTAGGGGTGATCGCCAAACCGTTCGACCCGCTTGCGCTTGCCCGTGAAGTCAAAAGATTGCTTCTGTCGCGCGCCTGAGTCGACGATTGACTGGCCACCGAGCGCGTTCTGGCTGCAGACTGTGCGATGCCGTTCAGGGCTCCTATACCATGTCGCCTTATTCATCTACTGATTGTGCCGAGGGTGCAGGCGCAGCGAATCAGGTTGTCTATAATCGCGGTGGCATCGGCGGACGTCGATGAGAGAGCTGAGAAGAATATTTCTGTCTGCATGAACCGCATTGGCGGATGTCGGTTCATGGGTTGATCACTCCGGGGGGCGACGGAACCGGAGCAAGGCTGGTGAACGGATCGAAGGCAAGAGTTCTGATTTGCGACGACGATCCCTTGTTGATCGAGCTGATGGAATTCAGGCTCAGGGCAAAGGGATATGAGGTCATCAAGGCAGTAGACGGGGCGGAAGCGCTCTTGAAGGCGGAGCATGAGGCGCCGGACATCATCGTGCTCGACGCGATGATGCCCAAGGCCGACGGCCTGGAGGTGCTTGCCCGCATCAAAAACGATCCGGCTTTGTCCGAAACTCCGGTCGTCATGCTGACCGCCCGCAAGGGCGAAAGGGATATCGTCTCGGCCCTGGAGAAGGGAGCGGACGACTATCTTGTGAAACCATTCATTCCCGAGGAGCTGCTGGCCCGGCTTGCGCGTCTGCTCGCGCGAAAGAGCGGGAAGCGCTGATGCGGCGCGGCCGGCGCGCAGCCCTTGCCGCATGGCTGGTCCTGACGATCGCTGCGCCCCAGGGCGCGGCGTTGGCGCAGACGGTGGATGAACTTTACGAGTTCGGCGTCAAGGCCAGGCAAGCGCAGCGTTTCGAGGCGGCGGCGGGTCTTTTCCGGCGAGCCCTGGCGCTCAGGCCCGACAATGCCGACGCCCTGGTGCAACTCGGTTTCGCCGAGCTTGGCCGCAACAATCTGCCGGCGGCGCGCGAAGCCTTTTCCAAGGCACTGTCCCTTGCCCCAACCTATCGGGACGCCAGCTTCGGCATGGCCGAAGTCGAGTTCCGCTCGGGCAATCCGGACGCCGCCTTGCCGCTCGCCGAAGAGGTGTCGCGTGCCGAGCCCGACAATGCCGATGCAAGTACCCTTGTTGCCAACATCCGCAAAGCCCAGCGGGCCGGCAGCAGCAAGGCGAAACCTGCGACCGCGAGGAAGATACCGCGCCCGCCGCGGCCGGATCCCGTCGCCGGCCTGATGGAGGAGGGCCGACGATCGCGGGCTGCGGGACAATTGCCGGAGGCGGAGAATGCGTATCGCCGCGCCCTTCGGCTGGCGCCGAAAAACACTGATATCCTGGTCGCCATCGGTTTGGTGGCTGGCTCCCAGCAGAAATTCGACCAGGCCGGGCAGTTCTTCGACCAGGCGCTGGCCATTAGGCCCCGCCTTCTCGGTGCCCGCCTCGGCAAGGTGCGCCTGGCGATCTGGCAGGGCGACGTACCGCGCGCCCGCGCGATGATCGATGATGTGCTTGGCACCGCGCCTGACAATGTCGAGGCGATGGCTCTCGACGCGCGAATTTCCCTGCTCGAGCAGGATTACACGCGGGCCGAGCAGTCGTTTCAGCGGGTGCTGGCGGTAGATTCGCACAATGCCGAGGCGCTGGTGGGGATCGGCGACCTGCGCCGGGCGCGTGGCGACGACTTCGCCGCGCGGGAAGCCTACCGCCAAGCGCTCGCCATCGAGCCGGGCTCTGCCGATATCGTGCAAAGGCTGGCTGCGCCGCCGCCGCGCAAATGGCGACTCGATCTGGGCAGCGAAGTCAGCGATCTCACCGAGGGGCTTGGCGACTGGACCGACAGTTCGGTTGGCCTTGCCTATCAACTCACCCCGCAGACAACCATTTCAAGCCACACCCGGATGGCGACCCGCTACGGTCGCACCGATGTTCAGATCGACGGCCGCATCGACCAGGCCTTTTCGCCGACGGTTTCGGCCTATGTGCTGGCAGCGGCGACGCCGGATGCCGATTTCCTGGCCCGATATTCGATCGGCGCCGGCGCTTCGTGGCAGATCATGGCGCCCGCGAAAGCGCTCGGTCCGTTCTCGCTCAACATCGATGCTCGCTATGACAATTTCGTCACCGCCGAGGTCACCACAATCTCGCCCTGGGTGCAGGCCTATGTCCTGGACGGCCGGCTGGGGCTTTCGGCACGTTGGGTTCACGCAGCCGACGATATCGGCACACGCGCCGATGGCTATGTGCTGCGGGCCGATCTTGCAGTCACCCCGGCCGTCAACGTTTTTGGTGGTTATGCAGATGCCCCCGAGATCTCCGACGGCACGCTGGTGCCGACGCGTACCGTCTTTGGCGGCATCTCCTGGGACGTCACCGATCCGCTGACGCTGCGCGGCAGCCTCGCCCATGAGCAGCGCCCGACATTCGACCGAACCACATTCGGGCTCGGCCTAACCACGCGGTTCTGATCATGTTGTACATCTGGCACTTATCCATCCTGCTCAGTGCCCTTTCCCTGGCGATCATGCTTCTACTGATCGTGCGTCGGGTATTGCAGGAGCGCCGGGGGACGACGGGCGCCGATCAGCGGCGCCTTCTTCTGACGGCGCTGATCGCCTTCACCGAAAATCGCGATCGCGAGGCATTGAAGACGGCGCTGCTTGCGGTGCCGGCGAGGGTGGCGGTCGATGCCGGTTTCGAGTTTATTTCGCTGTTGCGCGGCGAGGAGCACGACGAGCTCCTCTCAGCCTTCAACGAATGTGGCCTGCCGGCGCTTGTCAGTACCCAACTGGAAAAAGGCAACGCCGCCGAACGCATCCACGCGACCGAGATGCTGGCGGCGCTGCGTTCGGAAAACGCAGTGGCAAGCCTGCTTTCGGCACTCGACCGCGACGGATCACGCGAGGTCAGGATCGCCGTCGCGATCGCGCTCTGCGATCTCGGCGCCTTGCCGCCGCTCGTCATAACGCTGCGCAAGATCGGCGTGGCGGGACAGCGCTCGCGACGCCTGATCGAGCTTTTCAGGCGCTTTCCGCCGAAGCGGCTCGACGAACTTGAGGATTACGCCAGACTTCAGGGCGCGGTGCCTTTCATTAGAGCGGCCGCAATCGATGCACTTGCCCGCAACGGCGGGTTCCGGTTTGGCGACTTCTTTGCCCGCGCGGCCGGCGATCCGTCATCGGAGGTTGCCGCAGCCGCATTGCGGGCACTCGGGCTGACCGGACATGCCAATGCGACGGCCATCCTGACCAAGGCGATGGAAATTGGCGGCTGGAATGTGCGTGCAGACGCTGCCAATGCGGCGGGCCGCCTCGGCCTGTCTGAACTCGCCGCGCCCCTCGCGCAGCTTATGGACGACGAGGCATGGACTGTGCGCTATGCCGCCGCCAACGCGCTCCGCTCGTTCGGCCAGAAGGGAGAGCAGGTGCTGCGCGAGATCGCCACCAGCGAGGTCTCGCGCCGCCAGCGCACCGCCTCGCTGATCCTTGCCGAGGGGCCGGCCGCCTGATGTTCGACTGGAGCCAAGAGATCGTCCTGGGTGCCTCCATCCTGTCCTGGTTCATCATTGGGGCAGGGCTGGCGCAGACGGCGGTATACCTGCTGCAGCTTATTATTGCCGCCTACGCGCTGTCCAAGCGCCCGCCAGTCGCGCGTTCGGCGCTGCTATGGCGCCGTTATGGGGACGTCGCGCCGCCAATCGCGCTCCTGGTACCCGCCTACAATGAGGAAGTGAACGTAGTCGAGAGCGTGCACTCGATGCTGGCGCTTGAATATCCGAATTTCGAGGTGATCGTCATAAACGACGGCTCGAAGGACCAGACTCTGCAGCGCCTTATCGAAGGCTTCAAGCTTGTGAAATTCCATCGGCCCTATGAGGAGGCCCTGACGCACAAGCCGATCCGCGGTCTCTATTCCTCGCCGATGACCGAACGGCTGTTTGTGGTTGATAAGGAAAATGGCGGCAAGGCCGATGCCCAGAATGCCGGCGTCAACGTCTGCCGCGCGCCGCTGTTTTGCGTGATCGACGGCGATTCCATCCTCGAGCCCGATGCGCTAATGCGTGCCGCGCAGCCCTTCATCGACGATCCAGAGCGCACCATCGCTGTGGGCGGCACGATCCGGATCGCCAACGGGTCCAGGATCGAAGGTGGCAGGGTGCGTGAGGTCCGGCTGCCGAACCGGCTGCTGCCCCTGTTTCAGGTGGTCGAATATCTGCGGGCCTTTCTCATGGCGCGGCTTGCCTGGAGCCGCATCAACACGCTGATGCTGGTGTCCGGCGCCTTCGGCATGTTCCGCCGCGCCGAAGTGGTAGCGGTTGGCGGCTTCACCGGTGGGTCGATGGGTGAGGACCTCGATCTTGTGATCAAGCTGCACCGTCACATGATGGACACCAAACGCAAATACCGCATCCAGTTCATTCCTGAGCCGGTGTGCTGGACCGAAGCGCCCGAGTCACTCCGCGTTCTTGCCAGACAACGCACGCGCTGGCAGCGCGGTGCGCTCGAATGCTTCTTCCGTTACCGCTCCATGCTCTTCAACCCCCGTTATGGGCGTGTTGGCTTCCTCGGCTTTGGTCACATACTGGTTGTTGATGTGCTGGGGCCGATTTCGGAAGTCCTGGGCTATGTGCTCATTCCGACCTTTTGGCTGCTCGGCATTCTTTCGACCGAGTATCTCTTGGCGTTCACATCGCTGGTTTTCACCTACGGCGTTTGCGTGAGCGTGTGTTCGCTGGTCCTCGAAGAAGCCGAGCTTCAGCGTTTTCCGCGCGCGCGGGACCTCGCCGTGCTCACGGCCGTGGCAGTGATCGAGAACTTCGGCTACCGCCAGCTCAACAATTTATGGCGCGTGAAGGGCTGGTGGCAGTATCTACGCGCCGACCAGAGCTGGGGCGAGATGACCAGGACCGGCCTGACTGGACCTAAGAAGTGAGCCCTTTCGGTTAAGTCACTTCAACGTATGCTCGAGCTGTTCGATAAGCCCGTCGAGTGCGGCATGCACGGCCCCGTCATCCGGCTGCTCGATCAGCAGTGTTTCCAGCGCCGATGCCTGTACGCTGATCTCCGCAAACCCGAACGTTCCCGCGGCTCCGGCGAGCGAGTGCGCGGTCGCAATCAGTGAGTCGTTGGAACCCTTGAAAAGGACTGTGTGCCGCGCCGCCTTCAACTCCGCCAGTTGAGCGGCGCACCTGGCCAGGAAACGTTGCCGTAGGGGGGCGAAGGGATCGTTCAAAGTGGGAGGCGCTCCGCGACCAGGTTTCAGAGACATTCAAGCATAAAATTCGGTGGAGTGAAACGAAGGCTCTCCCTTTGAGTCTGCCCTTGGCTGCGAAGAACTCCGCACCCTCAGCGAACGTTCTTGCTTGGGGCAGGCGGCCCGCAAAATAGTCCCCTCCCATCCGAAAGGCCTCCACGGGGCCTGTAGGGACCGGAATAGTGAGCGGCTCCCCGTCGAGCTCGTAGAGAACGATTCCCTCACGGCGGATGTCGACAAAGAAGTACTGACCTTCCCTGAGTGCAGTGTTCACCTCCCGGCGGGAGTGGACGGTGACGCTGACGGGTGTCTCCATTCACGCATCAGGCGGTCGGCCGCAGACTGCCAATAGCCGGCGGAATCGGTCAGCTTGCGATTGTTCACCATCACCAGCCTTCAGCGCGTCGTCGAACTCCTGAAGCAGCACCTCCACCGTTCTTGTCAGCTCGCGCTGCTTTGGCGGCGGGAGATGGTCTATGCTGGATTTCATAAACGAGGATCTGTCGTCCATCGGGTATGCTTAGCCGAGACTACGCCTCGAATCCACAGACTGCCTCCCCGGGCAGACGCAATTGAAGTATGTGGAGCTTGCTGGCTCATTCGTTCGCCGCTCAGCAGACCGAGGTTGCCGTCGGTTGCAGCGGTACTCAACCGCATGCTGGCGTGCGCACGCCCGGAGTCTGTCCGACATCAAGTCCGGCAGCTACAATCGGCAACTTCAAAGACCGAAATGCGTTCGATTTCATATCCGCGCACCAACGCCGCATCTATATGGCCGAGTTGGTGCGCTGCGCAGTATCGGCGGCGATATCTTTAGCAGCCGTTTACCGGAGCGCGATAGGTCCTGTGTATGCAATACTGTCGGATGACGTAAGGAACCGCCGTGCCGCACAGAGCAGCAGCCCTAGCCGGCCGTTCTACGCCCCGCCTGCATCGTTTCATGAGCGTGATGCTCGAACTGGCTCCGGGCGTTCTCGTGCCGCGTCAGGAAACGGAGTTGCTTGGACAGAGGGCGCTTGCGATTCTTGGCGATCGCGCGCCCGGCCCGATGGTGATCGACATGTGCTGCGGCTCCGGCAACCTTGCTCTGGCGATCGCCGCGGAAGTTCCGTCGGCCCGCGTCTGGGGGGTGGACGTGACTGACAGCACGGTCGCGCTCGCCCGGAGCAATGCCGAACGCTTGGCCCTTCAGGACCGGGTCACCATCCGGAAAGGGGATCTGTTCGGTGCGCTGGAGGGCGATGGGCTTATCGGCGCAGCGGACATGATTGTCTGCAATCCGCCCTATATCTCGACCGCGCGCCTCGAAGGCGAGAGCGCGCATCTGCTTGAGAGCGAGCCGCGCGAGGCCTTCGACGGGGGGCCTTACGGCATCTCGATCCAACAGCGGCTGATCCGGGACGCAACCGATTTCCTCAAGCCTGATGGCTGGCTGCTGTTCGAGTTCGGGCAGGGGCAGGACCGCCAGGTGGCTGCCCTGATAGCCAGAGCCAAGGCCTATGAACCCGTGACATTCGCCAAGGATGAGGTCGGAATGCCGCGTGTCGCACTCCTCCGCAAGCTTGGGAACGGTTCGCCCGCGATCTCATCCTCCGCGAGTTTGGCATGAGCCAGATTCGTCCCCTGCAGGCTGCGGATATTCCGGCCGTCGCCGGGCTCTTTCAAAGAACCTTCCGGGACGGTGGCAAGCCGCCGCCTCCGGCGCTCGAGACTTATCTGCGCTGGCACTATCTCGAAGGCCCGGTCTGCGATCCGGAGATCGCGTCTCTCGTCCATATTGCGAGCGAAGGCGACATTTCAGGCTTTGTCGGCGTAAATGTGCTGCCGATGAGGCATGGCCAGTGCAAGCTGCGCGCCGCCATCTGTGGTTCGCTCATGGTCGAACCGCGGGCGAACGACCCGATGGCCGGCGCAAGGCTGCTCAGGACATTCCTGGCCGGGCCGCAGGACATCTCCTTCAGCGAAACCGCAAATGCCCTCTCGACGCAGATGTGGACGAAACTGCGCGGGGTCGCCCTGCCGCAATACAGCCTGGACTGGATCCGGGTCATCCGGCCTTCGGCCTTCCTGCTCGATCTAGCCTCGCGGCGAGCCGGCGCCGTGCGCTTGCTTGACCCGCTCGCGCGCGGACTCGATCGCTATCTTCGCGGACGGATGCAGGAGAACGAGATGCGCTGGTCCGGGGTCCCGGAACTCTGGAATGGCAAGGGCGGCCTCAAGGTAGCCGAAATCGATCAAGCCGGTTTTGCGGCTCTTTTGGACCCGTTGACGCGGCAGTTCCCGCTCCGCCCCGACTGGAGCGCCGAGCAGCTTGCGCATATCCTCGCGGAGGCTTCCCAGAAGCCGGGCTATGGTGATGCCGTGTTCGCGTCCGTCTCCTCCCCCAGCGGGGCGCTGGTCGGCGCCTTCCTCTATCACACCCGCCCGGGCAGGATGGCGCGCGTGCTGCAAGTTCTGGCCCTGCCGGGGCAAGCTGGTTCCGTCGTCGACTGCTTGATTGGCGATGCGGCGCGGCGCGGCGCCGCCGGCCTGCGCGGCCGGACGCAACCCGCTCTGCTCGCAGCGATGCTGGGCCGGCGGGTCGCCTTCACTCAACCGGCCTCGACCGTGGTGCATTCGCGCGACGAGGAGCTGGTGAACGCGTTTCTGAGCTCGCAAGGCTTCTTCAACGGGCTGGCCGGCGAGCGCTGGAATCGCTTGGCCGGGGAGCAGTTCGAATAGGCCGTCATTTGCCCGCGCGGCGACGTAATCCCGATGGTCGCGCCGATCTCAGCTGGCGATTTCCTCGACGGGGCGGACGAGCTGCGGGCCAAGGTGCAGATGGCGCGTCGCCCGGCGCTTGGCGGCGATATCGGCCCAGACGCGTTCGACCTCGACCGCAGTCAGCTTCGCGGCGGCGCCGACCTCCGCGGCTGAAAGGCCGTTATTCAGGCCGAAGAGGCAAATATCCATGCGGTCATAGGGCAGGGAGAAGTAGAACTCTTCCTGCGTCTGCTCGAGGGAATAGGTGTCGGTCGTCGGCGCCCTACGGCAGATTTCCTCGGGAATGCCGAGATGGGCGGCAAGCGCATAGACTTGGCTCTTGTAGAGATGGGCGATCGGTTTGACGTCAGCCGCGCCGTCGCCATTCTTCACGAAGAAGCCTTGGTCGTATTCGAGCCGGTTCGGCGTGCCGAGCACGGCGAAATTCAGCCGGTCGGCGTGATAGTACTCGATCTGTTTGCGCGTGCGCTGCTTCATGTTGGTGGCGGCGACGATGCCGAGATAGACCGCCGCCGACATGCGCAGCTTCGTCTGCCGGCCTTCGGGGTCCTGCACCACCAGCGAGGAGATGTTGTAGCCCTCGCCGGCGAGTGAATTGGCGATGACGATCTTTGAGGCCCAGCCCGGCCCGTATTCCGGCACCAGCTCGCGGATGAAGGTATCCCGCCGCTGATAACAACCCATCGCGTGCAGCGTCGGGCCGATATCCTCCACGATCGCTTCGACGCCAAAGGTTTCGGCGGCCAGCCGGCCGAGGCGGAGGCTGTCGGGATCGGAGTCGCTTTCCGGCATGAACAGGCAGAAGACGTTCTTCGCGCCGACGGCGCGGGCGGCGAGCGCGACCGAGACGCTGGAATCGATGCCGCCAGAGAGGCCGAGCACGAGCCCGCGCTTGCGCATGCCGCGTAGCTGCTCGCGCAACCCGGCGACGATGCGATCGGTTTCCGCTGCGTTGTCGAGCGTCAGCGCGTCGGCCGAGAAGGCGGGACGGCTCGGGGCGAGGGAGAGATTCATTGTGCAGTCCCCAACGTTTCGGCCGCCAGCCTTCGGCTGACCTTTCCGGTGTCGGTCTTCGGCAACTCGCGGCGGAACTCGATGAGCTTCGGCACCATGAAATCCTCGAGATGAACGGCGCAGTAGCGAATGATGTCCCGCTCGCTCAGGGTCTCGTCCGAGAGAACGACGAGAGCGGCAATGGCGTGGCCGAGCACCGGATCCGGCACGCCGGTCACCACGGCTTCCACGATGCCTGGATGGGCGTGCAGCACAGTTTCGACTTCCTTCGGGGCGACCTTTTCGCCGCGCGTCTTGATGATGTCGTCCTTGCGGCCAACGAAATAAAGGAAGCCGTCCTCGTCCGTCCGGAACAGGTCACCGGTGTGGAGCCGCCTTTCCCAGGGATGCGGCCCGGGACGCAGCATCTGCTCCGTGGCCACGTCGTTGCGCCAATAGCCCTGCATGACATGCGGGCCGCGGATGACCAACTCGCCCGCCACGCCCGGTGGCATGCGGTTGCCCTCATCGTCGACGACGATCGCTTCCGTGTTGGGAATAGCGATGCCGACGGAACCCGGCCGGCGGTCCAGCTCCTCCGGGGGCAGGTAGGTGCAGCGCTTGCATTCCGTCAGACCGTACATGGAAAAGAGCCGTACGCCGGGGAACAGCTCGCGCAGCCGGGCGATATGCACCGGCGGCAGGGCGGCGGCGGTGTTCGAGATATAGCGAAGGCTCGGCAGGAAACCCGGCGCCAAATCGCGCATCTGCAGGATCAGCGCCGCCATCGTCGGCACCAGCGGGAAACCGGTGACCTTCTCGGCGCGGATGCGCTCGAAAATGGCCTGCGGAAAGGCGAATGATTTTTCGAGGACGAGGGTCGCGCCGAGCTTCGTCGCCATCAGCAGTTGATAGAGGCCGTAGTCGAAAGCCAGGGGCAGGACATTGAGGATGATGTCGTCACGGGTGTTGCGCAGATAGGTCGTGATGGATTCGGCCGCGGCATCGATATTGCGATGCGTCATCATCACGCCCTTGGGGCGGCCGGTGGAGCCCGAGGTGTAGATCAGCATGGCGAGGTCGATATCGATCCCGCCATGGCGAATGGGCACGGGCGCGACCTTGAGACAATCCTCGAAGGAGGCAGCGCCATCCGGCGTATGGCTGGATGGCGCTTGCGTCGACGCGACGAAGAACGGCCGGTCCGACAGCGCACGCGCCTGGATCACGACAGGCATCAGCTTGGCCTGAGTCAGGATCGCCGCAGCCTCGCAATCGTCGATGACATAAGCGAGCTTGTCGGCCTTGGTGGAGGCGTTGATCGGGCTGAAGGTCGCGCCCGCCTTGAGAACCGCGAAGATCGAGACGGCGGCTTCCCAGCAATTGTCCATGAAGACGAGAACGCGGTCGCCGCGCTGCACGCCATTCTCGGCGAGAGCGGTCGCAAGCCGGTTCGACAGATCGTCGAGCTCGTCATAGCGCAACCGCTCCCGGTCGGTGACAAGCGCCGTCTTCGCGCCATGCGCGGCCGCGTTCGTGATGAGGAATTGCTCGACCCGCATGAGCTCGGGCCTTCCGCTGCCAGCCGTCACGCCGCGACGAGCGATGCGGTCTTCGCTGTGATGAAGGCCGTGATGCGCGCCAGTGAATCGAGGTTGGCCGGCACGATATCGGCGTCCGCAACTGTGATTCCGCAATGGTCCTCGATAAAGGCCACCAGTTCCAGAACGCCGGTCGAATCGATGATGCCGTTCTCGATCAGCGAGTCCGTATCGGCGAGGGCGTGGGTGGTGTCGCCGAACAGGAAGTTCTCGATGACAAAGGCCTTCACTGCGTCTTGGATCGTATCGGTCATGTCGTTCGCTTTCCTTGGTGGTGTCAGGCGGCCTTTGCGTTGCAAATGCCTGTGCCGGTGAAAGTCGTCAGCCACAGCTGCGTCGACAGGATGCCGACAAAGGCCGCGTTGTCGCGAAAGCCGGAGGCCGGCTGGCGGCTGCATTTCTCATGTAGTTTTGCCACTGCCTTCGGATTGAAGAGCCCGCCGGCGCTGACTGCGGCGTCGCCCAGGGCCGACTGGACATAGTCCCTCGTGCCCGGCCCAACGAAGGACTGGCTATCCGGTGCGCGATAGGGCTGCTTGGTCCGCCGGCCGATGGCGGCCGGCAGCAGGTCTTTGGTCGCCTCCCGCAGAATATGCTTCTCCACGAGCCCCTTCAGCTTCATCTCGGGAGGAAGGCCGGCGGCAAACTCGACCAGATGATGGTCGAGGAAGGGAAAGCGGCCCTCGATGCCGTGGGCCATCGCCATGCGGTCGCCCTGGCTGGACAGGATATAGCCAGGGAGAAGGAAGCGGGCTTCCAGATATTGCGCCTGATGCAAGGGATGCCAGCGGGCGAACGCCTCGGGCAGCCGCGCGGCGAGCTCCTCGGCGGCGTCATATCCGGACAATGTGGCACGCAGATCGCCCGAGTAGAACAGCTTCGTCGCCGCCGTGCCGTCGAACCTCGGCCGATGGGAGAACAGCGGATCGTCAAGCGTCGCGCCGCTAGCCCCGAAGAAGGAGAACAGGTACTCGGCCGATTGCTGCCTTAGGCCCGGAAGATAGGGGTAGAGCTTGCGGAACAGATGCGGCCGGATGCGGGAGCCGGGCTGTCTCCCGCAAAAGCGCCGAACCCTGGCCTCCTTGAAAATATCGTAGCCGGCAAAGACTTCGTCGGCGCCTTCGCCCGTCAGCACCACTTTCAAGCCGGCCTCGCGCACGAGGCTCGAGAGCTTGTAGAGCGGGGCAGGGGCAGTGCGCAGGATCGGCCGCTCGGTGAAGCGGATAACGTCAGGGAAGACGGCGGCGATATCGCCTTCCCCGCAGGCGACGGCGCTGTGATGCGTGCCGAGCGCACGGGCCATCTCGAGCTGGAAGGGGCTCTCGTCATGTTCGGCGCTATCGAAGGTGACCGAGAAGGTCCTGAGGCCACCCGGCGCCATGCCCGCCGCCAGCGCCGATGTGATGGAGGAATCGAGGCCGCCAGACAGATAGGCGCCGACTGGCACATCGGCGCGCATGCGCATGCGGGTCGCCTCCGTCAGGAGGGCGCGCAGTTCCTCGGCCGCGGCACGCTCGTCCCCCTGCCGGGGCGGCGCGTCCCGGTCGGGATACTCCAGACTCCAGTAGGGCCGGGTCGAGACGCTGCCCTCTTGCACGATCATCAGGCTTGCGGGTTCGATCTCGTAGATGTTGCGGAAGGGCGTGCGCGGCGCGATCGGGGCCCAGAGCGTGAAGATCTGGTCGAGTGCGACCGGATCAATCTCGGCCGCGACGCCCGGGGCCTGGAGGAGCGCCTTGACCTCCGAGGCGAAGTAAAGCCGTTCGCCCTGCCTTGTATAGAAGAGCGGCCGGACCCCCATGCGGTCGCGCGTCAGAACCATGCGGCGGCGGCGGCCGTCCCAGAGCGCAAAGGCGAAATCGCCATTGAGCGCGGAGACGCAATCCTCCCCCATCTCGTCATAGAGATGCAGGATCACTTCGGTGTCGCTGGTTGTCCGGAAATGGCGGCCTTTCGCGCGAAGCTGCTCGCGCAATTCCACATAGTTGAAGATCTCGCCGTTGAAGGCGATCGCCAGATCGCCCGTCGCATCGGACATCGGCTGCTGGCCGTCCCCGAGACCGACGATGGACAGCCGCGCATGGCCGAGGCCGGCCGCCTTTGTGGTGAAGAACCCCTGCTCATCGGGGCCGCGATGCGCAATGGCAGCCGTCATCCTTTCAAGGAGCGCCCTCCCATCCCGGACAGTGCCGAAATAGCCGCTAAAACCGCACATGCCGAGATATTTCCAAGTCCACCAGCGCGGCCCGGACTATAGCCGCCAAGATATCGGTAGGTGTTAAATATTTGGGACTATTCATGAGAATGGTAAATTTTGAGCGGCCGCCGACGGCTGATTCCTTGCGTGAGCATTGGATCTGCCGCGAGATGAGGGCAATGAAGCTTTTGGCGTCGTGTTCGCATGATGTTCACGGGGTCTGAGGGGCAGGCCCTCATCGCCTTCTGTCGAGGGCTAGGTCTGGGACTTCTCAAGGTCTGTCGTTGTCGGGGAAAGTGGTCCGCGCGGCAGAATGAAATCTACGACGGTGCCATTGCCGGAATTGAGGCAGGCGTGGCCGCATGCCGCCTTGGCGTAACGGCAAGCGATCTGTACAAGGCAGTCCTCGATGTTCTTGACGGCCGCGGAATTTTTTGCGGCTACCCAATCTATGGCCATTCCTTCGGACTGGGCTGGGGCGGACCATGGTTAGTGCCAGATAACAGCTTCAAGGTTGGAGCCGGGATGGCCATCGCCGTCGAGTGCATGGCGGGCCGCGAAGACGTCGGCTATGTCAAGTTCGAGCACAATTGTCCATCCTGATCGCACCGAGCTCATTTCCACCTGTCCGGCGAGGCTCTGAAGACTTGCCCTCAAACGCATGCCCAAAACACAGCTGGTATTGGTAGCAATCCGAGCGGACCAGGCGAGGCTGCCTCACTGCCGGGTAGCGAGAGAACCCACTTGGTGAACTCACGCGTGCGCCTGACATTCCGGGCACCGTGGACACGCGTCAAGCCGAGAGGATACTGCGCGAGCGATATCGAGTCCATGTCAAGTACCGCAATGTAGAGAACGTCGCGACTGCGCGTTTCTTCCAGTTTTACATGCACGAGGACGAACCAGATATTGTTGCCGAAGGTCGAAACCAGCCGTCGCTGACACTCATGGGAGTATGGCGGTCCCGAACAGGATGCCGTGACGCCCGACCGTGATGATCGGGTCCGGCAGCTTCCACATGGCGGGTCTTTCTTCTGATGCGAGCGACCTGGCGCCAGGCACAATCCCATTGTCCTTCCTCACCCTCGCAGCGGTTGCCGGCTGGCGGCAGCAATGCGCCTGATCTCGGAGTTCGGCAAACTTTACCTTCGCCCGAAAGCGGACGGTCTGCCAAAGGTAACATGACTGCGTTGCTGGACGACGGGCCTGATCCAGCAATGACCCCGTATGTCAGGTTCCAACAGTATGGGAGGTTGTCCTGTCGATTATCATTGCCGTCGTCCTTCTTACTGCTCACATGCACGCAACTGCGGCGATGAGTTGTCGGACCGGCTGGATCCTATAAAAAGCCGGCCTTTCTGAAGCCGGAGAGGAAGTGTTCGAAGGAAGATGGGTCTGCGAAGGGAAGGTGGGCAAGGTAGCCAAGCGAGAGGTCCGGTTGCAGCCTCAGTGTGGCTTCGACTGCGACATGCGCGTTTTCCATCTCGCCTAGATGGGCGTAGGCCGCCGCGAGAAAGGCATGGATGAAGAACTGGTCGCCGGCCTTCCGATAAGCGTCGATGGCGTCGGCGTATCGGCCGAGCAGGAAGAGCGCGCTTCCCTTCACCTCCCAGAACCAGACCGGGGGCAACGGGTCGAGCAGTATGGCCCTTTCGAGGACCGCCAAGGACTGCTGAGGCTGGCCGCCGTAGTTGAGCCAGCTTGCATAGTCTCCGGCAATGTTGACGTCGTGCGGATTGAGCGTACGGGCCTGCTGGAAATGCAGTCCGGCATCCCCATGCTGGCGCATATGTACAAGCACGAGACCCATGCTCTGGTTGCAGATGCCGTCATTCCGGTCGAGCAGGAGCGCTGTGCGCGCAGACCGCAAGGCACTTTGCAGCGTACGAGGATCGCGGTCGTACCAGAATCGCGCAACCAGGCACTGCGCTAGATAGGCATGCCCTTGAGCAAAAGTCGGATCGAGTTCGGCGCTCCGGGTAAACATGGATTCGCCCTTGTCCATTTCATACTGATGGTAGTGCGCGCGACCCTGCAAGTAGTAGTCGTAGGCGGCCCAATCGGCCGGCGGCGTTCGCCGCGAGCGGCTAGTCGCATCTGCCTCGGCGGCGCCTTGGACGGTTGAAGCCACGAGGGCCGCCACCTCCTCCTGAACCGAAAAGATGTCCTCAAGCGCCCTGTCGTAGCGTTGAGCCCACAAATGGAAGCCGCTGGCGCCGTCGATCAGCTGCGCCGTGATCCGGATACGGCTCCCGAGCCGTCGCACGCTGCCCTCGACGAGGTAGCGCGCGCCGAGTTGCCGGTGGACTTCCGCGCCCTCCGGCGCTGGCCCACGAAACTGAAAAGATGAATTACGCGCGATCACCACGAGCGACCGGTAACGCGCCAGTTCAGTGATGATATCTTCGGTGATGCCGTCGCTCAGATAATGCTGGTCCTGATCGCCGCTCAAATTGGCGAAGGGCAGCACGGCAATGGTGGGTTTGCCGGACGGCGCGATTGGTCGCTGCACTGAACCTTCCACGCGCTCGACAGGCGCGGTGAAGCGGTAGCCGACGCGAGGCACGGTGGCGATCCAGTCGCCACCTTGGTCGGTGGGGCCGAGCGCCTTCCTCAGCGTCGCAATCTGGACGGTGAGATTGCTTTCCTCGACCGCTAGGCCCGGCCAGGCAGCTTCCATCAGCTCGGCCTTGGTCAGGGTGTCGCCGGGCCGGGCCGCAAGCGTGGCGAGCAGCGTGATGCCGCGATGCCCGATGGAGATCGGTATTTCATGTCGCAGGAGCGTCCCCTTCTCAGGGTCGAGCACGAACGGACCAAAGGTGAGGTGAACCCGTTGCATCCCGCCATATTAAACGTTTCGGAATTTTTCGGAACAGTTTCGGCCGCGCTTTAGTACGCAGGTCCGCTCATCCGCCAAAGTAGCGTTATCGATTTTAGCAGCACCAAGAAAGGACGAGCCAAATGAGCACGCAGCTTTCTCTTACCTCAAGACTCTACCAGTCTCTCTGGAGCGAACAGCCGACGTGGACGACTGAACCGGTATCGGTCTGGGCGAGACTCTTCGCCCTGCGCGGCCTGGTCGCGGTCTGGCGCGAGCGCAAGTACTATCGCGAGGAACTGAAGCGACTGGCGGAAGATGGGCCTCAGCGGATCGACGACGTCGGTCTCACCCTGGCTGCCGTCGAGGCGGAACTTCAAAAGCCGTTCTGGAAGGCGTGATTTGCATCCATAGCTGTGAACGATTGTCTGCACAGGGCCAGCAAACTCCGCAAGTACTGTCTCATCGACGCCGCAAAGACACGACCGGCATGTTCTATCAGTAGCCGATCAAGGACCTGCCTGTAGGCCGTGGTAGGTGCAGCAATGCTCCGCTCATCCTGGCCTGCCGGCCGGACCTCGGCGGCCAATTCTGCCGCCAGAATTGTAATCATTCTTGGTCCGGCATTTGAGGGAAGGACCAACCTGTAACCGCGCGTCGGCACTGTCTGCACGACGGCCTGGCGACTGTCGTGAGCGCCGCACGGATCTCGTGAATGCATTGGACCAGGCTGTCATCGGTGACGGCTAGCCCGTTCCAGACCGCCGTCATCAACTCGTCCTTGGTGATGACGCGATCAGCGTTCTCCAGAAGGTGGCGAAATACCGCGAAGGTCTGGTGGCGAACTGCGATTGTCCTGTTGAATTGGTCGCGCAAGGTCTCCCTACTCACGTCGGCGGTTACGCCGTTGAGTACGAACGTTGTAGGCGGCGAGCTATTCAAGCCGGTTCCCCTCAAGCACGAAGCCGCAGTCCAATACTAGCACGGTTTCGCGCTGCGAAGACTGATCATCATCCAGCGCGTGCGGGGAGCTCGGATTTCGGCGAATGATCGTAAGCCGTTCGTGACTTGGCAAATGCCCAGGCGAGAGTCGCTACCGTACGCCGACTTGAATTGTGCGTTAGTGCATTGGCAGGATGTTCTGGTTGAGGCGGAACAGATTGTCCGGATCGTATCTGTGCTTGATCTTGGCGAGCCTCCCATAGGCTTCGGCTCCCAAGGCGTCGCGTACGAGGTCCGCTCCTTCGCCATGGCCGGGGAAGTTCAGATAGAGGCGCCCGGTCGAGTAGCGCTGCACGTCCTGCCAGAAGCTGCGAACCCAGCTGATGTTCGCGTCGTCCTCATCAGCGCCTGGCCAGATGGCATCGAGGCTGAGCATGAAGGGCATGGACCGGTCACCGAAGGCAGTGGCATCGGCTGCAACGCGCTGGACGAAACCGCCGAACTTCCAGATCGAGGCGAAGGTCATTTCGGAGGGCCGCTTCGCCATCCGCGCGGTGATCTCCCCGATGACCTCGTCGTCGAGGCGCGAGAGGTAGGTGGATTTCCAGTAGCAACGGTCGCGGCCTTTCGGGAACAGGCCGTCATAGAGCGACTGGATGGTGCGATACGGCATGCGGCCGCTGAAATCGACAAGCGGTGCTCCAAAACTGCGTAAGGGCGCCACGACCCGCTCGCCCTCGTCGGCCAGTCCGTCATAGACATGCGCAAGCGCCAGGACGCGCCGGCCCCTTGCACGCTCGGGAATCGAGGGATCGTTCGGCAGCGTGGAGAATTCCGCTAGGCCGCTCAGGCGATCGGGTGCGGTCTGCATGAAGTCGCGCCAGAGTGGAATGATCTCGTTGGCGCGCTCTTCGGGATAGGCCGGACCGCATAACATCAGCTCCGGCTCGATCGGATGCAGCTTGAACTCGAAGCTCGTCACCACGCCGAAATTGCCGCCGCCGCCGCGCAGCGCCCAGAAGAGATCCGGGTTCTGGGTCGCGTCGGCATGGATGAGGCGGCCATCGGCGGTCACCAGATCGGCCGCCAGCAGATTGTCGACGCTGAGGCCGTGGCTGCCGCGCAGCCAGCCGATGCCGCCGGAAAGAGTCAGGCCGGCAACGCCCGTCGCCGAAATCAGGCCGCCCGGCGTGGCGCGACCAAGCGGGGTGGTGGCCGCATCGACATCGGCCCAAATAGCGCCGCCCTCGACGAAGACACGATCGAGGCCGGGCGCGACCCGCACGCCATTCATCAGCGACATGTCGATCATCAGGCCGCCGTCGCAGACGGCGTAGCCTGCAACATTGTGGCCTCCGGAGCGGATCGCGATCGCCAGCCGCTCTTCGCGCGCGAAATTCACCGACGCCTCGACATCGGCAAAACTCCGGCAGCGCGCGATGAGAGCGGGACGTCGGTCGATCATGCCGTTCCAGACGATCCGCGTCGTGTCATAGGATGGGCTCGACGGCTCCAGCAGCTCGCCGCGCATGATGGAACGGAAGCTTTCGATGCTCGATGCTGCAAGGGTAGCGGTGGCGGCCATGTGGCGGTCTTCTCGTTTCACACACGCTAGCGCGGCGCGGGCAGGGCCGCTAAAGTCGAAAATGCTGAAAGGCGGTCATTTCTGCCATGGTTGAACAGATCGGCCCATTGAATGTGGCGATCCTTGCCGTTCCGGAGGCTACCGCCTCCACGATCTACGGCATGTTCGACCTGTTTTCCTCGCCCGGCAGGGATTTCCTGTTCATAACCAGCGGTGCGGCGGGCACGCCGCGCATGCGGCCCTATGTGGTTGCTGGGGACGGCAGCCCGTTTCGCGCTGCAAACGGCATCTGGATGCGCCCAGATCACAGCCTTGCCGATTGCCCGCCACCCGACATCGTCTGTATTCCAGATTTCTTCGTCAATCCGGGAGAAAGCGTCGCCGGGCAGTATGACGCCGAAGCCGCATGGCTGAAGCGAGCGCATGACGACGGCGCCATGCTGGCCAGCGCTTGTTCGGGCGCGGTGCTGCTCGGCGAGGCCGGGCTACTCGACAATCGCGATGCCACCATTCACTGGGGCTATGTCGAGACGCTCACGAACAACTATCCCGGCGTTAAGGTGAAGCCGGGCCAGTCTCTCGTGCTGACCGGCGAGGCCCACCGCATCGTCATGGCCGGGGGCGGCTCGAGCTGGGAGGATCTCGCCCTCTATCTGATCGCGCGCTTCGTCAGCCTCAAGGAGGCGATGCAGGTCGCCAAGGTCTACATGCTGCAGTGGCACGACATGGGCCAACAGCCCTTCGCCGCGCTGATGCGCTTTCGCCAGACCGACGACGCGGTGATCAACCGCTGCCAGAAATGGGCCGAAGGCAACTACCGGACGCCCTCGCCCGTCGCCGCCATGACCAAGTTGTCAGGCCTGTCCGAGCGCTCCTTCGTGCGCCGCTTCGCCAAGGCCACGGAAATGAAGGCAATCGACTACATCCACGCGCTCAGGCTCGAGCAAGCCAAGCAGATGCTGGAGACCGGCGATCTCCCGGTCGAAGCGGTGGCGAGTGAAGTCGGCTATGAGGATGCGAGTTTTTTCGGGCGTCTCTTCCGCCGCAAGGTCGGGGTGACGCCGGCGCAATATCGCATTCGCTTCGGTGCTCTCCGGCGAGCATTGAGCCGCGATTGAATCTCAACCATCGCGGCGCGATGCTGATATTCCGCTTTGCGCCTCAAGTCAGCCGTTGAGCTGGCCCCAGCGGAATCCCAAAAGCAGAAATTCGAGCGATCAGGCGAACCGGCACGTTCCCACCCAGAACCGGACGCCCAGCGGTCATTAACGATGGGTTCGAGCTCCAGCCGCAAAGTAAGCGAGCTGGTCGGCATAGAGCTTCTTGAAGGCCCGGGCGAGCCCAGGCGCGTTCAACGTACGCTCAGAAAGTTCCATCTTAGCCTGAGAAGTACGTTCAGCTTGTCTAGCTGCGGGACATATGAACCGCGACACGATTTCGTCCTTCCGATTTGGCACGAAATAGGGCCAAATCGGCAGCATTGACGAAATCATTTGGCGTCTCGTCCGCGGTGGGCACCGCTGTTGCAACCCCGACGCTGATGGTCACACGATCCGGGCCGTGGGGTATGTTCAACTCCCGCACGCCCTGGACGAGCCGCTCTGCGATCGCACTGGATTGTTCCAGTAAAGTGTCGACCAGCACGACCACGAACTCTTCGCCTCCGTACCGCGCAGCTAGGTCGGTGGAGCGGCCGGAACCGCTCTGGATTACGCGGGCGATTTGCTTGAGCACCTCATCGCCGGCCATATGGCCATAGGTATCGTTGTATCGTTTGAAGTTGTCGGCATCAATCATCAACAGCGACAATGGGGACTGTGCGCGAAAAGCGCGCTTCCATTCGGCCGCCAGATATTCATCAAAATAGCGCCTGTTGCCGAGGCCCGTCAGGCCATCGATCCGCGTCAGACGTTCAAGCTCGAGATTTGCACCGATCAGCTGTCGCTGGCTTTCCCTCAGCGCTCGGTATGCCGCGTCTCGCTGGACGTGATCCAGATAAGCCCGCGTGTGATATCGAATACGTGCAATCAGCTCGATACGATCCGGCAGTTTGACGAGATAGTCGTTCGCTCCCGCAGCGAAGGCTTCGCCCTTGGTGGCTGGATCTTCCTTGCTCGACAGCACAATGACTGGGACCGCGCGCGTCGACGCATGCTTCCTGTATTCTCGCACCAGATGCAGCCCATCGACGCCGGGCATGACGAGATCCTGCAGGATAACGGTTGGCTTTACCTCATCCGCGACTGTCATTGCTCTCAACGGGTCGGTGCAGAAGTGTAAGGAAATATCGGGCTCGTTGGCTAAAGCACGCCTGACCGCCTCGCAAACCATGATCTGATCATCGATGAGCAGAACCATGGATGAATAGTTATCTGCGAGTGGCGGGACCAGCTCTGGTTCTTGCGTCATCTGACGAGCCCTTTCACGTGGAGCGTTCGCAGGCTTCGATTATACGTGAGCCGATCGCACTCAAAGGAAGAATATCAACAGCCGCGCCGATGTCGGCAGCGGCCTTCGGCATGCCATAGACGGCACTCGTTGCTCTATCCTGCGCGATTGTGAGATGCCCCTTGTCGCGGAGCTGTCTTAGCCCGCGCGCACCATCTCTGCCCATGCCTGTGAGCAGGACACCAATCACCGAGCCAGGCCACCATTGCGCCGCACTTTCGAAGAACACATCCACGGACGGCCGATAAACATTGTCCTTGGGGCTGGGCGTATAGCCAAGTTGCTGAGCTGATTTGAAAACCAGATGATCCGCAGAACTGGCTACGAGAACAGTGCCCGCTTGAGGACTATCCTTTTCCCGCGCCGGACGGATCGGGAGAGGCGTATGCTGTCCCAGCCAATCAGTAAGCCCCGGCACGAACTGAGCATCGAGATGCTGGACGAGCACGATCGCGCCGTCAAAATCAACGGGAAACGCACTCAGGACTGCGGCAACGGCGGCCGGCCCGCCCGCGGAGGCGCCGATTGCAATTAAGCGTCGAGGTGTCGGCTCAGCGTCACGTGACATCCGCCTTTTTGTCTTGGCCGGCGCATCACCGATCAGCTTGCCGATCGTCGCAATCTTGTTCGTTAGAAGCCGTGCGGATTGCGAGGACGCGTTACCTTCGATGCCTACTGACGGAATATCGACCGCGTCAAGCGCGCCATGACCCATTGCTTCGTAGACACCGGCGAGGTTGGCTTCGATACTGGCGGTCACCAGCAAGATTGAGCACGGGGTTTCCGCCATGATTCTGCGCGTCGCTTCCACGCCGTCCATCTCTGGCATCGCTAGATCCATGAGTATCAGATCCGGCAGATCACGTCTGCAGACCTCGACCGCCTCACGCCCATTGGTCGCGACCCATGCGACCTGATGTTCGCCGGTCGCCAAGACCAGCCGGCGCAGAAGCTCAACCGCCATCGGCATGTCGTTGACTACGCCGATTCTCATTCGTTGGCTTCCAATTTCGATCTCATTCAGTCGCCTCGCCAATCATGTCCACGACCGCATGGATCAGCGCCTCGTCCTGAAAGGTACTCTTGGTCAGATAATAGTCCGCACCGGCGTCAAGCCCGCGCGAGCGATCTTCTTCCCGATCCTTGTATGAAACGATCATTATGGGTGTGTTCTTGAGATGGGCGTCCTTTCTGATCAAGCTCACCAACTCGATGCCATCCATGCGCGGCATATCTATGTCAGTGACGACAAGATCGAAAGGACCAGACCGGACGGCATTCCATCCGTCCATACCGTCGACCGCCACTTCGACATCATAACCGTGATTGCCCAACATCTTGCGCTGGAGTTCGCGGACCGTGAGTGAATCGTCAATCACGAGCACGCGCTTGCGTCTGCTCGGTTCGGGACCGCCCGCAGCGCGCCGAACAGCCCTAAATCCGCTAGACGATGCAAGTTTTTCCACCGATCGGATCAGATCATCGACGTCGAAGATCAGAACTGGCGAACCGTCTTCCATCAGGGCCGCTGCGCTGATGTCCTTGATCTTGGCAAACCGTGGATCGAGAGGTCTGATCACCAGCTCGCGTTCCCCGAGAAAACGGTCAACGATCAGGCCGTATGCATCGCCCCGACCTGCATCCACGACGACAACCGAGAGTTCGTCCGGTTCCGATCCGGACTCTCCTCGATCCAGCACTTCGCGCGCGGTCACCAGCCCGATCTGTCGATCGTTCAAGCGAAAATGCGGTCGGCCCTGCAGCAGGTTGATCTGCATCCGCTGCAATCTCATTGTCTTGGAGATGGCGGCGAGTGGAAACGCATAGGGCTCTCCATCGACTTCGACGAGTAGTGTGCGCAGGACTGACAACGTCAGCGGCAGCTGCAGTTGAAACCGGGTTCCACGACCAAATTCCGAGGAAACGCTCGTGATTCCG
This sequence comes from Mesorhizobium sp. XAP4, assembly GCF_029269325.1. NCBI lineage: Bacteria > Pseudomonadati > Pseudomonadota > Alphaproteobacteria > Hyphomicrobiales > Phyllobacteriaceae > Mesorhizobium > Mesorhizobium sp. XAP4. The sequence continues at coordinate 30,517 of NZ_JARIXW010000009.1, read as the reverse complement.
CGGACCTCCTTCGTCATCGCCTGCACCGCATCGAGGCCCACACCACGGCCGGACACGTCGGTAAGGCCCGCTTTCATCGAAAAGCCTGGCAGAAACAGGAATGCGAGCAATTCGGTTTCGCTGAGTGTGTCAGCACTTTCCCTGGTCGCAAGCTGCCGGGCGATGACAGTCTCGCGCAACTTCGAGAGCTCGATCCCCTTGCCGTCGTCCACCACGGCTATCTGCAGTAGCCCGGCACTATGCCTCGCTTCGAGCCTGATGAGCCCCTCTTCGGGTTTCCCCATCGCGAGGCGCTCCTCAGGCGATTCAAGCCCATGGTCTACAGCGTTGCGCAAGAGATGGCCCAAAGGGGCATCGAGCCGCTCGAGGATATCGCGGTCGATGCCGGTCGAGCCGCCTACGATCTCCAGTCGCACCCGCTTGCCAAGGGTACGACCGAGGTCTCGGACCGTTCTCGCATAATGTCGCACGCCGTCCTCGAAAGGCCGCATCCGGCTCGCCAACGTTTCATCGTACAATCTGTTGGCAAGATCGGTCGCTTTCCGATCCACTGAATCCAATTCATCGAGACGCTCCGCCAGGAACGCTTGGCTCAACCGAAGCTTTCGCTGGGCTGAAGCCAGCGCCTCCACCGCTGCCCCATCGTTTGAACCCGGCGGCAGCAGTGCATGAAGATTGTCGAACGCACTTGCGAGGTCCGATTGAAGGCGCTTCAGCCGCAGCAGCCCGTCGGCGAATGGCCTGAGCCGCCGAGCTTCCATCAGCGACTCGCCAGCCAACCCGAGCAATCGGTTCAGGCTTTCTGCCGTCACCCGAACCATTCTATCAGAGCCGACGATGGCGTGGGCTTGCGGCACCGTCCCAACGAGGAGGTTCGCTGAAGAAGTCGTCGCCAGCTGCTCCAGGGCATGATCTGAAGTTGCGAAATCAGCTGCTGAATCTTGGGGCCTGGGCTTTGCCTCGGGGAGGGATAATTCCTCGAACTTCGCCAGAAAGGTTTCAACTTCTGAGTTGGCGGGCTCGCTCGATGATCCCGATGCGATCAATTTCAGAAGGTCAGAGCCTTGCAGGAGCGCATCTATATGCTCTCGTCCCACTCTCACATTCCCACGTTGCGCGGCCACCAGGCAATCTTCCATCGCATTTGCGACTTTGACCGCGGGCATCAGGTCGATGATGCGGGCAGCTCCCTTTAGGGAATGCGCGGCACGCATGCATGCTTCCAGGGCATCGGCGGCAACGGGATTGCGTTCGAGTGCCAGAAGCCCAGCCGTTAGCGCTTGTGACTGCGTCTCCAGTTCGGCCTGGAAGAGGCTGAGCATCGAAACCTGGCTAAAGTCCTCATCTGTCATGCCATGCTCCGATCTAGCATCGTGAGCAGTTGTCCTGGGTCAAGACAGCCAACTGCCCGTCCCTGCCAGGGCAGAACGGCAACAGTAGCGGCCGACAGCGCCTTTCCGATCGTGTCTGGCACAGCGAGAGTGTCGCGTGCCCGGTAGCGGTGTAAGCCGTGGATCTCATCAACCGTAAAGGCAACTCGCTTGTCGCGCTCGCCCACCACGACTAGGCGGCGAAATACCTTGGTTCGCGAGCTTTGTTCCTCCTCTTTGCGCTCGTCTATCCCGAGCAATTCGGCCAGGGACAGGCAAATGAGCAATTCACCACGGACATTCGCAATCCCGAGCAGTGCACTGTTTCTGCGATGTGGAAGTGAATGAACGCGGCGAGATTCAGCGACTTCATGAAAAATGCCGACCGGAAGTGCCAGCCATTCTTCCCCCAAACGGAAGAGAACGGCCGTCTGCAGCGCCTCGCCGTCGGCCGGATCAATCCCTGCTCGACGAGCGTGACCAGGCCATTGGTCGCGATATGCCGACGGCGCCGCACGGTCGAGGAGGTGTCGTGCAATCTTCTTATAGGTCGGGCAATTCCGGCAGTGGAGATGCTGCTCCAGTAGCGGACATGACTTGTCACCCCGTACGCCTATTTGCCGCCAGCAGTCGTCGAACTCCTCCGGCTGAGCGATCCCTGTCGAAGCCGCCATCAGCTGCCGCTCCTTTTCTGGACCCGACCTAGCCGGCCGGCCAGGGCCTCGGCGCCGTTATGGTCACCTTGCTTGCGAAGCAGCAAAGCCAGATGGATGAGAGCTTCTCGATGATTTGGCGCCAGATAGAGCGCCTTGCGATAGCTTTGCGCGGCTTGGGGTGCAGCGCCATCCGCATCCTGGACAAGGCCCAGCAAGTAGAAGATTTGTGCGGAAGGACCGAATTCCTTGAGATGCGCCAGGGCGACCTCCTGTGCGTCCTTTACCCGTCCTGCATTGGCGATCCGTTCAACCGCGATGAGGCTTTCCGAGGCCTGCGAAAGCGGCTTGGCCGGCGTCTGTGTACGACCCTCCGTTCCAATTGTCGGTTGGGGCGGAACAAGAGGCTTGCTCTTGTTGACCTTCGGGGTTCGCATCGGCACCGGGATGGCGGGCGAAACTTTCGGCGCCGTGGTCTTCACGGGCTCCGATTTCAGGAAGGCAAAGGCCAATGGCCATTCAGCGGAAATAAAGCCATGCAACCTTGGAAGAGCTGCTTCCGCCGGACCGACCAGGAGGAGTCCGTCTTTGGCCAGTAGGTCCTTCAGGCAGATCAACGCGCGATCCTGCAGCTCTCGATTGAAATAGATCAGCAGATTGCGGAAAAGCACGATGTCATAGACTTCTTGCCCGAAAGACGCGCGAGAGCCGAACAGGTTTCCTACCCTGAACCGAACCTGTTTCAGCACCGCAGCAGTAGGTCGCAACCCGCCCTCGGCCGCTTCGAAATAGCGATCCTTGAATTCGAGATGGCTGCCGCGAAACGAATTGCGCCCATAGACCGCGCGTACAGCCGTCGCGATATTGCGGCTGCTGACGTCCACGCCATCGATCTTGAACTCGTGCGCCTCAAAGCCGGCATCGAACATGGCCATGGCGACCGAATAAGCCTCTTCGCCGGTTGAACATGGCAGGCTCAGGACTTTTATCGGCTGAGCACGCTTGTGCATGCGCGCATGTCGCGCCAGCATCGTGAACGCTTCGCGGTCGCGAAAGAACCAGGTCTCCGGGATCACCACCGCATCGACCAGCTCCTGCAGCTCCTGCGAGGAACCGGTCAAGTGTTGCCAATAGGCCTGAAGGTTGGTTATCCGGCATGCTGCCATCCGCTCTCTGACCGCCTGACGGACCACAGTCGGACCAACGCTGGCACTGTCCAGTCCGATGGCATCCGTCAGGAGCGTTTCTATTGCGCCGGTCATTGATCATCCATTGCGGACTGGCGGAGCAACGCGGTACGAATCTCTTCCGAAAGCAGCGCTTCCACTTTGACCCACTGAATGATCTCCGAACTGTCGGAAGCCACCGGCCCAAGATAGGGCGGAGTTCCTGGTTCAAGTCCGAACGGCGCGAAATCGGCAGGGTCTCGCTCAAGCGTATCCGTCACCCGTTCCGCGATCAGTCCCAGCAGGCGCTGCTCGCCATCATGCGCCTGATAGCGCGTCACAACGATCCGGGTGCTCAATAGGCGCTCTGACGGCCGGCCAAGCGCAAGAAGAGTAACATCGATCAGCGGGGTGGGTATTCCGTTATAGCTGACCAGACCCACCACACCAGTTGGCGCACCCGGCAGGACCTTCACATCGAGACGAGGCAGCACCTCTTCAATTTGGTGGACATCGATCAAGTAGCGATCCAGACCCATGCTGAAGGCGAGAAATAGCATTGTCACCTCCTACTGCCGGCTCGCTACGCTCTCAGTTTGAACCTCGAAATGCTACTTCGCATGCCACCTGAGACTTGATTGAGCTCGTCGATCGCGAGCGTCGATTGCTGAAGGGATTCGACTGTTTGCTGGGCTGCCTCACTCAGCTGGGTTAGCGTGTCGCTGATCTGCCCCGCGCCGGTCGCCTGCGCTTGCATGCCTTCATTGGCGATTTCGAAACGTGGCACCAGCCCCTGAACCTGCTGAATGATCTCGAAGAGCTGCCCGCCGACCTGCTGGATTTCCTGCATACCCCGGCGGACCTGTTCGGAAAACTTGTCCATGCCCATCACCCCGGCCGCGACTGCCGATTGAATGTCTTTGACCATCTGCTCGATATCGTAGGTCGAGACGGCCGTTTGGTCCGCGAGCCTTCGGATTTCTGTCGCCACCACTGCAAAGCCCCGGCCATATTGGCCGGCCTTCTCAGCCTCGATGGAGGCGTTGAGCGACAACAGGTTCGTCTGATCGGCCACTTTGGTGATGGTCGTCACCACCTGATTGATGCTGCCAGCCTTCTCGCTCAGGATCCCGAGTTTGGAATTGATCGCCCCCGCCGCGTCCATTACCTGCTGCATGGTTTCTTCCATACGGGTCAGCCCCGCTTGCCCTCCGCCGGCGACGGCAGCCGTTTGCTCGGCAACTGTCGAGACCTCGTTCATCGTGCGGACGAGCTCGTTTGATGTGGCCGAGATTTCCTTGGCTGTCGCGCGGATTTCTGTTGTGGTCGCTGCGATTTCAGTCGCAGTTGCCTGCTGTTGCTTGGAGGTTGCAGCGATCTCAGTTATCGATGTGCCGACCTGTATGCTGGACCTTTGAACGTGGCCAATGAGGGTTGTGAGATCGTCCGCCATCGCGTTGAAGCCGTCGGCAAGCACGCTGAATTCGTCTCTGCGCCTCAGATCGAGGCGTTCGCTGAAGTCGCCTTTCCGCATCAATTGAACCGCGTCGATCAAACGGGTGAGCGGACCTGTGATAGCGCGAAACAGCTGATAGCCCAAAAGAAGGGCTAGCCCGAGGGCTATCAACAAGCCAACGCTCAAACCGACTTCCGCCGTGCTAACAATCGAGCTGATCCGCTGCGTCGCGCTGTTTGCCTCGCCTCTGTGATCCTCAACCATGGCCTGCAAAGCGGACAGCAATTTCGCAAAGATCGGCTCTACCGTGTTCTTGATGGCCGGGCTTTCATTGGGAGTTTCACCTTTCGACAAGGCAGCCCGGCTCGTCTCCAGCACAGCAGTTTCAGCCAGACGAAATTGGTTGGCGAGTTCCTTGACGACTGCATAATTCTGCTTGTCGATGTCGGAGACGATTGTTGCTTCATAGTCGCCCATCGACCGCTGCACTTGGTCGCGATTGGTCGTGATCGCGCTTTCAAGCGTGCTTCTATCCGATGGGTTGTCCTGAAGGGCATATTCCTGAAGCAGACTATGGGCCGTCATCTGGCCCACCATGATCGCGGTGCTGTGATAGAGGTCTGGAAGGATGCCCTTCTCGACCTCAGTCGCCTCCTGCCCCGCCTGAAGAAACCAGGCGTACGCGATGACGGCGATCACGGACATGACCACCAGAACGGCAGCGAAACTGACGAGGATGCGGTGGCGTATTGTCAGACTCTTCATGGATCCGATTCACCAATGGGGGCATCGTGGGCTGCGCGACAAGCGCTCGTTCCGACGTGTTCGAAAAAGGTGCGTCGAAAAGCGGTAGTCTGACGCTGAATGGTTTCTTTTCCGTTCCATCACTAATGATGGCGATGCCGCTCGCCAGAAGTGACGGTCGAGGACACGTGTTCCGTCGGCGCACATCAGCCCGACATCCGCTGGGCGGCACGCCCGCGTCAAGGTGGGTGGATGACTGATTGTTACCGTCTCGTTGGACGTCGATGAGAAAGGTATTCGCTGACGATGAAGCTCTCACCTCACGTCCAAGGCCCTGTCAGCGTTGGGCCTTTGAAGCAAACAACCTGGACAGCCCATAGGCAACAAGGCCTATGAACCTTGAAGGGGCACAAATATACGCTGGCCGCTGGTCGATCCAGGAAGTCCGGTGCACCGCCATCAGACTCGCCCAGCGTCGCATAACCCCGCCTACGTCATCGCATGGTCATGCTGGAGGCGCCCATCGGTCGCCGTCCGCCTATTCTGGAAGCCCGATGAACGGATTCTGATGCCGAATGCCGAGCGGCCTGAAATCCTTCTCGTTGTCCGTGAGCACGATCAGATCGTGTTGCATGCCTGTTGCAGCAATAGCGATGTCCTCGAAACCAGGTGAGATGCCAGCGGCCCGAGCGACTGTCATGAGTTGCCCAGTTATTGTTGCCGTTTCGAGGTCAAGAGGGAGGATGCGGCTACTGTAGTAGTGACGGATTTCTCCCCACCATTCAGCGAGCGCGCCCGCCTTCTTGGTGGCACCGGTTCGCTTGGCGTTCGCGATGCCGTCCTCGATCTCGGCCAAGGTGATTACGGAGAGCCAAAGGTCGGACGATCGCTCGACTATCCAGGCCGCTAGTTTCTCATCGGAGGGCGTCCTGCGTTTTGAAGGGGCAAGCAAGCTGACGACATTCGTGTCCAAAAGGTACAATGTCAGAACGCCGGATCGCGCAGAGCCCGTGCGGGCTTTCGGCTTCGCGCTGGCAGGTCAGCTTCCTCCAGGGGCGAGTTTGTGAGCAGCCAACCCAGCGACGGCACACGGGAAAGGCGTTCGTACTCCGAATAGCTGATTACGACAGCCTCTCTTTTGCCGTGACGGGTGACGACCGTCGGTGTGCCCGCAACCGCTTCGTCGACCACATGTGAGAACGTAGCCTTGACGTCTTTGAGCTGAATCTCTTTCATCATGATTGCTCCCGTGACTAAAGTGGTCATATAAATTATGGAGCGAGTTTTGGCAAGCAGTCAGGACGGATCGGTGCGCCTACGGCGCTCGATCTGCCGCCAGTTGGCAGGCTGACATCTCACATCAGGTCTAATCCGGAAAACCGCGTCTTCCCCGTTGATCTGGAAAGTACGGCGATCGACCCCGACACAATCGCGATTAGCCAGCAACACGCAGCAGCCGACACCGCCGACGGCAGATAGAGCCTGTCAAGACTGGACTGGGCGGCAGCGAGCAGCGGCTCGACCTTCTGCCCGGCGACGCTCAATTCGATGTCGGTTAGCCGCCGGGGTGATTTCCGGCCTGCAGGAACCAGCCTGTGCAACGAGGCCGAGCGCCGCCACGAATCGACCAGCGCCGATTTTTCAGCGGCATCCGACGTGATCGATGCTTGAACACGGTCTGCACGCAATGTGGCCATGTGCCGGTCCATGCCTTCCTCCCGAAGCCTGAACGCCGATAGACTTGCCGCTGTTTCCTCAATCTTCCAGCGGCATAACAGATGTCCTCCGCGCTGCTATCTTGCTCTTGTTGCCCCGCTGTCAAATGGTCTGAAGTGCTTGTACCATCCAGGAGTCGGAGCGCAGCTCATTCGCTCATCGCATGAAGCGCATCATGCCTGATGATTTCGATGCTGCGCAGGCTGAGCAGGCGGATGACGCCCTTGTCCTTCAGCCGGGTGAAGATCCGCGATACCGTCTCGATGGTGAGGCCAAGATAATCGCCGATATCCATGCGCGACATCGGAAGTTCGACCTGCCGCAATCCGCCCTGGCGCTCCGACAGGTCGACCAGGAACGCGGCGACGCGTTCGATGGCGCTCTGGCGACCGAGGACCAGCAGGTGTTCCTGCGCTCTGGTCAACCCCTTCAGAGCCAGAGGCAGCAACTGATGGGACATATCCGCTCCAGCTGTGAGGCGGAAGACGCGGACACCGGTGGAATTGACCGCTTCAGCAAAGAAATGGTGCGTCGTGTCGGCTTCGAAGCCGAATGTCTCTCCGGCGAGATGAAAGGCACTGATCTGCCGGCGGCCGTCAGCAAGCAGGCGGTAGACGCGGACGGCGCCGAACTCCACCTGGTAGAAGCCTCCGGCCTTCTCGCCCTGGGCGTAGATTTCCGCGCCTGCGGGATAGAAGCTGAGTGGTTGCAGCAGTGCGGGCTCAAAAGCCTCCGGCAGGTTGGGCTGGGCAGACCGTGACGGCAGCGAAATTCTGGAGGAGGTGTAGGCGTGCATGGCTGTTTTCCCGGTTTATCCTTGACACAGCAATCGCGCGAATCCGCGGGTCGCGAAATTCGGTTATGTCCCTACGGGAAACTACCTAGAGCCGCTCCTCCTGAATCGGTCCAGCGCTGGTCGCCGCAGTGAAGAAAGCTATTCACTTGCTTCGCGGCCCGACACCTGCTGGATCAAGATACGGAAGAAAACGTGGGGTGCACTGTCCGACACCGCAGGCATGAGTGGCTTGAGGGCGCCGGGCTCCCACCAAGCGGCATGCTTGCTCAACATCGCCCATGCATGGTCACGCTCGAGCTTGTGGCCAATCCGGTCCGGCAGTTCCTCATAACGGCCATCGACGACGACGCTTCTCCAGCCTCGGCCCTGGCCGCGTTCACCCACCTGGACGGACACCAGGGGATTGGCACGCATCCAGTCGATCTTCTTGCCGGGCATGGAAAACGCGTAGAGATGATTGTCGGCGTGCGCATAGTGCACCGGCACCACGTAGGGCTGCCCACCCTTCGCGCATGCCAGATGACCGACACGGTTGGCGGTCAGCAATTTCGTGCATTCCAGGGCGGATAATGTGCGGATCAGCATGTGTGATCTCCTGAGTCTATTGGTCGTCCAACAGACTGTTGGCCCAGCCGCCGGAGCTGTCATTGATCGCAATCAAGGCAGCTTGCCGCTCGTCCGCAGCGGCATAGGCGGCAATTTCGTAAATGATTTAAATCAAGGCGCTGCTTGCCGCTTCCCCAGATCATGGGGAGATGTGGAAGCCGATCATGAGTGCTCCGTTTGGTCGCGAACTCGAACTCGCCGTCTTCGACGAGGAGGGCGAACATGCGCTCGTATTTCCCTGTATAAAAGGCCGGCAGGGTTGGAAGCACGCCGGGACTGGCGTGCGCGTCGATATCCGCCCGACCCATTGGCGCTACTGGCAGCCGAAGGCAATGCCGACAGACGGCGGCAAGTCTCTCGGGGACGCTTGCTAGTGTTTGGATTCCACGATCAACGCCATGCGCACGAGATGCGACAGGCTGCCCGCGGCCATCTTGCTCATCACATTGGCACGATGAATCTCGACAGTGCGCGGACTGATACCCAGATCATAGGCGATCGTCTTGTTCGGCAGACCCGACACGAGCCCGTCCAGAACCTGCCGCTCCCGCTCCGAAAGTGTGGCCAGGCGGCCGTGGATTTCGGAGGATTGCGGATGCGTTGCATTCGCCTGGTTGCGGTTGGCCAACGTGGAGCGGATCGCGTCGATCAGCATCTCGTCATCAAACGGCTTTTCAATGAAATCGGAAGCGCCTTCCTTCATTGCCTGAACGGCGAGCGCCACATCGGCATGGCCCGTCATGACAATAACTGGAATTGTATGCCCGCCGGATCTCAGTTGGCGCAGGAATTCGATGCCGTCTATGCCCGGCATGCGCACGTCGGTGACGATGCAGCCGTCGAGGTCGCCCTTTGCCGTCGAGAGAAAAGCCGTGGCCGATTCGTGCAGGCGTACTGCAAAATCTGCAGTCGCCAGAAGAAAACCGAGCGACTTGCGCACGTCCATGTCGTCGTCAACCACGTGCACCAGATCACTGCCGGCCATTTGTGACCTCTTCCTTCTCCACAATGCGCAAGGTGAATCGGAAGGCGGTCCCGCCAGTCGGCATCGCCTCGGCCCATATGTGACCACCGTGCGATTCCACGATGGTGCGGCAAATGGAGAGACCGACACCCATGCCTTGCTTCTTGGTGGTTACAAACGGCTGGAAGAGTTGAGCCGAGACTTCCGGCGCGAGACCCGGGCCAGTATCGATCACGCTTACCTCGGCCATCCCATCATCCCGGGCAATTGTTGTGACTTTCAATTCGCGGCGCGGCGAGTCCTGCATAGCCTCAACCGCATTGCGCATCAGGTTGAGCAAAACCTGCTGAATCTGGATGCGGTCGGTTAAGACCAGTTCGGCGACTGGATCAAGCTTGTAGCTGACGAGGAGATTTATCTCTCTTGCACCAACCAAGGCTAGGGAGGCGGCTTCCTCGATCAGCATTGGCAGTCGTTCGACCTGGCGCTCGCTTTCGCCCCTGGCTACAAAATCCCTCAGGTGACGGATGACGTCGCCCGCCCGCAAGGCCTGCTCAGCTGCCTTTTCCACGGCATCCCGAAGCATGGGCGCATTCTCGTCCCGGCTCTTCTCAAGCAGCCGACGACTGCCTTTGAGGTAGTTCGTGATGGCGGTGAGCGGCTGGTTGATCTCATGAGCAAGCGTTGAGGCCATCTCGCCGAGTGCGGTGAACCGCGCCATGTGCAGCAGTTCCTGCTGCTGCTCCTGGATTCTTGCTTCTGCCCGGTGGCGTTCGGTCAAGTCGCGGCAGAAGCCGGTAAAGAAACGTCCCGTCCCCGGATGCATCTCGCCAACGGAAAGCTCCATCGGGAAAGTCGTGCCATCCTTGCGTGCCCCGGTCACGGTGCGGCCGAGCCCGATGATCCGGCGCTCTCCCGTCGTCAGGTAGCGAAGCAGATAGGCGTCATGCTCGTCGCGGTAGGGCGAGGGCATCAGCATTTTCACGTTTTGACCGATGACTTCGCCTGACTGGTAGCCGAACAGCGTTTCGGCAGCGGTGCTGAAGGATTGAATCCCACCCTGCTCGTCGATGACGACCATCGCGTCCGGCACTGTTGCCAGGATCGACCGCAAATGGTCTTCACGCAGCCGAAGTGCTGCATTTGCAAAGGAGAGTTCGCTGACATCAGTACCTTCAATGAAGATCGCGGTGATCCGGCCATCGTCAGCCTTGACTGGCTGATAAACAAAATCAAGGATGCGCTCTTCGACCGGGCCGTCGGCTATGTTGCGAAGGCCGACCTTCACCCCGTGGCCAATGTAGGGCTCGCCGGTCATGTACACATGGTCCAGATGTTCGAAAAACCCATTCCCTTCGAGCTCGGGAAAGGCGTCCCGCACTGACTTTCCAATCACTTGCCTGTGGCCAGTCAATCGCTGGTAGGCGGCATTGGTCAGCTCGAAAATGTGACCTGGCTCGCGCAGCAGCGCTATAAAGCCTGGTGCCTGATCGAACATTTGAGACAACAATGATTTCAGTGTCGTCCCGCCGGGTGACAAACTGAGTGCTTCGTCTTTGATCACCTGAAGTTCCTGGGTTCGACGGTGCTACCGGGGCTAACTATCACTTCTCGCCGCACACGCAAAACGGATCGAGCCGAGGTTTTCGAACGCAGATGCAGTTGCCGGCCTTTGATGCGCATCAAGGCATTGGACGCTGTCGAATGCAATTCATCCCGCATTCCATCGTTCAGCGAAAGGCGCCCGCAATGTCTTACAAGTCGATCATCGTCAACCTCGCCATCGATGCGCCTCCCGCACCTATTGTAAAGCTGGGGATCGAGCTCGCGGAACGGTTTGGCGCCCGTCTCATCGGTCTGGCGGCTGCGGATGTTCCGCCCTTGGTCGCGACCGGCGACGGTATGGTCTACGAAGGCGAGGTCATGCAGATCCAGCACACCGAAATCGAAAAGCGGCTTGCCGAATTACGCGCCGAGTTCGAGAGGCTGCTTCCTGCATCGATCTTTAGCGAATGGGGCCAAGCTGTTTGCAGCCCAACCCGTTTCCTGAGCATTTCGGCTCGATCCGCCGATCTTATTGTCACCGGCAGCGAGAAGGGGGGAAATGTCTTCCGTGCAGTGGACGTCGGCAGTCTGGTACTTGGTATTGGGCGGCCAGTCCTGGTTGCCGCGAGCAATGTCGAGCCTGTCATGGCAAAAACCGTTCTTGTTGCCTGGAAGGACACCAGGGAAGCGCGGCGGGCGATAGCAGATGCGTTGCCCCTTCTGGCCACGGCCAACGAAGTCGTTATTGCCACAATGGATACCGACCGCGACAAGAGTATCCGCGACAGCCTTGCCGACGTCGCGGTCTTTCTCGAACATCACGGCATCATGGCAGGAACTGAGCTGATCGCCGGCGACCCAGACGGCGACAGGTTGCTGACATTTGCGCGGTCGATCCATGCGGACCTGATCGTCTCGGGTGCCTATGGGCACAGCCGTCTGCGGGAATGGGCGTTCGGCGGGATAACCCGCTCGCTGATTGAGGAAAGCGGCATCAACCGCTTCATGTCGTATTGATGGGTGGACGCCCCAGCAGCCGAGTACGCGGTGGGGTCCAGGAACTTCACTCTACCCCTTTCGCCGCCTTGGCCCGGCGACGGCTCCGTCGGTTGATCGAGATCAAGTCGTCGGCTGCCTGCATGGCTATGAGTCTCATAAGGCAGGAGTGACCAAGATGAGCTTTCTCGACTACCTGATTTCAGTCGACGCCAGGGTCGCGTTGATGGGTCGCATGATGCGCAAGCTGGGTGTCGACAGGCAGTTGAAAGTGGTGGCGGACCATGCAGCCGTCACCGATCGTGCGGTCAACCGCTGCCGATCCTGCGGCCATCAGGACGAATGCTCGACTTGGCTCGACCAAAACGAGCAAGCCGATGCTCCGCCAGACTATTGCCGCAACCGCGACCTGATCGCACGGCTACAACATGTGGCCGGACAGCGTTAGAACGTCGGGCGGCCAAGCACACATTTCGCCCCGGGAAATGGTGGTGCTAGCCCTTGGCTACGAGACCAGGATGACGGACAACGGCTCGGCGCAAAACAGATTGTCCTCAACGCCTTTAACGCCGGCTGCATTTTCGGCCGCGACGATTGCTGCCCGGCGCTCGCGCTCGTCGAAGATGGCGCCGTTCAGTTTTACGATCCCTTTGTCGACAGTGACATTGATCAGCTCATTTCGAGCCCATTTCTGCGCTGCAAGCTCCGCGACGATGCTCTGGCGTATCTGTTCGTTGTCAATGGCCATCGGGGTTGAGGCTGGCTGCATGTCAAGTAACGCACGAAGAAGATCGGAACGGGCAATCATTCCGACAACTTTATCGCCGTCGACGATCGGGACGCGTTTGATGCGGTGATGCGTCATCAACTCGACGACCTCGGCAAGCGATGCATTGGGGGATGCCGTGACGACGCTGTCGGTCATCACCTCTTCGATCCGTCGTCCGTTGGCGAGGACATATTCTTCGGCAACTCGTCCCGGGCTGACAAGAAACTCCAGCCAGCGTGGGCGCTTGCGCTGAGTGCCCAGCTCTTCACGGCGCAGGAGATCACCCTCGCTGATAATGCCCACCAGCGCGCCGTCACGGCGAATGACGGGAAGCCCGCTGATCTTGCTGGAGAGCATCAATCCGGCTGCATCGGCGATCGACGCAGACGGATCAATTGCAACGACCGGTGTGGTCATTATGGTTTTGGCTTGCATGCCAACCTCCTCAGATACTTTATCCCATTGCTTATCGAGGTCGCGCGCGCCGTGTCTTGATCTGAATCATTTTCAGATTGCGAAAGCGCAACGAGAGCGGTCCGAACGCGATTTATGAAGAGGCTTCGCAAATCGCGGAGACTTCATCGTGAAGCAACCCAGTTCGATTGACCCCGACATGGTCGTTGACGAAATCATGAGGAAATGGCCGGCAACGGTGGCTGTGGTGCTGAGATACAAGATGCTGTGCGTCGGCTGCCCGATCGGCACATTCCATACCGTGGCTGAAGCGTGCCTTGAACACCACGTCGATGAAAGCCGTTTCATCGCCGACCTGGAAGCGACTGTCCGCCGCAGAGAATGAGATCAGCGCTTGTCCCGGTTCTCGGCCAGAACTACAAGGCGGTGCGCATCCTTCACGGTGACCTTCTGGCGTCCGCTGACGATTATCCCATTGTCTTCCCACTTGCTGAGCAAGCGGCTGACGGTGTGCAGCGTCGTTCCCGTCATCTCGGCAATGTCCTGCCTGGAAATCGGGAAATCGATTTCGATGCCGCTGTCGGTCTTTCGGCCGGTCTGGTTTGCCAGTCGCAGAAGCGCATGCGCAACCCGCTGCTCCACCTGCTCGGTGGACATCTCCACGACCCGCGTCTGCGTCTCCTGCAGCCTGGTTCCAACCGTCCTGTATGTGGCCGCCCCAAACACTGGGAAGCATCCCGCCAGGTCCGGCCACAGAGCGTTTGGCCAGGCGAGCACCACGCAGTCCACCGCCGCAATTGCGCTGGCTGGGTAGGTCGTTCGGCCAAGTGCCGCGGCGACGCCAAAAATCTCGCCTTCGCTGATGTATCTGGCGATGACCTGTTGTCCGTCCGGTGTGGTGCGAACGACACGGATATGCCCGGCGATCAGCACGAAGAAGGAATGAGCCTCGGCTTCCTGCTCGAAGATCGCAGTCTCCTTGGCATAGCGAGACGACCGCGCATCCCGCAGGATCTCGCTCTGCTCGTCGGGCGTCAGACCCTGGAAGAGCGGCAGTCGCGAAATCAGCGATCGGTCCAGCGCAGCCAAGCGATTCCTCACGGCCCTACGGTTCCGCATCAGTCGTGCGGAAGACCTTTCTTATCCTGAGTTTGCGCCAGCGCAAATTGTTCCCAGCCGCGTCAGGCTAAATGGCATGGAACGGCGCAATGCCGCGAAGACGAAACAAAGGACAAATCGATGAAACTCTCCATCCTCGCCGCCGCAGTCTCTATCCTGGCGCTCGCCGGCGGCGCAAGCGCCGAAGAGCATATGGTGCAGATGCTCAACAAGGGCGAAAAGGGCGCCATGGTTTTCCAGCCTGCCTTCGTCAAGGCAGCCCCTGGCGACACCGTCAAGTTCGTGCCGACCGACAAGAGCCATGATGCCGAGTCAATCAAAGGCATGCTTCCAGACGGCGCCGAGCCCTTCAAGGGAAAGCCCAGCGAGGAAATCACCGTTACGCTGACAAAGGAGGGCGTTTACGGCGTCAAATGCGCGCCTCACTACGGCATGGGCATGGTCGCCCTGATCGTTGTCGGAAAGCCGGTCAATCTCGATGCCGCCAAGGCGGTCAAGCATCCCGGGAAGGCAAAGACGGTGTTCGCCGACCTGTTCACCCAGGTTCCGGTCAACTGATCGGCAATCGATACAGCCATGCCTGCCGCATGAGGGCAGGCGAGGGCCGGACGGACCGAGGGCGGCGGTTCATCCGGCCCTGTTCATTTGGAGACGCAAATCATGGGGATTCCACGCCTGCGGGCCTACACAGGACCCGCATTTCTTTCCTACGGATTCAGGCCCTTCTTCTTCCTCGGGTCGCTGTATGCCGCGCTCTCCATTCTGCTTTGGCTGCCGATATATGCCGGCGAAGTCGATGCCCACAGTGCGTTCGTTGCCGTCGACTGGCACATTCACGAGATGCTGTTCGGCTATCTGCCGGCGATCGTTACCGGGTTCCTGCTGACCGCCATCCCCAATTGGACTGGCCGGCTGCCCGTACAAGGCTTGCCACTGCTGGCGCTGGTCGTCCTGTGGCTTGCCGGGCGCGCCGCTGTCTACTTCTCGACCGACATCGGCTGGCAAGCAGCCGCGGTGATCGATGGCTCATTTCTGTTTGTGGTGGCTGCCGCCGCCGCCCGCGAAATCATCGCCGGACGCAACTGGCGCAACCTCAAGGTGCTGCTGCCGCTTGTCGTGATGGCGTGCGCCAACGGCATGTTCCATATCGAGGCGCACCTTCAAGGCACATCCGACATCAGCCGCAGGCTCGGTATGGCTGCGGGGATCGTACTCATCTCGCTGATCGGTGGGCGTATCATTCCGAGCTTCACACGCAACTGGCTCGCCCGGGAAAATCCTGGCAAGCTGCCTGCACCGTTCGGCCGTTTTGACATCGCATCGATAGCCATCTCAGCTATCGCGCTGGGAGCGTGGACGTTCGCCCCCCACAACCGCGTCTCAGGAATGCTTATGGCCGTCGCTGCAATCTGCCAGGTGTGGCGTCTGTCGCGCTGGGCTGGCGAACGCACATTGCGGGATCCGCTCGTGCTCATCCTCCACCTTGCATATGCTTTCGTGCCCGTCGGTTTTGCGTTGGTTTCGGCGTCGATCCTTTTGCCCGCAATCGTACCGGTCGCTGCCGGGCTGCATGCGTTCGGCGTCGGCGCCGTCGGGTCAATGACGGTCGCAGTGATGGCCCGCGCCACGCTTGGCCATACCGGCCGGCAACTACGGGCCGGACTGCAAACCATTGTTGTCTTCGCGGCGATCCTGATCGCTGCCTTGTCACGAATCCTTGCGGTTTTTCTCCCTAAGGACGCGATCGTCAATGTCGCCGGCGTTGCATGGGTTCTGGCCTTTGCTGGCTTTCTCCTAGCCTACGGCGTGGCCTTGACGACGCCGAAGGCCAAGTAGCGATCTGAGGGGATGATGTGACGCTGCCCCACAAGCTCAGACAACTGTGAGGCTAAAACTATAATCCGGACGAGGGACGTGGCCGGTGCCTCCACGAGGCGAGGGCCGCGGACGGCTGTTCGACGTCCCCATCGCCTTACAAATGCGTAAGGTTGCAGCCACAATTCCGGGAGGATTCGAGCCAAATTATGTCGATGTTCCCTGGCTATTCAGTATCGCGATCACGCAGCTGTTAAACGTCAGGAAAAATCAAATGACGGAAACCAGAATTGGCTACTCAACTTCCCAGATTGCGCTTCAATGGATCATAGCTGCGCTGGTGTTATTCCAACTGTTCTTTGGCGAGAGCATGACAACCGTGGTCGATGCTGCCGAAGATGGAGCCGCCGTCTCGTCAGCCGATCAGGCATTGGGCTCTGCCCATTACTGGATAGGAATTTCGACCCTGGCACTCGTGCTGATCCGGTTGCTAATGCGTGTAGTTTCCGGTGCGCCTGAGCCTGCAGAAAGCGGACCTGGCTGGATGCGGATCGCCGCACGTGGTTCACACGGCCTTTTCTATCTGCTCTTGCTTTTAACGCCCATTGTGGGACTGCTCGCTTTCTACATTGGCGACCCATGGGGCGACATCCATTCCCTCAACAAGCCAGTGTTTGTCGTCCTGATTTCGGTCCATGCCGTGGCGGCACTGTTCCACCAGTACTGGCTTCGCGATGGCACACTGAAGCGGATGCTGTCGCCCGGTCGATAAGCGGGTCCGTCACGTTTGTAGCCGCCGCCGATACTAAGATCCGACGGCGCTGACGGTCAGATTATTCTCAGGTGAGAGAGCAGATCGCTCGCCCAGCCAGAGCGGTCTCGCACCAGCCTGAATCCCAGATTGTCGGGAGGCGTACCGACGGCACAGCCTCCGCTTTTTCCGTCACTGACGAAGTTCGACATGTAGGCTCTGTGAAGCCCTTCAAGGACGTGGACACCGCAATTGTCGACCGAACTCGCAACACCGCTTCCATCCGCAGCCAACGTGGTGCGGACATAGCAGGTCGAAGTCCACTCCCAGACGTTGCCAGAAAAGTCGGCAAGGCCCAGGGAATTGAAACCAAACGAGCCACGGCTCTTGGGCATCGGGTCCGGTTTGCGATTGAGGTCCACCTCGGCCTTGTAGCTGGTGAGCCATCGTCTGGCGGGGTTGGTGGCGTCGTTTTCGACACCCTCGAATTCGCCTGCGAACCGCTCAGCAGCGGCAAAGGCCCACTCTTCGTCGGATGGCAGTCGCCATTGGTCGCCGGTCACTTCCGAATACCACCGGGCGTAGGCATTCGCATCGAGATAGCTTACTCCGGTGACGGGAGCTTTGCTTGGGATCGCGCGCGTCTCCTGAGCTGGCTGACAGCCGCCAGCCGACACGCAGTCCGCATAGTCGGCCGCGCCGACCTGGTAGGCCATGATTTCGAGAGGTCTGTCGAGTTGCCGCTCGAGGCGGGGGTTGCCTTGCGGGCGTCCCTCTTTCAGGAACTCGCCCGGAGTCGGATAGATGATCGAACCGGAAAGCAAGACAACCGTCATAGCGATGGGGTGGGATTGTCGATCTCCAAAGACCGCCTCTAGCGAGAGCCCTACCGGAACAGCAGCGGCGGCCAGGGCGACCGGCAGGACCTTCAGGATGAAAAGAGACATGGCTTTTGTCCTTGCCCGGACAGCGGCGCCGTCCGGGCATTTTCGAGTGCCGTCAGTTGGTGGCTATGGGTTTGGGCGCCTCGACCTGCGTCATCAGGTCGGCATCCCACTCGCCTTCGACCATGAAGTGAGCGGTCGCTCCGAGTTCCACGGCCTCAATCAGATTGTGATTCACGTAGGCGTAGACACCTGGCTGCAGGAACGTATACAGCGCCGAGCCCGCCGAGCCGCCACGGATGAACCAGGTTTCCAGGTCCTTGGCCGGCGGGTTGGCGAATTTGCCCTGTTCCCAGACATAGTCGCCGTGACCGCCTATCAGATGCGGCCGGGTATCGCGGTTGGCCTGTGAATGGACGATCAACACGGTCTCGCCGACTTTCGCCTTCATGGCGTTGTCGCCGGTCAGGGAACCTACCTTGCCGTTGAACAAGACATGCGTCGGGATCAGCCCGCGCATGACCTTGACGATGTCATCGTAACCGTCGCCGGCAGATTCGTAGCTCTTGAAATTGCCCTTCTCGTCGCGCGGAATATAGAAGTCGTTCTCGCCGATGTAGAAGATCTTGTCGTATCTGGCCGGCTCGCCCTTGTCGTTCCTGAGCCCATCGCGCGGCAACACCATGATTGCGCCGCTCATGCCGGAGACGACATGCCAAGGGATCATCGCGCCGCCAGGTGCGCAGTGGTAGACGAACGTTCCCGTCCGCGTCGCCTTGAAGCGCAAGGTCACCTGTTCGCCGGGATTGATCAGCGTGAGACCGCCACCACCCAGAGCGCCAGTCGCGGCGTGGAAGTCGATGTTGTGGGCGAGTGAGTTGGTGTCGGGATTGATGAGCGTCAGCTCGAGATAGTCGTCCTGATGAACGACCATCAGCGGGCCGGGGATCGAGCCGTTGTAGGTCATCGCATTGAGCGTCGTGCCGTCGGCGTCGATGACAAGAGGCTTTTCCTCGATCGTGATGGTGAACTCGACGATCTTGGGTCCACCCTTGGCGACCTGATCGTGCGGATGGACGAACGGCGGTGCCACGAGCTTGATCTTTTCGCGGGCGAGCCCTCGAATGTCCGCCTTTGTCACAGGTGCCGAAAATGCAGGTAGTGCTGCCACGGCGGCAGCGCCGATCGCTGCCCCGAACAGAGCTTCACGTCGCGTGATCATGTCAGTCTCCTATCTCTCAACCGTTGCGGATGAGCAGAACCTAGCTGACCTGACGCAGCGTTTCTTTGCGCTGGCGCAAATTGGTGGAGTTCATTTTGGAGACCTAAGATTCTCGGACACCGATCTGGCGCGTCATAGTCAAGGTGGAGACGGTCGTGGTCCGGTTATTTTGCCAGCACTTCGCTATCTGCCGATCTTGTCTTCCCGATCGATAAGGATCCGCTCGGCGGCGCCGTCGAGATCTTCGTACTGGCCACTCTTCAAAGCCCACAGGAACCCCCCCAGGCCAAGCGCGCCAAGAAAGAGGGCCACAGGTATGAGGTAGGCAAGGGTTGTCATGAGGATTGGGCCAATTTGGTGATATCGGAACGCCTGTCGCGCCGAACATTTTTCACCGGCGAACTTGGCCTGGAACTCTGCAGACGCAGCGCATTTCCGATCACGAGCAGCGATGAAGCGGACATGGCGATCGCTGCGATAAGAGGCGTGACGTGGCCCAGGATGGCGATCGGCACGGCGACGGCATTGTAGACGATCGCAATCGCGATGTTCTGGCGGATCAGGTGTCCCGCCTTGCGCGAGACATCCAGCGCGAGAGGCACAGCCAGAAGGCTTTCGCGCAGGAATACGAAGTCGGCCGCATTGCGGCCAATGTCGGCGGCGGTGGCCGGTGCGATCGAGACATGCGCCGCGCTCAGTGCAGGCGTGTCGTTGAGGCCGTCACCAACCATCAGAACCTTGTGTCCGTCTTTCGCCAGGGTCTCGATGCGCTCGACCTTGCCGGATGGCAACAGGCACGGAACGAAGTCCTCGATACCCAGCATCTCGGCGGCTTCACCGCAGGCACCCGCAGTATCGCCCGACAGCATCTGCACCGACACCCCGGCGTCGCTCAATAGCTTGATCGCCAAGCCGGCGTCGGCGCGCAGCGCATCCTCGAAATTGAAGGTCGCGACAATGAGCCCGTCTTTTGTCAGCACCGTTCCGCCATAGCCATGTTTGCCTTCACCACCGGTCCGGGCCTTCCATCCAGCCCATCCGCGTCGACCTAGCCGCCAAGTGCTTCCGGCGTCGGTGGCTTCGATGCCAAACCCTGGATGCTCGGTCACGGTATCGAATTTGTGCCGCGCGCCAGGAGCGGCAAAGCCGGCTATGGCCCTTGAAAACGGATGGCGGGAATGCGCGGCCATGTCTCCCGCGACTGCCAGCATGCCCGGATCCATCGAGCCCGCATTGACCAGCCGGGGCTGGCCGAGCGTGAGGGTCCCGGTCTTGTCGAACACTGCTGTATCAATCGTCGCCAGGCGCTCCATGGCCGAACCGTCCTTGACCATGATGCCGTTCTCGAACAGGCGCCGCGCGGCGACCACCTGCACGATCGGCACGGCGAGGCCGAGCGCGCACGGGCAGGTGATGATCAGAACGGCAATGGCGATGGTTGTCGCCCGGTGCCAGTCGCCCGTCGCCGCCATCCAGCCAAGGAAAGTCACGAAGGCGGTGAGATGAACCACCGGAGCATAGAGCGCTGAAACGCGATCGGCGATCCGGCGATAATGCGCGCGACCGCCCTCAGCGGCTTCCATGAGCCGAACCATTTCCGCCAGAAACGAATCTTTCGCGGCGGCTGTCGCCTCAATCGTCAGCGGGCCGGTCAGGTTGAGGACTCCAGCCTGTACGGCTTCGCCTGGCGCTACGCTTCGGGGCGTGCTCTCGCCCGAGACAAGCGAACAGTCCAGGTCCGACGTCCCTCGAGAGACCTTGCCGTCGACGGGTATCCTTTCACCGGCTGCGATCAACAGCAGCATGCCGGGTTCGATCTCGCCAACCGGCAGATAGTCGCGTGCGCCGTCGCCGCGCAGCACCATGGCGCCACGTACGGCCAACTGGGACAGGCCTTTCACGGCGGTCCGGGCACGTTCGCGCATCACGTGATCCAACGTGCGGCCGATCAACAGGAAGAACAGCAGCGACACCGACGCATCGAAATAGGCGTGGTCGCCATGGTTGATCGTCTCGTAGAGGCTCATGGCGTAGGCGAGGGACACCCCGACCGCGATCGGCACGTCCATGTTCATGCGGCCGTGACGCAGCGCGTTCCAGGCCGAGCGGAAGAAGATGCCGCCCGCGAAGGCAAGTGCCGGGATCGCGATCAGCGCCGAGAGCCAATGAAACAGGTCCCGCGTTGCGCCTTCGGCGCCAGACCAGACCGACACTGAAAGCAGCATGATGTTGCCCGCCGCAAAGCCGGCGACAGCAACGGCGCGGATCAGCTCCGAAAGCGTTTTGTCCTTGTTGTCGACCTCGGGGTCGAACAGATGCGCCTCGTAGCCTAGCCGTCCCAGCGCGGCGACGAACGGTGGCACCTGGTTTCCACGCCAGCGGACCGCGACCCGCTTCGTCGACAGGTTGACCCGAGTGCTCTCCACTTGATCGAGCATTCCCAATGCCGTCTCGATCGCCTCGATGCAGGCCGCGCAATGAACCGTGGGGACTGAAAGATCGGTCTGGCGGAGATCATCGCCGAGCGATCGGCTCGCCAGCCTGATCTCCTGGCTGGACGGCAGGACCGATCCGGTGTTGACCAGATCAAGCGCCATTTCGGCGCCCGGTGCACAACAACTCATTGCAGCGCTCCATTGGAAATCATGATCCTGCGGACGTCGCGATACGGCTTTTCCAGACCGGCGTCGGCGTCGACTTCCACAATCCAGACGCCGTCCTTCGGCATGTGCTGGGCTGCGAATTCCTGGTCCGAGGCGGGCGCGAGGATGACCGACTTGTCCTCTTTCTCGTAGGCGGGATGGCGAAACAGCACCTTGACGCCATGCAAGGGAACCGGCTTGCCGGCGGCGTCGGTGAGGCCATAGCGAACTTCGCCCCATGCGATGGTCAGCCTGCCGGTCCAGCCAAGGGCTGCTTGCGCGCGACCCTCCTCGGCCTTCTTGTTGAATTGCTGGCTCGCCACATAGGTGTTCTCGACGACAAGGCCGGTCCAACTGGTGTTGGCGAGCGTGGCCATCGTCAGATTGACCGCGATGACCACGCCGAAGAAGGCAAGGATGGTGAACAGCATGTGCCTGCCGGTGAATTCGCGGGTTTTTTCAGCGTTAGCGGTCATCTGGCGATCTCCGGCGCGTTGAAGGTGGCGGTGTATTCGTCCGCCTCGAAGCTCGACTTGTCCTCGACACGGAACGTGAAGGTTTGCGCTGCGCCACGGATTTGGTCGGCCGGCTGGCGCACGAAGACCTTCAGCATTTTCAGGCGATCGGGCTCGACCGGGATGGCAAAGGAGCGACCCGCCTTGATGTCGTCCCCGACCACGCTCATTTCGCCTCCTTGCAAGCCCTGCATGGTGACAACAATGATCCGCGGCTCGGGGATCATGTTGAGCAGTTTGACGGTGTAGCCGTTGCGGATCGAGCCGTCGGACAACGGTACGAATTGCGGATTGCGGTCGTGCAGCACATTGACTTCGAGCCTGTCGCGCGTCAGCAGCGAATAGAGCAGACCCAGGCCGATCAGCGACCACAGACCCATGTAGACGTAGGTGCGTGGCCGGAAGATCTTGCTGACATGGAAATGCGCCACCTTGTCGGAGAACAGGCCATCAGCGGTCCTGACCAGCGACGGGTTGACTGAACTGGAGCCGCCCGCGGTCGCCAGCATCATGTTGGCGTTGTAATCGGAGAGCGTTGCGTAGGAAATCAGTCCGCGTTCCCTGCCGAGCTTGCCCATGACGCCGTCGCAGGCGTCGATGCAAAGCGCGCAGGTGATGCATTCGAGCTGCTGGCCGTCGCGAATGTCGATCCCCATCGGGCAGACCGCGACACAGGCATTGCAGTCGACGCAGTCGCCGACCGACTGTCCCGCGGCTTGCACCTTCTTGGCATGACGCGAACGCGGTTCGCCGCGCCAGTCATTGTAGGTGACGGTGAGCGAACTTTCGTCGAGCATGGCCGCCTGGATGCGTGGCCATGGGCACATGTAGGTGCAGACCTGTTCGCGCATCAGCCCGCCGAACGTATAGGTCGTGGCCGTCAGCACGGCGACGGTGATGTAGGCAACGGGTGCCGCGGTGCCGGTAAAGAGTTCGCCAACCAGCGTCGGCGCATCGGCAAAATAGAAGATCCAGGCGCCGCCCGTCGCCGCCCCTATGCCCAGCCAGATGGCGTGTTTCGATGCCCGCAGCGCAAGCTTGCGGGCGGTCCATGGGCCGGCATCGAGTTTCATGCGTGCGTTGCGATCACCCTCGATGGCGCGCTCGACGACCAGAAACAGATCGACCCATACAGTCTGCGGACATGTATAGCCGCACCAGGCGCGACCGATAGTCGACGTGATCAGGAAAAGACCGACGCCGGCCATGATCAGAAGGCCGGCCACATAGTAGAATTCCTGCGGCCAGATCTCGATGAAGAAGAAGTAGAAGCGCCGGTTGGCGAGATCGAGCAGCACGGCCTGGTCCGGGGCGAACGGGCCACGGTCCCATCGCAACCACGGTGTCAGGTAGTAGATACCGAGTGTGATCGCCATCACCAGCCACTTGAACCGACGAAAGTTCCCTGTTGCCCGTTTCGGGAATATCTTCTTGCGCGCGGCATACATCGGCTGGCGCACCTTGGCGGAATTGGCCGCTTCGGCTTCGAGCCGCTCTACCTGCGTATTGTCCAGCACATGCATCTCCACTCGCGCAGGCGACAATCTGCCCATGCCCAGGCTGCCAGCGTAGGCAAGTCTTGGCGCGGGGCGGGGGCAGGCGCGTTGATGCAAGTCAATTACCGGTGCCGAATACAGGTCGAGGCCCGGCATGGCCGGGCCTCGTCGCTTGGCTGGCGAAGGGTGGGAACAGGTCCCCGCTTCCTATTCCCCACCACCAAGCGAATGGATATAGACGGCGAGTTCCTTGACCTTGGTCTCGCCCAGGCGTGCGCCCCAGGCCGGCATGACGCCCTGTTTTGGCGCACGGACCTGTGCGGCGATGGCTGTCTCACCGGATCCATAGAGCCAGATCGAATCGGTCAGGTCGGGCGCCCCGAGCTCCTTGTTGCCTTTTGCATTGTCGCCATGACAGGCCACGCAATTTTCAGCAAAGACCTTGGCGCCGGGCTCGACGAGGCCGGCATGCTGGACCTTTCCCGACAGGCTGGCGACATAGGTGCCGACCTGAGCGATCTGGTCAGCGGTTATGATGTCGCCAAAGGCAGGCATTTCCGACAGGCGCGTGTCCGGATCGGACGCGAAGCGGATGCCGTGCGTAATCGTCTGCTGGATCTGCTCGGCCTTGCCGCCCCACAGCCAGTCGTCGTCGTTGAGATTGGGAAAGCCCTTGGAACCTTGGGCGCCGGAGCCATGGCATTGTACGCAATTGACCTTGAAGGCGGCACCACCGGCCGCGATTGCGAATTCGCGCAGGCCATCGTCCGCGGCGATCTCCGAGACGCTCTTGGACGCCACCGCCGAGATGTATTTGCCCTTGGCGGCTTCAGCCGCAGTCAGCTCGTTCCTGACTTCGTTGCGGCTGGAATAGCCGAGCAAACCCTTCGTCGCCGAGTGCAGCAGGGGCCATGCCGGATAGGCGATGGTGTAGCCGATGGCCCAGACAATGGTGATGTAAAACGTGATGACCCACCATCTGGGAAGCGGGTTGTTCAGTTCCCGGATGCCATCCCATTCGTGGCCGGTGGTCGAGACGCCGGAGATTTCATCGATATGCTCGTCGCTCATGATCACTCGTCCTCAAGGGGAATCCGGGCAGCTTCGTCGGCCAGCTTGCGGCTGCCGGGGCGGAGCGCGAAGGCAGTCGCGCCGACAAAGAAAAGCGCCATGGCGACCAGGCCCCAGCTGTCGGCAAACTCTCGCATCAAATTGTAATCCATGGGTAGAACTCCCTCAGCGATAGCCCGCGGCTTCGTCGTAGTTCTTGAAATCGACCAGCGTGCCGAGCATCTGGAGATAAGCGACAAGGGCATCCATTTCGGTGACCTGTTGCGGGTTGCCGTCGAAGTCGCCGATCTTGGCTTTGGGGTAGCGGGCTTCGAGGCCGGACGTGTCGGCGTTGGGATCGGCTTGCGCCATCAGGTCGGCATTGGCGCGGGCGATCATGTCATCGCTGTAGGGGACACCGACACGCCTGTTGGCAACCAGATGCGTCGAGAAGTCCTCCACCTCGATCGGCGTGTCTTTGAGGAACGCGTAGCTCGGCATGATCGATTCCGGCACCACCGAACGCGGATCCGTGAGATGCTCGACATGCCACAGATTCGAGTAGCGGTCGCCAACTCTGGCGAGGTCCGGCCCGGTACGCTTCGATCCCCACTGGAAAGGATGATCGTACATCGACTCGGCAGCCAGGCTGTAGTGACCGTAGCGCTCGACTTCGTCGCGGAACGGCCTGATCATCTGGCTGTGGCAGAGGTAGCAGCCCTCGCGCACATAGATGTTGCGCCCGACAAGTTCGAGCGGCGAATAGGGGCGCATGCCTTCCACCTTCTCGATCGTGTTGTCGAGATAGAAGAGCGGTGCGATCTCGACGATGCCGCCGACGGTCACCACAAGAAGAGAGCCAACGAGAAGAAGCGTGGCGTTCTTCTCGATGAGTGCGTGTCTGTCCATCAAGCCCATTGTCTGGCTCCTTATTCGGCAGGCTGAAGGGCGGGAACAGAGCCGGGCATCGGCTCCTCCTCGCGCTGGTATCCGAGGATGGTCATGGCGATGTTCCAGGCCATGATCAGGGCGCCGGAGAGATACATTGCCCCGCCAATGGCGCGCATGAGATAGTAGGGATGCATGGCGGCCACGGTTTCGGCGAAGGAATAGACCAGGAAACCCTGCTCGTCGTATTCACGCCACATCAGGCCCTGCATGACGCCGGAAACCCACATGACGGCGGCGTAGACGACGATCCCCAGGGTCGCCAGCCAGAAGTGCCAGGTGACGAGCCTCAGCGAGTAGAGCCGCTCACGGTTCCAGAGCTTCGGCACCATGAAGTAGATTGCGCCGAACGAGATCATGCCGACCCAGCCGAGCGCACCGGAGTGCACGTGGCCAATGGTCCAGTCGGTGTAATGCGACAGCGAGTTGACCGTCTTGATCGACATCATCGGACCTTCGAAGGTCGACATGCCGTAGAAGGCGATGGCCATCACCATCATACGGATGATGGGGTCTGTGCGCAGCTTGTCCCAGGCGCCGGACAGCGTCATCAGGCCGTTGATCATGCCACCCCATGACGGCATCCACAGCATGATCGAGAACACCATGCCGAGCGTCTGCGCCCAATCGGGCAGGGCGGTGTAGTGCAGGTGATGCGGCCCGGCCCAGATGTAGAGAAAGATGATCGCCCAGAAATGGATGATCGACAGCCGATAGGAATAGACCGGCCGGTTCGCCTGCTTGGGCACGAAGTAATACATCATGCCGAGGAAGCCGGCAGTGAGGAAGAAGCCGACGGCGTTGTGGCCATACCACCATTGCGTCAGGGCGTCCTGGACCCCGGAAAAGGCGGAGTAACTCTTTGAGCCCAGGAACGAGGCCGGCATCGACAGGTTGTTGATCACATGCAGCATCGCGATGGTCACGATGAAGGAGAGGTAAAACCAGTTGGCGACGTAGATGTGCGGTTCCTTGCGCTTGAAGATCGTGCCGAGGAACAAGATGAGATAGGCGACCCAGACGATGGTCAGCCAGATGTCCACGTACCATTCGGGTTCGGCGTATTCCCGGCTCTCGGTGATGCCGAGCAGATAGCCGGTCGCGGCCATGACAATGAAAAGCTGGTAACCCCAGAACACGAACCAGGCGAGATCGCCGCCGAACAGGCGCGCGCGACAGGTGCGTTGCACGACGTACAATGACGTGCAAAGCAATGCGTTGCCGCCGAATGCGAAGACCACTCCGGACGTATGCAGCGGCCGCAAACGGCCGAAGTTGAACCAGGGCTGGATGTTGAGATCGGGGTAGGCAAGCTGCAGCGCGATGACCACGCCGACAAGCATGCCGACGACACCCCAGAACATGGTGGCGATGGCGCCGTAGCGGATTGGACCATCCATGTAAGCGGATGGGTCAATCGGAGCGGCCACCTCGAAATTCGTGTTGCGGATGAGGATGGCGACAAAACCAAGCAACACAAAAAACAGCACCCACATATGCTGTCGAAAGGGCTGGTCCACGCCGAAGCCCGCGGCCACCAGGGCTGCAAATGTGAAAAGGCTCAAAACGAAGATTTGCGTGCCGAACTTCATGAGCTATCCCCGACCTCGGATTCCGATGCGCGGACGCCAATCCGCATAGACACCAATTCAGCAGTCGCGTTGTCGCCGCCTTGATCCATGTCAAAGCCCAGCCCCTTCTGAGTGGGCAGCGTGGTCTTGCACTCGGAGGCCGCCCTTGAGCCGGAAGAAGGGGCTGGGATCGTCGCTGTTCGAAGCAGGCGATGAAAATCCCGCACCGACTGATCGATCCAGCAGGGAAGTGGTCCAGCCGCGGTGATGAAGCGCGCGCACAGGGAAAAGCTGCAGCTCTGCGACGCCCTGGAAAGAATGGCGGGCGCCTTGCCCGGCGTCGATCGCCTGGAGTGTCTCGGCGCGGCCAACGCGATCGTTCCGCTGCTGCGCAACATTGATCAATACGAAGAGACGGTCATCTTTCCCGCCTACGGGGATGCCGTGGTCAGCAGCAATGCGAACCTTGCCTCAACCCGGCGATTGCGGGCCGAACATATGGAAGACGAATGCGTTGGCGGTGAGGTGACCGAAATTCTGCTGGCCATCGGTCATGGCGAGGCGGTCGAAAACCCCGAAGCCCTCGGGTTCATGTTGCGCGGCCTGTTCGAGAATCTGCGCCGGCACATCGTGTTTGAACGCGAGCATGTCCTGCCGATGATCGGGATCGTCGATCGAGACTAGAGTTGACGCAATTCCGGACGGAAAACTGTTTCAGCCTTTTCCTGGAATTACTCTAGGCTCCGGAGCGGCTCGCCAACCGGGCAAGGCTGTCCACAGTCACATGGCGGTTGTTGTCGATCCGGATCACGCCGTCTGTCCGCAGCCGGGTCAACTGGCGGCTCACCGTCTCGATTGTCAGGCCGAGGAAATCGGCGATGTCGGCACGTGTGAGAGGCAGTTCGAAGCTCGTCGGATTGGTGTTTGGATCGAGCGTGGGATCGATGTTTCTGGCAATCATCAGCAGAAAGCTCGCCACTTTTTCCGCAGCGGTCTTGCGTCCCAGCGTGACCATCCAGTCGCGTGCATCGTCGAGTTCGTTCAGCGTCTGCTTGAGCAGGCGGTGCTCGAGATCCGGCGACTCCCTCATCATCCTTTCGACGGAAGCCCTTGGAAACGAACACAGGGAGACGGCCGTTGCCGCTTCCGCGTTGATCACGCTTTCCACCTTGAACGGCCGTCCCAGAAAATCGGGGGCAAACTGAAGCCCGACAATCTGCTGGCGCCCGTCCGAAAGGCTCTTCGTCAGCTTCACGACGCCGGAAAGCACGTTGGAATAGCTGTCGACGGTTTCGGCGTCGCCCATCAGTTCTGACCCCGGTTCAACGGTGTGCGTTGACGAGGTCTTGGCGAGCCCGACCAATTGATCGGGATCAAGGGCACCGCAAATGCCGCGATGCCTTGCCTCGCAGGATTGGCAAAGCACGGGAATACCGGCACTATGAACATCCTGACGCACTGTCATCACGATCGTCCGAGGATCCAGGGTATCGGCAAGATAAGCATCGGCCATTGAAAAAGCCTTGTGGCAGTTTGTCCGGTGCAAAGGCTTTGACCGAAATCAAGGTATCGGCGTGCCGTTGCGGTCATTTTCCGGGCCATGCAACCACAGGAATGGCGAGATGCGACCGGAACTAGCTGCCAGACTTGGCGAGAACGTGCCGCGCTACACGAGCTATCCGACCGCGCCGCATTTCCATCCGGGGGTCGATGCCACTATCTGTCGAGGCTGGCTGGAGGCGCTGGAGAACGGCGACGAGATTTCACTCTATCTGCATATTCCCTACTGCGACAGACTCTGCTGGTTCTGTGCCTGCCACACCAAGCAAACACGTCACTATGAGCCGGTAACTGCCTATCTCCGCTCGTTGCACGCCGAGATCGCCACCGTTGCCCGTATTGTCGGCGGCAAGGCTGGCGTGCGCGCCGTCCACTTCGGTGGCGGCTCTCCGACGATGCTGAAGTCCGAGGACATGGTGGTGCTGGGGAAAGCATTGCGGTCCAGCTTCGATTTCCTTCCGGACGCCAAGATCAGCGTCGAAATCGATCCCAATGATATGGACGACGCCCGTCTTGATGCGCTGGCCGAGATCGGCATGACCCGGGCGAGCCTCGGCGTCCAGGACTTTGACCTGAAGGTACAAAAGGCAATTAACCGCGAGCAAAGCTTTTTGCAGACCAAAGCGGTCATCGATGGCGTTCGTTCGCGCGGCGTCGAATCGGTCAATCTGGACCTGCTCTACGGCTTGCCGCACCAGACCAGG
This sequence comes from Mesorhizobium sp. XAP4, assembly GCF_029269325.1. NCBI lineage: Bacteria > Pseudomonadati > Pseudomonadota > Alphaproteobacteria > Hyphomicrobiales > Phyllobacteriaceae > Mesorhizobium > Mesorhizobium sp. XAP4. The sequence continues at coordinate 1,045 of NZ_JARIXW010000009.1, read as the reverse complement.
GAGAGCGTCTCCTCAACCGTCGCGCAGGCACTGACCCTGGAACCGGATCGGATGGCGTTGTTTGGCTACGCGCATGTACCCTGGTTCAAGAAGCATCAGACGATGATCGACGAGGCATGGTTGCCTGGTCCGGCACAGCGCCTTGCTCAATCACAACTGGCCGCGTGTCTTATGCTGAACGCGGGGTATGAGCCCGTCGGCTTCGACCATTTCGCCAAGCCCAACGATGCGTTGGCTGTAGCGGCCCGAACCGGCTGCTTGCGCCGGAATTTCCAAGGCTATACCGAGGATCGCTGCGAAACCTTGATCGGCCTCGGCCCATCGTCCATCAGTCAATTTCGCCAAGGCTATGTGCAGAATATGCCATCGAACACGGAGTATGGACGCATGGTCTCAGACGGTGGGCTGGCGGCTGTCCGCGGCATCGCGCTTTCCGACGACGACCGCGTCCGCGGCTGGATCATCGAGAGGCTGATGTGTGATTTCGCCTTCTCAGCCATCGAGCTGGTGGAGCGTTTTGGCAAAGCCGGCCAGAGGCTTCTGCTGAAGGCAAGTTCCACGGCCCTTCATGATCCGGCGCGGTTGCTTGAACTTGATGGTGACCGCTTCGTCGTGCCGGCGGAAAGCCGGCCCTTTGTCAGAAGCGTCGCAGCGAAGTTCGACAAATATCTTGAAACCGGCAAAGCCAGGCACTCGGTGGCGGTCTGAGCCGCTCAGAAATGCTCCCACGTCTGAATTGTACACCGGTTCGCGCGTTCCCATGACGGTTCGATGGCCCCGTTGTTTGTTTTCATGCTGGCGCCCATCATCACCGCCATCGGGTTCTCGGTCGACTATACCAGGGCGGTCCAGACCCGGTCCAACGAGCAGCAGGCGCTGGATGCCGCGGTCCTATCGATCACCGGTATGGACACAACCTCAACGTTGGCGCAGCGCCAGACTATGCTGCAGAATACCTTCATCGCCAACCATGGCCTGGGTACCCCGACACTGAACAGCTTTGTGGTTTCCGCCAATGGCACCGCCACCGCGCAGGCCATGGCAA
>NZ_JARIXW010000008.1:0-281587 GCF_029269325.1 Mesorhizobium sp. XAP4 | reverse complement strand
AGCCCGTCTTCACACCCTTGGGCGTATCTTTCGAACAGTTCCACCTTTTCTGGATAAGGAAGGCGGTGTAAACGCTGGCAACCTTCGCACCGATAGTGGGCGGCAACGATGAACCAACGCCCTGGCTCAACCGAAGATAGTTTCTGGGAGAGCGGCATCAGGTCGCGTAACTCAAACTGCCGACGCCAGAATCAGCGTTATCCCCACCACCGTCGACCTTGTCGGACGTGTGAAGACCTTGAAGCGAGAGGACAAGCTAGGCCACGCGACTTTGCGGGCGATCCGTGAGGCGAAATCGTGATGTTAAATGAAGTAAGCCCGCCGCTGAGCACACAACAACAGCGACGGGCCTTGCTCGCCTACGCTTGGTGGGGATTGATAACCAAGCTGAACTTAACTTGGATTTCAGAAACAGGTTCCAGCGCTACCAAAAGATTTGATCGCAGGTGGCCCGGCACCGGGTCTCGAATCGGTGGCGGGGCTTTGCTCGGCTGTTTCAAGGAGATTTCCTTACCAATCGCGTCCCGAACTTCCATTTCAGAGACATGTTCCCTGGTCGTGGGACAGACACTTCAGCCTTTACAGGACGGCTTGATTTGGGGGGCCTTGGGCGTCGCTAGTGCTTGAAGCGAAGCTTCTGCAAAGTCCGACCGTAGATGGTAGCGAACAGCAGAGGCGTCTCTGACTTCCATGCGGACGCAAGCAAGCTCGTCAAGCAAGACACGCCCGCTGGCGCATAAGGTTGGCACGGATCGCACGCGAAAGCTCGATGTCGCTGAGGCGTTGGGAATGGGAAAAGTCAGCCCGATGTAGCACGTTCGTTTATTGATCACCTAATTGCCCACTGCTGCGGGCGTAGGCGGAGATCGATCAGGTCCCCGCAGATCTGACAATGCCCGCTATGCGGATAGCGACGGCATCAAGTCCGCCCTGGCAATCTCGTCAGGACGTGTGCCGCCGCTTCGGCCGTGTGGGCAGTGCACCCGAGAAGGTCGCCACCGCCTAACCTTGCCGGGTATTGGCGACGCCGGCCTATTGGCGACGCAATCCCAAACTCCCCACGATCCCTCGCTCAATATGACAGTTGAATCTGTGCTGGTGATTTTCCATGCAACCTCGAGGGGAGAGATGGTTCTGCTTGGAATGGGAAGCGTGGTGGGCTGGGTGGCGCAAGGCCAAGGTATAGTATGCCAACGACGTTGATCTCCCTGAAGGATGTCGATCTGAAGCGCCGGATTGCGAGATGATCTCTAATGGCAACCGGTTGTGCTCCCCAATGATCTAAGTCAGGTCTGGAGACGAGCGGATGTCTCCAAGCAGCCTCACGTAGTCTGCCTCCGGCTGACCGTAGGTGCCATTTGCAGATGCCAGAAGGCCGCTGCGGTCCCGGATACGCACTTCGCCACGTCGGGAATAGATGAACCCGCGTCCTTCCAGCACCTGAAGCCCAACGGTAACTCCCGGACGCCTCGAGCCCAGCATGATGGCTAGAAACTCATGGGTGATTACAACGCGTCCACCGTGGACCCGATCATCACACATTAGAAGCCATCGCGCCAAACGCTCTTCAAGGTTTGCGCGCGCGTTGATCAGCGCCGTATAGCTGGTCTGGATGTGGAGATACTGGACATAGCGCAAGAGTAAGAGGCGCAGCGTCGGGCTGTTCGAGAGTGCCGCCTTGAATGGCTCAGCTCCGATCCTGAAAGCGTTGCCGGGCAGCTGGACAAAACATTCATGCGCGGCATAGTCAGCCCCCATCACGAGCGCCGCACCAGTCATTCCCTCAAAACCGATAAGCGCAACCTCGGCTTCCCTCCCCAAGGTCCTCGCAACCACAGAACCGATGCCGTCCTCCAGGAAGTACATCGTAGTGATCTCCGAAGCGGCTTGCTCCAGATTCATTCTCAAATTGAGGGCACATGGCTCAAGGTGTGGCTGCAGAAGCGCTAGGTCATCGGGGTTGAGCCGACACAGCAATCCGTTTTTATAGGAATTGTTCTTTGGATTGGTCATGGCTCAATCCCGCCTGGGGCAAGAGCTTTCCAATCTCCTTGCCGTCCGCGCCCGTAAAAACGTGCAGACGATCTTGTGACGCTACGCCTCTTGGCGCGACAATCATAGGAGAATGCGAATCGATGCACGGCGAGCCCCCGCCACCGTGATTACAAAAGACTTGGAAGAAATGTCAGAGTTGGAAACGTACCGAGCTCGGGTTTGTACTAAACCGACATTCTGACGCCCCGGCCCCCGTCTTCATTTTGCCTGACCAGCGGAAGCGGCAACGGCCTAGTCTTGGCTTCTGACAGCAACGATGCGAGGCATGGCCGAGCCTCGCTTCGACTCCCGTGCCCGTCTCGCCATCTTGTACCTTCGTCGCGACCTGACTGCTTCCTCCGCCTGCTCGCGCGACATCTCCCCCGCGCGGCCAAACGGCTTCTTTTCTGGCATTCGATTGTCGTTGGCACGTTGGGTCACTGCCATGTCCGTCTCCGTTCGGAGCCGAACTTCGATTTGCCGGAACTATTCCATGCAGCACCCGCTGGTGCTGAGCGTGTTTTCAGCTGAGGTGAGGCGTTGTGAGGTCAAATTCCGTCGCGCTGCATTTCTAGCCTTGCATTAGAAACGCCATCCAGAATCCGGTGATAAAGCACGTCGAGCAAGTGGAGGTATTCAATCAATCTTGCCGGGCCGACCGGCCTTGGATTCCTCCAAGTCCAACTGGGCGCGACTGGCATGAACCAATGCTGCGATCAAATTTTCGTCGGCTGACTTTTTGCCGGTGTAGAGGCGCACAAGCTCGCGCGCCTGGACCTTCCAATTGGAGTCCGGGCTATCCCGGACGGCTGACGTAAGAGCCCGGGAGAGTATGTCGAAATCCAACAACGAAATACTCGGTCGGCTTCCTTTCACGATCAAATCCATCCTGTTGATCTGCGGCGTTCGCGACACTCGAAAGGTGGACAATGACCAGCATCGGCATCACCCAAAATAGGTCCATTCCTTCACGTGCTCAACTTTCGGAAGCTCTCGCTGACCGATCATAGGACGCAGCGGCGCAGCGTAAATACCGCAGGGCAGCACCACTGCAATAACAAAGGTTAAGCGGTAGGCACAAAGCCGACTAGCTGCGGTTTTCTTGTCCAGCTTGCCTCTTCGGCAGCCCTGCCGATGACCGAACGCGTCAAAGATAAGCGGAACCTAATCTCCCGGCGTAGCTTGTCTCGATATGAGCGATCATGCCGAGAAACTAGTACCTCGCCCTCCACCAAGGTGGCAGAACCCGAAAGGAATTCTGATCTCGGCCGCTGTCGCTGTGCTTGCGTTCTGTGCTCTTCGCGGCTCGTGGAACTTTAGATGAGCACACGCGGCATCAACTTTCTGCACAAGTGGATTGCTAACGACATCCCAGAGACGGCGCCTCCCGACGCGGTCTCAATCGGTGAACTCACCCACAAGCTCCTGGCCGACGCCAAAGCGGTCGGCATCAAGAGAATAGAGCTGGATGAGGATGTGGATAGCCTTTACCGCATTTTCGTCGAAGCCATCGCTCACTTCGACGCCGGAATTCCAGAGTAGGTCCGCGGAGCTACGGTCTCATTCAAAAAGCGGATGCATCCGCTGGTGGGATTTTTATCAGATGGCGATGCCGTTCGAACAACACCAGCTTGTCTGGGTAGCCGAGACGAATCTTGGCATTGCAGGCCTCGCAACGAAACATGGATATTACCTTGAACCATGATCCTCGCCTTACAATAGGATGGCAGCATTTGGGGCAGTCGAAAACGAGCTCCGCATCTCCCAACTCCTCAGGTATGGGCATTGAAAGTCCTTTGTGGGGAGTTTGATCCATCCGGCAAACTGCGGTCAGGGTAAGCCCCGTGACGGTTGTAGAAGATTGGGTAGTCATAGGTCCATCCCACGCTACAATCCCTTTCAAGGCTAGGGTTCGCCCCCCGTGCGAACCGACGACCGCGGGGAGGGACGTAGCTGTGGCCGCCCACGCAACATCGATCTCCCGAGACAGTTCCTTACCGGAAGCCAAGCTCGGACCAATGCGTTTTGGCGGCGGGACTTAGGTCCGGCCCGTGAACTCCGCCACGTTTGTATCTGGCTTGGTCTTCAGCGAGCTACCCATCCGGTAATGCTGCCCGCAGGTGTCGACGGGGTGGCGGGCTAGTCAGTCTTTTCATGAGCAGCTCGGAACTGCCCCTCCTCGAAGCACCTCCGCGCCTCTTGAGCCGTCGCCTCACCGGCCATAGCGGCCATGCAGGCGCGGACAGCTTGGTTCCACTTAGGGCCACGCTTTGTCCATTTCACCAGATATTCGGAAGCGGCCTCCACGCTGTTGACGTTGTAGGTCATGCCGGGTCGCCCCCCGATGACGGGAACCGGGGGTGAACCAGTGGGTTGCCATCATACGACCCTCCCTCGCGACAATCGACGCTTGAGGTCTTCGGCATTCAGTATGCCTACCAGATCTTCGGCGTATTCCTGATCCAAATATTCCGCCGGTGCCCCCCATGCATCGGCTGGCTGGCCGGTAAACACGTCGAATACCGTCCAGCTCTCGTCCGAGTCTTGCCTTAAGCCGTATCGCAGTTGCACCACGAGGCTAATTTAGGAGATCGGAATGTCTGATGCAAATGTCTGAGCGAGGGGATCGTGTGACTGGGGGGCACGTCAGCCAGGAGCTGCCAGCCCTGCTTGTGAATTGAGAAGGTTTGCGAGGCCCGTGATGATCTGGGGCATAACGAACGGCTTGGTTATCATGAGGCTGTTTGGCACTCCAAGTGACGGCCAGTCCTCCGCACCATCGCCACTCATGTAAATGACTGGCAAACTGGGGTTGACGGTCCGCATGTGACGGGCGACGTCCCAGCCAGTGGGGCCTTCTCCGATCCTTATATCGGTCAGGAGGGCTGCGACACCATCCGGGTTACGATCAAAGGTCGCGATGGCATTGTCCCCTTTATAGACGGCAATCACCTCGAACCCGGCTTCACGCAGCGAGTGTTCGATATCCAGGAGGATAAGGCTCTCATCCTCCACGACCAGGACGGCACCTGAGTTCATTCGACGCCAGCTTCGCTCGTTGGTATCCGGGCATGCAACGGTGGCCGGCTGCGAATGTTCCTCGACGCCCCTAACATTGCTAATCGGGCAGCAGCATTTCCTCCTCCTCAGCCGCATCCTCGAAGAGTACACGGAAGTCGTTGGTCGGCATCTTGCCATCCATCGCCGTCAGGCAGGCCTCCGCCGCCAGTCGCCATTTGGGGCCACGGTTGGACCACTTCAGTAGTTCCTCGGCGGCAGTGTCGATACGGCTGATCCCAAGGCGGAATCCCGGTCTGTCGGTCTTGACGTAGACAGGCGGGTTGAACCAACGAAGGGGCATCAGGATTCGCGCACGTCGAACGCAACGAAAAGCTCCCGTTTCGTGGCACAATCGACGATCATCGCGACCAACTGGCAGTCCGTCTCATGGAGATAAAGGCCGCGCTCGCGCACTGCTGTAATGGTTGCTTTCACGGAAATGATGGCGCCCGGTTGAGGGCCCAAAAGGCTCTCTCGAACCAGCTCCTTGGCCGTCGTCTGCGCAGGCCGGACAGGTGTTTGAATGTCCATCCCATCCTCCCAGAGAGACAGAACCTCAATCGTCTATTCTGTGGCGCACTTTCTGAAAAAGACAAGTACCAGAAGCGTACAAAGCGGGTGGTGACGGGCGCGACCTTCTTGGGTCTGTGCGCTGTCATCAGACCATCCATGGGCGCTCATGGTCATCCAAACTCAGCGCGGAAGGTCGGCCACCCCGAAGGAAGAATGTGCCTGTTCGGACATACATCGTCCGGAAGATGGTGGGATTACGGTCGCAGGAGCGCGCCGCCAAACTGCGCCCATAAGCGTTCGCACTCTCTCGCCCTTAGGCTCGGCGTCGCCGGTTCGCCGTAGAAGACCATGGCTCGGCGAACGTCGTATCCAGCACCGATGCGTTCGCCACGAATTGAATGGCCATTCCCAAGGTGATGGGAGCGATTTTGGCACCCGCTTTGGTCGTGAGGTCAACCACACCGAACACTTCCGCACTGGCACGCCTGCCAGCCAAAACGGCCCTCGAGATGGCACTCTTCACGGCGAGGAGCATTTCGGTCAGTCGTCCGCTGAAACGGCTCTACAAACTCTCAAAAGCAAGGTTTGTTCCCGGTCACGCGGCATCTCCCCAAGTGCCGGCTGCAAAAACCAAACTGGATCACGCGGCCTTTCTCATACCTGTGTAGTTGATATCAATCTGCTCGACCGGAAGGTCAGGCCGCCTAGCCCAGTTCCTCTCAGCGTCAAGCAGTTCATTCGGCCCAGTCAAGCCGTTCATGAACAGCCTGAGCACGTGCGCAGCTATGCGCTCTCCTCTCTCCGAAGCGAGAGGTACGCCGCGCTCGTTGCAGACCGTGTGACAAACGTGGGCCAGCATCTCAACATCGCTCGGCTCCAAAAATCGGCCCGGATACAACATACCATTTCCTTGTTAGACGATTGCGATGGATGTCCCTTACGCAAGGTCAGCGGCAGCCACAATCAACTATGATAGTGACGTCTCGACGCTGGCAAGAAAGCAGGTCGGTCGCGCTGGCTGGCCACGGGCCGTCTGCTCTGGGCAGCGCGGCGGAACATTAGCGCCCGCTGTAAGTTGGGCGCCAACCCCAACAGGTTCTTCATGGCGCAGGTTCCTTCCTCGAACATTTTGATCCGCAAGCTCCAGACCATCTCGGAACTGGCAGAACCAGATATTGCAATTTTGGGAAATGCCCGGATTGAGGAGAAGCAATATCAGGCCAACGCAGACATTCTGCGCGATGGCGACCAGCCGACGCTTTCGTTTGTTGTTCTTGACGGCATGATAGGCTCGACCAAAATGACAGGCGACGGCAAACGCCAAATCACCTCCTTTTTTGTTCCCGGCGACATTCCCGACCTTCATGGACTGCATCTGTCGGTCATGGATTGCACCTTTACGGCTCTAATGCCCTCTCGGGTGGGCTTCATGCGGCACGACGCTCTTCGCTCTATTTGCGACCAGCACCCTTCGATAACCACAGTGTTTTGGCGCTCGACGCTTGTCGATGCGGCGATCTATCGAGAGTGGGTCACCAACGTCGGAAGACGCGACGCCTATACTCGCATGGCTCATATTTTGTGCGAACTTATTGTCCGCCTCCGCGCAGTCGGCCGCATAGAAGATCATGTGGCCCGCCTTCCGATAACGCAGGCTGCGCTTGGTGATGCGCTCGGCCTTTCCACCGTACACGTGAACCGAGTTCTTCAGGATCTTAGACGCGACGGCCTGATATCCACCGTGGGCTCGCATTTTCATGCAACCGACTGGTCAGGGCTCGTTCGCGCCGGGGATTTTGATGGGATGTATCTGCACCAAAGGGCCGCTGACGTGTTGCGCCAATAGAGGTGTTCCATGGCGAGATATTTCTTTGACAGCAGTGTCCGCGACGAGCTCATAAAAGACGATGAGGGGATCGAATGTGATGGGATCGAGGAAGCATGCCGAGAGGGCATGGACGGGCTCAGAGATTTGGCGCTTGAATTCTTCAAGGACCCCGATGGGCAGCAATTGGCGATCTATGTCAGGGACGAGGCTGGTGAAAGGCTGCTGAGCTTGAGCATCACGCTTCAGGGAAGCTGAGTGGCTTTGAGCTTACCCGGTTTCGCTGTGTGGCCGCGCAGGGGCTCCAGCGTGCGAACCCGCCGTACGCATCGGCGGGGCCTTACGACAGACCGCCGGGACCGTTGTGCCGCAACCAATGAGCCGGTCGGTTTGCGAACGTCAATAGCGCCGAGGAAGGCTAATCGGCGGGTCGCGCGGGACTCATGGTGGTGCGCGGTCTCAGCGCCCAGAAGACCTCGATCACGAGTAGACGCGCGTCTTGCATGGGCCTGGCCTGCGCGAGGCTGTTCTTTGGGCAAGAAAGTGTTAAGACCGGAACATCCGTGCGCGCCCAGGGTTGGATTGCAATCGGGTCGCATCGCGGCTTCCGCAGCCGTTTCGTGTCACCGGCAATGTGGGCGGGACGGGCTGTATTGCTGGCGCGAGGCGCAGGTGCTTGGATCACTGCGGTCTACGTCCGGCATGCTTGGAGCGCTATAATCGAACTTAGAGCGCTATAATCGAACTAGCCGAACGTAATCGGCTTCTGGCTTGCCGTAGGTGCCGTTTGCGCAGGCCGCAAGTCCGCTGCGGTCCCTGATGTGCACTTCGCCACGTCGAGAATAGATGAAACCACGTCCTTCCAGCACTTGCAGCCCAACGGTAACGCCTGGGCGTCTTGCTCCAAGCATGACGGCAAGAAACTCATGGGTGATCGCAAGGCGCTCGCCGTGGACCCGATCGTCACACATTAGGAGCCAGCGCGCCAACCGCTCTTCAAGGTTTGATTTTGCGTTGATCAGGGCCGTATAGCTGGTCTGGATGTGGAAGTAGTGGACATAGCCCAACAGGATACGCCCTCTGGCGCGCGATTGACAGTGAAATGCAACCTGATGCACGGCGGCCCCTCGGCCGCCCAATTACAAATCAGGGGTGTACAAAGTTAAAGGGTTGGAATCGTACAGACTCTGCTCCGTACGAATCTGACTATTTCCTGATCGAGGCAAAAGCGGGCATGATGTGCATCTTGCAAGGATGTCGACATTATCCGGTGGAATAAGGAACCAGCTCTCCCCTTAGGGCTGGATAGCGCCTGCCTTCTCGACTAGCCGCTGTAGCAGCTAGTGGGACTCAGCAATAATGCGGCGCGTTGACGTGATGTTCGGAAAGGATGATGTCAGCCTCAGCGACCGCATGCCGCTGGCGTTGGTGCGCAGCCATAATGAATAGCTAGGGCCGCGTCTTCATCTATCGGGCGGCTCACGCACCAAGTCGACCGTGACCTTCACGGTGAATAGGAGCTTGCTGGTGTGATCGCGGACATGGATGGCAACCTCTCTGAAAGTGCCGTCCGGCATCCGGTCTTTGGCCATTTCAAGCAACGCTCTTGCTGCCTCATCTTCAGCGGCTTCCCGGCTCGCAATTTCGGTTCCTTCAGGATCGGGAAAGACTTCGCCATCGTCGGTTAAATCAAAGAAGAAGCGGGCCATGCGACCCTAATTCCGAATCCCCAAAAAGGTTTCCTTGTAGCGCTACTTGCTGGTGATCCAATCCACCAGGCCAGTTTCCATCTGCTCGCACCCGGTGAATTCATGTACCAGGCTCGTGGCCAGATCACGCCATTGATACTCAGGCACACCCGTTTGCCTGACCAACTCTCGGAATGCCGAGCGGAGAATGTCGGCGTCAAAGGCGGAGACGGCGACGCTTGCCACGCCCGGATCTTCCCACCCTCGCGCCATGTCATCGTGGTGACGTTGGCGAAGGCGTTTGAGCAGTTCGCGCGATGTCTCGATTGCGCGCCTTGAACGATCCACGTCTTGGCGAAACTTGGCAGTTCCGATCATGGAATTATGCCGAACAAGATAGCCGGTTGCGATTACGGCTTGTGCAACTTCTAAATGCGTTCGAACCATCGCGGCCTCCCTTCCAGCGAAAGGAATTGTTTACCCTGTTGTCCAGCATAACCCCAACGGATTCGCTGTACGTTTTCAACCAATCGGCTATTCGGCGATTGTCGGCCAATTGCTGGGTTTTAGCTCCGGTGAGCGGCATTTCACCTCAAAGTGCCCTGGCGGCCGGCGCAGAGGTGCGCGAACCTTGGCGCCGACCAACAGAATCTGAGCGGTCATGCCTCGCGCTGGTGGAGTATATCGGCCCTTCGGGAACCACAGTGACGCCAAACGCAAGACCCGGAGAAGTCGGTGCGCACAGTTCACCATTCATTTACAATATTAGCGCAGGCTGAAAATCGGACATGCAGGGTAGCTCGTACATGGCCCTTAACCCCGGTGAAGACCCAGCGCCAGCGCTTTTCTGTTTCGCTGCTGGGTAGGCCTGTCCGCACTCCTGCTTGACTGCGCGACTGCGCGCCTCGCGGTTCCCAATCCTTGCAAACAGTTAGATCCGGGAGCTAAGTGCGGCATAGGCTGGTAGGGCAGGCGACCAGAGCGATCTTTCGAAGAACGAAGTCGTCCTCTCGCACGATTCGGCTGCTTGAACGTACACTTTCCATAGAAAACTCCCTTCTGACCGCCGAGCAGGTTGCCGCTTCGCAAGTACACTCAGAGAGAAATATTGGAGGGTCTTGTCCCAGCTTGACGCATCAAGGAACTCAGAGGGGGTGGTCTCTAAGGCGACCCTACGCGACATTAGCGGCTGCTATTGCGTTCGCCAATTCTTCTTCAGTAAACGGCTTGCTGAGAATTTTGATGTCGCGAGTCCCCGGGAGTTCGGCGTAGCCCGTTGCTATAATGACGGGTACGTTCGGCCACTGGCCTTTGATCGTATTCGATAGCTGCAGGCCCGTCATTTTCGGCATAGCATGATCCGTTATGACGAGGTCGAACGGCTGCTCCTCCAGCAACCTGAGGGCTGCCGCCGCAGAATGCGCCTCCGCGACAGTATGGCCGAGATCCTCGAGCATTGCCGCGGTATTCAAAAGGACCAGCGCATCGTCATCCACTGCCAGAATCCGCAGCGACGCCGTCTCAATGGCTTCCTCGGCAAGAACATCCGGCCCGCGCGCGACTTCCGAGCTCGCGATGGCCACCGGCAGCCACAGTTCCGCCGTCGTTCCTGCTCCCTTGCGGCTCCTAAGCGTCAGGCGCCCGCCCATTTGTTCTGTCATCCCATGGACCATAGACAGACCGAGACCCGTACCTTTGCCAACGCCTTTTGTGGTGAAAAACGGTTCCGTCGCCCGAGCCAGCGTTTCTTCGTCCATTCCTTCGCCAGCGTCTGCTACCGAGAGGCAGACGTAGGGGCCCGGGGCCAAGCCAGCCTCTTTGCTTTCGCCGACCTGTTCCATCCGAGTGGAGATGACGATCGTTCCGCCGCCAGGCATCGCGTCCCTGGCATTGACGCACAGATTGAGCAATGCGAGTTCGATTTGACTTTCATCAACCATCACACGATCAAGCGAGAGCGGAAATTTCGTCTCTATGATCGCCCTTGAGCCCAGCGATCGTTCCAAGAGATCCTTCATTCCGTGTATGAGCCCTATCAAATCGACAGGCTTTGGATCGAGTTGCTGCCGCCGGGCAAAGGCCAGCATGCGCTGCGTCAAGGACGCTCCCCGTCGCGCGCCGAGCACCGCGTTGTCGAGAAGACGCAGCAATTGTGGATCGTCGGGAAGCCGTTTGCGGAGCAGCTCAAGACTACCCAGAATCGCCATCAGCAAATTGTTGAAATCGTGAGCGACGCCGCCCGTCAGTTTGCCGATCGCATCCATTTTTTGGGAGTGGAAAAGGGCCTCACGTGCCTGATCCAAAGACTCCTGCGCCTTCTTCCGCTCCGTAATGTCGCGTGTGATCTTCGCGAACCCCAGGAGTTCGCCATCCTCGTGCCGAATGGCGTCGATGACCACGTGGGACCAGAACGCAGTGCCGTCTTTGCGTATACGCCAGCCTTCGCGCTCAACTCGCCCTTCACGGGCGGCGATCTCCAGGGCACTTTGCGGACTGCCTCGCTCGCGATCCTCGGGCGTGTAGAATTGAGAAAAGTGCTTGCCGATTATTTCGTCGGCCGAGTAACCTTTGATGCGTTCTGCACCCGAGTTCCAGCTCGTGATTACGCCTTCAGGATCAAGCATGTAGATCGCGTAGTCCGTCACGCCCTGAACCAGACGCTGGAACTGCTCCTGATTTTTCCGGATTTCCTCCTCCGCTTTCTTGCGCTCGGTAAGATCACGGGTGACTTTGGCGAAGCCGGTTAGTTGGCCGCTTGGATCGAGTATAGGATCCACCACAACGTGAGCCCAGAAAGGAGTCCCGTCGCGACGAACCCTCCAGCCCTCGGTCACAAATTTGCCATCGCGGACTGCTGTCTCCAGAGTCCGCGATGGAAGACCAGCTTCGCGATCCTCCTCCGTGTAGAAGCACGAGAAATGCTGACCGATGATCTCGCTGGCGGAATAGCCTTTGAACCGCTCGGCCCCCGCGTTCCAACTCGTCACGGTTCCCGAACGGTCCAACATATAGATCGCATAATCAGTAACGGCCTCGACGAGAACGCGGTAGCGATCCTCATCGGCTTTATCGACGGTTCCTTGAATCATACCCCATCCGTTCATTTGTTAACTCTGTGAAACTGCTGGCGTCTTGGATGGTTCCACAGACGATGGGAAGGCGTGCGCGCTGTGGCACAGGCCGTGACTGCCGTGGCCTGCAACGAGCTACTTGCCTGACGGGGGCGCGGCCATTACAGAAATTGGAATTTCAGATACCGGGCCGGGCCGCCGATCGCTCCACCCAGTTCTACTTCGAACCTGTGATACTGGCGGCTTGCGATTCCTGTTTGGAGACGATGGCGGAATGACCGAGCGAAAGAAGCAGCCCGTTGTAAGTTCCGGCATTGCCGGCTTGGACGAAATTCTTCGCGGTGGATTGCCCGCTTCAAATTTCTATATCGTGCAAGGCGATCCAGGCGCAGGCAAGACGACGGCGGCGTTGCAATTCCTGCGCGCTGGTGTGGCAGCCGGTGAACGCTGCATCTATGTCAGCCTTTCGCAAACCGCCGCCGAACTGCAAGCGATTGCGTCCTCACACGGCTGGACGCTTGATGGCATCCGCGTTGAGGAATTGTCCGCTTCGGAGACCCTGAGCGGAGCGGCCGATCAGACGATTTTCCAGACTGCGGACCTTCGATTGGATGAGACGCGCAAGGCGATTGAACGCGCGATTGAAGAACACAAGCCACACAGGCTTGTTTATGACTCGCTGCTCGAGATCCGGCTGATTACCGGCGACACACCGAGGTTCCGGCGCGAGCTGATTGGTTTCAAGGCCTTCCTGGCCAAGCGGGGCATTGTGGCGGTGTTGCTCGACACCCAGACCAGCGGAGGCGATCACAATGGCGAGGAAATCGAGGGCATTGCCCACGGCGTGATCCGGCTTGATAAATCTCTCGAGGATTACGGCGGCGTGCGCCGGCGTGTTGAAGTCAGCAAAATGCGCGGCGTGCCGTTTGCAGACGGTTATCACGATATGGCTATTCGCGAGGGTGAAGGCGTTGTGGTGTTTCCGAGGATTGTGCCCGGGTCGCCTGCCGAAGTGACCAAGCCGCAACTGATCAAATCAGGGGTAGCCGCTCTCGACGAGATGTTCGGCGGCGGCCAGGAATCGGGAACCATAACGCTCGTGATTGGTCAGTCGGGGACAGGCAAGTCGACGATGTCGTCGCTTTACGCCACTGCCGCGCTTCAACGGAGCGAGAGCGTGGCCCTGTTCCTGTTTGAGGAGCGGCTGGAGACTTTCTTTCGCCGGTCCGAAGGCCTTGGGATGGATCTTCGGCAGTTCTACAAGGACGGCCAACTCGTCATCTACGATTTTAGTCCAAACGAAATCTCGCCCGGAGAGTTCGGCCAGATTGTGCAGCAAGTCGTCAGTCGCAACAATACCCGGGTAGTCGTGATTGACAGCTTCACCGGCTATCTGAATTCTCTTCCCCACCGGGAAAAGGCGGTGCTGGACATCCAGTCTCTCCTGAAACATCTCGCTCGCGCTGACGTGCTAACCATGCTCATTGTCGCCCAGCATGGTTTGCTCGGGCAGAATGTTGGGATCGACGTGGACGTCAGTTTTCTCGGCGACACCGTGCTTCTGCTGCGCATGTCCGAGCATGAAGGCCGCCTTAGGCGCAATATCACGGTCGTCAAGAAACGCCACGGTCCCCACGATCTCGATGTCCGGGAACTGTTCATCGCGAGTTCCGGCGTTTCCGTGGTTGCCTACAATCCTCTGCCCGAGACGTGAGCGACGTCGAGCGAAACGGGCTGGGAACACTGGATTGGGTGCTCATTTTGGCGCCTTACCGCAAGGATGCTGGTTACACCGCCTCCCTGCTTCAGGAACGTGGTTTACGGGCTCGAGCGGCGAGCCCCGAGGACTTAGAGGGATTGCTTGCACTGTCCCCTGGAGTGCTGGTTGTCACCCACGAAGCCTTGAATCCTCAGGCGATCGCAACAGTTGAAGGTTTCCTTCAGGCGCAGCCCAATTGGTCGGAAATTCCAATCGTTGTTTTGTTGGACCGTGGGGCACAGCAGTCACGCATCCAAGCGGCGCTGAGTGCTGCCTGGCCACGTTCGCGCCAGATATACTATCAGCGTCCAGTGGCTGCGCTCGAACTGATAAGCGGAATCCAGTCGGCACTCCTCACCAGAATTCGCCAGCGCGACGTGCGTGACTATCTTGAGCGGGAGACGGAACTCCGCCTTGAGCTAAATCATCGAGTGAAAAACATCCTGGCGACCGTCATATCCATCTTCGATATGACCAGGCGCGGTGCGATCTCGGCAGAAGGGCTTGCAGAAGACTTCAAAGGGCGATTGAGAGCCTTGTCGGATGTTCATTCTGCAGTTTTTGCTGCCGGTGGCGAGACCGTGGCCTTAACGGATGTCGCAAAATCGGTCCTCGCGCCATACCTTTCCAAGCAACAAACTGCCATCACGATCGACGGACCCGAGGTGCTGCTTTCGCGCGATGCCGGTACAACTCTCGCCCTCTCGCTTCATGAACTAGCAACAAACGCCATTAAATATGGCGGCTTGTCCCGCCCCGAAGGCAGGATACGATTGGAATGGAATATAACGGCGAGTTCGGAACCAGTGCTGACGCTGAGATGGATCGAATCAGGAGGACCGTCGGTAGTTCAACCCTCGCGAGTAGGGTATGGAACACGCTATATGCGCGCCGCATTGACCAGCCTATTTGGAGAGGCTCCAGATCTTGTTTTCGCGTCGGATGGCCTGCGTTTCTCTATTCGCGGCCTACTGTCCCGCCTTGCACCCGATGAACGGCTAGGCTGATCGCGGCAGCGCTACAATTTGGGCAGCGGAAATTCTAAGGTCGGTTGAGACCGGTGACCACTCCCTTGGCATTCAACGACCGCGCAATCTGAAGCTCGGTCCGACCAGCCTTCGCGTATTCATGGTAGATCCAGCGCACCGTCGCAATTTCATCAGGTGGTCCAGGCACGAGGATGCCCCGATCCGTCTGGAGGCCCTTGTACTCTTTGAGAGCGAGCATGGTCTTTGTGCGCCCAAGCTGGTCGATGAACCGGCGCCTCAGGCCCAGGCCGGCCGACCCTCCCTGCCGGTGTCACCATTCGAACGAGCCTGCACTGGCCGGCAAACACCTTGACCGACAACACCCGGCTGTGCTCGGCACGCTATCGTGCGCTTTATCGCCTTGAGCAGGTCTGATCCGATGCTGCCATCGTTTGCGAACTGTTCGCCAAAATATTCAATTCAACGCCGGCAACACGACACCGATACTCGTACGACGCACTCTCATCGGGGTTCGGGAATCGCCCCCAGCGGCTCACATCGTAGACGATGACGATTCGAAATCCGCGTTCTTCGTTTCGACATCCGCCAACAGCCTTTGCTTCGAGGTTCAAGCGCTGCGACCGGCGTCCTCGTATGTGGCCACGGTGTCGTAGTTCATCGCATCCGCGAATTCACGGATTGCATCCTTCTGATTGTCGGCCGAATAGCTCTGGTGGTCGGTGGACATTCGCAGGTATTGAGCTGCGCGCACGCGCTGTGCGTTCTCAGCAGGTCGACGGACCGTGTGCGCCTGTTCCATCATTTAGCGCCTGGAAGGCAGATTGAACGTCCGCTTGAACCGGACGATCCTAGCGGTATGAGGCTTCAATCTCGTTACACAATGATCGACACTTTGTACCGAATGGGACTTGTCGCCATAAAACGAGAAGCGACGAAAATAGCAGGCAGGCTTCTATCAACACCCGAGAAACCATGTCTTTTATCGTGACGGCTCGTGCCCCCGTTCCGCCGCATTGCAGCCGCAGGTGGCAAGCCATAGGGATATCAGGCCTTCAAGGGAGACCTTACATGAACGTTCACAAAGTCATAGCCGCCGTGCTGATGACCGCGGCACTGGCCGGGTGCGCGCAGACCGAAGGCCAGCAGCGGGCCGGAACTGGCGCTCTGATCGGCGGCGCTGGCGGCGCCCTCGTCGGTCAGGCCATCGGCGGCAACACCGAAAGCACGCTCATCGGCGCTGCCGGCGGCGCCCTGCTCGGCGCCGTCGTCGGCTCGGCCACTACGCCGCAGCGTCGCGGCGAACAGATGTGCCGCTACCAGGACCGCCGCGGCCGCATCTACACGGCGCCGTGCGACGACAGGTACTACAACGGCGATTATTAAGCAGGGTTAGTCTGCTCATCCGTTGTCTGAGTGGGAAATGGGAACGGAAGCTCCACTGTGGGGCGGTGGCCCTGCTGGTACATTGTTTCTGATCGCGCCGCCGGCGGCGGCGCTGCGTTGTCATCTTTTGCCCATAACATAGTGCTACCAGCAAGGACGGCGGGTCTCTGGAGGTCGTGATGACTGAGAGCCTTGCCGGCACCCTGAAGAGCCGTGGCAAACAGGCAGCCAAGCGGAATCGGTGGCCCTGTTCGCGCCTACGGCCTGTGGCGGGATCTCAGTAACGACGAGGAATACCCGCTGATGGTCTGGGCGTTCGCTAAGAAGGGATGAGTGGCGGAAGCCGCGCTCCATCCCGGTCATAGCCAGGGTGTCTGGCTGGACACTTGACCGGATCCGCCGCCAGTGACCTACTTCGAAATCCGAGGAGCCGTTCGCGAATGGACATTCGAGCCACATTGACGGAGCTTTGCGAGGCCTTCAATGCGCACGATCTGGACCGCATCATGGCGTTCTTTGCCGACGACTGCGTTCTGGAGATGCCAAGGGGGGCCGAGCCTTGGGGAACGCGCTGCGAGGGCAAGCGCAGCGTACGAGACGCGCTAGCGACACGCTTTGAGGGTTTGCCCGATGTGCATTACGGCAGTGGACAGCACTTTGCGGACGAGGCTGCCAACACCGGCATGTCGAAATGGACCCTCACCGGCACCACCCGCGAGGGCGTCAAAAAGGAAGTTCGAGGTTGCGATTTCTACACATTTCGTGACGGAAAGGTGATCCGCAAGGACTCATACTGGAAGATCGTGGAGTAGGGGGTTGGCATTCCTGTCGGATCTTTTCGTTGTCCCGCATTCCAAAACAGGTGGATTACGCGATGCGCGTTTGCATCGCTGCACTCGCCGACGAAATGCCAACCTCAGAATTCCGGAACGCATTCAAAGTAGCTGCCAAGGATGAAACCACCTCCAGCTATTCCATGTCCGGCACGTCGCCACCCGCAAACAGAGTCGTCGGCTCGCCATAAGCCACCGAAGGGTTACCCTCGCGCGACCACGCAATGAGGCCAGCATGCTTGCCGGTTAAGCAGGTTCATCCCTTTGAGCGCCTTACGTGATGATCGGCATGAGCATGGCAGTTGGCCTTTCCGGCAGGCTCGGGAAGTGAACAGAACGGGAACATAAATGTCAAGCAAGAATTGACTCGGGCGAGGGGTCAATTCCTATTTTTGGCCATGCCGGACGCGGCAGAACTCGGTCGGCTATGTCCTGGCATGCTGCAGCCACCCTCAAGGCGCGGCTCCACTCGGTCCTTAACCCCTAGGCCGGTTGAGCATTGAAGCCAACGTGCCCGCGTTCGACGTCCCCGTGCCTTTTACCTCGGAGGCGGCCAGTGGATCGAGCCCAGCAGGGAGTCGTCGAGGATCAATAAACCGAAAGCAGCATTCCGCCAATTTCCCAGCCGATGAATGCTCGCGGCGGGAAGCGGCCGGTCGCTGCAGCCCAGGCGCGCTTCACTCCTCCCGGAATGCTCGCTGGATCTGATCGGCCAGGGGCTTGACGAGATAGGACAGCATCGTGCGGCTGCTGGTCGTGAAGAACACCTCGACCGGCATGCCGGGCGCCAGGGTCAGTCTTTTGAGTCTGGCAAGTTCCGTGCGCGGCAAAACGATATGCACGGTGTAATAACCGGCGCCGGTGCGCTCGTCGGTGCTGAGATCGGCGGAGATCTTGCTGACGCTTCCGTTGAGTTCAGGCGTGGTCCGCTGATTGAAGGCCGAAAGCCGCAGCGTCGCCTCCTGCCCCTGTTTCAGCTGATCGATGTCCTGTGGAGCGACACGGGCTTCGACGGTCAGTCGGTCCGCGACCGGCACGATGAGCATGACCGGTTCGCCCGCAGTGATGACACCCCCAATCGTATGTACGGCAAGCTGAAGGACGACGCCGGCCTGCGGGCTTCGAATGTCGATGCGCTTGAGCTGGTCCTCGGCCGATACCTTGCGTTCGACTAGCTCCGAGAGTTTTGCCTGGACCTCACGCAGCTCCGTGGCGACTTCGCTGCGCAGATCCTGATCGATCTGGATGATCTGCAGGCGGATTTCCGACGTGTGACCTTTCGACTGCGCTATCGCCGCGATCAACTGCCCGTGTTCAGCCTCCAGCCGCACGGCCTCGCGCTCGAGCGCGGTGATGCGATCGATCGAGACCAGCTTGCGCTCCCATAATGTGCGCATGCCCGCGAGCTCGGTTCCGATCAGCTTGATTTCCTGGCTCTTGGCGTCCTTTTGCTCGGTCAGGCCGGAGACTTCTTCGGCGAGCTGGGAGATACGTTCCGCCAACTGCGCCTTCTGGCCAGCGCGTGCCTGCCGGCGGAACTCGAAGAGCGACTGCTCTCCGGCCATTGTTCCGCTGACATCCGGATCGTCCCGCCGAGACATCAGCGACGGCGGAAAACCGATGGCGTCCGCACCATCGCGCTCGGCCTTGAGACGTGCCAGGCGGGCATCGAGTTCATCCGCGCTCTTGGTGACAATGGCCAGATTGGCGCGGGTGACGGTTTCATCCAGATGAATCAGAACCTGTCCCGCTTGCACGGCATCGCCTTCGCGCACGAAGATTTGGCCGACCACGCCGCCCGTCGGATGCTGCACCTTTTTGACACTGGAATCGACAACCAGCTTTCCCGATCCAATGACCGCGCCAGAGAGGTCGATCACGGCGGCAAGGCTGCCCGCTCCACCGACCAGTAGGATGGAGGTCGCAATGCCGCCAAGCAGATAACGTCGAATGGCCCGGTCGATCACCGATGTCGCCCTCTCCGGCATCAGAGCGCCGCCTCTTCAGGACTTGGGACAACTTTCAACGGAACGCTGATGGGACGGGTCACCTTGGTCATGATCTCATTCTTCGGGCCAAAGGCCTGAATGCTGCCGTTCGTCATGACAAGGATCTGGTCAAGACTTTGCAATGCACTCGGGCGATGCGCCACCACGATGGCCATGCCGCCTCTGTCGCGCACGCCTTGGATCGCCACCGTCAAGGCGGCTTCGCCATCGGCATCGAGATTGGAATTCGGCTCGTCGAGTATGACAAGAAACGGATCGCCATAGAGAGCACGCGCCAAAGCGACCCTCTGTCGCTGGCCCGCCGAAAGCGCCGACCCGGCCTCGCCAATGCGCGTTTCATAACCTTCAGGCAGGTGAACCACCAGATCATGAACACCGGCGGCGCGCGCAGCGGTCAGTATTTTGTCCGAGGGGGGCCGGGGTTCGAAGCGAGCTATGTTCTCGGCAATGGTGCCGTCGAACAGCTCGACATCCTGCGGCAGATAACCGACATGCTTGCCTAGGTCTTCCGACGACCACTGGTCGAGTGTCGCACCGTCGAGCCTGACGGTACCGCGCACTGGCAGCCAGACGCCGGCGATGGCTCTGACGAGCGAGGATTTTCCCGAAGCGCTCGGACCGATGATGCCGAGGCCGGCGCCCTTCTCCAGCACGAAGCCCGCATCCTGGACGACAAGGCGGCGCTCGCCCGGCGGCGCCACACTGATGCGCTCTACCGAGAGGCGAAACGACGGCGGCGGCAGCGAGACAGTTGTTGCAGCCTCGGGCAGCAGCCCCAGAAGGTGGGTGAGGCGGGCCCAGGCCTGGCGGGCGCTGACGAAGCTCTTCCAATGCACGATCGCGAGTTCAATCGGTGCCAGCGCCCGGCTCATCATGATCGAGCTGGCAATCATGATGCCTCCTGTTGCCTCCTGATGGATGACGAGCCAGGCGCCGATCGCCAGGATGCCGGATTGAAGCATCATGCGCACGACTTTCGAAATCGTTCCGAGCGTCCCCGCCAAATCGCTCGCCTTGGCATTCGTCTTGAGATAGTCGTCGTTGACGGCAGACCAGCGATCGGCAATGCGTGGGCCAAAACCCATTGCCTGAAGCACCTCGACGTTGCGGCGTGTCGCTTCCGCCAGCGTGTTGCGCGAAGCGGCCTGGCTGTTAGCACGTTTCGCCGTCTCCCTCGTGCGCAGTTCCGCCAGTAAGGTCAGGGCAAACAGAATGATGGCGCCCAAGAGCGCGGTCATGCCGATCCAGAAATGGAACAGGAAACAGATTGCGAGATAAAGCGGCATCCAGGGCAGGTCGAACAGCGCGGTCGGCCCAGCGCTCGACAGGAACGATCGGACCTGATCGAGGTCCCGCAATGACTGCAAGCCATCGCCGGGAAGCTTCGTGCGCAACGGCAGACGCATCAGTGCGGTGTAGACCTGCCCGCTGAGCCGCGCATCGAGCGCCATGCCGATACGCACCAGCAGCCGCGATCGGATCAGCTCAAGAACGCCCTGGAAGAGGAACAGCGTGCCCGCAAACAAGCAAAGGCCGACAAGCGTCGGCACGCTGCGGCCGGGGATGACGCGATCGTAGACCTGCAGCATGAAGAACGAGCCGGTCAGCGCCAGGACATTGACGACCCCGCTCATCAAGGCGATGCCGGCGAATGCCCGCCGAAAGGAAGCCAATACGGCCGTGAGCGTTGTTCGCGGCGGCTCAGAAGGGTGGGAGTGAGACATCGTCCTTCACCTCGGGCCTAGTGCGGCGGCAAGCGGCAATGAACGCGTTCGAGACCAGTTGGTGAAGGATGTCGGTTTCACTCCATCTTCCAGCATGGCACCTAGATGAACCAGTCATTCAGCGCGTAGGCATGAACATAGTCGACGTGCATTTCAGAAGGGGTGGCAAGCCCGTCGGCGGGCGCTCCCGCCATGCCGCCGACAGCCTGGTCGACCAGCATATACATTGGCTTGTGCATGTCGGCAGGCGTTGGTGCGCGGGCAACTTCGACATCGTCGAAATACCAGACCAGTTCGCTTGGGGTCCAAAGCACCCCATATTTGTGGAACCCTGCGGTATCCGCTGCATATACGGTCGAGGTCACTTTTGTATGCGACCCCGTGGCATTCGAGTGGCTGGTCAGGGTGAGCTTGTTGGGATCCTGGCCGATCATCTCCACTGCGTCCAGTTCCGGCGGCCAGGAGCCATCCGCCGGAAGAAGCCAGAAGGCCGGCCATGCACCCTGCTTTTCGGGCATGTCGGCTCGAATTTCGAAATAGCCGTAGGTCTGTGCGAAGGAATGGTAGGTCGTCAGCAGACCTGACGTGTAATCATAGTTGTTTATGTAGGGCTTGATCGCATCGGGAGCCCGGGCGGCCGTAATGGTGAGAACACCGTCCTGTACGCTGAACGGGTTGACCGAACTCGTGGGGGCGTAGCTGGTGTCGATATACCACTGAAGCTCGCTGTTGGTGGTGAGCGAGCTGCCGTTCGGAGCACCCCACCAGAAGTTCGTATCCCAGGTCCCGCTAGAACCGCTGTGCAGGTTCAACGTATTGAACTCGTCCGAGAAGGTGAGCGTCAGATGCGACTTGTCCAGGGCGAGATCGAACTGGTTGGCGCTGAACTGGTCGATGGTCTTGTTCTCGAAGACGAGAAACTCGGTTGGCGACAGGGTAAGTCGGACGTTCGATCCCGACTGCACCATGTTGGCGTGCACCTGGTCGAAAGAGAGGAAGCCGTAGCCTCCGACGCGCACGGTGTCGTCGGCGCCGAAGTCGAGAATAAGGTCGCTGCCATTGCCTGGTTTGACGACGAAAATGTCAGCGCCGGAGCCACCCTTGAGAACGTCGTCGCCCTTCAAGCCGTCGAGCGTCTGCTGGCCGGAACCGCCGACGACGATATTGTTCAATGCGTTTCCGAAGGCATATTGTTTATCGCCGGTGACCGTCAGATTCTCAAAATTCGCCGGCAGCCTGTAGCTCATCCAGGTCGAGATCGTATCGATGCCCTCGTTGGGCAGCTCCGCCGCTTTGTCTTTCGCGGAGTACAGGTAGTAGATATCGTCGCCCTGGCCGCCATACATCGTAACGCTGACGCTGCCGTCGCCATACAGCGAATCGTTGTAGATGCTGCCGTAGAGGGCCGGGCCCGAATTCGTCGCCGAGTACCACCTTGCGGAGGACCCACTATAGGGGAGCGGAACGCCCTTGGCATTGGTTACGGCGGCCATTTTGCTTGCAGCTCCGTTGGTTTGTTCCAAGCCCTAACACGATGCAAGGCAAAAGGAGCCGATAGGTTTTGTCTTCAAACTCAGGAGGGTTATCAAAACGTAAAGGCCCGAGGGGCAGGACGCGTCCGTCAGGCGAAGCTGGCTTGAGCGTGAAGTGGGGCGACTGGGGCCGGTTGGGCGAAGAGCGCGCACCAACGAGAATGCTGCCGAACGTGCGGAACCTTGGACCCGAATCGCAAGTTTGGCGGGACACCCGCGAGAGCCCTGCCCATCGGGCGCGGATGCGGGACCTTCCCCCTAGCCGCCGAACGCTTGCGGCCATTCCTCGCAGATCAGAGGCCGAGGGTCTGACCCGTTTCCATCTGAAGGAAATCTGCCGACGAATTCCGCAACACCGAGTTCTGGAACGCGTCAAGGGCAGAGCCGTGGGTGATATCGACCAGCACGGCCGCTGCGGCTTCAACCTTATCGGCCGCTTCGTCTACCTTGTCGAAACGCATCAGCATTCGATCGTGGAGCATCGACAACCGCGTGGCGTGGTAAAGCACGCTGCGCTTATGGTAATCCGAGTCCAGCGGCTCAAACAGTATTGTCATGACGGCAACTCCTCGCCATTTCATGTCCATTCGGGGGTGATTTGGAGGCCGCCCGCGTATAGATATTGGTCTGGCGCTCCCGAGGCCTCCGTCACGCGCTGTTGAGCTGCCCGGACCCTGCAGCACAGGGCGATATTCACCACGCCATTTTTCCTGTCCGTTTCTTCCTTTGCGCGCCTCAACGATTTCTCAGCACGTTTGAAGCGCAACCTTGAACTGCCAAGTTTCAAGAATTTCAGCCATCGTTCCGCTTCCTATGCGGTTGCTTCCCTCGGCTGATAATTACGGCTGTTCTGTTTGGTTCCGGCCAATCGCGACCGGCTCCCAGATTTTACAGAGCCAGGCCGATCTGGCGCTGCCGATTTAAATCTCTCCGGCAATGGGCTTGAGCGCATCTTCTGTCTCAGGCTCCAGCGGGACGCCGGCGACGTTCCGGAGCATCAAAGCGGCGCGCTGAAGGACGGACTGCAAATCCGCCCCGGATATATCCGCGATGCGATCGACCGCGCTTCAACCTCTTCCGCGATAAATAGGCGCGCCGATGATCATTCCTTCGACCATGTCCTCTCCGAGGAGGTTTCAGCTTGTTTGGGAATGGCATGTGCTGGCCAAGTGGTCTATCTCACGCACCACCAGAACCTGTGCGAAATTGCCAGGACGGTTGTGCACGGCGTGACGGCCACGAACTCGGATAGCGATCCAGGGGCCGCTGGAGGTCAAAAAATT
The DNA here is from genome assembly GCF_029269325.1 of Mesorhizobium sp. XAP4. Lineage (NCBI taxonomy): Bacteria > Pseudomonadati > Pseudomonadota > Alphaproteobacteria > Hyphomicrobiales > Phyllobacteriaceae > Mesorhizobium > Mesorhizobium sp. XAP4. Next base: position 257,884 of record NZ_JARIXW010000008.1, on the reverse strand, counting down.
GCGACTTTCGCAACCGCGGTGGAGGTAGGTCCGGAGAGCCAAAAACGTCGGCTGCGGTCGAATGAACAGCCGCCTTGTGTGCATGCGTTATGAACCATCGGATCGATCTTTGAATGAGCAAACTGGCCAAAAGGCGCGCATTGCTGCTCCTCAATCCAAAGGCGCGGCGCGGCCAGGAGCTGATCGCCCCGATTGTGGAGCGGCTGGAGCGCGGCCGGCTTTCTGTCACTGTCGAAAAGTTCGAGGCGTTGCCGGAGATCGCTCGTGACATCGTTCGCTTGCGCCAAACGGCGGACCTTGTGGTCGTGTGCGGTGGCGATGGTTCGTTGTCGGCGGCGGCGATGGCTGTAGTGGAAAGCCGCCTGCCGATGGGCATTATTCCTATGGGAACGGCTAATGACCTCGCTCGCACACTCGACATCCCTATGGATCTTCTGCAGGCCGCTGACGTGATCGTGCGGGGCCGACTCCGGCAGATCGATATCGGCACGGTCAATGGCAATGCCTTCTTCAACGTTGCGAGTATCGGACTCAGCACTGAATTGGCGAAGGGTCTGGATCCCACTTTGAAGAAGCGTTTCGGCAGGCTCGGCTATGCGCTGGCGGCGGTGAAAGTGTTGACGCGGGCCACGCGATTCCACGCGAAGATTATTGAGAAAGGCGCGTCGACCGACGTCGAAACCTACCAGATTGCGGTGGGAAACGGTCGCCATTACGGCGGCGGCAACGTGGTGGAAGAGACGGCCGAGATCGATGACGGACATCTCGATCTTTATAGCTTGGAAATGACGAACCTCTGGAAGCTGGCGCTGATGCTCCGCTCCTTCCGGTCTGGAAGGCATGGCGCCTGGCGAGAGGTGCGCACGGCTAGGTGCGTCGAGTTCGACATCGAGACGGAGAAGCCGATGCCGGTCAACACCGATGGTGAGATCGTCACCTCGACACCAGCCCATTTCAAGGTCCATCCAAAGGCGATCTCGGTCTTCGCGCCTCCGCCCGTCGACGACGCTGACCTCCACTAGGCAAGCAATTTGGCCCCACGATCGTCCCGAGGTCATCAAAACGGCGACAACGACCGGTCCATACGAGAAGCGGCGAGCTCGACAAATTATGATTTCCTTGGTCTGTTGCTAGCAGGTCGACATGCGCGACTTGGGGCCGTGGCCGCTTGGCACGACCGGCCTGAAAAGAGTCCTTGGCCGGAGCTTTGCGTCATGAGCCGGAATGCAAACGGTTGCTGCGGCTCGTTACAACGCGCCTTGGCAAAGGTGCCGAACGCGGCCCTTAGCGTTCCCGAAGGCTGGTTCAAAATGAACTGATATGTGATGCAGGCAAAGGATTGTTGCCCTTTGCCGTTCGAATATTAGCAACCTCTTGACGACCGCCGGCCGCGCTCCAGAATCTCTCACATGGCGCAGAGACAGACTGGCATCGACTTTGGGCTCGAGGTGACGGCAGGCGGCGTCACTCATCTGGAACTGCGCGACGACCGTCGGGCAAGCAACGCGCCGGAGAAGGCAAAGGCGCCGGGCCACGCCACGCCGGTCGACTATGAAGCTGGCAAGGCCACGGTCGGCGGTTTGGTCACAGTCGAAGCGGGCTCCCATCAGGGGATGGAAACGCGCCGCGCCGGTGCTTCGCGATGAGAAAATCCGGGACTGACAATCTCGTCCCGGCCATCAAGAGCCCCGGCGATGCGCCGTCGATGAAGGGCGCAGAGCAGTTCGAGATTTTCCCCGACTACGGCCCGACGATCAACAGGCGCCACATGGTAGCGGCAGCGGTGGTGGCAGTCCCGCTCCTGTTCGGTTTCACTGGCCTTGCCATCCGTTATGCCGCTGTTGCTTCAACATTGGCAGAGCCAGGCTTCGAGTCTTATGCTCGTGCGCTCTGCCGATGGGATTGCCACTGGTATGTGGATATTTCCGAACGCGGCTACGAGCGCTTTCCCATCCCGAACCAAAGCAATGTCGGACGATGGGGCTTCTTTCCATTCTACCCGTTGCTGGTAGCGGTGATCCGAGCGATTTTTCCTTTCCCCACGATAGTGGTCGCAACCGTCGCTTCACTTGCATGCAGCTACGCCGCATGTCTGGTGGCATGGCCGCTGCTGAAGAAGAACATGCAGGCCTATGTGCTGTACTGCGCTTTTTTGCTTAGTGGCCCGTTCTCCTTCCACTTCACCACTTTCCTTTCCGAACCTCTTTTCGTGCTCCTGACCTCGAGCGTTTTCCTGGCACTCAAACGCTCCAGCTATCCCGCCGCTGGCATCTCGTCAGCGCTCCTCTCGGCAACGCGGCTTGTTGGGGTCCTTGTCGTCTTTGCGACCGTCATTGAAATGTTCCAACAGCATCGGAAAGGGGGCGGCTCACCACTCTCCTTTCCTCGTTGGGTGCTCGGTCGGCCGGATCTGCTCGTCGCTATCTTGATCTCGCCTGCCGGCTTGTTCGCTTACATCCTGTTTTTGTATGTCACTGTCGGCGACGGCTTTGCGTTCCTGCACGTCCAACGCGCCTTTGGACGAGTGGCTGGGAACCCGATCCTGTTTCTGTGGGACGGCCTCTCAGCGTTTCCCAAGACCGGGTGGCTGCCCACGGCGCCGCAATGGAGTGCGCTCGCGGCAATCGCCGGGCTGGCGCTATCAGTCGTGCTGATGGCTCGCAAGCAATATGGCGCTGGTATCTTTTGCGCGATCAGCATTGTCGTGCCATTGATTACGAATCTGGCCTCCATGGTCAGATACGTCATTGGGCTTGCGCCTCTGATACTGTTGATGGCGTTCTTGCTGTCGGCATCGAAACTGACCTGGATAGCCGCTTTGTTTCTCTTTCTGGTCGCCTGCTATTTCATGACAGTGGCATGGATTGGGGGCTACCTTGCTTTGGTCTGACGTCGGCAACCCCTACGCACGCGCGATCTCGCTTGGGTGTTACGCGCTCGCCGCGGCTTTGGCCGTGTCAGAAATCCTCATCCTTGCGCTGGCTCTCCATCCGAATGTCCACCCCGACTATCGGGCCTATTACATCGACCGCACGACAACCTGCCTCAACCGCGATACCGTTGGCATCTACTCACTCGGCCAGACAGTGTCCTTCCGGTCCGACGGCGCCAAACGGGCTTCCGGCATGAAAGTTTGTGGCTGGTCGGGGCCAGCAGCCGACGGCACGCATTCGCTGGGTGAAACCTCGCGGCTCCGCCTGCAGATACCGCCGCTTCGCGACGGCCTAAAGGCAACGCTACAAATGGCCGCTGTCGTTCGTCCGCCACAGATGACCCAGAGGGTGATTATCTCAGTCCATGGCGTATCCGTGCATAAGGTTACGCTGTCGGGCAAGCAACCCATGACCGTCTCGTTCTTCATTCCGCACGCAGCTTTTTCGAACGCCAGCACGTTCGAGATGACGTTTGACTATCTCGACGGGATCCCGCCCAGCAAGGCCGCCAGCAGCATTTACAAACGCTCCATCAAATTGGTGTCGTTTCGACTGGACGCCGTTTAAGTATTATCGCCGCTGGCGGGAGCGGTTGCCCTGCCGACCGGGACGGCGATCGGCAAAAACCCACCGGTCAAGGACGAAGAAATTGATGGTGGGAACGAGCAGGCACGTAATCAGGACGGGAACGACGAGCGGCAAGCCCAGCTTCACCGTCATAAGTGCCGGCGCGCCATAGGCAATGGCAAAGCCTGTTGCCGCCAGCAGGAGAAAACGTGGCGCTGCGGTTCGATGCGACCGGCCCGACACGAACGTCAGGTATTTGTGCGCGAGATACGAAAACAAGGTGGCTGCGGCATATGCCCCAAGCGAAGCCTGGATGGGCGTGAAACCGAGCGGTTGCGATTTGGAAAAAGCGGCAACCAAAGCGGCATACAGAATTGTGGCAGAGATGCCGACCATGCCGAAGCGTGCCAGCAGCGTGAGCGCGTCGCCGGGAGGCAGGTGCTCAGGCACGCGCACTAGACACATACTGTGCTCCCAACGGCACGCGGGCGAGCATGCGCTCGACGTTTCGGGCAAACGGTCTGCCTGACGGCAGCAGCAGGAAGTGCTCGGACCGGATGTTCGTGAAGCCTGTCATCTGCAAGAGTGACGCTGTTTTGGCTGCGCTGAGCAGCACGGCATCTCGGTCGAAGGGACACCGGAACACAGCCAGACGCGTCAGCGGGTTATAGGGATTATGCTCGATGATGCAGGCGACACCGCCCGGGCGAAGGACGCGCCGCATCTCGCGTACGAACTCAAGCCAGGAAGCTGGCGGTACATGATGGACGACGCAGCTGGCGAAGGCCAGATCGAAGACGCCGTTGTCGTATGGCAGGGTCAGGCTGGAGCAGACCTTGTACATGACGCCAGGATTTTCCTCCCTGGCACGCAGGATGGAGTCCGGCGAGATGTCGCAGCCGTCCAGGGACGCGAAGGCGCCTTTGAGAAATGGATGGAGAACGCCTACGCCGCAGCCGACATCAAGCGCCCGCACACCCGAGCCATCAGGGCCCAGCCCTCGTTCAACCACAACGCGTCGCAGAAACTCGGCCTTGGCCTTAAGAAAGAAGTCGTGCTTAAGCCCTGAAAATCGGATCGATCCCTGGACTGTCTCGTCATAGATCGATCTATAACTGTCGAAGAGTTCGGACATTGGCCGGCACTCCAATCCGGGATTTTCGAGACGATCGTCGGTTCTTGACGGGAACGGCAGGCATCGCCCGGTCGAAGCCGGTGAGGCGATCGATCACGTAAAGTGGGCGCCGTTTCACTTCAGCGTGGATGCTTCCGACATACATCCCGACTACGCCGGTCATGAAAAGGTTGATGCCGCACAGGAGCGATACAATCATCACGGTCGAGGTCCAGCCGGCAACAACGCCGGTTTCAAAAGCCCAGGCATAAATTGCAAACGCACCAAAGGCGACGGCCAGCGCAGAAATGGCCAAGCCACCCCAGAGCGCCAGGCGCAGCGGCCGTTCCGAGAAGCTGACGATGGCGTGAGCAGCAAGATGCACCATCTTCCAGAATGGATATTTGGTCTGGCCAAGGGCTCGTGCTGGACGTTCGAACGGCACCGCCGCCTGCTTGAATCCCATCCAGCCAAACATGCCCCTGACGAAGCGATCCTGTTCGGGCATCTGTCTGAAAGTTCTCAGCGCTTTGGGGCCGACCAACCGGAAATCTCCAACGTCGCGCGGAATGTCGACGGTCGTCATCTTTTCCAGTAAGCGATAAAAGAGACTTGCCGTGAAGCGCTTGAACAAAGATTCGCCTTCGCGTTTAACGCGCCGGGCATAGACAATCTCGAAACCTTCCTTCCACTTCGCCACCAGATCGAGGACCACCTCGGGTGGGTCTTGGAGGTCGGCATCCATGACGATGACAGCATCCCCCTGGGCGGCGTCCATACCGGCTGTAATTGCTATCTGGTGCCCAAAATTGCGGGAAAGCTCGATCAGCCGAAAACGAGGCTCGGCGGCAACCACGCACCGAAGGTATCTGACGCTGCCGTCGCGGCTTCCGTCATCAACGAAAATAGCCTCGGTCTCACCGTCCAGCTGGTGGATTAGCAACCTGATGCGCTCGACCAGGCGAGGCAGCACTTGTTCTTCGTTGTATATCGGCAGAACCAGTGAGTAGCGCAGCGACACGTTCGCTCCGGTCCCGGTACCTTGGATCACAGTGGCCTCCATGCCGATGAAATGAAACGCCAGCCCCAAAGTTCCATAAGACGTTACTAATTTAATGGTTGTCGTAGGCGGGTGGCGAACTGTACGTTCTGAACGTCTTCGGTCTGATTAGGAGTGAGATATCGTTTCGCGCACCGGCGGAGCAATGCGCTGTTTTCGTCATTTCGCAATCCATTGTCGGGTAAGGCCGCCTTGCCAGCTCTTGTCAGCGCGTCGGCGCGCGATAATTTTTGTGGGGAAGGGACTTCGATCAAAAGGAGCCGACGATGGAACACCAAACTCTCAGCCAACTGCAGACAATTGCAGATGTAGAACCCCTGTCGACATACCCGATCATGACCCGCCAACAGCGCATCGAGCGCTGGGCAGAGTTGCTGGAACAAAGTCCCGAGCGACGCCTGAGAGCGCTTACTGGCACTGAGTATTTGAAGCGCGAAGCTCGCGACGCGGCGCGCGGTGAGGGCTCACCGATTACAGTGGCCTTCGAGGACCCGCTACTGCGTGCGTTAGGCCTGAAGGATGACACCTATGGGGAAGCAAAGCGCTTCTTCGAACTGTCCGACGGGGAATTGCATGACATCGTCTGCAGTTGCCATGTCGGAACCACGTTCAGAGGGCAGTGGGCTGCCGCTCGAGTCCGCCGGTCAATCGGAGGGAACAGGCTTCTCAAGTGGCTTAGAGAGAGAATGTGGCATTGAGGTCGCCAAGGACGGCGATTGAAGCTCGTTCAGAGCGAGGTGGATGAACGATTGGCGCGCCAGCGCTCCGCCGTGGTGACGACGGGGTTCGGCCCCAAAGGTTGTCACGCAAACGGGTGGGCGCTCTACTTGCGGTGCGTTCCAGGCAAGGCTGCATTCCCAGGGGCAGGATTCTGGGCTTCTCTTTGCGGCTGGCATCACGACGTGAAGACGTCGATCGCTCGGCCCTCTGTTGCGCTAACCTCGGCGGCGCCTGGCCTGAATGGCAGCAAAAGTCACTGGGCGAAAATCCCAGGCGTCGACCCCGACATCGTGCTGGCGCGTCATTGGCTTCAGCCGGCCATGAGAATGGCCGTGCAGGTTTATTGATTTCTTGCCGATCTGGTTCCAGGTGCGGAACGGGTAGTGGCAAAGAACCAGGAAACTGCCCTCGACAGTTAGCTCCTTGTAGTGTTGCACGCTAGCCCAAGCCGAAGCGCCGAGCGTTACCACGCCGTCGTTGTTGCCGATGATCAGGTGCTTCGTGCCGTGGAGGCAGGACAGCAGCGAAGACACTGTCTCGGCAGATCCCTTGGCGAAGTCGCCGAGGTGCCAGACCTCGTCGCTTGGAGCAACAGTCTCGTTCCAAAGTTCAATCAGTGCTTGGTCATGCCCCGCCAATGAACTGAAGGGGCGGGGGCCGAGCCGCAGAATGCGGGGATCGTTGAAATGCGTGTCGGAGGTGAAGAAGATCATGCCGCCGCTGGCTGTGACGAGCGATCGACGATCGCTTCTAAGTTCGGTTGCCGGAGCTTTTTTTGGGTCCACCATCGATCCTGATTTGGGCTTCCCTGAGCATCTTGAGTGCCTCCTCCTTGGTGAGGCCGCACTTGCGCGCAAAGTAAAGCGCTTCGATCACCCTTTCACGATCCGCCGTGGCTTCTGAGGGCTGTTTGGGCTTCTTACCCATCGTTCCCAATCACCTTTTGATGCCACCGAACCATCACCGTGCCGGGTTTGTTCCCCCCTCGGATCTGCTAACCTGCCGAGCGTCGCCGCCTGATACGCCGATGAAACAACATCCGAGCCCTGCAACCGGCATCATCTCCAACAACGAGCGAGCAGGTCGGCCCTTAGGTGTATAAATTCCAGGCCGGCGTGGGGAGGGACCGGCGGTGCGCTTTATGGGTGAGCCAGTCTACAGGCGCTTCTAAGCGCCACGCGACCAAGCCGGCGGGCGAAGCATTGTCGTTGGTTCAAAGATCCGTTCTGGTCCGCCCTCGCTCAAAAACCGGAACGTCTTCATCATCTCCTTCGCTTCGTCCGGTAGGGATGTCTTCAGCGAAGCTGCGGGTCATCTCTTCGGTGTCGCTCAACCCGTCGACCGTTTCATTTGCGCCGGCTCCCTCGTCGTGACGGCCCGTGATCTCGCTTCGAGGCTGCGCGCCGATCGGCTGCTCGATGTCGGACCCCAAAACGCCCGGTTCCGCACCGTGTCTATCCTCGTGGCCTGCGATGCTCTCCAGTACGGCCGCATCCTCCTCGGGGATGGGCTTGTCATTGGCAAAGTCGCTCTTTTGCTTCCGGGTTGTTATCGGCATGTTGTGAACTCCTACGCAGTGAATCGCACAACGTACGACTACGGCCGAAGTTGCGAGGCGGCTGCTTTGATTTTAAGGAACCCCGACTTCGGGCAAGCGGTCGCAAAAATCGAGACAGTGGCGCACGTGCTGAAATGGAACAATCAAGCGCGCAAGTTGGCACGATGGCGGGATTTTGAACGAAGCACTCCTCTCCTCGCTATCGACTCCAGTCGGGTAAGGCCCGCTCCGAGCCACGGTTCTTGCACGCCCTTTGCAAAAGGCGCCAATCGAGGCCGAACGAACTGCGCTCGGAATTGCTTTACAGCCGCCAACAGGCTGCGCGGTCGCGTCGTTTTTCGTCGCTTAATGGCACAGCGATGGCGAAGGTGGCGGACGAGCCTTAAGCACCAGCTTACGAGTATGCGTGCCTCGCTGGCGAGCTTGCCCACATTCGCGCGAACTAGAGACGCTGGCGATACGTGCGGACAGCAGATAGCCTGACACACAGCAAGGGGCCTCCGAATGTGATGAAGCAGCCCACGCTAGGCGCGAGTTGGGCGCAGTCACTCAGCAGCTGCCGGTGTGATCATCACCGACGAAGCCTGTCGGCGAGACGGAGCCCAAGGGCCAAGATCGTCAAGGTGGGATTCGCCTGGCTGGATGTTGCCAGAACCGAGCCGCCCGCGATGTGCAGGTTCATCAGTCCATGAACTCGGCATTCAGCATCAACAACCCCGTCGGTCGGGCTCGCAGACATTCGCGTGGTACCGAGATGATGACCGTCCATGGCGCCTGATTTGCCTGCCATTTCGACCACATGGCCAGGTTCAAATCCTGAAATGGTAGCTCCGATCTTCTCCAGCTTCCAACCGAGCAGTCGATAGGCGCGCGCGACGCTTTGGAGATCGTTGTTCGTGATTTTCCAATCGACGCGCAGCTTCGGCATACCCAATCGGTCGCGTTCGCTCACCAACGTCAGTCTGCTTGCGGGGTTCGGCTCCTGTTCCGAATGAAACTCAAGATTGACCACATTAGCGCGCGGACCCAATACGATGGAGGGCAGCTTTCGCCGCGTGAACGTTCTGTTCGCCATCCAGCCCAAACCGAAGCGCCCGAGGCGCACTGGCGACGATACGACGTTCTGAACGTGCGCGAGCTTTTGGTCCAGCGTCACTGAATGCTGCTGCCGACCTCTGAGGTGTTTCGGGAGAAATGTCCTTTTCACGAGATACATCGCCGAGAGGATCGGGTCGTTGTGTCTGGGATCGGCTGGATCTGGCAGATGGGTGCGGAAGATCTGGTTGAGCAAGCAATGCTCCCGCTGCGCTTGCTCCGTGAGCGACAGCCGCCTTCGGCAGTAGATGCCGGCCGCGTCCCGCTCGTAGCCAAAAGCCACCGCCTGCTGGGCGTTCGGCAACTTTAGTGCTCCGACTGTGGCTCCCAGATGGGCCATATAGAAACGACCGAGCTGATCTCGGGCATTGCCGATACCAGCCGGCATCACATCATTCGAGGCAAGTAGCAATCGGGTGGTCTCAAAACCGCCGGCGGCTACAATGTAATGGCAAGCCGTGACCTCACGCTTTGTGCCCTTCAAGTCAACACAGTCGATGTGGTGGACGCAACGCCCGTTCGGCGCCAGGCGAATTCCCGTCGCCGCAGCGTTTAACCAGATGTGGATATGACGCGAAGTCCGCAGCAACCCGGAAAGCCGTTTCCACACGTTGGTTGGTCGACTAAACCGCTCCAGGCGGGTCCTGAACAAATCGCCGTCGACGCCCTCGAATAGCTCAACGCGAGAACCAGGCAACGCGCTTGTTGGATCGTAGTCGTAAGACCCGACCTCGATCACCTCGTGCGCCCGACGGTAGTAGGGCAGCAGGGTTTCATAGGTGATCGGCCAGCCCGAATTGCACACCCATTCGCGCTTCTGGAAGTCGATGCTATCGAACGGCACGCAGCGGCCACCCCATGCTCGGCTCGATCCTCCCAGCGCTCGTATCCGGAAATTCTGGACAGGCGGATGGACGAGGGGATCTGCGACAATGCCGTGGTAGAGCTCCTGCGATCTATTGGTCTGCCACCTGCCGCCCGCTTCCAGAACGCAGACGCGTAGCTTTGCATTTTCGAGCGCGGCGGCAATGGCCAGGCCGACAGTGCCACCTCCGACTATGCAGATGTCGTAGGCAAGTCCGTCGCCCGCTGCGGTGAATTGAGCGATCAACGTTCACTCCGGATTTGTTCGATCCCCGAAGGCACGCTCCCACCCTTCGCGCCCGGCTTGGGCGAAGCAGGTAGCGCGCGAGGAGCAGTTGGCAACCACCCAATTGATCGCATTTGAAGCGCCGGCCCAAAAGAGGTGGCTTTGGTGACGAGGTCCGTGACGACTTCAAGGGGCCCGAACCGGAAGAGTTTTTGTCGCGACCACCCTCAAAGGGGCATGGTTATGGTGAACGCTACTTCTCAGCCTGAGTTCGGTGGTGGTATTCCGGTTCGATCCGCGAGATTTCCCGCCCATGGCTCGCCGACAGACACGCTGTTGGCTCCGGCTGAAGCCTTGCCTCTGCTTGCGAGGTTGCCATGGCGATCCGGAACCTCGAGGCATGTGGAGAGTTGTCCAGCAGCCCAGCGGAGATCCAAGCCATGGCGCCACCAGATGCCAGTTCCGGCGCCGCCGCGCAGCCGAAACGCTCTGGCGTGCCGGCAACCCCATGGCCGGCAGGGCACAAGGCTTCCGGAGCAGGATTATCGATAGACGGGCGCCCAACGATATGAAGGACAATGGCCCATGAACGTCGCCAACCTGCAACTGGAAGGTCTGCTTATGGCGGTCGCTGCCATCAATAACGCCCTGGTCCGGAGGGGCCTTCTTTCGGTTGATGATATCGACATGGCTTTGAAGACCGCGGAGGCCTCGTTCACGGCTGATGAGCGCCTCTTCGAGGACATGTCGCCCGCCAACCGGGACGCAGTCTGTTTTCCTTTGCGGCTTTTGCGGTTGGCTAACACCAAACAGTTCGAAGCGGGTGTGCCACCGTTTGCCGAGCTGGCCAGGCAAGTCGGGATAACCAAGCAGCCCTACAACGATCAGCTGTGAAGGGAGGAAGATAGGCAGGTGCAGGGAATCGTCGTGGTCAACAAGGTGGTCGAATTCCGGGGAGAGGCGGTGACCGCATACCGTGACGGTCACGCACACTGCTGCATGCCGCCGCTTTCGGGGAGGCGGGCCGCGACCCTGGACGCGAGACCATTCCCGCATTGAACCCGTAGCTCTGGCGAAGGCACCACATGGAATATTTTCGAGCACAAGGAACATGTCAGCCCACGGGTGTTTAGGCCGGAATGACAATCATCGCCGTCACGACAATGAACTACCCTCTCGCCGACTTCCCTGGCCCGAAGCGACGCAGGCTCTCAGCAATTGCGCGACTGGAACGAAGCCGCGGCAAGTGGCTGGCGCAGAACCGGATCCACATGACCGGTAAGCAGAAACAGGAGCCGGTCGCTGGCAGCGAACCACAATGCGGCTGCCATGAGCCGTGCGGTTCCAGATGGTTGGCTGCATTCCAAGATCGACAGCAACCGAAACAACAAGCGCCTTTAGGGTCTGCCTGCGCGCGTGGCCTCGAAAGCCTTGGCCATGAACGATGACCCTGTAGATTCGCTCGCCAACGCAATTCACCACCGCAGCGCAATTCTGTTTGTTGGGGCAGGGGTGTCGATCAGTGTTGGACTCCCTTCTTGGGAGAAGCTGATAGAGCGGATGGCAAAGGAGCTCGGTGTCGACGACGAATTTTCCATGCGACGCGATCGTTTTCAAACCCTGGCCGAGTATTATCGGATCAAGCATGGCAGCATCGGGCCACTTCGCAGTTGGATGGACCGAAATTGGTCTGTCCCCAAGGACCGGATCGAGAAATCCGAGTTGCATCGTCTCATCGTGAAGCTCGATTTCCCTGTCATCTACACAACCAATTATGACCGGAACCTGGAACTGGCTTACGAAATATACGGTCGGGACTACGTGAAAGTGGCCAATGCACGCGATGTAGCGCAGGCCCGCCAAGGCGTTACCCACATCGTCAAATTCCATGGTGATTTCGACGAGGATTCTTCCCTCGTCCTCACCGAAACGGACTACCTTGATCGTCTCTCCTTCAATTCTCCGCTGGACGTGCGTTTTCGCTCGGATGCACTCGGCAGCACGATCCTCTTCATTGGCTATAGCCTTTCCGACCCAAACATTCGGTTGTTGCTGCACCGTCTCTGGCAGACGTGGCATCGGTCCGGCTATGAGAAAGATCGCCCGCCGTCGTTCATCTTCATGACCAGCCGAAACCCTGTGGAGGAGGCCGTGCTTGGACGTTGGGGCATTTCGGTCGTCGTCGGCGAAATCGACGAGCCGCAAGCTGCTTTGGTGGACTTCCTCAGCCGGCTGGCGGAGATGGTTGGGGACAGAGCCGAGCCTGGAGAGACGACCCATGAGGGAACCGTCGTCAGACAAAGAGCGATTGAAACAGTCAGATCAAGGGGCAGCTAGGCGGGCTCTCAAGGAACGCCGTACGGCAGAGAACGTCGTTCCAGAGGCGATCATAGCCAGTTTGTGTGGCCAGTTTGAAAATCGCATCCCATAGAGCATGCGATCTCCCATGTGAGCTTTCAACTATTCTGGCGGAGGCGCTGGAACATTCTCGCATCAACGAGCTTCGAAGGGGGCACTGTTCCCGTTCAGTGTGTTTTCCCCCTGTGAGACTGCCCGCCGCCGAAAGGTGGCGGGCTTTTTTGTTGGGACGCAACCTTGGACATTATAGCGACTTTGGCCGGACACGCGCAGCGTCGCTTCCCATCATCGGTGCCCGAAGTTGGCGACAGCTTCGAAGTCCTCCCGATGCGATCGCAATTTTTGGGATAGATGTTCGTGTGGTGCCTGTCGGCGACCTGGACGCTGCCTACCAGAACCGGCCTCCTCCGGTCCGAACCACGGCGCTGGAACCCTTGTGAAAAGATCGATGTTCGGCATGCAGCTTGGCCTGCACAGCCAAGCGGTCTGGTGCGGCCCGTCGCCGCCTGGTCCGTTCAGCGGCGGGCCTTTGTGTGGTGATGACGCCACCGGCATTATTTGGCCAAGCTGGGAACCTGTGTCGCGAATCAAAGTTTGGGTGGCAGCTTGGCTTACAACCCCGGGCCAAGTGGTCTCAAAGCAAGACCCGTCATTGCTGATCAATGACGGGTCTTCGCTGTGCATCGATCGATTGACCAACATCCCGAAGCTCAGCGCCGCGCCCCGTCCTTCGCACAGAGCGTTGGCGTCACACGCCTGTCATGGGACGAGCTTATTCGCTGAAGAACCGGCCTGCGGCCAGCGACCTGCGTTTTTAGGATGGCTCGACGCCGAGGTCGGTCCGCTCCTGCCTACCTGGCTGCCGTTGCCGGTCGGAGGGCGGGAGAGGAATGACCTCCTGCTCACTGCGCCCGGCAGCTTCGCCGAGTTTGTATGCCGCATATAAGGCGCCGATTCTGACTAGCCAACGGATCATCGCGATCTCCTTTGGCGCCAGAACACAGCGGCTTTCGATATGTTCCACATGCTGGAAGCGCCACCCTCCGCATCGTGCAGAATGGCGAGTGCTACAGACCATCGCGGCATGCCGACGTTTGGCATGTCTATCAGTGTCGATGCTCTCATCAACGCCTCGGCAATCTTTATCATTTCATCTCGGCCATCGTAATCTGTGCGCCGCGGCAAGGTGCTTGCAGCGGATGAAGGCCGCTCGATCATGTGGCGGCCGCTACGGGACGCCGTCCTAAACGTGAAGCCAGGCTCAAACGAACCTCCTCGGTTTTATGAACCAAAGCTCTGCCGTCGTCGCTGTCATGCAACGAGATGGTCAGAAAACGAGTGATCGAACCAAGCATCAGCCGGACGTGCTGGCAGGCGAACACTCTTCCGCTGCCTCGTCGGTTACCCTTCCCGTCCCGGTGGAGCGTCACTGGCCTTGTCGTTGCCTTGTAAGCTGGGGCACTCGCGCGGCCTCGTTGTCCCTCGCTGCGAGACTGTCGTCAGACGCTTGGTATATCTGTCGAACAATTCCACCTTTTCTGGATAGGTAAGGCGGTGTAAACGCTGGCAACCTTCGCACCGATAGTGGGCGGCAGCGATGAACCAACGCCCCGGTTTGATGAAAGCCGTTCCGCATGCCGGACATTCGAGCGTCATCTCAATCGAAGACAGTGTCTGGGGGAGCGGCATCAGGTCCCGTGGCTCAAACCGCCGCCGCCAGAAGCAGCGTTATACCCACGACCGTCGACCCACAGATCGTCGCTAGAAGCACAATCGGCCGCGGATACTCGGTGGGTGCTGCGCTGGTGAGGTCGGAACCTCGAAATCTCACGGCGCTGGGCGACTGGACGTCGGCAGCGGTAGACTTGTCATTGCACGCTAGCACAGAAAGACGCTGGGCGATATCGGCGGCGATGAGAGGATCGTCCGACACCAACTTCGACCAGTCCGAAACAGTGCCGATTTCGTGATGCAACATCGTTCCCTCCCAGGTGATCGCACAACTGCGAGATCTGACCTTTGTTCCTTTGATTTTTGCGAGGGGGGGAAGTCGCGCCCGCTGCCTCGATGGACGGCGGGTCACATGCGACTGATCGCTATTTCCGGGGCTCCGGGAACTTGATTATCGTCGCGCTGTCTTCCGGCTCCAGCGGCTCGTGGCCAGGCCGTTCGTGCCACATGACTTGCCGCAAATCGGTCTGATCGACTTTCTGGCCGCAAGATGGACACGCGTAGAAGCGGTCCTTTTCGCGAATGCAATTACCCCCGTTGCGGGGGATGCGAGGTCCAAGGTCAGACAGTTTTGTCATGGCGACGAAAATCACCGCCGGAGGAAAAAGTTCCCGCCATTTCAGCAAAAACCAACGGAACACTCTTTGGCGCCCGAGGTTCGATGAGCTGAAAGCATCGTGACTGCATGGACGCTTCCGCCAGCCCATCGACAGCCTCTATGGCACGATCCACGATGCCATCTCCACTACGATCCTGGTTTGACCGGATGATGCTCGCGGCCGCAGGTTCCTCGACGATTGGATCGCGAGCCATCTGCCGTTTCCAGAACCGGCTCCCCCCATGGCTGCCAGCGACCTTGCGGACCAGCCGCCGGTGATGCCGGTACCAAGCCTGACGAGGTCAATGAAGAAGTCAGGAGCGTATCCGAAGTAATGTTCAAACGATGCATACAGCAACGACGCCTCACCGGCTTGACCGGTTTCTTGGCTCGCCCCTTTAGGTGGGCCGTGGGTCAAGTGGATTGCTAATACGAGGCTCAAGGACCTTTATCGTTATGCTTGTCTCTGCCGGCTGCGCCACATTCTATTGGTGGTGGAGAGACTGCTATGCCCTTCAGGGCGGGCTAGCGATGGAGCGCCTTCGAAGGTGAAAGCAATTCCCGCGTCCTCAAACGCCTGACGCATGGCCGCGATCTTGTGGGGACGCGGATTTCGAATACCGTTCTCAAAATCTCTGATCGTCATTTCGCTAACGCTCGCTTTTGCGGCAAGCCGTACTCGCGGCCAGTTCAGCAGGGCGCGTGCTGCTCTCGATTGAGCTGGTGAAAGTTGGGTTCGGTTGTCCATAGGATTTGAACATTCGATACGTCTAAAATGTTCCTTCGATCTATGCGACGATCGAAGGATCGAGCAATTCCCGTCGCGGGGGACGTCACGAGCGATGTCTCAGCAATGCATGCGACAGGCAATAGGCGGGCACCGGGACGGGGGGCAAGCAGTGGGCGCCTGAAGCGAGCGCTGCGGGTTGGCGGGCGTCCGCCGCTATCGCAACCAACCCTGTTGCGGCTCGTTGACCTATGCTGGTTGGTCCCAGCACACTCCAGAACCTGCCCGCCACTTCGCGGTGGCGGGCTTTTTTTGAATCAGCGGAACCTGATATGTCGCGGCAGGTTGGAAAAGCGGCAGCGTCCCCCGCTGCCGGTCGAGGTCCCCAAGCCTCGTCCGGGTCCGCCTCTACCCGCAAGTGGGGCGGACCCACTAAATATGTTGCGGATCAAGGCGACCTGGTTTCCGAAAGCCGTTATTGCTGGTCGTTGACGGGCGTTCAAGCTGGCGCTGCTACACACCTCCTGGCAAGCACTCTATCTTGTCTGGGCCCGACTAAAGCCCGACATGGAATCGCAAAGGTCTGACCTGTGAAACAATGAAGCCTTTTCCACATTTGGAAATGTGACCGTCGATCATCGTCCCTTCATCGTCGGTTGGTTGATACCCGCCACGGCTCGCTTGGCGTGGCGGGTACTCATTCATGGAGAGCGTATGCAGCCTGGTGAGATCATCGCGAATGTGTTTGCAGCGGGGTTGGTAAGCGTCCTGGTAGCAGTCGTTTTCCTGATTTTCGGGAACCCGCTCTGGCCTGAACGACACGTCCGGATGGTCATCATCCCGCCTGTCCATAGAATGACAACCACCGCTATCAAAAATGCCTGGCCAAACCTGCCGGACAAAATTGATTTGAACGTTTCGCGCCCGAGGCCGGCCACCGATGAGCGGATCTGAAGCGTCCTTCGAAGCGCACTGACCTGGAGCGCTATGGCGCGCGCCCTGTGCTAGGGTGGCCGGTCAGCTTTCCGGTCTAGACTGAAGTGCATTGTGGATATGTGTTGCTGCGGTGGCGGCATGGCCAAACGCAACGGCAATTTGATTGAGGCCCTCAGCCACGTCTCCAATGGCATAGAGACCCGCAGTCGACGTTTCGAGGTGTCGGCTGACCAGAACATATCCTTGCGCGTCACACTCTGCACCGAGTGCGACGGCAAGTTCAGAGCGCACATCAGACCCCATTGCGGGGTACACCACATCCAATTCCCGCATTGGCGCACCGTCGGCCATGACAACGCCGAACCCGGTTGCTCGAGCAACAAGATCCTCGACGGTGTCCCAGATTTCGATGCCGCCTGCCGAGGCCATGCCGCGGGCGGCATCGGAAATATCCTCCGGATAGTTGGCAAGCAAGGTAACCTGACCGCTGTACTCCTTCAAAAACAGGGCTTCCTTGAGCGCCAGATGCTCTGGGCCGACGACGCCGATGCGCTTGCCCACGGCCTCATAGGCGTCGCAGACCGGACACAGTCGGACGGTGCCGGCCGCGACGGCCTCCTCCAGCCCTTCTATTGCCGGGGCCTTGTCCACGATCCCGGTTGCAAGAACCACGCGCCTTGCTCGGATGGTCCCGAAGGTGGTCGTCAGCACAAAGGTCCCGTCGCGCTTCTTGGCGCCCGCTACACGACCGTCCACTACGCCTGCACCGTATCTCTGTGCCTGGGCTTTGAGACGGCCGAGCAACTCTGACCCGCCTACGCCGTCCGGGAAGCCAGGACAGTTATGCGATTTTGGAATGAGCTTGGCTCGTGCGTCGCCAGCGTCGACCACGATCACCGAATGCAGGAATCTGGCCAGATACATGCCTGCCGCAAGTCCTGCGGGGCCGCCGCCGACAATAGCCACGTCGAATTCATGACCGGGGGAAGAAATTGGCATTTCGCCCAACATTGCAAACAGGATCTTGTTCCCTGCTTTGGCAGAGGGGATGAGCGACGGTCAGGCCTCCAAACGTGATTTACGCGGCAACTCGTCGAGGTCCCTTTCACCGGGCGATGGCGCGCGCCTCAATCTGATTTGCGCAGTCTTCGCCATCAAGCGATTCCAGCTTCTGCAAATCAGGCTTCAATTCGAGGTGCCCGAAAATGCCGACATGGCATTTCACAGGCCAACTTGTTAGACCTGCGACCGTGCGCATTTCCCAAGCCGACGCGATTCGAATCGGATCGACCTGCCGGGAAAACCCACCTGATAGCCCCGTCCTTCCGATCCGGAGGGCGCAATGCCGATCGTCTGAAGGGCCGCTCAAATTTACTGACCCAGTCGAGGTGCAGACTATCATAGTTGATTGTTGCTGCCGGTGACCTCGCGTAATCAAAGGCTCACGAGGCTTTCCAACAGAGGACGGTATGTTGTATCCAGGTCGATTTTTGGAACCGAGCGATATTGTGATGCTTGCCCGTGTTTGTGCGACGGTCTGCGAACAGCGCGGCGTACCTGTTGCTTCGTGGGCCGGAGAACGGACAGCTGCGCACGTACTCAGGCTGTTTCTGAACGGCTTGACTGGGGAGAATGAGCTGATCGATGCTGAGAAGAACTGGGCTCGCGGGAGTGATCTGGCTTTCGAGGGGGCTCCTGTCAGCTACGAAAACAAAAGAGAGGCCGCGTGATTCAAGCTTCCTGAGAATCGAATGTAGCCAAGAAAACTGCTCGCCCACGGGTCAGGCACCAGAGGCACCTCCCTGCATATCGGGGGTGTTGCTGTGGCACTTCAGGTGAGAAAAAGATCTCCGCACGCCGCCCGATCCGTGGTCTCCGGGCGGTTTTCCAGGTGGACTCGACATGAGGCAAGCGCATCCTTTTTGATCCCGGCTCGGCCTTCCTGGTTTGGGGCTGAAGCGTCGGATTGGTCAGAGCACATCGATGTCTGTCAAAGTCCGAAGACCGCTTCGTAAAATCCGTTTCTAAACGCTGCCGATCCGCTCCTGGCCCAACGCCGCCGGACCGCTTTGCGCCCCGCAATGAGCGAAGCAACAAAAGGGGCGGTTTGGGGTTTCTCATTAGTCGCACTGGCGCCGGGGCCTTCGAAGACATGACTACGCCGCAAATTTTGTCGTTTGCCGTAACCTTCGTGATGATGGCAGCGTTCGTGTGGGGTCGCTATCGATATGATCTGGTCGCGGCTGTGGCACTGTTGCTTGCTCTCGCGGTTGGCATAGTGCCTTTTGACGAAGCCTTCAGCGGGTTCAGCGACGATATCGTGGTTATTGTCGGCAGTGCTCTGCTGGTGAGCGCAGGGATAGCACGCTCGGGAATCATGGAGGCAGCGATCAAGCGCTTTGCTCCGAAATTATCGGGAGTTCGGTCGCAACTGGCGCTGCTGGTGATCGTGGTCACGATCCTCTCTGCCTTTGTAAAGAATATCGGGGCGCTCGCTATTATGATTCCGATCGCCTTCCAGTTCGCGCGCCGGTCTAACATTTCACCCTCGATATTCCTGATGCCCATGGCATTCGGGTCACTGCTCGGCGGACTAATGACGCAGGTGGGAACATCACCCAACATCGTAGTGTCCCGAGTGCGAGAGGAGCTGATCGGAACCGCCTTCACAATGTTCGACTTCACACCTGTTGGAGCTGCCATAGCCGCTGCCGGAACGATCTTCCTGCTGTTTTTCTATTGGTTGTTGCCGGTGCGCGAAAAGCATGGCGGGTCACTGAATGAAGCCCTCGACATCAAGAATTACCTTACAGAGGCTCGAATTGTCGCCGACTCCACGGTGCTCGGGAAAACCGTCGCAGACCTCATGAAGCTCGCCGGGGGCGATGCAATCGTGACGTCGATCCTGCGCAATCGCACGATGCGGATGACGCCACTGCCCGACGTGGTCCTCAAGGTGGATGACATCCTGTTGCTCGAGGGCGACCCAGAAGCGCTGGATCGCCTTGTCTCCCAGGGCAGGCTCAGCGTGACCGGGGATAGGGGCGGTGGTGACGACACCACCAACGAAATGGTCGCTATCGAAGCCGTAATCGGTGAAAGCTCCTCTTTGATCGGCTGGACCGCCCAGCGCCTTGCCCTTTACGATCGCTTCAATGTCAACCTCCTGGCCGTCAGCCGTCGTGGGGAGCGCCTCGACCGCAGGCTGGCCGCAGTCGAGCTGAGGCTCGGGGACGTTGTCGTCTTGCGGGGCAGTGCAGCGAGGATGCCCGAGATACTTCGTGAACTCGGCTGCTTACCGCTGGCAGAAAGGGCTATCCTTCTTGGTAGCGTCCGCAAGGGTATCGTGCCGGTAGTGGTCCTTGCTCTCGCCATGGTGGCGACGGCGTTTGGGCTGCTGCCAGTGTCCGTCGCTTTTTTCGCGGCCGCGGTCGCGATTGTGCTTTTCAAGGTCATTCCGCTCCGCGATGTTTACCAATCGCTCGATGGGCCTATCCTCGTCATGCTCGCCGTTCTCATTCCAGTGAGCGATTCACTACGCAGTACAGGAGCTACGGGAGTAGTTGCCGGCGAGCTTGCTAGACTGGGGACCCTCCTTCCGGCGTCCGGCGCTCTGACGCTCATCCTTGTCGCCGCCATGGCCGTTACGCCATTCCTCAACAATGCCGCCACCGTCCTTGTCATGGCGCCTATCGCCGCCGAATTTGCTAGTGATCTGGGCTACAGGCCCGAACCGTTTTTGATGGCTGTCGCCATTGGCGCCGGCTGTGATTTTCTCACCCCGATCGGACACCAGTGCAACACGCTTGTCATGGGGCCGGGTGGCTACCGCTTCAGCGACTATCCGCGTCTGGGACTGCCCCTGTCTTTCCTCGTAGTCATTGTTGCTGTGCCGCTGCTTATGATCGTCTGGCCAATGAACTGACATCCGATATTCGGATGCCTTCTTGGAAATCCCACACGACACCACATTCGTGAATGAGGTCGCCGCGCAAGCCTGACGCGGGCTGGCCAACCTGCGGTCAGTGTCGCCAGCAGTTCCCCTCTCGTCCCGCCCGCGGCAACAGAAACTGTGTTCCGGCCGCTCTATCGGGGCAAAGGGAAAGCCAGCAAACAAACCTTAGGCCATGGACTATACACCGCAGCGAGATTGTCAGGGGCTTGGGGGAGCATTGACGTCGTTTCTCACCTAGGAAAAGCCGGTTCACCTTCGTGATGACGACAGGCCGATAAATGTTTCTTCGAGAATACGAGGCCCTTTCGGGCTGCGATCAGCATCACAAGTCGTGTGTTGCTCAGCGGCAGGGCCCTGGTGAACTGCAAGTCGTCGCGACGACCATTCGACCTTGGTGCTACCTGAGATACCAGCGTTGCACATCGCGCAGGAAGGACGAGGGCGGCTGTTAGCCGCCCAGTCATTTCATCTCACACGTTGCGACGACCTCTGGCGCTTTCCAGGTCATCACCTGTGTAGACTTCGTCCGTTGGATCGAAGCCGGTCCAACCGCCCGCTTCGTATTCGGTTCGCCGATGGGCTATGTCGACGGAATTATATTGCTTCAGTATCTGTTCCGCGTCGGGGACAAGGTCGTCTTCGACCCTGGCTATAACCATTGTTCCCCCGCGCCGAACGCCTTCGGCATAAACATGTGCGTCGCTTTCCGGCACACCGGACTCTGTCATCGCGCCGATGATGCCGCCAGCTGCGCCACCGACCACGGCACCGCCGACAGCGCCGACCGCAGTCGCTGCCAGCCAGCCCGCGGCAACCACGGGGCCGAGACCAGGTATGGCCATCAGGCCAAGGCCGGTGAGCAGGCCGCCGGCCCCGCCGACTACGGCGCCGACACCAGCCCCTGCTGCCGCATCCTCGCCAGCCTCCGACGCTTCGCCCGTAAGCCGGCCGCCCGAATTACCCGCCACGATGCTAATATCGTCGTGCGGAACGCCCGTGGCTTCAAGCTCGCCCACAGCGTCGCTTGCTTGATCATAATTGTCGAAGAGGCCTGTTACGGTTTTCATCTGATTTGTCCTTGGTTGGTGATCAATTCTTGCCGGCAACGACGTTGCCTTGAAAGTCGAGGGCGATGGGTGCTGCTTTGCCGTCCTTGCTCGCCGTTCCACGCCAGATGCCCTTGTCATCCTTCGTCAGGGCGGAGACGTCCGAGTAGCCCGCCTTCTCGATGGCGTTCTTGGCCTGGTCCTCGGTGAAGCTGTTGGCGCCAGGCACCGGTGCCACAGAATTTGTGGCGTCCGCATCGGACGCGGCTGGCGCGGAACTGTCGGGGGCAGGAGCGACAGCCGCGACCTTGCCAATCATCTCCTGATGCATCTTGAGTGTCGGCAACGTCTCGCTTGCAAACGACTTGAGAGCGGAATTGTCGCCTTCCTTGGCGTAGCTTTCGAACATGCTTACAGCATCGGCATGCGCCGTCTTCTGCATGTCGGCATAGGTTGCATCGACTGGCGCCGCAGCTGACTGCAACTTGTCGACTTCGTTCTTGTGGGCAGCGTCGAGGTCGGCGGGCACCTGCAATTTCTGTTCGCCGGCAATACTCTCGAGTTTGGCGTTCGCAGCACCGTGGTCGGAGATCATCTTCTGCGCGAAATCCTTAAGGGTCGGATCCTGGAGCTTGCTTTGAGCGACCTTGCTGGACTGCACTTCGAACATCCCGCCGATCGCGGCCTTCGTGACGAAGTCCTGGGCCGTCTCTGCTGACAAGGCGGGCAGCACAGCGGTCATTGCGGTCGCGATCGACAGCGATGCCATGCGTAGTTTGGTTCTCATGCTTAGGTTCCTTGGTTGAGGAGGACGATGAACTCCAATCTCCCGGCGCCATCTTTGTTCCGGGCCTTGATAAATGTCGGATATTTTCGGGGCGCCATTCCCGCCGTCACGAGCTGGGCGGAGTGACACCGATCCCAGATTGTCCAGGAACCCCAGACCGATCGAAGAGTTGCCATTGCTCGCAGAGGGGACCTGATGGCGGAAAAAATCCAACGGTGAGTTTGGTATGCTTGCCGGCAAAGAGCCTGAAGCAGACGGGACGGCCGACCAGAAGATCACCACACGGCGGAAAGACGTCGGTAGCGCCACAGATTGCGCTTACCCAGGCATCCCGGCGGTGTCAGCAGGTCGACATGCGTGACCTTCGCCAAGTAAATTGCCGGCCAAGGCTCGTTTCTGAGGGTTAGCTTGTGAAAGCCCGCCGCCCCATTTGCGAAGCGGCGGGCTTCATCCGCCCCAACTTGTCAATGCAACTTTGATGCCAAACCTTTTTGGCTCTTGATAGGACAGTGGGCCCCTCCGACAGCGGTCAAAGAGACATCCAAAATGCCAGCAGCAGGGCGCATAAGGACGAGACGAGGGCAGCGGTGGCAAAAAACACGCCCTGCCAATCTGGCGGTGGCTCGGATATCAACTTGTCGGGGGGCGGCTGATTGTCATTCATGAAAGCAATTGCGACGCCAAGTGTAGTTCCCCCTGATCCTTCAGGTTGTCGGCGGAAATGCTCGTCGCCTACCGAAGACCAAAAAAACTCAAAATCGCCAAGACGACGACCACCGCACCAACGAGCCAAATGAGATTGTTCATGATCTCTCTCCTGTTGCTTTCGAAAGTTCGCGCCTGGCAGCCCCGACTGTTCGGGACGCTTCTTCTTCGAGTTTTACAAGCTTCTCCCTGATCTCGTCCGGCTCCGCATGCTCCAATCCGACAACGTCGTTCCTGGTTTCGTTCAGTGAAACGATGATCTC
This sequence comes from Mesorhizobium sp. XAP4, assembly GCF_029269325.1. NCBI lineage: Bacteria > Pseudomonadati > Pseudomonadota > Alphaproteobacteria > Hyphomicrobiales > Phyllobacteriaceae > Mesorhizobium > Mesorhizobium sp. XAP4. Next base: position 234,641 of record NZ_JARIXW010000008.1, on the reverse strand, counting down.
GTCGAGTTTTGCGTGAATGGCGGCGGTATCGCGATAGCCTTGTAGAAGGACAACACCGGTGATCACGATGGCGGCAACCGACAGGGCATAGGTGACCGCATTTGTCAGTCCAAAAGGCACCAGGGCGGTGCACAAAACCATTGCCACGAGCATGACATAGAAGCCTGGCGGCCGAGATAGGAAGTCGGAGGCTGCGAAAAGGAACCGATTCATATGCTGGCCAAGGTCATCAAGGCGACCAGTGCGGTAATCGCCACACAAACAGGCACCGCCGCCAGCAGGCCTGCCTCTAAGATCCGACTCTCCTTGTCGCGCAACATCAGGTCACCTACTGCAGGTTAAAGATACAGGGGTTCGGCGTCGGAAGGGACGTTGCTGCGCCGATCCACCACAGGCCAGCCAAGAACGAGTGCCATCACAGCCGCGAACAACCAGCGTGCTTGGTCCACACTTTATCCATCTGCATTCTTCCAAATTCGAGACACAACAGCCGCGGAAGCCAAGCGTTCCAGCCGCTGCCGCTGACAGGACCAATGCGGTTTCCAGAACCAGACTTAGGTCCCAAGGGGACTAGACCTAAGTACCTAGGGCGGAACGTTTAGGGCGGCTCCATGTTCAACTTGCCGGGCGGCGCGGGACGATGATCGTGTTGCGCCCGTCCCTACAGGAGTGCAGATATGAACATGCTTCTAAAGAACACCGCAGCAGCGATGTTGCTATTGGCTGGGATCGGCTCAGCCGCCGCGGACGACATCATCATCCAGCCGGAACAGGACACCGTCATCCGCGAATATGTGAAGAAGCAGCCCCTGGCGTCGGTCAAGCTCCCCGGCGTGGAACTGAATGTCGGGACAGCCCTGCCGGAAACGGTTGAGATCCATGAGGTCCCCAACGTCAAATATCGCTACGTTGTGGTCGACAACCGCACGGTGCTGGTGGACCCGGGCACCCGGAAAATCATCAAGGTTTATGACTGAACGAACCATCCAACCCCGCCGCCATCGCTGGCGGCGGGGTCGAAGCTTACAAATCTCCACAATCCGGTGACGAGCCTTGAGTCCCGACATCGCAACCTTCCAAAGGTCCGGCTTCATGGATGATGGTCGCGGCCAGGCAGAGTTTTCCGCTCAACAAGCCAGTCCAGGAGCTCAAGGACTTTCAGGGCAAGATCTGTGCACGAGTAATACGCTTTATGGCGCTCCTGCCTCCGGGTGACCAGACCAGATTCTCGCATCATGCCGAGATGCTGGGAGAGTGCTGAGTTGCTAAGCCCCAATCGCGGCGCCAGATCAGAAACGGACATTTCTCCGTCAGCAAGAATCATTAGAGCGAGAAGGCGCTTTTCATTAGCCATGGCAGCGAGCAGCTCGGCGGATGGCGCATAAATGCTGGGCTTTTCGGGATTCATGATGTTCCCCTCGCTCACGCGTCGAGCGCGCCTTGCGCCGGCCTCCCTTAACGGCAGCGGCGGGCGCCCCAATGAGGATGTGCCGGGATCGTCGCGTGCCCGGCGCGCTAGAACTATTAGCGTGGTGTATGTTCCATCAGAAGGGCGTCGCTGTCTCACGGCCAGCCTCGGCGGCTAAGCGCCTTAGCTCCTGGATCGGCCTTTCTTCGAAGCCTGGGGACCCTTGGCTTCGGCAGCAAGGCGTTGTTCTCGAAGTCGCGCAGTTTTCAAATAACGCGCCTCTCTCTCGGCCGCGTTAGCAACTTTTGCCTCGCGGTCTGCGCGCTCCAATCGGTCTTTGTCGACGCTTCGCTGGGACACTTTTGCCTCCTACCAGAAGACCGTTGAATTTACTGTTCGCTAAATTGTTCCCGTCAATCGGCGACTGCCTTCCTGACGCATGCCGACCCAGCCGCCGTCCGCAGCACCGATGGCCACGACGATCTCGTCGGCAGCCGGGCCGTCTGCGATCTGAAAATTGGCGGTGATGAAGTGTGAGCGGCGACCGTTCTCGCTCTTGTGCATCATCGGAAGCGACAGCAGCGCGCCAGGCGCGCTGCGTGTGTTGCAGAATTCGAGATAGGTCGTGCCGCCCACGAGGTGAAGGAAATTGCTTCTCGCCTCGCGGATAATGGCGTCATTAACATGGGCTAATGCGAGAGACCCTCCGAGAGGGTATTGGAGAGCTTAGCGAAAGGGCTGAACGATGACGATAGTCGAACTGGCTTTCGATTTGCTTGCGAAGAAGCTCGCCGCCCGCACCGGCATTTCCAGCGAAGAAGCTAGTGACCTCGTCGCCACTATGGGAGCTGATTGGTCGTCACTCGTGCGAGCAGCAAGGGTAATGAAAAAATACTCCGGTGTTGCCTGACCCGCTCGGCCTGGAAGGACTTCCTCCTCGCATGAGGGCACAAACGACCAGCTTGATGGGACGAATCGTCAGGCCACAACGGAGGCCGCGTGGCACGCGGATTTCCCAGAACGCACTCGATCACCTGCCAAGAAAACATGGCGGTGCGGGTCGCCCCAAACTCCCGACACAACGCCCGACCGCTGCCGAATGTTTCGTGGCCCGGCCCGACGGAGGTTCTCACTTCAGTGGCCTAACGATGCTTCTTGCGACTGCGTCTTGACGCAAGATGCCGCTCTCTCAGTTCCTGTTTTCAATCGGAATGACGCTCCACGCCGCATGAGGAACTGCCGTCATCAGACCAGGTCGTTGGTTTCTCGTTGCCGCCCAAACAGGACGGTCACCCCCAAGACCGATACGAATATTACCTGGTCAAGGTAGTTGCTATGTGGGCCCGCGCCACGGCGGTCAGCGCGGGTCCGTACGCTGCGCTGACCGGCGCTCACTTATCGCCTGCGAGCCACGATATAGATCAGCGCTTGGCGTTGTCACTCTCCGAGTCGGCCCGCGCGAGGAACTGCTCGGCTGTCGCTGGAATATGGCTTTTCAACCAGTCCGCCATCGCAACTTCCTCACGCAGATTCTCTTCGCAGAGCTGGGCGACCTCTGCTTCGCCTAGCGATTTGGCGGCGGCGATCAGGATTGTGTAGGAGGCGATTTCCATGTGCTCGAACGTGTAGCTTGCAAGCGATCCCTTCATCACTTCGTCCCCGGCGAACACCCCACTGAGCGACTGCGCCATTGCCGTCAGCTTGCCGCCGGCATCCTTCAGTGTGGAAGATCCTTGTCCGATGCGGTCAAGACAGGTTTCCAGCCGAGCAGCCTGCTGTCTGGTCTCCTGGATGTGCTGGCGAATCCGCTCGCTGAGCTCAGGATAGTTCTCTATCCGGTTCAGTTGCCCATTCAACATGGTTTCGGCCTGCTCCTCCATGGCGTGAGCATCCCTGAGCCATTGGACAAGCCATTCGCGTGATTCTGACATTTCATACCTCCTTCATGGGTCGGCCAGAACTTTCAAAGGGAGATATTGTTCCTCATCGGTTGCTGCCGAGTCAGCCTGTATTGCAGGCTCCTCGAGGTAGGCGCTGCAAGCGGGCGCTTGGCACCAGGAGAGAGTGGCGGGCGACGGGCATGGTCGCGGTGTCGGCGTTGGCAAAACGCATTCCTGCAGAAATGACGAAGCTGCTGCCTGCCGCGGGTTCCGTGATGGATGATCTCAATGAAGCGTTTCGCGTCGGCTCGCATTCCAATACCCGCGCCGCGATGTGTCAGGCTGTGTCTTGCCCGAGCGCCTTGGCCGTTGCCATTCGTCTTGCAAAATCAGCCCATTGCCGGTGCGCCCCAGCGAGGCCTCCAGGTTCAACAACGGAGATCATATCACGATGGAACGTCACGGCGTTTCGCAGGTTGGTATTGGGGTTTTCGCGCTAGGGAAAGAGCCATGACTTCTTCAGACAAGTCTTCAACTGACATATCACACCGCCCCGAGAAATCGAGCGGCAGGAGCCCGTCAAAGCCGGCGACACCTTCACCGGCCCCAGAGAAAATATCCGGAGCAGGCCCTGCGGTCGCCGAGCATTCGAAAGACGCCAAGGCGCCCAGAGGCGGGCGTCAACCTGGGGCCTATGTCAAGGATTAGATAGCCGAGCTGGGTTGCGTTTGTCTGGCCAATGCAGGAAGCGACGAGGAGGTTTTTATGCAGATGATGGGAGTTGTCGTCAGCCGAGACCAGGCTCCGGTCGTGGAATTTCGGGGCGAGGGAGGCGAGTGTATTACAGTTACCCTGCAGGCCGGGCATACTCTTCCCGACGATGAACTCATTGCAAAGGCCAGGGCCATGATGGTTCAGGTCGCTCAGTTCGGGACGGACCAGATCAACAATGCGGCGATGTCTGACGGGTCGTCGGCCGATGGGGTGATACAATCCGGAATGTCGGGATAGATAGCTTCGCTCGATGCAGGCCTGCTGCAAGGCCACGAGTCGGCAGCGGACGTGCAGTCATCAGCCAGAAGATGGCGAGAGCGGTACGCAGGCAAGGCACGCAGATCGCACCCTCCAGAGCAGCGACACCGGTGATCATCGAAAAGCCGAGCGTGAGCGTTGGGGCTATCAAAGCTATGGAACAAAGCTTGCGCGCACTGGTTGGGGCCAAATTCAACGCTGTGGGGAGGGGATATGTCGCGTATCTTCAATCTTGGTTTGCCGGTCCTGCTTGGCGCTGCAACGTTCACGCTCAATGTTGCTTCGGACCCGCTGCCGCCGGATCTGACGTATCGTCCATTGCCAAGCTTGCCTTTTTCTGCGGTCAAGGAAACTGACGAGGCGCAAAAGCCGGCTGTGACACAACGGCAACGCGGCCTGCTCGAGAGCCGTTACGATCTGGCCGACCGGCCGATGCCCGGCGTCATGATGTCGGGCGGGCGCAAGGCTGTACAAGAAGGCTCGCGAGTGAAACTGCCGGCAGGCGAAACCTGGAGCAGCCTGGCAGCGAAAACCCCTCAGGAAATTCGTGATCGTGGTCTGTTGCCGCAAGGCTTCCTACCGTTGCCGCACGTCAAGCAGGCCGCCGGAGGTCAGGTCTTTCCTGAAAGTGAGATTAGAGAGATCGGCGCTGATGAAGGACGCGATCTGCGCCGCTTCGACGTCGATTTCGATCTACCGGATCACCTTACCCCGGAGTTTCCACCTCCAATATTTCTGACCACGCACCCGGAGCTTGGAGATGTGTCGCGAGGGGATCTGCTGACGATACGCAACTTCTACGAATACATGAACGGCATCATCACGCCCGTGCAGATGGAAGGACTTCGTCTGCTGCTGACGCCATTTCCGCAGGAGGAATTCAACCAGACCGAGGACAGGAAGGTAGCGATGCAAAGCACGGGTGTCGCTTGCCTCGATTGCCATTCCAATTTCCACACCAACGGGGCGTTTCACCTCACCCCGGACGTGCGGCCGCAAGCCGAGCGCTTCCGGCTCGACACAACCAGCCTGCGCGGCTTGTTCAACCAGCAGATCCACGGATCCAAGCGCTCGCTGCGTTCCGTGGAAGACTTTACGGAGTTCGAACAGCGCACCGCCTATTTCAACGGCGATCACGTGAGCGCCACCCGCAAGGGCGTGAACCTGCCGGATCGGCCCAACCAGGTCGCGATGATGGCGCAGATGCAGAACATCATCGATTTTCCTCCGGCACCCAAGCTCGATCCATTTGGACGACTTGACCCGGCTACCGCCAGTGCGCTGGAGATCAAGGGCGAGCAGGTGTTCATGGGAAAGGGCCGCTGCGGCGAATGTCATGTTCCAGCCCAGTCCTTCATGGACAACAATATGCACGACCTGAAGCTCGAGCGATTCTACAAAGTTGGTCAGACGTTCAACGACCAGGTTGCCATTCCAGATGGACCCATCAAGACCTTCACGTTGCGCGGGATCAAGGATTCTCCGCCCTATCTTCATGACGGCCGTCTGATGACGCTGGGCGATACCGTTGAGTTCTTCAACCTGGTGCTCGGAACGAAGCTCGACCAATCGGAAAAGGAAGCATTGGTGGCCTATTTGCTCACGCTCTAGACATCATCCGGGAAAAACCGTGGCCGACAATTAACTAGGTATTGAATGGAGGACAGTTCATGCGTGCCGCCATAATGACAGTAGTCCTGGCAGTGTCGCCCTGCTGTGCGCTGGCGCAAATCGGCAATCCAGCCGGTCTTGCCCCCGATACCAGTATGGAGAAGCCTGGAGTTCCAGCACCGCACCAGACGAATTATCAGGATCGGCTTTTCGTACAGCTAATTACGGCAGGCGGCAGGGCCGAGATAGAGTTCGGGCGACTCGCGGCTGGAAAGACAAGCCACGAAGACCTCCGTGAATTTGCAAATCGGATGGTCGATGATCACAACAAGGCCAATGAGCAGCTGAAATCCGTGGCCGATAAAAGCAAGATTCCACTTCCCGAAGGGCTCGATCCAGATCACAAGAAAATCCGTTCCGATCTCGAAAAGCTCGACGGCGCCGCGTTTGAGCTGGCGTACCTGAGGGCGCAGATCGTCGATCACCAAAGGACGGCGCAGCTCCTGGCTTGGGAGATAGGCTCGGGCGAGGATGCAGCGCTTCAGCGCTTCGCCTCCGAAAAGCTGCCGACGGTGCTTGAACATCTTGACCTGGCCCGCACGTTGCACGCGAAGCTGGCAGGCCAAGCCCTGTTCGCGCCGGATACGCAAAAGGCCAAATGAAGCGGCGGTCATGTGGCACCTGAAAGTTCAGCTGCCTTCCGTGAATGTCAGCGCACGCGCTTCTGTTCGTCTGATTGAGAAAGTGACGCCATGGCGGAACTTCGGATCGCCGCCGCGCTTAATCCGGTGGAGGAGTTATCCGATGAACGCGACCAAAGAGTTTTTTGAAAGCTGGCTGCAGGAGAATGTCGGCACTCTTGCCGGCCAAGAGGAAGTGAGCTTCGCCGTGCTGGCTCAGCAATTCGAGCAGGATGCCGAAGCGGCCGGTTATGGTCGCGAGGTGCGTGAGGACGAGCTCGGAAACATTGAAGATGCGATCGAGCAAGCGCTCAAGAAAGCGCGAACTGGCGTGCATGGTGACGCCGCTGGCGAACCCAGCGATGTGGCAGCCCTCATGGATGCGCTGGAGGTCGAAGATGCCAAAAGCGGGCCGTAGGCCATACCAGATCAGCTCTTTTCGTTTGTCGAAGTTGCCGGGGTAGCCCCATGGAGCAGTTTCGCAAGGACATGGCCGCCTTGGCAGAGCCGGCTTTCTGGGTGACGATAGGTTTGCTTCTGGTCCCTTATGCGCTTGGAACGGTGCTGCTCGTTTGGACCTGCGGCTGCCTGTAAGGTGCTGCTGACACACCCCGGTGGTGGTTCAACGGCCCTAACGCCATACAATACCCAGCTAATGCGCTCGCGGGGGGATCCTGCGCCGCAGCAAAGTCCGAACGATCTCGTCGCCAGGAAGTTCATCGTCGACAGCAAGCTCCTTTGCTGCCGGTGATCGCACCGCCGCGGCTGACAGCTTTTGCGAGAGGGGAGAAGACCGCCGTTCATGTGCAGGCGCCGACGCTATCTGCGCTCTCAAAGTTCCAGCTACGGCCCCCTGTCACGGTTCCCCGATCACGCGCCTGAAGCGCGTTTCCTTGCATCGAAAATAGCCCAGCAGCTTGCGCGTTGCCTTGGAACACTTGTGTCATATCGAAGTTCGGCCCGCATAGGAGAACCGAGATGGCCATCCCACAAGCGGACAACGACAACCACCTGCGCAAGAAGCCGGCTCATCGAGGCAAAATCTCGCCCAAGGGGGCGATACACCAGGTTAGAGCACGACCCAGGTACAAAATGGCTCTGCGGGCGACAAGAATTAAGGCGAGGCGCTGAGATGCCGCGGACCAATAATGACGCTCGCAACGAGAAGACCACATCAGCTGCAGCAATCATTGTCGACAAGGAACGTGCTGAGCGCGCCGCCAAGACGGCGCGGTTGAAGGAAGCGCGCCTCGCACAGGCTATCACGCCGTCTCCCATAGAACGCAAGCAGCGTGTCACCAAAAAGGTTCGCAGGATTTTTGTTGCTGGCTAGGAGGTGTCCGTGACGCGCAATCATGACAAGGAAAGATACGACCGCGCCAAACGCATCAGCCAAGAGACGCTGGACGCTGAACGCGCACAACGCGCCGAGAAGACGGCGCGGCTGAGACAGGCAAGGCTTGCACAGCGTCCGGTGGAGTCGTCGCCGGCGCAGCCGCAAACTCGCCGCAAACCCATCCAGGCTCTCAAAAAGAGAAGCCGTAAGGTGATCGAAGTCTTTTAGGCTCTCCACATCCGTGCGGAACACTGGGAGAGTCCAGCGGCGAGCGCGGCTGGGAGGGCTTCCGCGACCTGATCCAGCAAGGCTGCGAATACCTGGCGAGCAATCGCGGGACTTTGGATCTCCGCCTCCTCGCCATTATCAGAGCTGGGAGCGAAACCTGCTCGCAAAGTAGTCGGTGACCTTTTCGCTTAGCGGACGCGCTTGCCATTCTTCCAGACTGACCTGCCTTGATCGCTTCAGGTCCTCGTTGAAAACGTCTATTTGCGTCCGCGCGAATTCCAAGCCGTAGACGTTCAGACTGGCCTCATCGTTGAGGCGCAAGGATCGCTCATCCAGATTAGCCGAGCCAAAGCTCACCCAGACATCGTCGACGATCAAAAGCTTGGGATGGTACATTGTGGGTTGAAACTCAAAGATGCGCACACCGGCCTTGAGCAATTCGCCCCAGAAAAAGCGCGAGCCCTTTCGCACCACAGGCACATCCGTGAGCCAATTGGGGACGATGACATCGACCGAGACGCCTCGCTTCCTTGCATCAAGAATCTGCTGCAGCGCGATGTCGTCCGGCACGAAGTAGGCCATGCCGATGCGCAGATGATCCTTGGCCGCGGCTATTGCCGCCAACATCATCAACTCCATGTTCTCCGAGCCGTTTGGCTGCGAAGAAAGTATCAACTGCGCATCGAGACCGCCAGCGGCCGCAACTGCAGGGTAGAACTTCCCGCCCTGCAATGTCTCGCCGGTCGTCTCAAGCCAGTTTTCGGCGAACGCCGCCTGGAATGCGGGCACGGCTGGTCCTTCGATCCGGTAATGGGTGTCGCGCCATTCATTTGAGTTGCGTGCGTTCCCGCGCCAATCATCGGCAATGCCGACCCCGCCAGTGAAAGCGATCCGGCCATCAACGATCAGCAGCTTGCGATGAGTTCGGTTGTTTACACGGTCCAACGTATACCAGCGTAGCGGCCGATAGCGCTCGAACCGCACACCTGCCGTCGTCATGATGCGGATCAGGTCCTCGTCGAAGGGAAGGCTGCCAACCCAGTCGACGTTCACGCGGACTTCCACGCCTTCGCGGGCCTTCGTCGCCAATGCGATCGCGAACTCGTAGCCGATGGCTCCTGACCAATAAATATACGTTTCCATGTTGACGCTGGATCGAGCCGCCCCGATTGCTTGCAGCATTGAGGGAAATATTTCGTCTCCGTTGACGAGAGTTTGGACCGCGTTGGAACCGAACATCTGCCCTTGCGAATAGCTGCTCATCGTCTTGGAAAATTGGGGATCCGCAGCGTCGAACCGGTGGGGGACGATAGATCGTAGAACGCGCGGCTGCGGAGTGAGGTTTATGATCAACACCGTGAGCAGGCTGCCGATGGCGGCAATGGCCAGATAGATGAGCACCTTTCGCCAAGGCGCAATGCGGGAGGTCTTCTTGCGGGCGCCTGACGCAACGGAACCGAAAGGCTGCACGTCAATCGCCCTGTTGCTGGCGATGGCGATGTTTTTCGATCTCCTCGGGCTCTTCATCGTCGATCCGGGTGATGTTTGAAGCCGCGTGATCTGACCGCAGGATCTCGTCCAGCTTGGCGTGGATCGCTTGAGTGTCGCGGTGCTCCGCGCGCTGGATGAACAGCGTCATCGCCCACGTGAACAATGTTGCGGCTCCATGCCAATCCAAGCTCTGTCGCTCGAAAATCATCCAAAGAATTGCGTAGGCCAACAGGACCAGGAACGCAGCGGGACGGGAAGTCAGTGTGCCGATTGTGGTAAGGGCGCTGGTGATCGGATGATTTGCCATTCCAGAGAACTCGCGGCAGTCCCCCCTGGTTCCGGCGAGACATCATACCGCCCCGCAGTGCCTGCAGTGGATTTGGGTCGGCCGCTTGAGTACATCGCCTCTGGCCGATCGTTACTTTCGATCGAGCACCTTTCGGACCTTCTCGGCCAGCTCGTCGATCGTGTAGGGTTTGGTCAAAAGCTCCGTTCCAAAATCGAGCGTGCCATTGTGAACAATCGCGTTTCGCGTGTAGCCGGTGGTGTAGAGCACCTTTAGTGACGGGTGCGATGTCCTGACCTTTTCCACCAGTTCGCGGCCTGACATTTCCGGCATGACCACATCGGTGAACAGAAGCGAAGGCACATGCCCGCTCTCCACGGCGGCAAGTGCGTCTCGTGGCCCCGACATTTCCAGGACGGAATAGCCCAGTTCTCGCAGCGCTTCTGCGGCCATCAGGCGTACACGATCTTCATCCTCGACGATCATGATGACCTCGTCTGAACGTCCCGGATGCTCGCCCGCCAAGGCGGCGGCCGGGCTGTCGGGAATGCCGCCATGCGACCGCGGTAGATAGATCTTCAAGGTGGTTCCGACACCGAGTTCGGAATAGATCTTGACGCTGCCGCCGGACTGACGAACAAACCCATACACTTGGCTAAGTCCCAATCCGGTACCCTTGCCGACTCCCTTTGTGGTGAAGAACGGATCGAAGGCTCTTGCCAGCACGTCCGCAGTCATGCCCGTTCCGGAATCGGTGACCGCTATCATCACATACTGGCCCGAGGAGATCGCGTTTTCTCTCGCATACCGATCGTCAATATGGGCGTTAGACGTTTCAATCGTGAGCTTTCCGCCGCCGGGCATGGCATCGCGTGCGTTGACGCAAAGGTTGAGCAATGCGCTTTCCAATTGCCCCGCATCGGCCTCCACATGCCACAGCCCAGCGGCGAGCACCGTCTCGATTGCTATGGTCTCTCCAAGCGTCCGGCTCAGCAGTTCGCTCATGCCGGAGACGAGTCGATTAGGGTTCAGGCGCGTCGGTGCCAAGGGCTGCTGGCGGGAGAAGGCAAGCAGCCGCCTGGTAAGTTCCGCAGCGCGTTGTGCCCCATCGATTGCACCGGTGACGAAGTGGTTCACGTTCGTGTCGCCGTTTCGGAGCTTGCGCTGCACGAGATTCAAACCGCCAATGATGACAGCCAGCATATTGTTGAAGTCGTGGGCGATGCCACCGGTAAGCTGTCCCACGGCCTCCATCTTCTGCGCCTGGCGCAGGTGCTCTTCTGCTCGGACGCGTTCGGCAACTTCCTCAGCCACACGCTGCTCAAGAGTGGCGTTGAGCGTCTGCAGCGCTTTGAACAGTCGGGAGTTGTCGATTGCCGTGGCGGCATGACCGGCCAGCCCCAGCAAGGCTGTCTCATGCTCTGCGGCAAAGACACCGCAACCGGAATGTCCGAAGAACAGGCCACCCAGCACTTCGCCCGATCGCGAAATGACCGGCACGGCAAGATAGGATCGCACGGGAAGATGGCCTTCCGGCATTCCCTTCCTCGGCGGATTTTTTCCATAGCGCCCATCCATGAGGATATCATCGGAACGCACCACGCCCGTCCCGCGAAAAGTAGGCTCGAAGACGGCCGTGTTGCGTGGCATGGGGAAATTTTCGAAAGCGGAGCGTGGCGCTCCCGACAGGGCGTAGAGCACATAGCTGTCCCCCTTGTCATCGAGGACATTGTAGAAAAAAGCTCCGAATTGCGCGCCTGACAGCGCGACGCCAGCGTCGGTGACAATCTGGACAATGCGCTCCACGTCCAGCTCGGCTGCCACGGCGGCGGCAGTCGCATTCATCATCTGAAGCTGGCTCTCCACCCGCTTTCGCGCGGTAATATCCATGACGGTGCCGATGAAACGCACCGCGCGTCCGGACCGGAAAAGAGATTCGCCCGTTGCAGCTATCCAACGCTCCTTTCCGTCGCGCAGCCCGATCGTCCGATATTCGATGTCGTAGCGGGAAGACTCGCCCGGCGCGAGCGCCCGGCGTACGGCCTCATCCGCCCTTTTGCGGTCTTCTGGATGGAGACCGGCCAGGAACGCGCTCTCATATGTCACCTCCGCCTCAGGTGGCAGACCGAAGAGAGCTTTGCATCGGTCGTCCCAACGCAGCACCCTTGTGATGGGATCATAGTCCCACGTTCCGATAGCGGCTGCATCGGTCGCTAGCCTTAGCCGCTCCTCGCTCGCTCGGGCAGCCTGTTCCGAGCGGACGCGCTCGATGTGAGCCCATGACCGCTCTGTCACCTCCGCCAGCAAGGACAGTTCGCGCTGCGACCAGACGCGGCGCTGCGTGTCGTGAACGGCCATTAGCGCAGCCAGCCGGCCTTGCTTGACCAAGGGCATGCAGATCGTTGCCGTTATGCCGATATCCTGAAAGGTCTTTGCTTCCTCTGGTGCAATTTCCTCGAGATTGTTGTTGATGACGAGCGGCCGATTGGCGGTCAGATTGCCAACAGCGAGGCGACCGAAATCGGCAAGACTGTAGTATCCCCTGATGCTAGGCGAGCCAGGAGCGCTCCAGTCGCCGCGAATGGTGAAGTGGTCCTGGTCCGGCTCCATGTCAGCGTAGGCGCAAATCGAAACGCCTAGATGTTCGCCAAGTAGACGGGTGGTGACCTCCATGACAGCGTCGGCATCTGTCGCCGGGGATATCTCTCTGCCGAGGCGATCCAGAAAGGCCAGGCGCTCGGCATTTTCACGCAGGGCCTTCTCCGCACGAAGCCGTTCAATTGCGGTGCGCGTCCGGTCAGCCACTTCCGAAACCAGAGCAACCTCGGCCGGCGTCCAGTGTCTTGGCTCGGAGTGATTGAGGTACAATAACGCAACCAACCCGCCGCGCTCCGTGACCGGCATGTTGATGACGGATTGGGCGCTGATTGCTTTGAGAGCCTCGGCATGGTCGTGGGTTCGCGGGTCTGTCTCGGCATTCTCGAAGACGACCGTCTCACCTCGTTTCAAATCATCGACATAGGAGCCGTAGTCCCTGAAGTTCAGAGTTCCGGCCAGACTTCGGATTCCCGGCGCGTTCCAGTCTCTGTCGATGGCTATCGTTTCTTTCTCGAGATCGATCGTGCCATATCCGGCTCGACTGATGCCAAAATGCTTCCCAAGCAATTCCGCTGCCGCAAATGCCAGTTCGGCAGGATCATCGATCTCCCGAATCCTGTCACCCAACCCCGCCAGAAGCTGGAAGCGCTGCACTTCAGACGAACTTTCGCGTGACGTGACTCCCATTTCGCCCCCGGTTGGTCGGACTAGATAATGCCGTCAGTCGCGAAGAGTTCCAGGCGCCGGACAACAGGTCGGGGCTAGGCCGCCGACGCATTGCGAAGAAACTTGCGTCACGACAGCGAAGGACAACTCCGTATGCGCCCTCAACGGGCGAACGACGCGCCGTGCATCATAGTTTAATGACACCTGCTGGGCTGTGCCGCATAAAGCCATTGTCAGCGGCTGTGTAACGGGCGCCGCTGCTTGGGAGCAATCCCACTGTAGCCGAATAGGAGCGCCTGATGCTTAGCCGACCAACCCGCACGAATACGGAAGCTCTCTACCCCAGTGACCTGAACATCCTTCGCGACGCGTTCGACGCGCTGTGCCAGGAATTTGCTATCTTGCCCGACACGGCGGCGGCCAACGCCGTAGCGAGAGAGCTGATCAGGTTGTTTGAAACAGGAATGACGGAAGCGGCCACACTGATGATCGCCGTGCGCGCACGTTGGCAAGGCGACTGGGAGATGGGAGGCAGCAATGCTGCCTGAGGTTTGATGATCACGCGCAATCAACCCGCTGCATCCTTTTCGACACCGCCGCGTTGAGCGTCAAACCTGCCAGAAATGTCCGATGCGCTGGCACAATGACTGGAGCGACCGATGCCGAAATTTCGCTTCGAGTTTATCGAAGGCATGGCCCAGCCTGCAATCTTTGCCGATATGGCTGATCGAGATGAGGCTGTCAGAGAGGCGAAGCGTGCAGCCAAGGAGGCCATGCTCGACGGAATTGTCGATGGCGTGGACCCGACCAGTTGGGTGACGAAGGTTTACGACGAAGCAGGCTATCTCGTCGCCACTATCGGATTCCAGGATCTGGTCGCCGCGCCCAGGGATACGGAAGAGTTCAAGGAAACAGAGGAGCCAGGCGTCTTGCGATCGGGTTGAAGCCGGTTTCTCCGCTGTCGCCATCGAGCCAGATGTTGCGGCCGCCGGGCAGATCACGCCGTGAACCCGAAAAAGACCGTTTCTGGCTGGTGCAGACAGCCTTTTTGTTTAATCTCCGAAAGACGCGCAGAGGCTGCAACACGGCTTCAGCCCGCCTCGACGCTCTCGAGACGGGCGCGCGGGAGTTGAGATGCGATGCATAGAGACGCCTTCACCCCATCAGAACTTGCCCTGCTCAGTCGCGTCTTCGCACGCAGCAAAATCAAAAACGAAACCGCAACCGAGAAGGAGCGGCGCGCATCACGTATTCTGGCTTACTACCAGGCTGGGGTCACGGATGAGGATGAGCTAGAACTGCTTTCTCGCCAACCGCTCGGAAGGTGACGATTAGTCTTCCTTCTTCAGAGCTTCCGCCTCGTCTTTGAGCTTCGGCCAATCGGCGCCATGCCTGCGAAGCAGCGTTCGTGCCTGCTTGGGGTCAATTTCCGTGAGCTCGACCAGATGTTCGACCTCAAGGTCCTGGCCTTTCGCAACCCGGCTTGCCTCGTTCGCTTTTCGTTGCATCTCGACGACCCTCTGCTGAGACAACATGAACGAGCGCTGAGAGTGCGCGTTCCAGAACTTCATACAAAAATCGGGACATCGATTAAATCAGTCGGATTGCGCCACTGAGGCGGGCATGCCCTTCTGCTGCGGCTTTCCGATTTCTCCAATGTGGAGAACCCGAGCTGGTCGCAAATGGCGGCGGCATCTTCGTGCGACAGTCCGGCCACGCGGCATTCGGCTTCGTCGCCGCTCCGTTTGGTGTGCCGGCGTTCGGCAGCGTTCTGTCGAAGCAAGTCCTATCGCACGTTATCTCATCAGCTTGATCTGAAGCGAGATGCTCAGCCTCAGAATCCTGTCGCCGTTTTCGTTCCGCACTTCAACAAATACTTGCTGCCCGTCCACCTCGGTCAGTGCATCTTTCGTAAGGTCGATAAGGCCTTCGAAGCCCACGCGGCGCACCTCCTCCAGACCGGCACATTCGATGCCGATTTCGTCCTGGATGACCACATCGTGATCGCCACTATCAAAGAAAAATCGTGCCATCCGAAAGCTTCCGTCACCACTAAGCTGCGGGGTTCCTTTGGTGCAGGTAGGTCGTTTCGAAATCACCTGCACGAGTGAGGCCGGGCCAATCAAGAGCCTGCACCCTTGGGCCTGTGGTGGCGATGAGGCCTCTACGTCGAAGTTCCTGAAGCATTCGGTTGACGTGGACTGTAGACAAGCCCAATGCATCGCCAAGTGCTGCCTGGGTAATGGGAAGATCCGCGACGTGATCCTGGATGCGTCCAACCGAGCGCAAGCGAAAGATCAGTTCGCACAAGATGTGAGCCATGCGCGTATAGGCCTCTCGTCGTCCCACATTCGTTACCCATTCCCTGTAAATCGCTGCATCGATCAGCGTCGAGCGCCAAAAAGCCGTCGCGATTCGGGGATGCTGTTCGCAAATGGCTCGAAGAGCGTCATGTCGCATGAAGCCCAGTCTGGCTGCTGTCAGGGTCGTGAAATTGCAATCCATGACCGACAGATGCAGTCCATGCAGATCGGGAATGTCCCCAGCCACAAAGAAGGATGTAATCTGCCGTTTGCCATCGCCGGTAAGTTTGGTGGAACCGAGCAGGCCATCCAAAACCACGAACGAATTGACAGGGCGGTCACCCTCACGCACCAGGTCGTAATTGGCAAGAAAATCCTTCTCCTGAATTTGGATGTCTTTCAAAACATCAATATCGCCCTCTCGGAGATCCGAGATGCTCTGGAGCTTGCGGATAAGTACATCCGAGGATGAAGTGGGTGACAAAGTGGCTACCTAGCTGATGTTGGTTATCGAACTTGCATCCGCGTCAAAAGTTCCGGATAGCCGTAACGAGGCGCCGGACTGCTGGTCGGGAACTGGGAATTCAGGATGCCGAGGCAGGTCCTTGGCCGGGACTTCATTGCACGGGGCACAGGAGTGCTGCACACCCATAATCGAGCCCCTCGAGCAGCGCATTAACCTATGACATAGGCTGCGCTCGCAATGGTCGCTGCGACATCACATGAGGTGGTTGATCCGCCAAGGCCTGACGCTGCAACCTCACCTATGAGGGCCAGATGGCTCCGGCCAGGCATCAGGCAAAAGGCGTCTCACCTGAAGCGAGAAATCCGGCCTTGCAAATGGGCATCTCAACGAGCCCGCTTGAGGTGCGGCCGCGCAATGTCGCTACATGGTTGACGAGCGGCTATCTATTGGGGTCACTCTTGGGTCCATCAGGCGTCTCCAAAGATCCGGCCTGGTGGGGAATGGAACTTTCTGCCGATCAGTGGGCTTTCGGTTTTGTCCGTCGGAAAACGATGTGGAGAAATTGATGCGGAACCTTATACTGGCCTTCGCAGCACTTGCCCTAGCCGCGTGCCAATCGGCTCCTGAACCGCTGCAATCCGCCGCTATCGAACCTGCTGCCATTCCCTCCCAATCCGCCTTGGATCCTGCCGTTGTTCCCCCTGGCCCGGCAATAATGGACCAATCCGTGGCAATCACTCCTCCTTCAAAGGACGTTCCAACAAAGTACGCTGCTTTTTCGGGCAATTGGGTCGGGCGATTGGAAGGCACATATGAAGGTAAACTGTCTGTTCAATCTGTTTCTTCAAACGGGAAGGTGACCGTAACCTACGCATGGGGAATTCTGAGCGATGACAATCCGGGTGAGGCCGCGGGCGAAGGAAAAATTGTAGGGAATACGTTGAAGCTGGGGCGCCTCCCGAATGGCGCGGACGTCAGTTTTAGGATGATGCCCGACGGCACGCTGACCGCAACCCATACGCTCGCCGGCCAGACCTATACGGGCATGTTCATCAGGCAGTGATCAAAGAAGATACGGCCGCGTTCCCGCGGTTTTTGATCCGAGCGATCCCGCGCCCTTGGACCATCTCCCATAGCGGCCCTTGAAATACCAGTCCCTGGCGTCATAGCCGCTACGTTCGAGGACCGTGGCGGCCCCGGACCGAAGCATTTCCTCAACATGGGGGTCAGGAGACCCGCCTGACCGCCCACGTCCCAAAACACACCACCGACGCCAATCCCCATTAATTCTGAGGGGCTGCGGGGCGTTTCGGCGCGGCTTGCACGGGTTTCGCGCAGGTTCTGTTGGGACCGGTTTGCGTACGTTATCGAAGGTGTGTGGTGTTGGATCGCCCCAGGTGGGCCTGCTTTGCACCGCCTGCGACAGTCCCTAGCGAATGGCGCTATCCTCGCTGCCGCGAATCGGACGCGGGCTTTTTTCTTGTTTCGTGAAACGAAAGGTCATTCCGCAAGTTGGCTTCCCAAAGGAGGAACCCAATGAAAGGATGGCGATGGCCGAGTCGAAAAGGGCAATCAGCAATTGCTTGCCCGCCGTCTGTCTGAAGAAGTCGGTATTTCAGAGCCGGATGCGCGCGGTCTGATCAAGCTTATCGGCACGGATTGGAATTCGCTGCTTCGTGAAGCCCGATTTCTGAAAGAGAGGCACTAGAACGCTTCTGCCGGTCACATGATCTCGACTGAAAATATTATTGCTCTCGCGGCGGTAGTTTCTGGGCTCCGCCGGCTGTGAGCGAAGAACATGCTTCCGCCCCATCGGAGGGTGTCATGACTGCTCCCGCTACCACGCGCCTTTAGAAGGCAGCGTCGACGACAAAACCCGTGTGATGTGGCTGCTGCACACTCCGGAGCGCACTTCGAAGAAGCCACTTTAAAGACATGCTACGGGGTGGAGGCTGTTGAGCCGCGCACCTTATGGCTGGATCATCTCATTGCCAGAACAGGACCGTCCAAGGGAACTGCTGCAGGTGGCGCCTGGTGGGATATTGTCACTGGCATCCGACGAAGGCTAGTGGGTCATACCTCGGCCGGGCCGCGCTATTGGTCCCTCCATGGCGCGGCCTTCTTGGGAGAAGAGATTGACCCGTGGGTACGGTTTGGCTCACGCGCGACTGTGCCGCGTAGCGCAGGCGGACCGAAGCGATGGCGCGATGAAGAGGCGCAGGCCAACCGCCGTTGATCTTCAGGCCGTAAGCCCGGCCCCACACCTCAAACGTTGAAGCCGTTCGCTCGGCACTCGACGCCGTGCCCGTCAGAGGCGTGAGCCTTGACCGTGGGTTCATCTGCAGTGACTGGCAAAGGTAAGATCATCCGAGCCGGCGCCGCATCCCTCCATACAGCTTGCGGCTTGCTCAACTGCGACTGATTTATGCCGATCGTCGGCGCGTTGCGATGGCACCTCGTAGGAAGGGTCTGCCCGGATAACCGGCTCCAGATCGTGGGGGAAGTTCGGCGCATGGACGGGCAGTGCTTCGGCCGAATTGTCGCGCTTTTGAGCCATCGCTGGAAGGATTTCAGCGATCTCGACCAGGATTTCTTTGAGCAGATGTCTCATCTGCGCGCCCGCCCTGCGGCCCCTTGCTATGGCGATCAAACTTGCTGCCGTAGCCAATGTTCCCGCTTGAGCTGAATGGCGCGCGCTCTGCCGGCAAAGATCGACGGAGCGGCTTGACGCGACGGGCCGCGTCCCTCTCGCCAGCATGATCGATATTGGAAAGTCGAAATTTGAACGGACTGTTGCCTGCCTTCGTCGGAGCGTTGGATGATCCGATCACGGCATGTGCCTGACCCCCGACTTGCCTCGCGCAGCTTCTTCCCTGGCTGCTGTCTGCCTCTGACGGGGTCGACGGGAACAAAGGCTCGATCATCCGGTTTGGAACCATCCCGTTAAGCACAGGACGAAAGTGCAGCCTGGCGGATGAGATACGGCAGCCGGATTGCTCATGGTTGCTTCGATCTGCATTCGGCAGCCGAGACTGAGCCCAAATGCCTGCAGGAGACTTCGTATGAGCGAAGCACGACACAGCGAAGGCAATGAGGTGACTTCGATTGCGGGCACGTCGCCCTTCGCCAGTTTTTTCATGGCTGGCTTTGAGTGCTCGTCGCACCGGCGCAAGGACGGCGTCCGCCTCGATCTTATCCGTGCGACCTCGCACTATTTGCACGCCCTGGGCGACTACCGCGGTTGCGCCGAACTCGGTCTTCGTACCGTCCGCGACGGATTGCGCTGGCACCTCATCGAAACCGCTCCTGGAAACTATGACTGGTCAAGCTGGACGCCGATGGTCGAAGCAGCGCAATCGGCAGGTGTCCAGGTCATCTGGGACATCTTCCACTACGGATGTCCAGACCACGTTGATCAAGGGTCGATGCATTTCATCGATGCCTATGCCTCGTTCGCTGCAGAAGCTGTGAGGGTTCATCGTTCAATCGCCGGTACAGCGCCTTTGTTGTGCCCGATCAACGAAATCTCGTTTTTCGCCTGGGCTGTTGAGGTTGGCTATTTCCCGCGCGTTGGCCCGAAGAAGCGGGGATGGTTCAAGAGGCACCTCGTGAGAGCTGCAATAGCTGGCGTTCGCGCGATGCGCGAGGTCGATCCCGCTTGCAGATTTGTCTGGGCCGAGCCGCTTATCCACATTGCCCCTCGCGACCGAACGCGGACCGAACGGCGTCGGGCCGAAAATGCCCGTCTCGGACAGTTCGAAGCTTACGACATGCTGCTGGGCCGGGCAGAGCCTGAGTTGGGGGGCAGCGACGATGTTGTCGATGTCGTTGGCCTGAATTTCTACCCGCACAATCAGTGGTACCTCAACGGGCCGACGATTCCCATGGGGCACCACGAGTACCGTGCCCTATCCGAGATGCTGATCGAGGTCGCGCATCGATATGGCAAGTCGATGTTCATCGCCGAGACCGGCTCCGAGGGATCAGGCGGGGCGGCGTGGCTCCATTATGTCTGCGACGAGGTGCGTGCCGCAATTGACCTCGAAGCGCCGATCGAAGGTATTTGCCTATACCCGATAACCGCCTATCCGGGCTGGGACAATTCGCGGCATGCGGAGGTGGGATTGTTTTCGGTCGTCCAGGCGGACGGCAGTCGGCACGTCCGCAAGCCCATCGCGGAGGAATTGGCCCGCCAGCGAGCTTTGTTCGCGGCGAACCTGACGCGTTAATACATGAGCGGCACGAGGGATGTTGCGAGCGCCTGTCGGCGCCGCCTTGCCACGCTCGATGCTCCCAGGTACGTCCGGGTGGGCGAGCTACAGCGCCCCTTCGGCCAACGACGCCTTCCCCGCGCTCGCCCATTCCGGGACGGTCTTCTGGATGCGGGCGAAGGTTGCCAGGGCCTGCCCGACCACCTGATCCATGTTGTAGTAGCGGTAGGTTGCCAGGCGACCGACAAACCACACGTCGGGACAGGTTGCGCCAAGCGCTTCGTAGCGCTTGAAGAGCTCTTCGTTTTCGGCCCGCGGCACCGGATAGTACGGGTCCCCGATATCGGTGGGATATTCGTAGGTCAGACTGGTCCGCGCGTTCTGCTGGCCGGTCAGATGTTTGTACTCGGTGATGCGGGTGTAATCTTCCGTCTGGGGATAGTTGACGACGGCAACCGGCTGAAACTGCTCTTGGTCGAGGGTGACGTGCTCGAAGCGGAGCGAACGATAAGGAAGACGCCCCAGCTGCCAGCCGAAGTACTCGTCGATCGGGCCGGTATAGATCAGGCGGTTGAACGGTATCTCGTCACGAATTTCGCGGAAGTCGGTCTGCAGCATGATCTTGATGTTCGGATGGTCGAGCATGCGCTCGAACATCCTCGTGTATCCGCCGGCAGGCATCTTCTGGAAGCTGTCGCTGAAATATCGGTCATCGCGGTTGGTCCTGGTCGGCACTCGTGCCGTCACCGATTTGCTCAGCTGGTTCGGATCGACGCCCCATTGCTTTCTGGTGTAGCCACGGAAGAATTTTTCGTAGAGTTCGCGTCCCACGGTGCTGACGACAACATCCTCGGCCGTTCGCACGTCCTCTACCGTTTCGCGTCGCGACGCGAAGAACTCCTCCAACTGTGCAGAATTCAGTTCGAGGCCATAAAGGCGGTTTATCGTGTCCAGATTGATCGGGATGGGGAGCAGTATCCCATCCACCGCCGCCAGAACCCTATGCTCGTATGTGCGCCATTGGGTGAACTGCGAGAGGTAGTCCACGATCGACTGGCTGTTGGTGTGAAAAATATGTGGCCCATAGCGGTGGATGAGGATGCCGGCTTCATTATAGCAATCATAGGCGTTGCCGCCGACATGGCTGCGGCGATCGACCAAGAGAACGCTTTCATGACGCTGCGAGGCTATTCTTTCGGCAAGCACGCTGCCGGCAAACCCCGCGCCGACGATCAGCCAATCGAACATGGCTATGCGCTCCTGCGCAACGGGACGACCTTCTTGCGTCGGTAGGCGCCCTCAATGTGAGCTGCCATGGCCTTCCATGTTCTTTCCCACGACATGTCAGCCAGATAGGCATCGACTTGCGGCAGCAGCCTCTCACGCGGTCGCAAAAGCATGGAGCGCAGCTTGCTCTCCAAGTCGTCACTGTCGGCGATTTCCACCAGTCCAGCAGCGCCGTAGCTGCGCACGACGTCAACGATTGCCGTCGAGATTACGGGCAGGCCCGCAGCCAGGAACTCTGGCGTCTTGGTTGGGCTGATGAACCGGGTCGCTTCGTTGAGTGCAAACGGCATCCACCCGGCATCCCAATGGCGCAGATAATCGGGCAGGTCGCAGTAGGCCTTGGCACCCAACCAATGCAGGTTGTCGGCCTTCGGCAGGATTGCAGGATCGATTTTGACCACGGGGCCAATCATGACGAAATGCACGTCCGGCATCGTCCGCGCCGCTAGCGCCACGAGTCCGGCGTCCAGCCGCTCGTCGATGACGCCGAAATACCCCACCCTCGGGTGAGGAATGCCGGCCTGATCGGCTGGGTCCTTTCCTGGCAGCCTTGCCTTGTGAAAGTGCTTCACGTCGATGCTGCTCGGAAAGGGGTAAATAGCCTGATGCAGGCGGCGCTTGGTCTCGAACAGGCTCAGACCACCGGTGAAAACGAGATCGGCGCGGCGCAGAAGTGCCTTTTCCATCTGCGCCAGTTCGGGCGGCGCGTTCTTGAAGGCGGAGAGTTCGTCCATGCAGTCGTAGACGCATATGTCTGGGTCAAGAAACTCCGTGAAGCGGAGAGCCATCGGCGTGTAATACCAGGCGATCAGCCGGCTGTGCGGCATAGAAGCTATGATCTGCTGAACAAACCTCCGCTGCACGGCATCTGATTTCGCGGCCGACGCGCCGAGCGGCAGCACTGGTGTCACGATCAGGATGTTTGGCGATGCCTCGCTCGTCCGCATCTGCGGCTGTGGCAGTTCTTCGAAAACAGGCTCCTCAAAGTAGACCACTCTCTGCTGCTCGGATGCGAGGGTGAGGATATGCTGCGGCCGTTGATGAACGAAATTCCATCGCAAGTGGGAGAAGCAAACCAGTAGATTTTCCCTGCCAGTGTGTTTACTGGCGGATACCCTGCCCAAGGCTGCTTCCATTGAGATGTTCCTTCCCGTAATCTTTAGTTTATGTTACGACTAACATTTGTTAAGCGCGGATCGAGGAGAAATAGACTTCGATGCCAGCTCCTAACTTTCCAGCGCGTGAGTTGTTCCAAGGTGAAGTGAAGAGCTCTCGGTCACCGCTCGGATGACGAATGCGACCATATTTCCGCGAAGCTGAGAACGCCCGCCGCGCATCGCCGGGCTTTGAAAGCGTGAGCGACGGCGGAATGTCGGTGGAGAACGGACCTGCCGTATTTGCGTTGAAGTCGCTGGCTATAAAATGCGCAGGACATCAAGTTGATTCGCCCGCATCGCTGGCGAGTCCGTGCCAGGCGAATTCCGGGGCTGATATGAAGATCGACTTTGCGACCAACGTTTTTCCGCTGTTTCATCCGCAAAGCGTGGATGATCTCAAGGACCCTTGCCCCGTCTTTGATGGCAGCCTGTGGCACGTCTTCGGCTCGAGCGGCACGGTGACCACCGAGACGTGGACGATACTGCACGCCACGGCGCCGGACCTATATGGGCCGTGGACCGAGCATCAGTCGATCGAGCTTCCAATCAATGGGAGTGGTGTTGCGGCTCCGGGGGTCATCCACGAAAGCGGCGTCTTTCACATGTTCATCCAGACCGAGTTCATGAAGTCTGGCGGCCGCTGCGAGCATGCGGTTTCCAATGACGGGTTCCAGTGGGTGGTTCTTAGCCCCGCAATCCTCGCGATCCCGGATACGGAGGAAGATGGCATTTACGATCCGCATCCCGCACTTATTGGCGGCAAGCGCTACCTCGTCTATTCCGCCATGCCAAAATTCACCAGGGTGCCGCAGCCCGACATCTATCTCGCACGCAGCCAATCCGACTCATGGTTCGGTCCCTGGAAGCGGATCGGCAAGATCCTCGACCACAATGATGTGCCTCACCACAACACAAGAGAGGATCCCGACTATGAATGGGGCATTGAGGGCGCACAACTGGTCGAATTGCCGGACGGTCGCGTGCTTCTCAATGCCACTTGCTTTCTGCCCAATGGCCTTCGCGGGAACCGGCAACGCGTGTTTTTTGCCATCGCGGATAACGTTGCTGGACCTTACGTCTCGATCGGCCCGGTGCTGGAACCAGGCCAGCCGGGAGAGAACGGCCACTCGACAGTGATGATCGAAGGCAGCCAGCTTTCACTGTTTTATCAGAGCCGGGTCGCCACGACCGATCATCGGTGGCGCTACGGCTTGGCCAGATGTGACGTCGCTCTGCTTTCCAGGGTCGCGTGATCCGGTCGGCGCCACTCGTACCGACCGCATCAACGAACTGGACGGCTCGCATTGCGAATAAGCGTCCGTGGCTCGAGACATTCCCGCGGAAAACTGCCGGAATTAAGTGTTCCTCGCACGGAACAATGCATCAGAGCTGAGGTTCGGCTGACTTCCAACCAGGAGTCAGCCATGTATTACACCGACAAGAAATTGCAGTACCCGGTTCGTGTGGAAACGCCCAATCCAGTCTTTGCCCGTGCCTTGCAGCAGGCCATCGGCGGAGTAGAAGGCGAGATCCGCGTGGCCTTGCAGTATTTCTTCCAGGCATGGGGATGCCGCGGGCCGGCCAAATACCGCGACCTGTTGTTGAACACGGCGACCGAGGAGCTCGGCCATATCGAAATGCTGGCGACTGCGGTCGCCCTCAATCTTGAGGGTGCACCACTTTCGCTGCAGGAGGACATCTCGTCGGACACGGTCGGCGGCTCGGTCCTCAACGGGATGAACTTCCGCCATATCTTGTCGACCGGCCTGGCCGCACTGCCTGAAAACGCCAACGGCGTTCCCTTCAATGCTTCGCATGTCTATGCCAGCGGCAATCTTGCCGCGGATATGGTCGCAAACGTCACCGCGGAAGGAAGCGGCCGCGTGCTTGCGACCCGCCTGTACAACATGACCAGCGATCCCGGCATGAAGGACATGCTGTCCTTCCTTATTGCGCGCGACACCATGCACCAACAGCAGTGGCTCGCGGCAATCGAAGATATGGGCGGACTGAACGCGTCTCTGCCGGTCCCCAACTCCTTCCCGCAGGAAAAGGAGCATCAGGACGTATCCTATGCCTTCATCAATTGCTTCGTCGAAGGTGTCGAACCAGCGCAGGGACGTTGGAGCGAAGGACCGTCGATGGACGGCAAGGGCGAGTTCTCCCTGGTCGCCGGTTCGCCAATGGGCGAGGAGCCCATCCTGTCGCCGCCTCGGCCAAGTTCCGGCGCCCAGAGCGAGCAGATGATCGACAGGCGGGCAGCCGAATAGGCAAAGATAGCAATGCCGGAGGCAGCCGGCACTCGGCTGTCTCCTGCTAGCGGCTCCTGCGGAGTAGGGCGCACCCATTGGTGACTGGTGCGTGCCTGACGAAGCTCTCCATTTCCGCTTCGACATAAATGCTTCACCTAGGGAACATCGCCGGCTCCGCGAAGTTGGACAGCCACGGAGGACGTGCACATGAACAGTGTCATCTATCTTATCGGCGTTATCGTTGTCGTGCTGGCGGTCCTCTCCTTCCTCGGTCTTCACTAGGTGGCCCCATGCAGCATGAAAACGATCAGGGCGGACAGCCCACCGATTTCGACAAGGCGAAAAGCGACGTTTCCGAAAGGCTTCGCCAGGAAAATGAGCGTGCCAGCGAGTTGCTTCACGACGCGCGTGATACGGTGACCCGCAAGGCTGGCGACTATGCATCTGAAGCCAGGGAGGTCATCTCCGACAAGGCGCAGGAAGCGCAGCGCGACATCGGATCGAGCCTGGCGGCGCTGGGCGGCGCACTGCGCGCGGCCAGTGATCACCTGGCCAACAACGATGAAAGGAACGCATCGAAGTTCGCATTGGATGCTGCCGGTGGCCTGGAGCGGCTTTCATCGTCATTGAAACAGAAGCCGTTCGGCCAGGTCCTGGAGGACGTGCAGTCCTTTGGCCGGCAAAATCCCGGTGTCCTGCTTGCCGGATCGGTATTGGCCGGATTGGCTCTCGGGCGGTTCATCAAGGCCTCGCCGCCGGCGGGTCGAGAATTTCAGGATGCGCCGGGAGACCTCAAATCCCACACCGATCAGGCACAGGGTTGGTCCGCTGATCGGTCGCAGGATTCGGGCGTCGTCGGCGATGATGGGGCCATGCAGAGCGCGGAGCAGGACAGATGAACACCCAGGACAACCCAAGCCTTGCCGGGCTGATCACCGACTTGGCCCAGAATGTCACCACTTTGGTGCAAACCGAGGCCAGGCTGTTTCGGGCCGAGCTTTCTGAAAAGCTTGCGAAAGCCGGAGCAGGTGCCGCGGAAGTGCTGGGCGGCGCGATCTGCCTGCTCGCCGCGCTAATGGTGTTGCTGCAGGCACTCGTTATTGCACTGACGCGGGCAGGACTTGGCGCGGGGTGGTCATCCCTGCTGGTCGGCGTGGTCGTGGCGGCCCTCGGCATTATCCTGCTGCGGACCGGGACGGCCAGCATGGCGCCTTCGGAACTTACCCCCGACCGCACCCAGGAACAGCTCAAGCGCGATGCGAGCGTGATCAAGGAACAAGTGAGATGACTGAGAAATCCGCAGCCGAACTTGAACGCGAGGCCGAGGCAGCCCGTGCGCGGGTGATGGAGACCGCCGAATCCATTCGAGGCAAGATGTCGCCGGGACAATTGCTGGATGAGTTCACCGGGCTGTTCTCGGGAGGGGAGAGTTCGGCCATGCTCGCCAACCTCAGAACGCAGGTCCGAGACAATCCTTTGCCGGTCACCATGGTGGGCGCGGGTCTGGCTTGGCTGATGTTCGGCAGTGGTACCGCAGACACCGCCCGCGGTTCGGCTGGCTACTCAATGCCCTCGGCGCCGGGACGACATGATGAACGGGAACGTGGAGGCCTGGGCGATACGCTTTCCGATGCCGCCGCATCGCTGTCATCGGCTGCCACCAGCGTCGGCGATACCGTTTCCAGCGCTGCAAGCAGCGCCGCCGAGGGTTTCACGGGCACCACGGCCACTGCAAGATCGGTGACCGGCGACATGGCGGCGAAAGCCGCCCGCTCCGCGCAAGATCTGTTGGAGAACCAGCCCTTGGCCATAGCGGCCGCGGGTCTCGCCATCGGCGCCGCCATAGGTGCAATGCTGCCCCATACCGCAACGGAGGATGAGCAGCTAGGCGCCTATGGCGAAAAGCTTCGCGATACCGCCGAAACCATGCTCGACAGGGGTCTCGACGAGGCCAAGCAGGTCGCCGCCGAAGCCTATGAGACCATCAAGCAGGAAGCTGGCCGGCAACATATGGAAGCAGACACGATCGCCGATCAGCTCGGCGAGATCGTGAAGTCCACAGCAGACAAGACCGAGCACGCCGTGCGTGAACGGATTTCCGATCCATCTCAGCGTCAAACCTAGCTTGAATGATCCTGGATCAACGATAATCGGTCTCTTCAGAAGGGCCGGCGTTGTCCGTCAAACGGTGAACCGCTCAATCATTTCAGAGCGTAGAGGTAGGCCGCGATATCGCGCGCCTGCTGCTCCGAAATTCGGGTCGATGGCATGGCCGTGCGCGGATTGATTTCCCTGGCAGATCGTATCCAGCGGATCAGGTTCTCTGGATTGTTGGCCAGCCCGCCGCCGATAAAGGTGCGGTCAGCAAGACTGGCGTCGAGGCGTGGACCGACCTGCCCTTGCGCGCCCGGCACGCCCGAAATCGTATGGCAGCCGGAACAACCATTCGCAGTCATGATCGGCATGGCGCGCGCAATGTCACCTCCCGTGGCCGCCTCCGCCTCGTGGCGGATGCGCGCCGCCTGATCGGACCACCAGGTCATTCCGGCCACGCCCGCAACGAGCAGCACCAGCGCGGCGCTGGCGCCGGCAAGCAGCCTAGACAAGCTCGTAGGCATGCGCCGCCTCCCCCCTTCCGCTCGCCTTGATCCACAGCGCGGCCAGCAGCAGCGCTGCGCCGCCATAGATCAGTCCAGCGGGAACCCACATCACCAGCCCGGCAAGTTGCTGGTCTTCCAGGGGGCTCAAATTCCATAGTGCCGCACCCACCGCGTTCTGCGGGTACCAGAGCCGCGGCGAGAGCAGCAGGAGCACGCCAAGCAGGCCAGTGTGCAGCGAGGTGACAAAAAGATGCATCACTGCGGTCCCATAGGCATGCTGGCGGCCGGGACGCGGCAAGAGTACCCACCAGAACAGCAGCCCTGTTCCGAAGAAGCTCGCGTGCTGTGCATAGTGCATCACGCCGCGTTCGAGCGCGGCCTCGAACAACGCCGGAAGGTGCCAGATCCATATGGCCAGGCCGTGGGCAATGGTCGCGCTGAGCGGTCGAGTTACGAAAGACCAAACCGCATTCAGCCATCTGCCGTGCCCGGCCATTCCAAGAATGCGCCGGACCCCGGCGGGAAATCCCCACATCAAGGCCGCAGCCGGGCTGGCGGAGACCAGCAGCGGCGCCACCACGGCCATCAGCAGTTCATGCTCGATCATATGCGCCGCAAAGATCTGCTCACCGAGTGCATGAATCGGGCTGACCAACGCGGCCGTCAACACGCCCCATCCGGCCGTGAACAGCAGAGCCTGGCGCAGCCGCAGAGTCCTGCCGCGGCTGCTGCGCCGCCAAAGCCGGCCAGCTCCAACGACATATATCAGGGCAAGCACGGCAAGTGGCAGGGTGATGGGCAGCGCGAGCGTCCACCCGGCCTCGGGTGCGCCGGCGCCGTAGCAGATGGAAGTAGAGAACAGCCCGTCCAGATTCATCGCAGGCACTCATCCAGGATCAGCGCCGCGCTGCCTTGCATGAGGATCACAAGCGCAAACAGCAACGCCGACAGCATGCCGAGATTGGCGACGAAGCGCTCTGTGGCGCGCGTACGCTTCGGCTTGAATGCGGCACCGCCTCGCCGCTTCGCCCGCCACGACAGCGCCCCGCCGAGCAGCGACAACAAGACGAGCAGCAGCGCCACGGGAAGCACGACCGGCACCTGGCGATTGCATTGCCAGGGCACCAGCGCATAATTCAGCTGTGTCGAGACCGCCCACGCCAGCGGCCCTGACAGAAGACCACCCCAAGACGTTCCCAGGCGTAATGCACGCATCTCAGCCTAGCCTCGGCACCCAGTAGATGAGCAGATAGATCGGAATCCAGGTCAGGACCACGAAGTCCCAGTAGAAGACATTGTCGCCGACATCGCCGAAGCGACGGCCGCTATAGCCGTGGCGCGTGAACATCAGCACAGTCAGCACGATGGTGTCGCCGACATCGGTGATGAGATGTGTGGTGTGCAGCCCGAGCAGCACCCAGAGCATCGATCCATAGGCATTGGTGTCCCAATAGATGTTGAGGGCCGGGAATTCGAACCAGCGCACGACGAGCGGAGCGATGCCGAGCAGCGACATGACCATCAGCCCGATCCGCACCGGCACCATCGAACATTGCTTGGCATAGCGGTGGAGGATGTGGTTAGGCACAAGGCTGACGATGAACAAAATGGTGACGATCGTTCCTGGCCAATGGTTCGGGCGCGGTGCGCTGAGCGGCCAGTCTGGCCATGACTGCGCAAGGTAGAGATAAGCGCCGGCCGCCAGCGCGAAGCCCGTGCCTTCCAGCGCCATGAAACCCAGCGTGCCCCACCAGGTCGGGCTGCGCGGACCGTGCCCGAAGGTGGGCAGGCCAGAAAGATCGGCGGCGGCGCGCTGCTTCATTCCTCGTCCTCCGGATCGCCCTTGGGCCAGAACCATCCGATCAACGTGATGGCGATTGGCGCGGCGCCCCAGACGATCGCCCAGGGCGTGAAGATTGAATAGAGAAACGTGCCGCCGACGGCCAGCGCCGCTAAAAGCGGCCAGATCGAAGGGGCGGCCGATTTCTCGCGAATGTCGGGATGAGCTTCGGCCACGGTCGAGATGAGGAGTTCGCGCGCGTCCACGCGGAGCCCGGTCGCTACAGGGAGCGCCTCGCGCTCGGCCCAGAGCGGCTCGATATGAGTCACGATGGGAATGCGTGCGAAATTATAGCTCGGCGGCGGCGAGGATGTTGCCCACTCCAAGGTTCCTGCGTCCCACGGATTGTTGCCGGCCGAGGTGCCTTTCAACGCGCCATGCACAAGGTTGAAGGTGAACAGGACAAAGCTCAGGAAGAAGAGTAACGCCCCAGCCGAGATGAAAAGGTTGATGTTGCCCCAGCCAAGCTCGGCCGGATAGGTGTAGACACGTCGTGGCATGCCCCACAGGCCGACCAGATGCATCGGGAAAAAGGCTGCATTGAACCCGATGAAGGCCAGCCAGAAATGCCACCGCCCGAGGCGTTCGCTCATCATGCGGCCGGTGACCTTCGGGAACCAGAAATAAGCCGCGCCAAGCAGCGGGAACACCGAGCCGCCGATCAGCACGTAATGGAAATGGGCGACGACGAAATAGGTGTCGTGGACCTGAAGATCCAGTGGCACCGAGGCGAGCATCACGCCGGTCAGCCCGCCGATGACGAAGATGAAGAAGAAGCCGAAGACGAACAGCAACGGAGTTCGGATCACCGGTCTGCCGTCCCATAATGTTGCCAGCCAGCAGAAGATCTGTACGCCGTTCGGGATGGCGATCATCATGCTGGATGCGGTGAAGAAGCTGGCGCCAAGCTTTGGCAGGCCGGTGGCGAACATGTGATGGACCCAAAGCCCGAACGAAAGGAAGCCGACCGCGATCAGCGACAGGACCAGCCCGAGATGACCGAATGTCGGTCGCCTGGCGAAAACAGGAATGATCGAGGACACCATGCCCGTCGCCGGCAGGAAGATGATGTAAACTTCCGGATGGCCGAAGAACCAGAAGAGGTGTTGGAACAGCAGAGCATCCCCACCTTCGGCCGGGTTGAAGATGTGCGTGCCAACCAGCCGGTCAAGGATCAGGAAAGTCGAGGTGATCATCACCGCCGGCATCGCGAAGACGACGACGAAGGAAGTGACCAGCATCGCCCAGACATAGAGCGGGATCTTGTCCAGCGACATGCCGGGGGCTCGCTGCTTGAAGACCGTGACGATGGTCGCCACCGCGACGGCCAGTGACGACACTTCGGTATAGGTGATCATCTGCGCCCAGACGTCAGCCCGCTTGCCCGGTGCGAATTCGGGGCCGGACAGCGGTACGTAGGCGAACCAGCCCACATCAGGGGCCATGTTGAGGGCGAAGGACACCCAGGCGAAAGCGCCGCCCGAGACGTAGACCCAATAGCTGAACGCGTTCAGGCGCGGAAACGCGATGTTGCGGGTGCCGACCATCAGCGGCACCAGGTAGATCCCGGTCGCCTGCACGATGGGCACGGCGAACAGAAACATCATCGTAACGCCATGCATGGTGAACAGCTGATTGTAGAGGTCGGGCCCGATCAGCCCGCGTTGCGGTCCAGAAAGCTGGATGCGCATGACGACAGCGTTGAGGCCGCCAAGACCAAGGAACACGAAAGCGGTGATCAAATAGCGTCGTGCGATCACCTTGTGATCGACGCTCGACAAGGCTCCGACGATGCCGGATGGCGTCCGCCAGGTGCGCTCGAGCCAGCGATGCAGGCCGGCATCATCCATGCCGGTGTCGCGCGGTCCGTCATGCTCGGGCGCGATGTCGCCTTTTGCAGATACCTTGCGCTCCGGCGGCAGGTCGCGTTGGCTTGTGAGATCCGCGCTGCTCATTTCAGACCCTCGAGATAGGCGACCACGGCATTGAGCTCATCGCCGCTGAGCTCCACCACCGGCATGTGGGAGCCGGGCTTGATGCCTTGCGGGTCGGCTATCCAGGCGGCGAGATTGCCGCGGCTCATCGTCAAGGTCCCGGCAGCGAGCGTCTGCCGGCTGGCTATGTGGGTGAGATCGGGAGCCACCGTTCCGCCGGCCGGCGTCCCCCCGATCCTGTGACACATCACGCAGGGGCGTTTGAGGAACAGGTCCGCACCGACCTTGGCTTCGCCGCTCGCCGGCGCGCCGGCCGGCTGCAACTGGTCGTTCAGCCAGGCATCGAATTTCGGACGCGGCTCGGCGATGATGAAGGTGCCCATGTTGGCGTGCTGCGCACCGCAGAATTCAGCGCATTGACCACGGTAGACGCCTGGCTTGTCCGCCTTGATATCCAGGACGTTCATGTGGCCCGGGATAAGATCGAGCTTGCCGGCCAAGCTTGGGATCCAGAAGGAATGGATCACATCGGTCGAGGTCAAAAGCAGCCGCACCGGCTCGCCGGCAGGGATATGAATCTCGTTTGCCGTCGTCAGGATGCGGCTCGGCGTAGCATCCTCGTAGCGCACCTCCCACCACCACTGGTGCCCGGTCACCCTGATTGTCAGCGCAGCCTCCGAGCCGATCGCAGCCAGCGTCCTGTTGGCGAAAAAGCTTAGCAGCGTCAGTCCGATCAGGATGATGGTGGTCACTCCGACGGCGGACACGACCACGCGCATCTTGCCGCGTTCGGCCGCTTCGTCGAGTAGGAGGGGTTCATCGCCGGAACGCGATCGCATGACCAGCGGTGCTGCGAGAGCGATCATCACCAGCGCCCAAACAACCGCGCAAAGCGCGGCAAAGAACCAAATGAGCCAGGCCAGCTCGCCGGCTGCGGGGCCCTTCGGGTCAAGCGCCGACTGCCAGCCTGCGCATCCCTGCAGAAACAGGACACAGAAGGCGAAGGCCATCGAGGCCGGGCGCTTCACGGTGATTTGCCCAGTGTCGCGGCATCCGGCAGGCGGTTTTCCGAGGGATGCACCATCATGTCGTCATTGCGTTGCGGCGCGGCGGAAGACGGCGCGTTGCCGCCCAGTGCGCGCACGAAGGCCGCCAGCTCCCATATCTGGTCGTCGGGTATCTTCTGGCCGAAGCTTGGCATCCCGTTGGGCCTGCCGTCGCGGATCGTGGCGTGGATGCTTTCCATCGAGCTGCCGTAGATCCACTTCTCGTCCATGAGCGCCGGACCCATGCCGCCACCGCCATTGGCATGGCAGCCCGAGCAGTTGAACCAGCCGAACAGGCGTTTGCCCTCGCTCATGTGGAAGGCGTTGGCCTCGAAGCTCGCCGCCTTGTTGTCGGTGGGGGAGGGTCGCTGTCCGCCCGGCTCCAACGTGGTCACAGGCGTCGGCTGCTCACCTGAGCCGAGCGCCGATTGCGGTCGCGTGTCGCGCTCCTCGCGCTGGCAGGCGACCAGGGCCAGTGTCAAGGGCAGCAACATCGCCAGAGCGCGCCTCATCGGGCCGGTCTCCCGGCCATGTCCAGACGCGGTACGCCGTATCGCGCCAGAACCGCGTCGATCTCGGCCTTGTGTCGGGCAAGCGCGCTATTCACATCGCCACGCAGCGCATCGTCCTCGCGTCGAACACCCATTGAGATGTCGTACATCAGCGGCAGTTGCGGTCCATCGATGCGAGGCGTGACCGGCGTGATCCGGAGCGGCACCTTTTGCCTCTGCGCGAAATAGCCGGCGAGCGGACCCCAGACCACGGCAAGATCGATCTCGCCGTTCGCGACAGCTTCGACGATGCGCGCTGGAGGGTTGGGAGCAGAGTAGTCGCCATAGACGGGATAGCCGATGAGGTGCCCGACAATGCCGCGGCGGCCAAGCGCCTGGACAGGCGGTGAGTTGGCGCCATCGTCGCCGATGAGCTGAACACCGATGCGCAATTCTTGCAACCGCGGGTCGTTGAAGGACGTCACGTCCGGGCCGTCCTGGCGGGTCACGAAGACATAGGACGAACGGTAGTAAGGCGTGGTGGTGCGCAGCATTTCGAGATTGGCAGGCGTGCCGGGCACGAGATCGCAAAGGCCTGCCTTCAGCGTGTTGCGGATGAAGCCACGGCGCTGCGCCCACCAGGTATACGTCAGCTTGGCGCCAAGATCAGTGGCGACAATTTCCGCGATCCTGTTCTCGAAGCCTTGACCGGCCGCATTGGAAAACGGCATGTTGTTCGGGTCGGCGCACACTCTCAATTCACGTGCTTTGGCAACAGCCGGAAAGAGCAACAAGGCGAGCCCGGCCATGCCGATCGCCACCCGTTGGAACGCCTTTCGCGCCGGACGTACGGTCAAGTTCAATCCATCAAGGCAGCCGGAACACATAAAGCGTGCCTCCCGCCGTGGTAGCGTTCTTCAGATCCTTCATCGCGTTGACGAAGCCAAGTGCCGCGGTGGCATCGCGTGGGTCTAAGTCGCCCGAAACGATGGCGCCGGCCCAGCCACCGACGCCTGACAGAATTGCGACATACTGGTGCCCATCGGGGCCGCGATAGGTTATTGGCTGGCCGATGATGCCGGACGATGTCTTGAACTGCCAAAGCAGATCGCCAGTCCTGGCGCTGACCGCCTTGAACCAGCCTTCCATGGTCCCGTAAAAGACGACATCGCCGGCAGTGACGACGGTGCCGCTCCATACCGGAAAGTTCTCCTTCAGGACCCAGGCCGGCTTGGCGGCGGCAACATCCCAGGCGGTAAAAGCACCACGATTGCCGCCCGGCCCGGGGATCATACGTACGTTCATGCCGACATAGGGCGTGCCTGCGATGTAGTTTACCTCGACGCCTTCTTCATCCATGCAGAGATTGTTGTGGGGGATGTAGAGCAGGCCGGTCCTCGGCGAAAACGCCGATGGCTGCCAGTCCTTGAGGCCGGATGCCGTCGGACAAATGTCTCGGACCACCTTGCCGGTGCCGGTTCTCTTGTCAGGGTTTGCAATCAGGCGGCCGGTCTTCAGATCGACGCCTTTGCTGGAATTGACCGGGCCATAGGCTGTGGCCGATAGCACCTCTCCAGTGGTCCGATCGAGGATATAGAGGTAGCCGTTGCGTTCCGGTCGGACAAGGACCTTGCGCGGCTTGCCTTGCCAGGTCATGTCCAGAAGGATCTGCTCGTTGATGCCGTCATAGTCATGGAGGTCATGCGGGCTCCACTGATAGAACCACTTCGCCGCTCCGGTATCGGCGTCACGCGCGAAAATACCGGACGTCCATTTGTTGTCGCCTGGCCGCAAATCCGGATTCCACGGTCCTGGATTGCCCGTGCCGTGGAAGATCAGGTTCAACTCCGGATCGTAGGAGATCCAGCCCCACATATTGCCGCCGCCGATCTTCCAGGCTTCCGGTGGCCATGTCGTCACGCCAAGGTCTGTGCCCCTGTCCATGTCGTAGTGGGGCTTGAAGTCCGGGCCGATCAGCACATCCTTGTCGGGTCCAGTGCCATAAGCCGTCCAGACAACATGCCCGTCTCCGGCATCCAGCGCCTTGACCCAGCCGCGGACGCCCATTTCGCCGCCGGAATTGCCGACCAGAACTTTGCCCTTCACCACCAGCGGCGCCATGGTGATGGTCTCGCCGATGTTGATGTTGCCGATATGAGTGTTCCAGATCGGCTTGCCCGTATTGGCATCGAGCGCGATCGTGTGGCCGTCCAGCGTGTTGAAGAAGATGCGTCCGTTGGCGAAGGCCGCTCCGCGGTTGACGACATCGCAGCAGGCCACTCCTTGTGCCGCCGGCTCGGGGTTGGGCTCGTACTTCCACTTCATCGGCGCGCCCGGCCTGGAAAGGTCGAGCGCGTAGACGATGTTGGGAAAGGGCGTGACGATGTACATGTTGTTGCCGACGACCAGCGGCGCTGCTTCCTGGCCCTTGTTTACGCCGGTCGAGAAGGTGAAGGCGACCTGCAGGTTCTTGACGTTGCCTTCGTTGATCTCGCTGAGTTCGCTGAAGCGGGTCGACGCGTAGTTCTTGGCCGGCATTGTCCATTGCCCGTCATCGGGTGGCGCCGCGGCGGCGGGCGGCGCGATAGCCGCCGCCGATGCGGGCTCCGAGGCACCGCTCAGAAACAGGCCGCATGCCAGCAGCATCACCGAGAGTATGCCCGTGCGAAAGGAATTCTCGGTCGCCAATGCGCGGGCGCCGTGTCCTGCGTCAACGCGCGCTGGTGCCGGGTGCAGCATGCCTTTCATTTGTGGATCGAGCCTCCCACGCCGGCGCCGAGCTCCGCCGCGATGTCAGCCTCGGTGCCGGCACAAAGCGGATGGCCCCAGCCCGAGGCGCTTTTGCCGCCGGGATCGACATCGTAGACGATGGCGTCCTTGCGATTGGGATTGACCCCGGCGGGAACCTTGTCGAGGCCAAGCGCCGCGCGAACACGCCAGGCGACATTGTGATCGGCGCATGAGGAATCTCCTGAGACCCCGAGGCCTCCGACGATGCTCTTGCCGTCATAGAGGGCAAGCCCGCCGCCAAACACGACGACGCCTCCGATTGGCTTGCCGACGAGAGGATCGCTGGCACTTCCAAACGTTTTGGGATCGCCCGCATAGGCTGCGGCCTGGTTGACCGGGTTGGTCTCCTGCAAGCCGAAAAGCGGCCCGCCCGGCTGCGTCCCCGCGTAGAGATTGGCCGTCGATAGGGCCATTTGCGCCAGGCTGAGCCCATTTGCTGTATTGGCCTTCTCCGCCGCGACGAGGCGACTGCCTGGCCATTGCGAATCGGCGGTGGGACCGCTGAAAGCGATCGCGCACACCGCGCCGTCGCGAGCAACGACAGCGGCCCATTCGTTGGTCTCAAAGCCTCCGTTGGCAGGTCCGCCGCTTGCTTTCACATTGGCCTTGAGTGCGGCGAGCAGCTTATCGTGGTCGGCCGGGCAGGGCGCCTGTGCCATGGCTGGGCCCTGTGGGAACAGGCCACTCGTCAACAACACCAGAGCAAAGGCTGATAGCAAACGCCGACAGCGATACATTGTCCTGCCCATTCGTTCGAGCATCAAAGAACCCCGGAGCATTCTGGCAGCCTGGAAAATGCGAAAATGAGTCCGTGGTCCAATGCCGTCGCTATTTAACTTGGGCGATGCAGCTATGTTCCTGCTTTTGCAAAAAATTGCGCAGCCGCGTGCGCCGATGCAAGGTTGCCGTCTGTCCGTGTCGCTGGCGCAATATCCGCGGCCGAGATCGTGTTACCATTGTGCCGGCACCTATGAACGCTGCGCCAGCATCGCCAAGGCACCTGCAGGCCTGTAGGCCTCTGGCAATGGGAGAAAACCTGCATGTCTTGAGGACTCGGGCACGGCTTTGCTTGGTCGAGGCTCGCCTACATCCAACCAGACGCCTCCAACTGCGGCGGTGTCACGGGCTGGCTGCGGGTGGCAGCACTTTCACGCAAGGCCAGGATTCCCATCTGGAGTCACGGAATGCAGGAACTTCCTGTCAGCCTGATTCACATTTGCGCCTTTGCCCGCAGCGTCAGCCGATGGAACATGATGCCGGTCGCCGCCGTTGGAAGAGCTTGGAGGCGGCCGCATGCACCTTGTCCAGATCCTGCTTCCTCGTTCCGACAACGCGGGTGAGCCCTTCGCCAAGGAAGACTTCGATCGTGTGAAGGACGAACTCGCCAATACGTTCAAAGGTGTCACCGCGTATTTTCGGACGCCCGCGGAAGGGGTATGGAGGGAGGGAAAAGAGTCCGACATGGACGAGATTGTCATCTTCGAGGTGATGACGGAAGAAGTCGATCTGCCCGATTGGCGAAGGCGCCGAGCGGAGTTGGAGCGCCGTTTCCGGCAGGACGAGATCATCATCCGCTACCTACCGATAGCATTGGTCTAAAGGTCCAGGCGCCTCCGGGATTGGGTTTTGCCACCCTCCTTCCCGAGCTGAACTGCATTCGAAATCTGGAATGGCCTATTAGAGGTTTAATTACGATCCTTTGGACCTGCGTAATTCATTCAGTGGGTCTTCTGTAGGGCATAATATTGCGCATCGGTCGAATTAGAGAGGAAGGAAATATAACATACGTTCCATCAACCATTTAGACCGTTTGTCGATGTTTGTACTGATGACACTGTTATTTTACTGGTTGCAAGCCTTGCGAGTCGACCTGACGGGGTCAGTCTGGACAGGACCGAACCGCCTGCTTCAAAGGGTTGACCGGAAATGGGCGCATTGTTGGCTGTCCAGTGACTACGCTCCTACGGCGTCGGTCATTTTTCTTTTGCTGCCGCCGATCGGTTCTGGCCGGTCGGCGCCGTTGTCTTCGCGTCTTTCGAATGCGCTGCTATTGCAGGACCCGCGCCAGTCGACTTGCGCATATCGCCGTTGCCAGCGGGGCCGGGCTTC
The DNA here is from genome assembly GCF_029269325.1 of Mesorhizobium sp. XAP4. NCBI lineage: Bacteria > Pseudomonadati > Pseudomonadota > Alphaproteobacteria > Hyphomicrobiales > Phyllobacteriaceae > Mesorhizobium > Mesorhizobium sp. XAP4. Next base: position 196,939 of record NZ_JARIXW010000008.1, on the reverse strand, counting down.
TTGCCGAGTAGTCTTGAAACGAGCGTACCTAGATATCCCATTGATACCTCCCGTGAGATTCGCGTAGCGACGGGCCAGTCTTCGCCTGGTGGGGCTACTACACGTTTTCGGCAGCCATGTTGACAGCCGGTTCAGCGAGTTGTGTCAGCGCCTCGTCGGTCGCCTTTTCCTCTCCAAGGGTTAAATTGAGGAGCGAAACAGCTTCATCCAGCCCCAGTTCGGAGGCCCAGGTCTTCAGTGTGCCATAGCGTGAGATTTCGTAGTGCTCCACAGCCTGGGCCGCAGCCAGCAGGCCAGCGTCCAGGGCAGGTGTGCCCTTATATTCCTCCATGATCTCGGCACCTTCATCGGTGATGCCCACAATAGCCGCACACGTCTTTCCCTGCGGCTTCTTGCCGATCACTTCGAAAACCTGTTCGAGCCGGGCAACGTGTTCTTTCGTTTCCTCGCGGTGCTTTTCGAACGCCGCCTTCAAATCTGGGCTTTGAGCGGCCTTTGCCATTTTCGGCAGCGTCGCAACGATCTTCTTTTCGGCGAAATAGATGTCCTTCAACGTGTCGTGGAAAAGTTCGTTCAGGCCCTTCGGTGATGCCTTCTTAGTGGGTGCCATCCTGTGTTCTCCCGTTCGCGCTCAAAAGCGAGGCGGAATAGCAACTCGATGCGGGGCAACTGGTTCCGGAGGGTGTTCTCTGATTGCAGTGAAATTGAACGCGACCAATTTATTGCGGAGCCTTGACGCTCAAGATCTGTCTCCCAGCACCCGCCGCCCGACGCTCAGGTAGTCCTAGCTGCAACGGTGGAAGCATCGGCACGGGTGATCGACAAGCTTCCGTGAGTCCATAATCGTCATAGATCAGACGCTTCCGACTACTCACGACGGTAGCTTGCGAAGGGTCTTCCGCATTTGCACATGTTAACCGGCCATCATTCAATGTCTCATGTGCCGCAGAATGTCTGTAGGACGCGTTCATCCGGGCGTGGCGGGTCAGCATAGCGTTCCATGTCCGGCTGCTCATCGAAGGGCCGGCTGATGACCCTCAAAATCTCCTCGAAAGGTGTGAAGTCCCCGCCCAGCGCCGCCTGGATCATAGCCTCGATGCGATGGTTGCGAGGGATGAATTTGGGATTGACGGCATGCATGACCGCCCGGCGCGCGGCCGTGTCGGCAGCATCGCTTGCGATGCGCTCGCGCCAGCGCGCCGACCAAACATCGAATGCGCCTGGATCCTCAAACAACTGCCGCGCCCCGCCCTGATCGTCCGGGGCGGCGAGGTCGTCGCCCAGACGCCGGAAGGCGAGCGTAAAGTCGGCTTCGCCGCGAGCTAATACATCCAGAAAATCAGCCGCGAGCTGCAAGTCGCCTTCCGCCTCGGTCAGCAATCCGAGTTTTCTGCGGAAGCCGCGCTGCAACACAGTCTCATATGAGGACTGGAAAGACCCAAGCACCTCTTCGGCTTCAGAGACGGCTTCACTCTCGTCCGTGCTCATGAGCGGCAGCAGAGTCTCGGCAAAGCGTGCAAGATTCCATGTCGCCACATGAGGCTGGTTGGCATAGGCATAGCGGCCGACACGGTCGATCGAACTGAACACCGCGCTCGGGTCATAGGCGTCCATGAAGGCGCATGGGCCATAGTCGATCGTCTCGCCCGAGATCGTCATGTTGTCGGTGTTCATGACGCCATGGATGAAGCCGACCAGCATCCAGCGCGCCACCAGATCGGCCTGTGCAGCGACAACGGCCTCAAGCAAAGCGCGGTACGGCCGCGCTTGCCCGACCAGCTGCGGGAAATGGCGTTCAATGGCATAGTCGGCGAGGATCTTGAGGCCTCCGGTATCGTGGCGCGCAGCGAAATATTGGAAGGTGCCTATCCGGATATGGCTGGCCGCCACTCTTGTAAGGACAGCGCCGGGCAGCCGGACCTCGCGATATACCGGGTCCCCGGTGAGCACAGCCGCCAAGGCTCGAGTCGTCGGAATGCCCAGCGCGGCCATTGCTTCGCTGACGACATACTCGCGCAGAACCGGGCCGACGGCTGCGCGGCCGTCGCCATTGCGCGAGAACCGCGTCGGTCCCGATCCCTTCAACTGGATGTCACGGCGAATGTCGTTAACGTCCACCACCTCGCCAAGCAGCAGAGCGCGCCCGTCGCCGAGCTGAGGCACGAAGTTTCCGAACTGGTGACCTGCATAGGCCAGGGCGATTGCCTGCAAGCCTTCCGGAAATCTATGGCCAGAGAGCATATCCAATCCATCCGGGCTGGTAAGCTGGTCGGCATCGAGCCCGAGTTCCTCCGCAAGTGGCCGGTTGAATCGGATCAGCCGGGGTTCGGACACCGGCTTCGGATCCGTGTGCGCGAAGAAGCGCTCGGGCAATTGCGCATAGCTGTTGTTGAGGGCGAGAAGCCGCATCTGAATGCCCTGGGTTTATTCGGCGGTCGCAGGTGCCGTCATGAAATCTGGCTCTGACGGAAGGACCCAACAGCTCCCGTCTCGAGGAGACTGTCTTCACTTGTCATATAGGACACAATCTCGCTGGTACCATTCGGATCCATCAGGCCGGCACCGGATAAGCTTTGAACTACCCGCCTACGTCGCGTTTCGGGGCTACCGTGCGACGAAAGGCGACAGGCAAGCTGACCCCTTCTGCTGTCTTGACCACAGAAGGCCTTGTGGATCCATTGTCCATGACGACGATCTTGTCGGGTCACCCTCATGGCCGTACTAGGCCGCAGGCGAAGGAAAAACTGTCGAGACTACGTTGCAGCTGGGGCGCCTCCCGAATGGCGCGGACGTCAGTTTTATGATGATGTCCCCGACGGTACGCTGGCCGCAACCCATACGCTCGCCGGGCGGATCCGTACGGGCATGTCATCAGGCGAGATCAAAGAAGATAAGGTCGCGTTCCCGCGTTTTTGATCCAAGCGATCGCGCGCCATTGGACACAATCACCCTAAGGGGGTCCTTCAAATGCCATCCTTGGCGTCATAGCCGCTACGTTCGAGGAGAGCATGGCGGGCCCGAACCGAAGCCTTCCCTGGTGGAAGGCCCTCCGGGCCCACCATCGGCTTTCTCTGCCGTTGATTTAATTGGGTTTTTTGTACTTTTTTGTCCCACTCTCTTCCACCCCCTCCAAAAGTGGGACATTTTCGTTCTCGTTTCGATCGAATACCAGAAGCGTCCGGGCAGACTGCGCCACTATCCGGCGGCGTGCCTTGCGGATGTAATGATCGGGCTGCTGATACGTCGTCCAGCCGTAAATCGCCTTCAGCTGTTCATGCGTGGCACCGTTTTCTGCGGCAACGGTGGCGCCTGCCTTGCGGACCCCGTGGGCGCTGCAGCCCGGGAGCCCCGCTTCGTCGCACCATTGGCGCATCTTGTTGCCAAGGCCGTTTTCCGAGAAAGGCCGACCATACTCGGTGACGAGGAATGTCAGGTTGCCGGCCGGGGCGAAGGAAAGCTCATCCTCGAGTTCTGGGAGCAGAGGCAGTTCGACGACAATCGCTTCCTTGCGCACCTTGCTCTTGTCGGTCTTGCCAGGCTTGATCCTGATCCACTTCTCCCAGGTCCCGGTATCCTTGTTGCGAACCTGGGTAATGTGTTGTCTGCCAAAGATTGCTGCATCGGACAGTCGCAAACCTGTGAACATGAAAATCGCCAGCGCCATACGAGCCATGGTGCCGCGCGCATGCCGTTTCTCATACTGGACGATCTCCGACACTTCCCAGGTGTGGAAACCTTCGCCATTGCCCGAAGTCAGGCGCTTTATTCCGTTTGCCGGATTGACCTCGACCAGCTCGGCATCCTTGGCCCAGGCGAACATTGCGCTAATGGCTTTTGTGATATTGTTGGCTGCCCCCGGAGCGTCTGACCGGGTATCACGAAGCTCCTTGACGTGAGCCCGCTTCATGGCCGCGAATGGTAATGAACCCTTCGTCGAAAAGTCCGGATTGACCGACCCGCTCAGCGGGTGAGGCAGTTTGCACACGCCTTCGAGTATCGTTCGTCGTCGAAGCATCGTGCCTTCGCCGACCTCTGCGCCACCGCGCCGGAAATACTCCTGGCAAAGCCACATCAGACTGCCCGGCGAAGCATAAGGAACGCCATCTCGCGCGCAGCGCACTTCTTCGTGGAACTCGGCTGAACCTGGCTTTTCTCGCAGACGGATCTTTTTTCTACCCGGTGCGCGGAAGTACAGCCGGATATTGCCGTGCCGATCCCTGTCTTCGACAACGCCTTTCAGATTGAATTTCACCATGGTGCTCGCCACGTCCATCATCTGCGATCCCAAGGATTATCGCTGGAGGACATGCCGTCAAGTTTGCTGTTGCGGTGTGGTAGCCGCCCGAATGCCTCTGCCAGTTCCTCCACGTCCCAGACAAAGCGCGCTCTTTGCTAGGCATCCGCGGTTGTGGCATACGGCCATCCGCGACCATCTGGTCGAACGTCGTTGGACTGACGCCGATAGCTACCGCTGCCTGTTCTCGATTAATGCCGAACAGCGGGAGCCCGCCAGGTGCGCGTTTCATTGCTTTACTCGCTGCACATCGCCTCGCGGGCTGAGTTCCGCGACAGTGGAGCATTCACCTAAGAAGCAATCACGCTACCCTTTCCTTGGAATGCCTGGAATGGATCTGTCCGGCCAATGCGGCAAACGGCGGTGGCGACGTGAAAATAGGATAGCAGACCGCGGCCGCGGGGGTTCGAGTCGGGAGAGCGCTACCGCCAATAGATCCGCTTCGTCCGTGATCCCGTTCTGGAAAACGCTGACGACTTCCGCAGCGAGGTCTTCCCTCTGTTCCTTGTCTTTTTGGGCTAGACGGCGCTCGATGCACAGTTGGTCGAACACCCGCTGGAGCAAGTCCAGATCAATGGGCTCGAATTTTCGCCGTATCGTTGCAGGGGCATTTGCCGTCCCTCAAACACGGCCGATGCGGGATTTTTTCATATAATGGGGTTAGATGTGAACGGATTTCCAAACTGATGCACAGCCCACAGGTTCTTCGGACAGCACTAGAGACCGGGAACCTAAGATCTCATCATGAATTGAGTCGCGTTCGCGTTTGGGAGGGTTGCGTGCAAGACCAGCGCTTTGAAAAGCCTGTACGCGTGGCCCTCGGCAGGTCGAGGAACACGATCTATACAGTTGAGCGAGTAGCCCAGGCAGCGGACATCCTGCTGAACCGATGGCCGGCGATGACCGGCAAGAAACATGTCGCTGCTCGCAAAGCCTGCCTTGGTGTGCTCGAGGGCCTGAAAGAAACCCGTGACGCACGCAAGGCCTTCGTTGAGGCCGCAAAGGAGGCCGACATCCTCGTTGAGCGGGATCCGTTCCGCTGAGCGCCGATCCGCTTTTCATCGTGGCCTCGACTGCCTTACTGTAGACAGGTCGCCCAGGTCCGGAGCCTTCCATGTGCAACGATTACGAACAGCATGTCCTCTGGGCTGAATATTGCCGGATGATGGCGTCGCTGGCGCTCAAAATCCCCACCCACCAGACCGAACTCGACCTGCCACAGGCGGACGACGTGCGCATCAGTGAACCGGCGCCAATAATGCGTGCCGCCGGGGATGCGATCGAACTGACATCGATGACGTTCGGATTTCCGCCGGCCGGACCAAAAGGCGGCCCTGTGTTCAACTTCCGCTCCGAAGGCCGGCAGTTCGCAAACAGCAAACGCTGCCTCGTTCCTGCGTCCGCGTTCTTCGAATTCACAGGCACGAAGTATCCGAAGGCGAAACATCGCTTCACGCTCAACGGCTCTCCGTTCATGGTCATCGCCGGGCTTTGGCGTGAAGCTGTCGGCAACAAGCCTCCCACCTTCACCATGCTGACGACCGAACCCGGGCCGGACGTCGCGCTATATCACAATCGTCAGGTGGTGGTCCTTCAGCCCGAGAATTGGGCGGCCTGGATCAATTTGACAAAGCCTGAGGCTGAGCTGCTGCGTCCGCTTCCCGCTGGATCCCTCTCGGTGGAGACAGTTCGCCCCGAAAGCTCGTGACTTAGCTGCGCAAGATCTCTGGTACGCTGAGCGGACCGAGATCGAGGACCGGCGTATATTCGCCCGTGCGGCGCCAGACGCCTCGCACCTTTCCATTCTCCCGATCCTGCCTCGGATCGAACCTCAGCCCCTCGAAGTGATCGAGAAAGGCCTCTGCAGATGCGGCTTCGCTGAAGCAATGGAGCCGATAGGTTTCATATTTGCCGTTCGGCCATATCGCCTGCACATGCCGTGTCTGGTGCTTAAGCCCTCGTTCCTGGCAGAACTTCGCGATCATGGTGAAGTTCCGGTCGGTGCAAAGGTCATCTGGCAGCGCAACCTGGTGAGGCCAGTCGCGGTCGATGACCGATGGCGTTGGTGAAACCCGACTGCGTTTGACCACTATTCGAAATGCATCGACTGGCCACGCATCATGGCCAGCGTCAGCGCGATTGCAGGATTTGCCGGTGGCTTCTCCATGTGCAGGGAGCCGTCGAAATCACGCCATGCCGCCATGCGCAATTCATCATCGTCATCACTGGCCGCCGGGTCGAAAACGTGGGCATCGCAGGGATCCCTGTCGATCTCGATTGTCCAGTCCCTGAGCGCCTTGCGGGCCATCTCTTCGACCTGGGCAAGATCGCTGGTGAAGAAGGGGATACGGTCTCCCTCTTCGGAAAGCGGCTCAACTCGATCCAGCGTCGGCCGCTCGGGCACCCAACCCAGAACGAAGGCAATGTCGAAATCGATCTGGCGGTCTGGGCCAGCTGTAACCTCCAGCCGTTTGACGAGGTCAGGATAGAGCTGCTTACGCGCCGGCCACGTGTCCGGAAGAGCCTCGGCCTGCAACTTCTTGCGGGGAACGTTGATCAGTTCCATGACCTGATGGCGCGGAATTTTGTCCTCCGGCCAGCCCGCACAACAAGCAGTCGTCGCAGCCTCGTCGGCCTCCAGCCAGACTGTGGCGGCCTGGTTCTCGTCTTCAGTAGGCTTGTCGTCTTCTGGAAAGCCTTTGATATCCCACCCTTCCAACGCAAACAGTCCTTCCGCGCCCTGCAAAGCCGTAATGCCGGCGCGTGCAAACACGGCTTCGGCTGCGGCGATGCCGCGTGCGAGCTCTTCTGGTGTTGCGTTCTCGATGTTCAAGCGAAGTTCCATGGTTCGCCTCCTATGGCCTATCTCTGTCAAGGAGAACAAAAAGAGAACGATGAGTCAAGTATGCCTTGACGAGAGAGGAATATGTTCCTTATTTCAGCGTGATCTTGAGCAGCAAAGGACCGTGGCTCGGCGTCAATCGCGCTGGCCGGCGAAGCTATGGCGAAAACAGCGGAAGACAATTTTCGGATCGAGGTCTGGGATCGCGAGGAGCAGGCTTTGTCAGAAACCATCTCGCGTTCTCCCGATTCAACGGTCAGTCAGGCAGCCTGGCAGGCCGCCATCCGGCGCCGGCCGGGCATGTTGCTAATCCACTACAACAGTCGGCATGTGATGGAGAAAATTCTGACACCTGGTGAGGTGACGATCCCGCCACAGACCATCATCGACGGCAGCGTTCACGCCGGCCTTGATGTTGCGCTCGGCGATCTTCGCGAATGGCATGTGTTGCGGGCCTGGTGCAGATCCTGTTCGCACCACGCAACGGTAAAACCAGCCGGGCTCATCAAACGCTACGGAAAAGGCGCTCTGTTCAGTTCGGTCGAGCGCGCGCTTTTCTGCACCAGTTGTGACAGGGGCGGGCCTGTCAGGCGGGAAATTCACAAGCTGCCACGCAATTGAGAGGAGCCGAAGGGCGCAGGAGCTCATCGATTTCCGGGCCAACTCGCGCTGGTGCTGGCAACCCAGCAGCATCGATGCGATCAGCGGCTTGACTTCCGAGGACCGGAACTGCGCGCGATCACGGCTGGTCGGCTTCCATCGTGACGCAAAGTCATGCGGACCGCCCCGGACGGGGACAGTCGGTCCCGCGTCCCGTCCTGCGGCCGGCGCTATGCTGACGCTCCTACGGCTGTCCCGTTCACCGCCCGCGGCGGGGGCGAATTTCCTCCGTCCTGCGCGCGACAATCGCCCGCTGTTGTTGCGGACGCGTGCAGGACTGCGGTTTATACGCCGTTCTTCCTTGGAGCGCCGACAGTCGCCGGCGCCGACATGTTTCAGAGGATGCGCCGACAGCGGTCTCATTTCTAAATTTGCAACAACAACAAGGGGAACGGTACACATGAAAACATCTCTGAAATTGGCGACATTGGCGGCTTCGTTTGCCCTGACATTGACGACGCTTCCGGCTCAGGCCGGCGCGGTGCTGGACCGTGTCGTGGCGGCCGGAACTCTCAAGGTCGCAACTGACGCCAACTGGGCGCCGCAGTCCTTCCTCAATGCCAGCAACGAGCTGGACGGCTTCGACATCGATGTCGCCAAGGAGATCGGCAAGCGTATCGGCGTCAAGGTCGAGTTCGTGACGCCGGGCTGGGACATCATCACCGCCGGCAACTGGGTCGGCCGCTGGGACATGCATGTCGGCTCGATGACGCCGACGAAGAAGCGCGCCGAGATCTTCGATTTTCCCGCTGTCTACTACTACACGCCAGCAGCGGTTGCGGTTCACAAGGACAGCAAGGCCAAATCGTTGAGCGATCTGGATGGCAAGGTTGTCGGCGCGACGACGACATCGACCTTCGAAGCCTATGCCAAGAAGGATCTGACGCTCGACGCGGCCGGTGCGCCGCCATTCGAATACAAGCTCAACCCGAAGGAAGTGCACTCCTACGAGAACTCCACCACCGCTTTCGACGATCTGCGGGTCGGTGACGGCGTTCGGCTCGATGCCGTCGTCTCGTCGCAGCCCAGCATCGTCGATGCCGTGAAAGCCGGTTATCCGATCAAGCAGATCGGCGATCCGGTGTTTTATGAGCCCCTGGCTGTCGCAATCGAACACGGTGACCCGGAATTCTCGGCCAGGATCGCCGATGCCGTGAAGGCCATGAAAGGCGACGGAACGCTGAGCACGCTCTCCAGGAAATGGTACGGGGTCGACTACTCGGTCGTAAACTAGTTCCGACGTTCGCTGGCGGCTCGCCTGTGCGGGCCGCCGACCATTCGAAGGGACAGGCTATGCTTTACCCCGATACCGTCGAAGCTGAAGTCCTCGTGCACAAGCCGTGGTTTGTGGCGACGATGTTCGGCGTCGTCTTTGCGATCTTCCTCGCCTTCAACCTGACGTCGACGAGCTTCGGCGAATTGATGCGCCCGGTCATCGGCGAACCGTCGCAGAGCGGCCTCTATGGTCGGTTTGCCATCGCCTTCGTGATCGCGCTTCTGTTCGTCCTCAATGTCGTCCTGATCGGCTTCGCCTCGCTGCGTGTCCAGATCGCCATCGTCTGGTTCGAACTGCTGCTGCTCTTCCTGGCCTTCTTCGCGACCTTTCATCTCAGCCTGCCCTTCATCCGGGAAAAGCTGCCATTCCTGATTTCCCAGGGCGTGGTGACCACGCTCTACGTCTCGGCCATCTCCATCATCATCGCCTCCCTGATCGCCATACTGGGTGCCGTAGCCAAGCTCTCCACCAACGGCTTCGCCTACGCCATCGCAAGCTTCTACACTTCGTTCTTTCGCGGCCTGCCGCTCCTGATGCAGGTTTATCTGATCTATCTCGGCCTGCCGCAACTGGGCTTCGTGGTCGGTGCGGTACCCGCCGGCATCCTGGCGCTCTCGCTGTGCTACGGCGCCTACATGACCGAAATTTTCCGATCGGGAATCCAGAGCATCGACCGTGGTCAATGGGAAGCATCGCGCTCGATGGGTTTTGGCTTTTCGCTGACCATGCGCCGGATCATACTGCCGCAGGCGCTTCCGGTCATCATTCCGCCGACCGGCAACCAGTTCATTTCCATGCTCAAGGACAGTTCGCTGGTCTCGGTCATCGGCGTCTGGGAACTGATGTTCCTTGCCCGCACGCTGGGCCAGAAGACCTTCCAGCACATGGAAATGTTGATTTCGGCTTCTCTCATCTACTGGATGCTGTCGATCTGCCTCGAGCTGATCCAGTCCCGCATCGAACGGCACTATGCCAGGAGCAAGGTGCGATGAGCGCTCAAGCCATCATTGAAGCCAGAGCCGTCTCCAAATGGTACGGCCAGTTCCATGCCCTGAAGGACATCAATCTGACGGTCCACAAAGGCGAACGCATCGTCATCTGTGGCCCGTCCGGCTCCGGAAAGTCGACACTGATCCGCTGCTTCAATCGCCTCGAATCGCATCAGAAGGGCGACATCGCCGTCAACGGCATCCATCTTCACCCAAAGATGAAGAACGTCGCCGACGTGCGCAGCAATGTCGGCATGGTGTTCCAGCACTTCAACCTGTTTCCGCATCTGACCGTGCTGATGAACTGCATGGCCGGGCCGATGTGGGTCAAGGGCGTTTCCGCCGCCGAGGCACGCAAAACCGCGCTGCAGTTCCTGGAGCGCGTGCGCATTCCCGAACAGGCGAACAAATTCCCGGTCCAGCTGTCGGGCGGCCAGCAGCAGCGCGTCGCCATTGCGCGAAGCCTGAGCATGAAGCCGGCGGTGATGCTGTTCGATGAGCCGACATCGGCACTCGACCCGGAAATGGTGTCGGAAGTGCTCGATACGATGACCGCGCTAGCGCGCGACGGCATGACTATGGTTTGCGTCACTCATGAAATGGGCTTTGCACGGGCGGTGGCCGATCGCGTCATCTTCATGGATGCCGGCCGGATAGTCGAGGAAGGCAAGCCGGACAGCTTCTTCGGCAATCCTCAGCACGATCGGACCAAGCTGTTTCTCAGCCAGATACTGAAGCACTGATACGTACATTTTGCCAAGCCAATGGCGGTGAGATGTCATGGGGCAGCGGTTCCAGTTCGCCGATCGCGCACCAGGCACGGCAATCCACCGGTCCATGTCGGGACTGATAGAATCGCAAGCGCATTCGGCCCTATCTCACAGGCTCACCGGTCGCGGGGCTCGTCGCCGGGGTCTTGCTGGGCGCGGTGGCGGGACTTCTGCTCGCCCTGCTGTGCGTCAGCCTCGCGGTCAACCAGCTCGTAGCCGGGATTGCCATCAACTTGCTGTGCGCTGGCCTCACGGCCCTCCTGGCCCGCGCCCTGTTCGGGCTTGCGGGCGGCGGAACCGCGGTCAGCGGATTTGCTTCGCTGCCTGTCCCCTACCTCTCGGGATTGCCGCTGATCGGTCCGGCCCTCTTTAATCAGAATCCGCTGGCTTACATGCTGCCCGTGCTCGTGGCGGCCGTGACGATCTGCCTTTATCGAACGCAGGCGGGTCTAAGACTAAGGGCCGCCGGCGAGGGCCCGAGGGCGGCTGATCGCCCCGAAGTCACCACGGGGCGCGAGGCGCAGGTGAGCGCCCAGCATGCGGTGGCCGTCAGTCTGTTGCGCGGCCATGCTGGTGCGAAGACTTCAGCGATGCCGCGGTGAACGATCCGCAGGTCAAGGCTCTCCGTGCCAAGGTGCGCCCAGTCGAGGTCGACGCTGGCGCGTCGGTCGAAGCCGCGCATGTCTCAATCCGGTACACGGATGGCTCTTCTGTAGCGGTATCCGAAGGCGTTGCTACCGGCAGCCTCTATCGACCTATGTCGGACGCAGCGCTCCAGGAGAAATTTGCCGCCCTGGCCCGCTACGGTTGCCCGAAACTTGCCGTACGTTCGCTTGCCGATCGGCTTTGGACGCTTGCCGATCAGAAAAACGTCGGTGATCTCATGATGCTCGCTCGCCCCGAGGAGGCATATCCATAGGCACTTGCTCAACGCGTGGTGAAGGCTGCTTGGAGTGCGACGAAGGTCGGGAACGGTGCTATTCCGCCGGCATCTCAACCGCCATTCCCATACACGTCATGTGACCTCCATCGCTTCTTGCGGAGGAGGAAAATCTAACGTTCCGGTTGACCCCGCTTATGAGAAATTAGAGCCATAAGCCGACGGTTGCGCCATGCCGAACGGGCCTCAAGCTCTGGCTTCGCCAGTACTTCCCGGCGCTCGGCCGTGGCGAATTCTATCAGATCAGGAGACCAAGGTTTCGGATCGCGGCGATCCTGCGCGATCGAGTGGTAAAGCGTTCCCAAACGTTGCGCGTAATCCTCTATGCCACCGGGCGCATTCAGATCGATCGTCTCGAACGGTCCCATGAACGACCAGCGCAGGCCGAGACCATGAGCAACTGTTCGATCGATGTCGGCCACACTTGCCAAGCCCGCATCCAACAGCGCCCAGGCCTCGTTCAGCAGCGCACCTTGGAGGCGGTTGAGAATAAAGCCTTCGATCTCACGGTTGACGACGATCGGCACCTGTCCGACTTGCTCCATCGCCTCGCGCAGCCATGGAACGATTTCCGGATCTGTCCATGGCGCGGGTACCAGTTCGACAAGCGGCACCAGATGCGGCGGATTTACCGGGTGGGCGATCAGAAAGCGCGATCGCCTTGGGGCCTGTTCAGTGAACATCGAAGCCGGTATGCCGGAGCTGGAACTGCCTACCACCGCGTCGTCACGTATGGCTGCACCGATCTCGGCGCAAACGGCGGTTTTTACATCGGCGCGTTCGAAGACCGATTCCTGCACGTAGTCGGCCGCCGATACTGCATCGACCATGCTGTCGACCACTTCGATGCGCCGCGCGATTGCATCGACGTCATCGACCAAGCCGAATTCTAGCATGTCCAAAAGACTGGCGCGGATACGAGAGGGCGCGGCTTGCCGGATGTCTTCACTTGCGTCGAATAGGCGAACCGGGATGCCGGCACGCGCAAAGACCAGCGCCCAGCCGCTTCCGACGAGGCCGCCGCCAACAACGGCGACTTGCTTCAAGTTTGTTGACATCATCGTACCTTGGATGTCTCGCCGTCAGCCAGGCAGATTTCCGAAATGCGCAGTCCGTCCTTGGTGATCCGCGACGGAAAGCGGTCCTTGAGCCTTTCCTCGTGTACTGGAATGACACGTTGCGCTTCATAGCCGACCTGTTTCATCATCGCTTCGGTGGCCATCAACAGGTTCTGTTGGCTACCAAGAGCAAGACCGACCGGCACATACATCGGCGTATCGACATCGACGACGCCCCCTAGGCCTTCGACATTCTCGAAGACATAGACCAGGTCGCCGGCGAGCACCCAGGCATCGGAAGACCGCGCCTTGCCGTCGTTGCGGACATTGACCCACATGGACGCAAAGGTGTGGCTGTCGTAGGCGACATGAAGGTCGATCCCCGGAAGAGCGTTCTCTACGGTGCCATCGACGCAAATGAGCCGTTTCTGGCGCGCAAGATCGACGCCACGGATGATGTCACCGGGATCGACAGCCACCATCATCCAGCGGAGCCTGTCAGGCAGCGACATCGCCCAGGTCCACTTCGCGATCTCGCGTTCCTGAATGTAGAATTTCGCCTTCGGAAAATCCTCGACATTGCCGAAATGGTCGAAATGGGCGTGGGTGATGAAGACCGTATCGACCTCCTCGGGTGTCAGGCCGACCCCGGCGAGAACCTCCTTTGGGGAGCGCCAGTTCTCGACGCCGAACTTGTCTCCAAGGTGCTTTCCATAGTCTTTGTCGTTGTAGCCGACATCCACCATGGCAACGTGTCCGTTGCCTTTGATCAGGGCGTAGCAGTACGGAAGTTTGACGTAGCCCTGGTTGTGCGCACCATAAAGAACGCCACTTTTGTGGTATTTGGTGACGTAGGAATATTCGAGAATCCAGATCGAATACTGTGACATTATTTCCTCCCTAGACTGATGATAAGCGGCCTTCGGCCCCGCAGTTGCAACAGGAATGCCTGAAATCGACCATGGTCATTCCGAAGCGATCCTCGGATGCCGATTGCAGATGCCTGTAAGCCGCCGACAAATTGCCGAGCGGCTCGGCGAGGTCTGGGGTGTTCTTGGCAGCTTGCTGCTCGCGCAGAACAGCGAGGCAGGTGCCCACGAGCCTGTGTGCGCTGATCAACTGCTGCAGATGCACATCAAGGCGAGACGTTGTCCGCAACTTTGAAAGGCGTTCGCGGAGTTCGTCGAACAATTCCGCGGCACTGGCGATAGACGGAAGATCGAGCACTTCGCGGCGGCCGCTTGCCTGCAGCAGGATCATCAGGCCAGCGACCTGCCCGATTAAACGCTTAAGACCGTTGTAGACCTGGCGGGCCTCGAGACCATAGGCGACCACCTCATCCGCCACACCTTCAGGCAGAGACAAGGCCGCGACTTCGCGAGCGGGGCCAAAGCCAGCACAGTCCGGGCCATGAATTTGCGCCGCCCAGTCCAGCATCGACAGAGAAGACTTATTGCCTGCCATCGATGGCCCTCGTGGTGCTGCGTTCGACGAGTTTTCCCGGAATGCGCTGCAGGGCGGGCTGACTGGCATCGTTGCGCGACAGGGACAGCGTCAGGTCCACGGTGCGCTCCACCATCAGTTCCATTGGCTGACCAACAGTTGTGAGATCATGCGACGGCCAGGAGGCCATCGCGATGTCATCGAAACCAACGACGGACAGACGGTCCGGTATCGAAAGGCCGAAATCGCGTCTTGCCGCGTCCATCGCGCCGATCGCCAGGATATCGTTCGCACAGAAAAGCGCGGTCGGTGGTTCGTCGGACGAGAGAAACCCATGCGCGGCGGCATAGCCAGCCGCGTAGCTGAATTCCTGCCCTACGCTGCTGAGAGGAGCCTGCACGCCTCTTTCCAGGCAGCGGGCATGAAAACCCTTCCAGCGATCGACGTTGGTCGAGGCATTCGGCAAGCCGGCGACATAGGCCAGGCGCCTGTGTCCGAGATCGATCAGGTGGTCGGCGACCGTCCTGCCGCCGAGTTCATTGTCGCAAGTCACCGCATAGGACCGCTGGCTGGCATCGTAGCGGTTGAAGAACACGACGGGTGTACCGACCTTGCGGCAGGCATCGGACGATGCCGAAGAAAGCGTCGTGGCCAGGATGATCACCACGTCGGGGTGATAGGAGAGCAGGACGCGAAGCGTCTCATCCTCGCTGCGCTTTGGGTCGGTCACCACCAGCATCACATTCAGGTCGAGGGCTTGCAGCTTTCCTGTCAGCCGCGTCAGCACTTCGGGATAGAATGGATTGGTGATGTCGGACACGACGATGCCGACGATGCGGCTGCTCTTGGTGATGAGGCCGCGTGCGAGCGGATTGGGCTGGTAGCCGAGTTCCGCCGCGCGCGCGAGGATTCTCGCGCGCGTCTTTGGCGCGATCACGGCGTCCTCGTAAAAGGCTCGCGAAACCGTGGATACCGACATGCCCAATTGTCTTGCCAAATCTTTCACCGTTATGCGGGGCGTGTGAGGCTGCTTCAGGACGACTTCGGTCATGGCTGCTAGGCTCCAGTTTTAGCGGCGAACCATGTTTCGACGTGCTTTGTTCAAGGTCGTCAAGCGGCGTTTCGGCCGCCGTAGCGCCGCACGCGGATATTGGCCTGCTCGGCGTGTCCGGCAAAACCTTCCAGCATGCACAACCTCGAGCAATATTCGCCGACCAGTCCACTGGCCTCGTCGGTGAGGATCCGCTGGTATGTGCAGGTCTTGAGAAATTTGCCGACCCACAGTCCGCCAGTGTAGCGCGCTGCTTTCTTGGTCGGCAGCGTGTGGTTCGTGCCGATGACCTTGTCGCCAAATGCCACATTGGTGCGAGGCCCAAGGAACAAGGCGCCGTAGTTGGTCATGTTGTTCAAGAAGTAATCAGGGTAGCTCGTCATGACCTGCACATGCTCGGAAGCGATGCGGTCCGCCTCGCGCACCATCTCCTCATCGGACTCACACACGATCACTTCGCCGTAGTCTGCCCAGGCCTTGCCGGCGAGTTCCGCTGTCGGCAACCGCAGAAGCTGCCGTTCGACTTCGGCCATGGTTGCCCGGGCGAGCTTCTCGGAGGTGGTAAGCAAGACGGCGGGCGAGGTGGGCCCATGCTCGGCCTGGCCGAGGAGATCGGTTGCGCAGATCTCGCCGTCGACGCTTTCGTCGGCGATGATCAGTGTTTCGGTCGGGCCGGCGAAGAGGTCGATACCGACGCGGCCGAAGAGCTGGCGCTTGGCTTCGGCGACAAAGGCATTGCCGGGACCGACCAGCATGTCGACCGGGGCGATAGTACCGGTGCCGAGCGCCATGGCGGCTACTGCCTGCACACCGCCAAGCACGTAGATTTCGTCGGCACCGCCCAGATGCATGGCGGCGACGATCGCCGGATGCGGGCCGCCGTGGAAAGGCGGTGCGCAGGCAATCACGCGCTTCACGCCGGCTACGCGCGCCGTGACTACGCTCATATGCGCCGAAGCAACCATCGGATATTTGCCGCCGGGCACATAACAGCCAACGGCATTGACTGGAATGTTGCGGTGGCCGAGTACGACGCCGGGCAAGGTCTCGACTTCGATATCCCTGATGGAATCGCGCTGATGCTGGGCAAAATTGCGCACTTGCGCCTGGGCGAAGCGGATGTCTTCGAGATCGCGTGGAGCAACCGCGGACAGGGCTTTTTCAATGTCCTGCTCGGAAAGGCGAAAGCTTTCTGGCGACCAGTTGTCGAATTTTTCAGAGAGCTCGCGCACGGCCGCGTCACCTCTCGCCTCGACGTCGGCGAGAATATTTTCAACGGTCAATCGCGTTCTGGCGTCGACCGCCGCCACTGTGCTCGCGTCCTGGCCGCGCTTGAGATAACTGGGCATGTTCGTCCTCGTTCTTGAAAAAGGTGGAGCGGGCGGCGTGACGCCGCCCGCCTTGGCCATTACGGATTGACGGTTGGCTGAACCTTGGTGAGCTTGTACTGGTCTGCCGGCGGCTCGCATTTCTGGCAGTTGATGCCGGGCTCGTCGGCGGCTTTCGGAACATCGGCCGGCAAAGGCTGGATGGTCGCGCCTGGGGTTGGCTTGCCTTCAAGCGCCGACTGGATGGAAAGCTCCGGCAGAAGCGTCGGGCTGAACACCTCCGTCACGAAGGAACTGGGCACGACGCCTTCCGGGAAGGCGTTGCAACCATCTTCGAACGTCTGGCCTTTGCACAGCTTGACCTGGTCGGCGGGCACCCATGGCAGAGGATATTCGATGTTGCCCGGCTTGAGATCGCGCTTTCCAGTCAGGGCTTCCATCATCAGCTTGAAAGCATAGCCAGCACTGGCCGGCGGCGAGCCGGCGGAAACGCCTTTCAGGCCACGCTTCTGGAAATCTGGATTGGCCAGCGCAAGGCGGAAGCCATTCGAGTTTTCGCCCGTCATCGGCACCAGTTTGCTTCCCTTGTCCATGAGGGCCTGGATCGCACCGTATTCACCGGCCTGAGCCCAGATGCCGTCGACGTCGGGATGCGCTGCGAGCGCCTTGGCTGTTTCCTGCTGGGTCGTACGGTCGTCCCAGAAGGAATAGTATTCGTCCACGACCTGTATGCCGGGGTACTTCTTGAAGACCGACATGGCTCCATCGGTGTGGCGCTTGTCGACCGAGTTGCCGGGAACGCCGCGGCTGAGGAAGATCTTGCCTTTGCCGCCGAGCGCATTGACCAGGGCCTGAGCGCTGTTCTCGCCAAAGCCAGCGGTAATGTAACTGACGTTGTAGGCGCAGGGCTCGGTGACCGTCGCGTCGTACATGAAGAACTTCACGCCCTTCTCGCAGCCTTTGTGGATGACGCGATTGAGGGCGGTGGAAGAAATCGGAAAGCTGATAATGCCGTCGGCTTTGGCGGCAATCATGCTCTCATACGCAGCGATCTGAGCCTGGGGATCCGTGCCCGAGATCACCTGGGTCAGTTCCACGGTCTTGTCGTAGGGTGGGGTGGCGGCAAGCGCCTTGACGATGTTGGCTGCCTCCGACTGCCAAGAGTTGCCGCTGTAGCTCATGCTCAGGTAGATTTTGAACTTCTTGTCCTGCGCTGACGCCGACGGGGCGGTGAGCGAAAGGCTGACCGCGGCAGTACAAAGAGCGGCTGCGCATAGACTTAGTTTTCTCTTCCAGTTTGGCATCGAAGGTCTCCCAGATCGTTGACCGCTTGTTGATGGGAACGTTCTCACTGAACGTCCCGGATCGCCGGGCGCGGGCGGTCTTTACCGCGCCAGTCGGCGTCTTAGGAACGCGAAGGTGTTTTCCCTCAGCAGGAGCAGGGCAATGAGGATGATCGAGCCCTCGATGACCGTGCGCCAGCCCTGTGGAATGCCAAGCGCCGAGATCACCGTACTCAACGCGGTGAGCAGGATGGCACCGCCTATCGTGGCGACGAAAGAGCCGCTGCCACCAAGAATGGACGAGCCGCCGATGACGACGGCCGCAATCGAGGGAAGCAGATAGTCGTCGCCCATGCGCAGCGTTGCGCCGTTTGCGTAGCCCGCCAGCATCATGCCGGCAAACCCGGATGCGGCTGCGCTCAGCATATAGGCGATCAGAACCGAACTGCGCACTGCAATGCCCGCGACATGAGCCGCGACCGGATTCGCGCCGATGGCTGTCAGGCGGCGACCGTAGGATGTTCGACCCTGCAGCACTGAGCCGAGGATGGCGAAAACCAGGATGAATAGGAGGATGACCGGGATGCCGATCCAACTCGCTTTCATCAGAGCGGTCAGGATTGGGGGAGCCGCGCCGCGCGGTGTGCCGCTCGTAAGCCCAAGTGCTGCGGAAGCGGTGATGATCCCCGTCGCCATGGTCATGATGAAGGGCGGGATACGCAGCAAGGTCACCCCAAGGCCGCTGATCCCGCCAATGCACGCGCAGATCAGCAAGATCGCCGGTATCAGCGGCAAGCTCATGCCGCTGGAGGCATCGATCCAACTGGTCGTCAGCACGCCGCCAAGCGTTATGAGCGCCGGGACTGAAAGGTCGAGACCTCCGATCATGATGACGATCCCCTGGCCGAAGGCCACGACGATCAGGAACGACGCCAGAAGGATTATGGTGTTGACGTGATCCCATGAACCGAGTGCCGGGCTGACGAAGCGTGAACCCAGCACCAGCAGGATACTGATACCGAACACGCAGACCGCCGTGATTGTCTCTGGCCGCAAGCGTGCGGTACGCCTATTGTCGGCGACACGTTCCGTGTGCCGTTGGGCCCGCGGGGCAGGGGCTACAGCCGCCCCGGGAGGGTGCGCTTCGGTCACGTTGCACCTCTTCGTTCAACAAAATGCGTCACGACATTTCCAAACACCACCGCCAGCACGAGCACCACGCCCTGGAAAATGCCGGTGTAGAAGGACGACACGCCGCCGGCGAACAGCACCTTCTGCAGCAACATGAGCGTGGCGGCGCCGATGATGCTGGCGATGACACTGCCGCGCCCACCGCTCAGCGACGTGCCGCCGAGCGCCACGGCAGCGAAGGTCAGCATCAGGAAAGAGGCGCCTGCGTTGGGATTTCCTGTCGCAGTTTGAGCGCTGAGCATGAAACCCGCGAGGCCGTAGAGCATGCCACCGATAACAAAGCTTAGAATTCGGACGCGTTTGACATTGATGCCTGACAGATGCGCAGCTGTTTCATCAGCCCCCACGACATAAAGGCCTGTGCCGAACGCCGTGCGTCGGCAAATCATCCAGAGAGCGACAACGCCCGCGACGAAGAGCCCCGAGATCGGGATCACGCCGAAAAGCACGTCGGTCAGATCATAGGAGATGAAATCCGCGACCGTACCTCCCGGCGCGTCGAGGATCACCAATGAAAGGCCCTGGCAGATGATCATCGTCGCCAGCGTGGCGGCGATCGACTGGAGACGCAGCACGGCGACCAGGAAACCGTTTACCAGGCCGACCACGCCTCCGATCGCCAGGCAGATGGCAAGGCTTTCGACTGCCCCCAACGGGCCGTCCAGCGGATAAGCCGCCATGATGACATTGGTTAGCGAGATGACGCCGGCGACGGAAAGGTCGAAGCCTCTGGACAGCACGATCAACGTCTGACCCGCCGCCGCGATCGCAAGGGGAACGGCATTGTTCGTCAGGTTGAGCACTGTGTCGGCGGTCAGCGCGGTAGGATCCCATATGGAATACAGGCCATACAGGATGATGTAGAGAACGATGATGATGCCGGTGCCGCTGGCCAGTAAGGCTTTTGCCCTTGCCGGCATTGACGGGGCGAGGCGGTGAGAGGTGGCTGCCGCCTTGGTTGCAAGAATGCTCATGCCGCGGCCTCGCGCTTTGATTTTGCGGGGTCTCGGGAATGACCGGTAAGGGCTGCGACCAGCGCACGCTCTTCGATGGCTTCGCCCGTGAACTGCTCGAAAATTCGTGCGCCGTAGAGCACCAGACAGCGGTCGGCCAGACGCGTCAGTTCTGTAAGTTCCGATGAATAGAGAAGCACCGATCCACCCCTGTCGGCAAAGGCCTGAATGGCCGCGTAGATAGCCTGCTTGGTGCCGACATCGACGCCTCGGGTCGGATCGTAGAGAAGCAATGTACGCGCGCCCGTAAACATCGCACGCGCAAGCAATGCCTTCTGCTGATTGCCTCCGGAGAGGTCGGCGATACGAAAATCGAGATAGCGAGGATTGAGTTCGACCCCTTCGGATGCCCGTGCGGCACTGTGCCGTTCCAGCGCGGGCCAGACAAAACCGGTCCGGCTGATGTTCTGGATGACGGGCAGCACGATGTTTGCTGCCGTCGACAGTGTCGAGAATATCCCTTCCACCTTGCGTTCTTCGGGAAGGAAGCTCAGTCCGGCCGCGATGGCATGACGTGGGCTTTTAGGTTGTACGGGCTTTCCCCCGACCAGGATTTGTCCCGACGTCGCTTTATCCAGGCCGACAAGGGTGCGGAAAAGTTCGCGCTGGCCTTGGCCTTCCAAAGCGGCGATGCCGACGATCTCGCCCTCTTTCACGTCGAGTGTGACGCCCTTGAGCTTTGCGCCGGTGACATTGTTCAGTTCGAGCGCGGAACGCGTCTCGCGAGCGAACGAGTGGGTGCGGCGCCCGTGCGCCATCTCCGTGCGGCCGACCATCAGCTCGAAAATATCGGCATCGCTGGCGTCCGATAGTCCGACGCTTGCCACGGAACGGCCGTTTCGCAGCACCGTTGCCTGCTTGCACAAGGTGCGCACCTCGGCCAGGCGGTGTGAAATATAGAGGACGGCGGTCCCGGCCGCAGTCGTGCTGCGAACCAGATCGAACAGCCATTCGACATCGGTCAATGCTGCCGTAGGCTCGTCAAGGATAAGAACCTTTTCGGCATAGTGCATGGCTCGGGCGATCTCGAGCCGCTGCCTGTGGGCGAGCGACAGGCTGGCGATGCCGGCGATCGGCGAGACGTCATCCAAACGATAGCGATGCAGGATTTCAGCTGCGGCTCGCGCTGTCTGGTAGGGAGAGACCAGGCCGAACGCCCCGCGCTTCATGGCGGGCAGCAGCAGCGCTTCGGCAACGGTCAAGTTGGGCGCGAGGCTCAATTCCTGGAAAGCCGTGGCGACGCCTGCTTGTCGCGCATGCAGGATCGAATGCGGCGCATAGACCGCACCGTCGAGACGCATCTGACCGCTGTTTGGCGCAATCACACCGCTGAGGATCTTGACCAGCGTGGATTTGCCGGCGCCGTTTTCGCCGAGCACCGCATGGACTTCGCCCGCCGCCAGATCCAGCGACACATTTTCCAATGCTGTGGTCGCGCCGTAGGATTTGGTAACGGCAACGGCCTGCAATCGTGGCGGCGACACACTCAACAGATTTCCTCCAAAACGCCCTCTTCCATCCCAAAACACGCAGTGAGAACGTTCTCTTTTTACTATTTCATCGAAATGCGCTGTAATCAACAGATCATCGACCCTTTAATTGCGGAGCCGCATATCTTCCGATTTCATGCCGGGCTGCTGCTTTCAACGGCGGTTCAATGAGACCGCAATGATGATGATGGCTCCCTTGATGACCTCCTGGATGCTGGTCGATAGACCGAGCACGAGAAGACCAAATCCGAGAATGCCTATGAAGATTGCGCCGACGACGGAACCGACGATTGATCCATAACCGCCAAAGAGACTTGTCCCGCCTATGATCACGGCCGCGATCACATCCAGTTCAAGACCCGCTCCCAGGCTGGGATTGCCAGCCGTGGAGCGGGCCGCGAGCATCAGGCCCGCAAGGGATGCGGTCATGCCGGATATCGCAAAGGCGAAGATTTTGACGCCGTCCGTGCGCACACCGGAAAAGCGCGCGGCAACAGCATTTCCACCGGTCGCATAAACACGCCTGCCGTAGGGCATTTGATGCAGCAGGTAGTAGCCGACGGCCGTAAGGACGATCGTCCACCAGATCGGTGCCTGCATGCCCAGAAAACTGCCGTTCCAGAACAGATTCGAAAAATCATCATCGACGATCGACACGGGCCGGGTGCCGGTGATGGTCAGTGCCAGTCCGGAAAAGATGGACAACATTCCAAGCGTTACGAGAAACGATGGAATGCGCAGTTTTGTAACAAGCACGCCCGACACCGCGCCGATCGAGGCCCCGGCGCCCAACACCAGAAGGGCGGCGACATAGGCCGGGACACTCTGATCGAGCAGCAACGCTCCGATCATACCTGAAAAGCTGGCAACCGAACCGACCGACAGGTCGATTTCACCGCAGATGATGACGAACGTCATGCCGATCGCCATCACGGAAACGATGGCTGTGATACGCAGAACGGCGCTTGCGGTTGAGACTGACGCGAAATGGGGGGCGAACAAGACGAAATAGAGGGTGATCGCCAGGAAGATCACATAGGTGATGTGATCGCGGAAAAAATTCATCGCACTAGCGCGCATCGGCATCGAGGACGATTTCATGCTGCAACTCCCTGAGCGTGTACGCTGGTTTGTCTGGCGGCCTCGGCCTGCAGCAACGCGCGAAGCCCGGTCTCGTCGTGCGCGCTGCCCATGCTGCGCGTTATCCGCCCCTGCGCCATCACCAGAATGCGATCGGACAAATCCAGGAGTTCTTCGAGTTCCGAAGAAATGAGCAGCACGGCGACGCCATCGCCCGCCGTGCGGCGCACAAGCTCGCGCATATCGCGCTTGGCATTGACGTCCACGCCGGAAGTTGGCTCATCGAGGATCAACAGCTTCGGCTTCATTGCCAGCCATTTTGCGAAGACGATCTTTTGCTGATTGCCGCCTGAAAGCTCCTGGGCTTTCTGTAAGGGGCCGCGGCACAGGATGTTGAGGTCGTCGCGGTATTGTCTGAACAGAGCCGCTATCCGCGCCTTCGCCATCGGCCCAAGGGGACCCGCGAGCGAGAAATCGGAAAGCCGGGGAAGCGCAAGATTCTCCTCGATTGAGCGCCCGCCAACAAGCCCTTCGAGCCGACGGTCTTCGGGAACAAGCGCGACACCAGCAGCGATCGCTCTGCTTACGCTGCCCGGCCGAACGGGTTCGCCTGCGACACTGATGTGGCCGGATACGTCTGGAAGGATGCCGAACAAAGCCTTGCCCAAGGTCGAGCGGCCGCTGCCGACAAGCCCGGCAAGGCCGACGATCTCGCCTGGATCGATCGAGAACGATATGTCGGACAGCTTGCGCGACGTGGCTAGATCGCGGACCTCAAGAGCCGGCGCCCCGATCGACGTTGCCGGGTGGCGTTTCGCGGACACTGTGGCGGTCGGCAAAGGCGCGTCGCCCCTCGGCCGCGACATCATCGCAGCGATATCCTCGATGGATGTCTTGCTCGGATCAAGTGGGCCAACCAGTCGGCCATCTTTGATGATCGAGATGCGATCCGAAAGCCGCAGCACATCGGCCATGCGGTGGCTGATGTAAACGATACCGATTCCGCCCTGCTTGAGCTGACCGATGGTCCGAAAAAGCGTTTCTTCCTCGTGGATGGTCAGTGATGAAGTCGGCTCGTCCATGACGAGCAGCTTGGCGCCCCGCGAGATCGCCTTGAGGATCTCGACCATCTGGCGTTGGGCGAAGGCCAGATCGCCCACACGCGCGGAAGCATCAAGCGAGAAGGCGTACCGCTCGATCAGAGCCTGGGCATCGCGAACCATTGTTCTGGTGTCGACGCGCATGCCGAAGGCGAGTGGCTCGCGAAGGATGAACAGATTTTCGGCAACCGAGCGGTTCGGCAAGACGCTCAGTTCCTGGAAGATCATTGCAATACCGCGGTCGATCCTGTCGCGAAGCGACAAGGCCGTGACGTCCTCTCCGGCGAACAGAATGCGGCCTTCATCCGTTCGATAAGCTCCCATGAGAATCTTCATGAGCGTCGATTTGCCCGCACCGTTCTCGCCGAGCAGCGCGTGCGTTTCACCGGCCATGACCTCGAACGAAATATCAGACAGCACGCGGTTTGCGCCAAACGACTTGCTGATGCGTTGCATCGCTACGATCGCGTTGTGGGACGGTGACGTTTTCGCTTCGGCCATGACGATTTTCTCGATCGCTAGGGGAGCGTCGGCGGCCTGTTGGAGCCCGCCGACGAAAAAGTGGGCTAGAAGCACTCGCCGTTGCAGATTTTTACCACCGAGGCCGGAGCATCTTCCTTGGTGACCTGCTTGAGGGCACTGAGAAGGTCGAGCTTCTTGACACGCAACGTCGGCACCGAAATGTATGGCGGGACGTCATGTCCAAGCAATGCAAGCGCGGCCGCCTTGGCCTCGGCGACGCCCTGGTCGTAGGGACGCTGCGCGCCTACGGCCAGAAATTCGCCGCGTGCAACGTTCAGCGCGCTGTCAGCGGCAATGTCATTCGTGGTGACGACGATATCGCGGCCGAGTGTCTTCGCCGCGGCCACGACTTGCTGGGCGGGCGTGTCCCAGGCAACGAAGATGCCCTTCATGTCGGGATGCGCCGTCAACATTGCGGTGGCAACCTCGTAAGCCTTCTCGGGGGCTGTGAAGGTGCCGACATCCGCGACCTTGATGTCGGGATGTTCGCCGAACGCCTTCAAGGCACCGACCTTTCGGGCTGCGACGGAGTAGTAATAGTCATAAACCAGCGTGATGATGCCGACCTCGCCCTTGCCGCCAATCGCCCCGACAAGTTCCTGCGCGGCGAAGTAGGCGTTCTTTTCATTGTCGGAGGCGACAACGGTCACATAATCCTTGCCGGGCGCCATATCGACCGGGACGTTGTCCATGAAAACCAGCTTGATGCCGGCGGCCGCCGCCTTCTTGTAGGCTTCGGACTCAGACTTCGGATCGATCGGGATCGAGAAGATCACGTCGGGCTTACGGGCGATCATCTGCTCCAGATCGCTGATTTGCTGACCGGGCTGGAACTTGGCGTCGGTGGTTCCAACAATTTCGATACCAAGATCCTTGAGTGTGTTGCTGATTCCGGCAACCTGCAACTGAGGCCAGCCCGCATCCATTGTGTGCATCACCAGTCCAGCGGTAAACTTGCCCGCCTTGAGCTTGGCAAGATCCTCATCGGAGAATTTCAGCACGTCCGGCGACACCGCCGGCGGACCATCCGGGAAGCCTGGGACGGGTTGGCCCCTCGGCGACAGGGGCAGCGGCTCGAGCAGAGCTTTTGCTTCCGGTGGGATGGTGTCATCGGCGAGAGCCGACGATGCGGCCAGTCCCGATAGCGCCAAGGCCAAGGCGGCCGCCATAAATCCACGATAGTACATTTCATTCCTCCCGATCATATGAAACGGCCGTAGCGGCCGGGTGGCGACCTGGCTGGTCGTACTGGTTGGGCGCTGTTCAGCGCCCGTAAGGCATCAATGCCGCCGTGGCGGCACCCGAATAGTTCACGTAGACCGTCTTCTTGCGCATGTAGCTCTCGAGCCCATGCACGCCGTCGTCGCCGCCCAGTCCGCTTTCGCGGAAGCCGACATGGAAACCCTGCAGCATTTCCGGTCCGATCCGGTTCACGTAGATCTCGCCGAACGAAACCTCGTTGACGGCGTTCATGACGCGGCCCAGATCATTGGTGAAAAGATAGGCCGACAGGCCATAGTTGCTGGCATTGGTGATGCTGACAGCCTCCTCGAAAGTGTCGAAGGGCATGATCGGCACGACCGGACCGAAGATTTCGCGCGTCATGATCGGCATGTCAGGCGTCACATCTGTCAGTACGGTCGGATTGAGCCAGTAGCCGCCATCGATGGGCGCCTTGGTCGGGCGCCCACCGGCGAGAGCAAGCCTCGCGCCGCCCGCCACGGCTTCCGCAAGCACCGCCTCGACCTTTTCCAACTCTTCACGGCTGACTTTCGGGCCGATATCGGTATTTGCCTGCATCGGATCACCGACGACGAGCGACTTGGAGAATTCCACAAAGCGTGTGACGAACTGATCGTAAATCGAACGGTGAACGAGCGTGCGTTCGTTGCATATGCAGACCTGTCCGCAGTTCATGTAGCGCGACGTGGCTGCCGAACGAACCGCCAGCTCGAGATCGGCATCAGCCAGGACGATGAATGGCGCCTTGCCGCCAAGCTCCAGCGAAACAGGCGTCAGATTACGCGAAGCATTCGCCATGATGCGCTTACCGGTCGGGACGCTTCCTGTCATGGTGATGAGGTCGACGCCGGGTTCGCTGCAGAGCACTTCGCCTATGGTTTCACCCCGTCCCGTTATGATGTTCACGACGCCGGCCGGCACGCCCGCTTCGACAAAGATGCGAGCCATTTCGAGCGCCGAAAGCGGCGTGTCTTCATGCGGTTTGAGGACGATGGTGTCGCCGGCGATCATGGCGGGCGCCACCTTTCGGCTGACCAGGGCGCTCGGGTAATTCCACGGAATGATGGCGGCGACAACGCCTACCGGCACACGCTGTATCCAGACCTGCTCTCCCGCGTAGTCGGACGGCAGGATCTCACCTTGAATGCGACGGGCAAATTCGGCGTAGTAGTCGAAGAACTCGGCTGCGCCGCCGACTTCACCTATTGCTTCGTTGATCGGTTTGCCTTGTTCCCTGACCACCACCTCGGCCAGATGCCGGGCGTTCTGCCGGATCAAGACCGCGATCCGCTTCATGATCGCCGCACGGGCAAGAGGCGATTTGAGCCCCCAAGCCTTCTGCGCCTTGCGGGCGGCGTCTATCGCCTGGCGAGCCTGATCCGGGCTTGCCTCGGGCACGTCGACAAAGGCCTTGCCGTTGGCCGGGTTGATAACCGAGCGCGTGCCAGCTTCGCCGACGACGAACTTCCCGTCGATCAACATGAGATACGATGTCTTTTCTTCTGCTGACATGGTTCAATCCGGTTCTGCGTGCGTTGCAGGCGTGCCGACGCCTAAGGGTTGGATTTCGCCGCGGCCATCTGGACCGCGAACTCGATCGCTTCGACCAAGCTGTCCTCGTTGGCGATGCCCTTGCCGGCGATGTCGAAGGCCGTACCGTGGTCGACGGAGGTGCGGATGATCGGAAGGCCGAGCGTGACATTGACACCGGAGAGCGCTTTCCACTCACCGGTCTCGGGATCGACATTGAAGCCGAGCAGTTTCACCGGGATATGGCCCTGATCGTGATACATCGCGACCACCGCGTCATACTGGCGGGCGCGCAACTTGACGAAAACCGTATCGCCGGGAACAGGCCCAAACACGGCAAAATCGGCGGAGTTGTAGGAGGCGACGACTGGGGTCGTGATGTCGATATCCTCCCGGCCGAAAATGCCGCCTTCGCCGGCGTGCGGGTTAAGCGCGGCAATCGCAATTCGGGGATGGGAAATGCCAAGGCCGTGCAACGCCTCGACCGTCAATTGGATAACCCGCCGCAACCGAGGTTCGGTCAGTTTCGATGGAACCTGGGCCAGCGCGACGTGGGTCGAGACGTGGCTGACGCGAAAATCGCCATGGGCAAGCATCATCACGGAATCGCGCGCGCCTGTCAGCTCAGCCAGCATGTCGGTGTGGCCGGCATAGTGATAGCCGGCCAGGTTGAGCGCTTCCTTGTTGAGAGGAGCCGTAACGATACCGGCAATTGAACCGGCCTGGGCCAGGCGAACAGCTTTTTCGATCGCCAGATAGGCGAGGCGCCCGCCTTCAGCCGACATGATGCCTGTCTCAATGGGTGTTTGTTCGGGGCCGGCTTCGAGAATGGCTACAGCGGGAAACGTCCCAGCGGCCGAAGCTGACGGTTGTTCCTCCTCAATGCGCCCAGAAATCGACTCCATTGTCCGCATCGCGGTGACGCTGCCGATGATGAGAAGGGACAGCGACCCGTCGGCAAGGCGCGGTTTCAGCCGTGCGCATGCCTTGGCGATGATCTCGGGGCCGATGCCCGCAGGATCACCCATTGTGATGCCGAGTCTTGGACCAGACATAAACGCCTCTAATCGGTCAATTGTGGTCATCTTCTAATCTCTCTAACCATGGATGCGCAATAGTTTTCTTTTTCGGTCATTCGTAATCAGCTGCGCGACGAAATCCGCCGGCCTGAATCCCTCTCTGGGAGGGCAGGGCCGTTGTAGCAGGCGGCTGAAGCATCGTTTGACGTCATTTGACCGGCGGGAATGGACCCGCCCGGTGCTTTTGCCGGTGACCGTCTTGATCAGCGACGCGCGAGAGTCGCGAGCCTGCAGAAGAGGGCGCTGTCGCCGAACGCGCCAGATTTGGAAGTTGTGGCTAGCCCTTGGAAAACGCCGCCTTTGATTCTGGAGATCGGAAGCCCCGGTTCAATCTCGCTCTCGACCGTGAGTTCGACGACGCCGAGGCTGGAGCACACCGATCGCAATGTTTCGCCGCCAGTGACGAGCAGCGTTCCGGGCTTTGGCAAACCGTCGAGAAGCGACGCAAACACCTTGCCGATATGATCTGAA
The DNA here is from genome assembly GCF_029269325.1 of Mesorhizobium sp. XAP4. NCBI lineage: Bacteria > Pseudomonadati > Pseudomonadota > Alphaproteobacteria > Hyphomicrobiales > Phyllobacteriaceae > Mesorhizobium > Mesorhizobium sp. XAP4. The sequence continues at coordinate 168,287 of NZ_JARIXW010000008.1, read as the reverse complement.
ACCGCGTGGCGATCGCCCGATGCAACGACGGTGACAACCGACGGCGCACCTCGCATGATTCGTTTTGCCAGATCCCTTTTCGCTTTGTCGATGTCGCGTTCCACAACGATATGCCCATCAGCATGCTTGGCGGCAAACGAGGCCACCTGTCCCGCCGTGACTTCGTGATTTGTGCCGACAAGGCCCAGGAACGGGGCGGACAATGCCGGAGCAGGCTTGCGTGGTATGCTCAGGTGTCGCGCCAGCGCTGCAGCCAGGCCGCCCGTACCAACCCAGAGTGTGCTGGGCGCGCCCGCCGTTGCAACGATCTCGTCCAGGTCCTTGTCCGTTTCGGCGTCGTAGAGGGTGATGAAATGAAGTGGTCGCGCCCCCGGTACCGCCCGGCCGGACGAAAAGCGCTGGCCTAGTCCGGAGACGATGTCGGGACCTACCATTTCGGGCCGATCGAGTCGCCATTGACGCCCAAGGCGTGTAACGCGGCCCTGAAATGGGAACGCTGGTGCCAGAACAACCCGCTGGTACGCACCCTCGACGATGCAGGCTTCTATTTCGGCAATGACGTGACCGCGCAAAAGGCTGTCGATCTTCTTGAAGCTCAGTTGTCCGGCGGCCAACCATGGCGCGAACTTCAAGTGTCTGGCGACGGCCGTTGTCTCGGCGCCCTCACGTGTGGCGATATCGACAGCCAAACGGCCCGAGAACGCGCGATCCAGTTGCCAACTCACCGCAACACCTTGGCCCGGCGAGGCGAAGCAAACCGCGCTATCCAGGGCGCCGGTCAGGTCGTCGGCGACGATCCGGATATCCACGGCCTCAAGAGCGCTCAACGGAAGAACCCGAACGGCTGACGCGAACGACTCGGACGTTTACATCGAGCGTCCGAAGATTGGTGAGGTTGGCCTGATCGATGCCCTCGTCGGTAATGATCTGGTGGATATCGGCCAGCCGGCAGATGGTGCAGAAATTCGGAGTGGTGAATTTGGAATTGTCGGCAAGCACGACGACGCGGCGCGCCGCGGCGATCATCGCCTGCTTCATCGCCGCGACCTCAAGCGAGGTCTCCGTGAGCATGTCTCCGGTGATGGCATGAGTGCCAAGAATTGCCACATCGGCGTGGATGGTGCGCAGGAAATTCTCGCCAGGCTGGCCAACCAGAGTTAGAGAACCCGGCTTGCAGGTGCCTCCAAGCATGACGAGGCGTATCCCCGGCACGGTTGCGAGGATCTGGGCGATCGCCAGGCTGTTGGTGACGGCCGTAAGCGCGATGGGGGCAGCCGCGATGGCGCGGGCGACTTCCAGAACAGTCGTGCTTGCGTCGAAAATGACACTCTGCCCGGGGCGAAGTTCCGACATCATGGCCGCACCTATGGCCTCCTTCTCAGCCCTGGCGAAGTGTGCGGCAGTGGCGAGATCCGGCTCGAAGGTGGCGAGTTCCGTGCGGTGAAGCATTGCTCCGCCATGCGTTCGCTCCAATGCTCCTTGCCGTTCCAGTGTTTCGAGGTCGCGCCGGATGGTTGAAGGTGACGCCCCGATGAGATCGATGAGTTCCTGAATGCCGACGGTTCCTTCCCGTTTAAGGCATTCGAGAATGAAAGCATGACGCTTGGCCGGAATAAGATCGACCCGTCCACGCCCGCCATCGTCTTCCCATGACCCGGCGGACGCTGACGGCGCCATATCTTCCACCGTTGATTTTCGAACATTCCTTGCCACGTTCCTATCTCCGCACAGTGCAGCAACACGCTCGCCGGAATCATGGCGAGCCCAGCATCGCGAATATCACGAATCCATTCGGCGAGCCCACTGGTTTGTCATGGCGATGAGTGAATTCCTATCGCTTTTGGCCTTATTAGAATTATTTTGACTGATTTTGACCATATGTGATAAGGCATGATCGTCAATTGTGGTCAATTGAAGCTGACAAGTGCGCAGTTCTTGTCAAAAAATGGGAAATTAAGTCAGCGATTCAGAGCGCTTGGCTCTGTTGCGAACCGGGTTGGAGGAACCATGTCTTTCTTGTCGAAGCTGAAATCGGCCCTTGTCGGCGCCGCTGCCGCGGCCGTCTTGTCAACGGCGGCTGTCGCTGCCGATGAACCCACGGTCGGCGTTGTCGTGCCGACCCTGGATGCGCAATTCTGGAACAGCTATGTCGCCTTCATGAAGAAGGGAGCGGATGAGCTTGGGGTAAAGCTCGTCGTGCTCAATGCCGACAACAAGCCCGACCAGATGGTCAAGTCGCTTGAGGACCTGGTGGCCCAGAAAGTTGACGGCATTGTTTTCACACCTTATTGGGCCACTGCCGCTCGCGGGCTTACCTTGGCGAAGGAAGCCGAGATACCGGTCATCCTCACCGACAGCTACCCGGATTTTTCGCCTCAAACCGAGCGTTTCCCGAATTACATCGCCTTTATCGGGCCGAGCGATGAGGATGCCGGATACCAAATGGCCAAGGCGCTGTTCGCCGCGATCAAGCCGGGGTCGGATGGCAAGAAAGTGATCGGCGTGGTGAACGGCACCGCCGGCACCTCGGTCGCCATTGATCGCCGCAAAGGGCTGGAAGACGCTCTCAAGGAAGCGCCCGATGTGCGCGTCGCCGGCGAAGTCGATGGGAATTTCGTCCGTGATACGTCACAGACCGCGTTTGAATCGCTCTTCCAGGGCAATCCGGACATCATCGGCGTCTGGGCCGCGAACGGCGGCACTGCGACCGGCGTGATGGCTGCGCTCAAGAATCACGGGAAAGCGCCCGGCAAGGACGTTATGGTCGTCGGAATGGATCTCAACCCTGAGAACGTCGATGCGGTAAAGTCCGGTGACCTGCTTTTCGATATTGGCGGTCATTGGCTTCAGGGCGGCTTCGCCCTTGTCGCCCTATTCGATCACATTAAGGGTATTCCGGTTCCCGCGGACGCCGACAATGTCAAGCTGAAGCTGCTGCCGCTAACCAAGGATCGCGTTGCGCAGTTCGAGAAGGACTTTCCCGGCGGCGTGCCGACATATGATTTCCGGCAGCACTCGCGCTTCTACAACAAGGACGCCAAGCCGGCCGTTTTCGAGATGCAGTATAGCAACTGAACGTCCGATTGGGCCTGCCTGCAATCCCAAGGTTGCAGGCAGGCCCTGCCTGGCATTTGGGCGTAGTCAATTCATGACACTTGCTGCGAGAGACCTGCGCAAAAGCTACGGCCACACACGTGCCGTGGATGGCGTATCCGTGGTGCTTCGGCCCGGCATGGTTCACGCCATCGTCGGCGAAAACGGAGCCGGAAAATCGACGACCTTGCGTATGCTTGCGGGCGCGGAACGGCCTGACAGTGGCGTCATGACCTTGGATGAAGCAAGCTATGCGCCACCAAGTGTCATCGGTGCGGCGGCCTTTGGCGTCTCGCTTGTATACCAGGAAATCACGATCAACCGTTCGCTGACCGTTGCCGAAAACATCTTCATCGATCGCCTGCGGCATTTCGCCGGCCCTCTCGGTTTTATCGACCGCAGACGTATGGAAGCCGCGTCGCAAACGATCCTCGAACGGATCGGCGCGCAAATATCGGTCTCTGCCGACACAGGCCGCCTCAATCTCGGCGAGCTGAAATGCATCGAGATCGCCCGAGCGCTGTCTACAAATCCGAAAATCCTCCTTCTCGACGAATCCACCGCCTATCTCGATCATCGAGAGGTTCAGGCCGTCCTTCGCGTCATCAGCGAACTCAAGGGGCAGGGGATGACTGTAGCCTTCGTTTCTCATCATCTCGACGAGGTGCTCGCCGTCGCCGATGAATTGACGATCCTGAAAGACGGGCAGTATGTCGGAACCTATCGCACGACCGAGATCGAGCCCAATGAAATTCATCGCCGCATGGTGGGGCGCGAACTCGCGAAAAGCATCTATCCGCCGCGGCCGCCGAAAGATCCAGGCAAGCCGCGACGGGGTCCTGTTGTCTTCGAAGCCTGCGAGGTCGCCGTTGGGCGCGAACTCGACGGCGTCAGCCTGGATGTACATGCCGGCGAAATCCTCGGCCTTGCCGGATTGAAAGGCGCTGGCGCCGAAGCGCTGTTCGCAGCCATTTGCGGCGACTTGCCTTTGCGCAGTGGCTCGATGAAGCTTGAAAATGGTTCATACGCGCCGTCGAGTCCGACTTTCGCCTGGCGACAGGGCGTCGCTCATTTGCCTGGTGACCGTCACAATGAAGGCCTGATCGCCGACTTCAGTCTCCTCGACAATCTGGTGATGGCCCGCCCACCGCATCGTGGGCCGTTCTTCGATCGCGCCGCTGCCATTGCCATCGCGCGTGACCTCATCGCCCAGATAGGCATCAAGACGCAAAGCGTCGATGCGTCCTGCCGTTCACTCTCGGGAGGCAACCTGCAAAAGGTGGTGATCGGCAAATGCTTGGCTGTCCACCCACGTCTGCTCCTGCTCAACAATCCTACACGCGGCGTCGATATCGGCGCCCGCACGGAAATCTATCGCATCATTCGGCAGAAGGCGGCGCAGGGCCTCGCTGTGATCCTGTCTTCAGAAGACATGCCCGAACTGATCGGTATGTCGGACCGCTTGCTGGTGCTCCGGCAAGGACAAATTACGCATCGCATCGAGACGGCAGCCGATGCCACCGAGCATGACATCATTGGACATATGGCCTGACCATGGAAACGAATGAGACCTCGAGTGCCACCAAAACACCGAACGCAATCGGAGAACCTACCGTCAATGCTGGCAGGTTCGAACTCGTCAAACGCGGCTTTCCGCTTGCCATGCTCGTTCTGCTCATTGTGATCTTCTCGATATCGTCGCCACGCTTCTTGACCTTCAGTAACCTTCTAATTGTGCTTCAACAAGGCACGGTGCTGCTGGTTGCCGCGCTAGGCATGACCTTCGTCATCATGGCCGGTTCAATCGATCTGTCGGTCGGTTCAATTGTTGCACTCGCGGCATTGGCAGCCGCGTTGACAGCTGACAGCCTTGGCGCTGCGGCGATCATTCCCGCCATTGCCGTCGGTGCTGCTGCCGGATTGATCAATGGATTTCTCCTGGCCAAGGGCAAGGTGCCGTCCTTCATCGCAACCATGGGAGCGATGGTGGTCTACCGCGGCGTCGTGCTTCTTTTCACCCGCGGCGCGCCTGTCTCGATCGAGGATGAGCAATTCCTGAATGTCTATACCAATCGGACTTTGGGCATTCCGCATTCCGTGATCATTGGCCTGGTGCTGATGGTTGTCGCGTATGGCATCATCAACAGGACGGTGTTCGGGCGGGAAGTTCGTGCCATCGGCGGCGGGGAACGTGTCGCCATTTTAACGGGCATTCAGGTCGCTCGCGTGAAAATCTATATGTATGTGCTTCTCGGTGCCTTGTGCGGCATTGGTGGCTTGCTGCAAGCCGCGCGCGCCATGGCCGCCACCGCCCAACTCGGGGAGGGGCTTGAACTGGACGTCATAGCCGCGGTGGTGGTCGGCGGAACACCATTGACCGGAGGCGTAGGCAGCGTCGTCGGTACCATGTTGGGCGTCTTGATCATCACACTGCTTTCGAATGGCATGAACATGGCTGGTGTCGATCCGTACCTTCAGAATATAGTCAAGGGTACGGTTCTGGTCTGCGCCGTATTCGTGACCATTGATCGCAAGAAGATCGGCATCATCAAGTGAGCGTCGACCTGCTGGGCGAGATCTCGCGCCTTTTTTCGGATCTTCGCGCACTCGACGTTGTATCTCCAGTCTGCGGCAGTTCGTTTCACGGCCTCTCGATGGACGCTGACCTGGCCTGTGAATAGACTGCTACTGCGATCAGCGTCAGCAGGCCGATGAACCAATATTGCCAGGCTTGCGACAGGCCCAGGAAAACCATCGACGAATTGACTTCCTGGATCAGGACGGCGCCAAGCAGCACGCCGATGAAGCTGCCGCGTCCGCCGAAGAGACTGGCTCCGCCGAGGACCACTGCGGCAATGCTGCCCAGCGTGTATTCGATGCCCTGATTGGGATCGCCTATACCGAGCTGCGCCACCACCATCATGCCACCCAGCGCCGTGAGCAAGCTGCAGGCGATGAAAGCGCCGACGACAGTCCAGCCTGTGCGCACACCAATATGCGCCGCCGCCTTCTCGTTAGAGCCAACGGCGCGCAAGCTCATCCCCCAACGGCTGTAGCGCAAACCGACTTCAAGGATGATTGCCAGGACCAACGCGACGATGAACACGACCGGAATGCTGCCGATAGTGGCTTTGATGGTATCCATAACGGTGGCGCTGATGGCCCCATCGGGATAGGGCCGCAGCAACACCGAGATGCCCTGAATGATGATGTAGACCCCTAGCGTCGCGGCGACGGAGGTGAAGTTTCCGAACCTAACCAAGGTCCCGTTGGTCAGGCCGACGAGGGCTGCGGCGCCAAACACGGCCAACACGCCAACGATTATCGTTCCCATGCCGGCACCTTCATTCAGGAAGAATGACGCGATGACGAGGCTCAAGCCAATCAACGGGCCGACCGACAGATCGATCCTGCCGGTGAACACTGCGCACATCTGGCCAAACGAGACGAACGCCAGCGCAGCGGAAAGGAACAGGATTTTCTCGATATTGAAGCCTGAGACGAAACGAATGTTGTGGCCAGACGCTACCAAGCCCAGCAACACGATTAGCCCGGCAAGCACAAAGCTTGGAACATAGTCGCCGGCGGCAACCATTCGCAGCCAAGAGCGCGAAGCGCCGGATCTGTCTCGTCCTTGCTGGTCGGTCTTGCGATGGGTGGTGGCCGTTATCATGGTCCGGCCGATATTGGCCTCATTGACGTCTTGGCCTGAGAATTCGCCCACGACGTGCCCACGGGAGAAGACCAGCACGCGGTCGCATAGGCCCTCAAGCTCGACGATATCGGAGGAGACGATAACCACCAATGTCCCGCGCGAAGCGACGTCACGAAGGATGCGATAGATTTCGGCGCGGGCACCCACGTCAACCCCGGCTGTCGGCTCCTCTGCCAGCACGAGCGAAGCCTCTGCCAGGAGAGCTCGTGACAGGATCGTCTTTTGCTGGTTCCCGCCGGAAAGCGTGGCGACATTCTGCTCGATCGATGCCGCGCGAATGTTCAGATCCATTCGCTGCGCTTCCATTTGCCGCCGTTCGAGCGAACGGTCCATGATGCCAAAGTTCGCGAAACGTGACAGGGCCGAGATGGTGCCGTTTTCGCGCACGGAAAGACTGGGAAAAAGGCCTTCATGCTGGCGGTCGGGAGACAGATAGATAATGCCGGCACTACGAGCGGCACCCGGGTTGCCGAGCGGCACGGTCTTCCCATCCAGAGTGACGGCTCCACGGGCATTTCCAAGACCTGCCAGCGAACGCAGGAAGTCGCTCTGGCCGTTTCCGGTAATGCCGGCGATACCAACGATCTCGCCGCCACGCGCCGACATGTTGATGTCTACGAAATCAGCGCCCGAAAGCCCTTTGACCTCAAGAACACTTGCGCCACTCATGACACCGGATGATTTGGGCGGAAATTGCTTGGTAACGGTGCGTCCGACAATGAGGTTGAGGATCTGGTCATCGCTGACATCGCGCACCGGTGCCGATCCCTTCACTTCACCGTCACGCATGACGGTGACAGTGTCTGCGATCTGTCTGATTTCCTGCAGCCGATGCGAAATGTAGATGACCGCCGCGCCGCGAGCCGCGGCTTGGCGCACGTTGCGAAACAGGATATCGACAAGGTCGGCTGTCAAAGCCGCGCTGGGTTCGTCAAGAATGAGGATTTTCGGGTCGATCGCAAGCGCCTTGGCAAGTTCTATCAGTTGGCTTTGTGCTATGTCGACATCACACAGCCGGGTCTTGGGGTGAACGGCAGAGCCAACACGACGGAGTTGGGCGACTACCCAGTCATTGGCATTCGCATAATCCTTTCGAAGCGCTGCTGGAACTGCAAGCAACAGGTTTTCAGCCACCGTCAGATCAGGAAGCACTGCCGGGTGCTGATGCACGATGGCGAGCCCGAGCCGTTGCGCCTGTGCCGCGCTCAAGCGATCTACAGTTTGTCCGCATATTTCGATCGAACCCTGATCGAAGCTCAAATTCCCGGAGGCAATGCCCATCAATGTCGACTTGCCTGCGCCATTTTCTCCCAGAAGCGCATGAACCTCGCCACATCGCGCCTCAAACGAGATGTCCTTCACGGCGACGACATTGCCGAAACGCTTCCACACGCCTTGCATGCGCAATCCCAACGGGGCGTCCGATACCGCGTCGGCCGGGGGTGCCATGTCAGGCTGAAGCTGTTCGACGGTGGCCATGCTCGATCCTCCTAAGTGTCTCCATCATCCTCCTTGAGGAGATGAAGGGGCGGGCAGAGCCCGCCCCGTTTGCTCGAGGTCAGAGACCGCCCTTAAGGGCCGCCAGGACTTGTTCGTCCGTCAGGCTGGTGCCATTCGAAGCGGATTCCGGGAGCTTCGGATTGCACAACACCGTTCCGGCAAGCGAATCCTCCAGCTGGAAGTTCGTTACTTCCTTCACGCCGGCCTCGGCCACCGTATGCTTGCTGCCATTCGGATCGGTTATGACGAGCGGCTGATCCATCTTGCCGCCGGCGGCCTCGGCAATCGCCCAGCGCACGGCCAGGCGAACATTCCACTGCTCGGCGCTGTTTGTCGTGTACTGGAAGGTGGACTTGGCGTCGCCGTCGTGCAGCTTCTTCCAGGTGCAGCCGAACACGTTGGCGTCTTCACCGGCGATCAGCGGCAGCGGCCGACCGGCCCGTTCGAAAACGCCCGAGGCGACAACGCCCATGCTGAGGTCGGCGATGACACCGTCGATCTGCGGATACTGGGCAATCAGCGCGCCCAGTGATTTGGCGACCATGCTGGAATCCCAATTCGTCACTTCGAACGGCTTCTGCCCGATCTGGACAATGCCCGGATAGTCCTTGAACGCTTCGATGATTCCATCGGCGCGCTCACGGCTCTGGCTGGTTCCGGCAGGTCCGCCGAGATAGGCGACATTTCCCTTGCCGTTGAGGGCCTTCGCCATCCATTTTCCCCAGTCGACGCCGTCCTGGTGGAAGTTCGTGCCGACGAAAACGCTGTAATCCTTGCCTTCCTCGCCGCCGACACGGGCCCGGTAGGGGACGACGGTGCTGCCTTGCTTGAAGGCATCGCGGATCGCCGGCAACATGGCTGGTCCGGCATCGGGGAACACGACAATGGCATTGACGCCGCGTGCCGCGAGACCGCTGAGGTCGGAGATTGCCTTCTGGGTGTTACCCTGTCCGTCGGTATGATCCCAGCCGGTGACATTCGGGCACTGGCTGGCCTCGTTGATCGCAGCGGCCGTCGTCATTTGCCGCCAGGGGTTTTGGGCGAAGCCATCCGCCAGCGCGACGGAGATTTCCTTCGTTCCGCAGAAGCTCGGCGGCGTCGCCGCCGGTTCGGCGCAGAAGACACCGCCGGCGATGCCCTTGCACCAACCCGCGGCGCCGGCTTGTGTGACCGACAGCGGTGAGACAGTCGCAAAGGCCGACAGGGCGAGCGCGGCGCCCGATATCGCGTTTAATCCAAGATAAGACTTCATCATTTCCTCCCAACGAAGTTTGGTTGCTGTTCTCCAACCTGCCCGTGATGGACAGCGTTGAAACTGTTTATTCCCTTGGCCGCCGACATCATGCGGTCGACCTGTTCCTCAAGCTGATTGCACGCCTGAGATTGCGAAAATTAAGACCATAGATGCCGACCCCGACCAGGATCGCGGCACCTTGAAAAAGGTATTGAACGCCGATGCTGGCGCCCGTCGTCAGCACCAATTGCTGGAGCTGTGTGAGAAAGAGAGCGGCGATTACGGTTGCCGCCAGATTGCCCTTGCCGCCAAACAGCGAGGTTCCACCCAGAACCGTCGCGGCGATCGACGGCATCAGGTAGTTGTCGCCCTGCTGCGGACTTGGCAGTTGCATAAGGCCACCGAGCAGAATGCCGCCGGCCGCATAGAGCAGGCTCGCGCCCACATAGGCGGCGATCTGGTAGCGGTCAGCGACGATACCCGCCGCGCGTGCCGCCCGGCTGTTTGCGCCGACAGCCTCGAAATTGCGCCCGAAGGTCGTCGCCTTGACGACGAAAATGACGACAATAGCCATCGCTACTGCCAAATAGGCAAGCTGCGTGATGCCAAATATCTTGCCGTTGGCGAATGCCGCTATCGACCCGGGTACAGACACCGGCGTGCCGCCCGAAATCTTGACGTTCATGCCATAGAGCAGCGCGTTCATGCCGATCGTGGCCACGATGGGCGCAACACGAACCTTGCTGACGAGCAGGCCGCTAATCAGCCCCGCTACAGCTGCAGCGGCGAAAGCGTAAAAGAGTGCCAGGACGACACTGCCCTCGGCATTCGGTTGGCTCTCTGAGAAGTAACAGACGATGACAGCGCTGAGCGAAACCATCCCCGGCACGGACAGATCGATGCCGCCCTGCTGGATGACGAGTGTCTGACCAAGGCTGACCAGGGCCAGGATCGCGGCAAAGGGAAGCATTCCGCTCATCGCTCCGGTGCCAAGACTTTGCGGGGCGATCAGGCCGCCGAAGACGAACAGGACCAGCGTTGCCGCCGCGATACCCGCGGTCGGCCCGCCAGCTGAGGCAAACCAGCTGCTCGGTCCGGATGCACCTTCTCCTAAGGCCGTGACCGGCTTTGGCTTCTCTGAAGGCTTTTCCACGTGTCTTGTCCTTCTGCGGATTCGCGGCATTGAACCTGTTGGTTAAAGCAGTGCGGATCTTGCTCCGCTGGCCAGACAGATTTCGCTGATGCGCAGCTTCTGGCTGGAGAGCCGGGACGGGAATGTCTGTTCGAGCCGCGACTCGTGAACGGGGATGACCCGTCGAGACTCATGGCCGACCTGTTTCATCATGGCTTCGGTGGCCATAATCAGATTGATCTGGCTGCCGGTGGCAAGGCCGACCGGGAGATACATGTCGTCGATCTTGAGCTGTTCGGAGGCGCCGTTCAGGTTCTCGAACTGGTAAACAAGATCACCGGCAAGCACCCAGGTGTCCTGAGAATCCGTCTTGCCATCATTGCGCACCGTCACCCACATGCATGCGAAGGTGTGGCTGTCATAGGCGACGTGAAGATCGATGCCGGGGAAGACGTTTTCCATGGCGCCATCGACCGCGATGAGGCGTTTGTCGCGCGCCAGCTGCACACCGCGCAGGATATCCGCCGTATCGATGCCGGACAGGATCCAGCGCATGCGGTCCGGCAGCGACATCGCCCAGATCCATTCCTGCAGTTCCTTCTTCTGGACGTAGAAGGTGGCATTGGGAAATGCGTCGACATTGCCGAAATGATCGAAATGCGCGTGCGTGATAAAGACCGCGTTGATGTCTTCCGGCGTCAATCCGATTTCGGCAAGAACCTCGCGCGGTCCGCGCCAGTTCTGGACATTGAACAGCGTGCCAAGATAGTTCCCGTAGTCGCGGTCGTTGTAACCGACGTCGACCATCGCGGCCCAACCGTCTCCCTTGATGACGGCGTAGCAGTAGGGCAGCTTGACATAGCCTTCATTGTGAGCGCCGTAGATGACGCCGCTCTTGTGGTATTCGGGCACGTAGCCGTACTCGAGGACGTAGATCGAATAGAGTGACACCGGTTTCCTCCCTTGATCCAGACGGTTAATTTTTCGCGGGTCGGCAGTTGCAGCAGGCCGCCGTGAAATCCACGGGCGTCAGTCCGGCGGAAGGTTCCGAAACCATCCGCAGCGACCGCTGCGCGAAAAAAAGCGCGTCAACGACGGCATTGAGATCGGGACTTGCCGGATCAATGAGATCGGCAAGACGATCAAGCCGCGAGAGTATCCGGACGAGAAGCACAAGCAGATCGGCTAGCGCGACTTGGTGGCGGGCCGCTTTCGGTGGCGCCTTCACCGCACCCAGGCGGTCGGTTGCCTCGCGCAACTGCCTTGTCACAGACGCCAGCAAGAGATCGTTGCGGTTGCGGTCGAGGCTGTCGGTCTGGAGCAGAAGCAGGATTCCCGAAAGCTGGCCAACGCAACGCTTGGCGGCGTCATAGAGCGGGCGTGTGTCTGACAGGTAGGAGGCAAGCACTTCATCCTTGATCCCTGACTTCAACAAGGCATCGGGCTGGTACTCTCGGGGGGTGTCCCATATGGAACAGGTGGGACGATGCACGCTTTCGATCCCTGAAGAAGGCGCTGGAAATTCGCGACAAAACGGTAGAGGCACCGCCCCACCCGCAAGCGGAGCCTCGTCTTGTCCGGAATTGATCGTAATCATGCGTCGCCTCCAATGTTCGTCATCGCATCGATCTGCAGGCCCGTGCGGACTGTCTTTTCAGTGCATGAATCGGCCGCCGTTCACGTCGAGAATGAGTCCCGTCACGTAGTCGGACAGGTCCGAGACCAGGAACAGGCAGGCTTTTGCGATATCGTCAGCCGTCCCGAGCCGGCCCAGCGGGATGTTCACGACGATGTCGCGTCGCTTGTCTTCGGTCAGCTTGTCGCCAAAGATGTCCGTGTCGATCGTGCCGGGGGCTATCGCGTTGACGCGGATATTGTGCTGCGCCAGTTCACGCGCCATCGACTTGGTGAGGCTGTGGATGCCGCCCTTGGCGGCGGAATAATGCGGTCCGCCGAAAATGCCGCCGCCGATCTGAGCCGCGATCGAGCCGATCGAAACGATCGCGCCGGAGCGCCGTTCGATCATCGAAGGCACGGTAGCCTGGGCCATGTTCAGGCTGCCACGCAGGCTGGAATCTATGACCAGGTCGAAATTCTCCTGAGTGATATCCATCAGCCGGTCTGGTTGGCTGATGCCGGCATTGTTGACCAGGATGTCAACATGTCCGAAGCGGGCCATGACGTCACCAACTGCCTTGCGGCAAAAAGCAGGATCCCGGACATCGCAAGCCACGCCGATGTGTTCGGAGCCAATGTCGCGGGCCGCATTCATGGCGGCCTCTTCGTCGAGGTCGAAGATCGCCACGCGGCAGCCCTGCGCGGCAAACCGACGGGCCGTGGCCTTCCCTATGCCGCGCGGCGAGGCGGCGCCTGTGATAATGGCGGTCTTGTCGTTCAGCATCACGGTGTACTCCTCCCCATATGAATTCATTCGGCGGCCTCGGCCGCGTCTTCGATATTCAGGCCTGCCCAACCCTCGATGAGGGCCGCGATGCGCGAGCAATCGGCGTCGGCCATGCCTTGCGTCATAGCGAACTGCCAGAACTGGCGGACGTTGGCCCCGAGCCACATTGGCACGCCCATACGCTCGGCTTCCTGCATGCAAAGCGTCACGTCCTTGTGCATGAGCTCGGTGCGAAAATTCTGGTCGTAGCGGCGTGTCACCACATGCTTTGGATAGGCGATCTCCGACACCCAAGACCGGCCTGAGCCGGCATTGATGATCCGGAACAGATCCTCGGGCTCGATACCGCCCTTTTCGGCGAATGCTAGCGCTTCGCCGACGATCACCATGTTGGTTGCGGTGAGAAGATTATTGGCGAGCTTGAGGATCTGTGCCTTGCCGACGTCCGGGCCGAGATGGACAAAAGTCTTTGCAAATGTCGCCAGGAACGCTCGTGCCCGTTCCAGTGTCTGCTCCGACCCCGACGCCATGACCGCCAGCGTCTCGTTGCGGACGCCGATTGGTCCGCCGCTGACGGGCGCATCCAGCACAGATACGCCGCGTTCCGCCATCGCATCACCGACCTTGCGCGCCATAGTCGGGCCGGTGGTCGAGAGATCGATATAGTGCTTGATGCGTTTGCCTTGGATAAGGCCGGCCTCACCCAGCGCGACGGCCTCGACGATCGGTGCGTTTGGCAGGCTGACGAAGACCGTCTCGACCGCATTGGCGACCGCGGCGGCGCTGTCTTGCCGCTTTGCTCCCTGCGCGACAAGGACGTCGACGGCCGCAGCGTTGGTATCGAAAATGTGGACGTCGAGCTGGGCTGCCAGAGCCTTGCTGACCATGGGCATGCCCATCGCACCGAGACCGACGAATCCGTAAGAATTACTGGGCACGCGCGCTCTCCCCGATCGCTGTAAGATGTGACGGCGCGCCTTCGTAGAGGCGATAGATGCCGGTGCCGTCGATGTCGCCGTGGCCGGCGGTGATAAGCAGACGAAAGAGCTGGGCGGCTTGGCCGGACATTGGGGTTGCCGTGCCCGAACTACGGGCGAGCTCCTGCACCATGTCGAGGTCTTTCAGCAGCTGACGCGCATAGGCCCGCGGCGCGAAATCATGTGCGGCGATACGTGGATAGAGCTGTTGCATCAGAACGCCGTCGGCATGGCCGTATTTCACGCATTCGGGCAGCAGCGCAGCATCCATTCCTGCCGCTTCAGCGAGGCGCACGGCTTCGGCCAGAACAGCGTAATTCGTGCCGACCACGAGCTGCGCGATCATCTTGGCAACCGAACCCATGCCTGTCTGTCCGACATGGGTGAACTGCCTGCCGACGTCCTGGATCAAGGAACGGATGCGTGCGATCGCCCAATCCGAGCCGCCGGCCATGATCGTCAGATTGCCTTCGCCTGCCGCCGAGGGACCACCCGAAACCGGAGCGTCGATCCATTCGCATCCCGTGCCCGCTTGGACGCGCGAACCGATGGACCGGCAGAAATCCGGGGACACGGTTGAGAAATCCACCACGATCTGCGGTGGCAGCAGAGCATCCGACAGGCCCCCTTGGCCAAACACCACGGTTTCGACTGCCGCCTGCGACGGCAGGTTGAGGAGCACGAAATCCGCGTCGTCGACACAGTCTTTTGCCGACGCAGCGCCAACTGCACCCGAAGCCATAGCCGCAGCGTGCCGGCCGGCATCCGCGTCGAAGACTCGTAGCTTGTAGCCAAGCCCTGCAAGGCGCGCGGCCATGGGTCCGCCCATCAGGCCGACGCCGATATAGGCAAGGCGCGGCTTACCGGATGTCATAGAATTGGACCGCATTGTCGTGGAACAGGCGCTTTTGCGCTTCGGGTCCGAGATCCGCCGTGATCTCCTTGTAGCCACCAAAGATCTTATCGAGCGTGCCGCACACACTGTCGACCGGGAAATTGCTCCCGAACATGCAGCGATCGACGCCGTAAATCTCGATGATCGACCTCACGATGTCGCGGTTGTTGGCGACCGTCCATGGCTGGCCAGGCAGGCCGATGCCGGAGATCTTCACCGCCACGTTCGGCCGCTTGGCGAATTCGGTCATTGCCGCCTTCCAGCCGGCAATCCCCTCGGCACTGCGATCGGCCGGCAGCCCTGAATGCAGCAGGATGATCTGCGTCTGCGGGAAGCGGTCGGCGAGCGTGCTCGCCTCGTGCAGATGCCACCATGGTGTCTGCAGATCGAACCGCAAACCATAGCTGGACAGCATGGCGAAACCTAAGACCCAATGCGGGTCGACCATGCTGCCTGGAGCGGCTGAGCCGGGCTTGGGATTGGATTTCGGCTTGTGACGCAGTCCGCGTACGAAGTCGAAACCGGCCAGCCGCTCCAACACCCGGGCGCGGTCGTCCCGGTCGAGCCATGCCTGGCCGACAGCGACGTTAGGCCACCCCGTCTCACGACGAAGGGAGGCGATATAATCCATCTCGCCGATTGGATCACTCGGATCCCACTCGGCTTCGATATAGACCGTCTTGACGACGTGGTGGCCGGCAGCGTCCCGCTTGTAGTCGGCCGGCAGATACGGCCGGCATATCGAGGAGTAGTCGCCATAGCGGAATTGGATCAGCGGCCGATCGTTGAGCCACGGATAATAGTTCTGCTCGGGATTCCAGAAGTGGACGTGAGCATCCACCATCGGCATATCAGTCACGTCTGTCTCCTCTCCGTCTCGGGATGACCCGTCTCAGATTGGATGCCAGCTCCTCTTCCGGCATCCGCAGTCGTCGCCGCGATTTATTCAGCGGCGGCCGCATAGGGGACGTTGCGCCCGCCATAGCGACGGACACGAACGTTTGCCTGCTCGGCATGGCCGGCGAACCCTTCAAGTATGCAAAGGCGCGAACAGTATTCGCCGATCATTGCCGAGGCCTCATCGGTCAGGACGCGTTGATAGGTAACGGTCTTCAGGAACTTGCCGACCCAAAGGCCGCCGGTGTAGCGGGCGGCTCCCGCCGTCGGCAGCGTGTGGTTGGTTCCAATCACCTTGTCGCCATAGGCGACATTGGTTCGCGGCCCGAGAAACAGCGCCCCGTAGTTCGTCATCCGCTCGAGGAAGATATCCGGATCGCGTGTCATGACCTGCACATGTTCCGATGCGATGCGGTTTGCTTCACCGACCATTTCGTCCTCTGTCGAACACAGGATCACCTGGCCGTAATCCTCCCATGCGCGACGGGCGACGACGGCGGTCGGCAGGATGTTCAGCAGCCTTTCAACCTCTGCGATCGTGGCTTTGGCGAGGGCCTCTGAATTGGTCAGCAAGACTGCCGGTGAGTTGGGACCATGCTCGGCTTGGCCGAGAAGGTCGGTCGCGCATAGCTCGGCGTCGACGCTGTCATCGGCAATGACCAGGGTTTCCGTCGGACCGGCGAAGAGATCGATGCCGACCTGCCCATAGAGCTGGCGCTTGGCTTCCGCCACAAAGGCGTTGCCTGGACCGACCAGCATGGCAACGGACTGGATGCTTTGTGTACCCAGTGCCATGGCGGCTACGGCCTGCACACCGCCGAGACAGTAGATTTCATCCGCGCCTGCCAGGTGCTGGGCCGCAACGATCGCCGCGGCAGGGCGCCCCTCGTAAGGCGGCGCAGCCGTGAAGATGCGCGGCACGCCGGCAACCTTGGCCGTGATGACCGACATATGGGCCGAGGCCAGCAATGGATATTTTCCGCCTGGCACATAGCAGCCGACGGACTGAACGGGGATGTTCTTGTGCCCAAGAACAACGCCCGGCAGGGTTTCGATCTCGATGTCGCGCAACGCTTCGCGCTGATGCTGCGCGAAGTTGCGAACCTGTTCCTGCGCGAAGCGGATGTCGCTCAGGTTCTGTTCGGACAGTTCCGCAAGGCAGGCGCGTATTTCCGCATCGGTAAGGCGAAAATCCTTGCGGTCCCATTTGTCGAAGCGGATCGAAAGCTCGCGCACCGCAACATCACCACGCGCACGGACATCTGCGATGATGCCCTCTACAGTGGCTCTGACGGTGGCCTGATCGGCTGCCACGGCGCTCGGATCGCGCCCCTCTTTGAGTTTGCGGATCACTTGGTCGCCCCTTCCGTCGTCCTGCCTTCGAAGTAGCTGTCGAGATCGAGCGCCAGTTTGATGATGCTCGAATAGTCCTCGCCGGCATGTCCATTCTGGCAATGGATGGCGAAGAGCTCTGTTGCCAGATTTCCCATCGCTGCCAGGACTTTCGAGCTGTTCGCCAGTTCCTTGGCGAGCCGCATGTCCTTCAACTGGAAATCCGAGCGGAAACCGCCGGCAAAACCGTTGGCAGAGGGCACATTCTCCATCAGGCCCGGGAATGGGTGATAGCGCTCGAGCGCGTAGTTGTTGCCCGAGGAGTTGCGCATCACATCGCTGAGGATTGCTGGGTCGAGACCATTGGCGACACCGAGTGCCAGCGCCTCGACAGTTCCCGCCATGCATATTCCGGACAGAATGTTGTTGCAGAGCTTCGCCGTGTGGCCCGCTCCCGAAGCCCCGACATGATAGATGCGCTGTCCCATTGCTTCCAGCAGAGGGCGGGCATGCTCGACATCCGTGGCCTCGCCGCCGACCATGAAAGTCAAAGTGCCGGAATGGGCGCGCGGCGTCCCGCCTGAAACCGGTGCATCGATCATGCGCCGGCCGGCGGCGCGGGCGGCAGCGGCGATTTCCACGGTGACGGTCGATGAAATCGTGCTGCTATCCATCAAGAGCGCACCCTTGCGGGATGCCGCGATGACACCCGACGCTCCAAGATAGGCGTCGCGGACATTGTCTCCGGTCGGAAGCATGGTGATAACCACATCGGCCGATGAAGCCGCCTCGGCGGCGGAGGTGGCACGTTTCACGCCCTGCTTCTCAGCAGCGTCCTGTGCGGCCGAAGACGGGTCGAAGCCAATGACTGGAAAGCCTGCTTGGACCAGATTGCGGGTCATTGGTTGACCCATATTGCCAAGGCCAAGGAAAGCGACGGTTTTCACTTGAGCATTCTCCCGGTCAGGCAGCCGACGTGTTGACGATGACGGTCTTCGACCAGGTGAAATGCTGGACCATGCTTGCTAGCGAGAGCTCACGTCCCATGCCGCTCATTTTCGTCCCCCCATATTCGATGTTGGCTTCCGCGACGGCAAACTGGTTGACCTGCACGAAGCCGGCGTCGATGCGCGACACGAAGTCGAACGCCGCCGGGAGGTTTTCCGTGAAAATCGTTGCCGCGAGGCCGTAAGGCGTGTCGTTGGCTTCCTGCAGCACGGTCTCGAAATCGGTAAAGCGTGAGACAGTCGCGACCGGCCCGAAGATCTCGTCACGGCAAACGGGTGAGCTTGCGGGAACGCCCTCGATCAGCGTCGTCGAGTAGTAGTAACCCTTGTCCAGACCTTCGGGACGCTGGCCGCCGCAAAGGATACGGGCGCCCGGCGTCTGCCGCGCCATTTCAATATAGCGTTCGACACGATCGAACTGCTTGCGCGATACGATACAGCCCACCTGTGTCGCTTCATCCAGCGGGTTTCCCACCCGGAAAGACGGAATGCCGGCCAGGACGCGCTCGATCACCGCATCATAGATGGCGTCGTGGATATAGATCCGCGTACCGGCGGAACACGACTGGCCCTGACGTTGAAGCCGAAGCCCCTGCAGAATGCCACGCGCCGCGCGATCGACATTGGCATCAGCCAGGACGATGTTCGGATTCTTGCCACCGAGTTCGGCTGTGACTGGTATGATCTTGTCGGCGGCGTAGTGCATGATCAAAGCGCCGACGGCGCTCGATCCGGTGAAGCTGATCTTGCGTACAGCCGGATGTTGGCAAAGCAGGCGACCTGCTTCCTCGCCGAGCCCGGTGATTGCGTTCGCGACGCCGGGTGGCAGAACCGCCTGCAGCAGTTCGAACACTCGAAGCACTGCCAAGGGTGCTTGCTCGGCCGGCTTTAGCACGACGGTGTTGCCTGCGGCGAGTGCCGGGGCGATCTTGCTGGCAAGCTGCATCAGCGGTGCATTCCACGGAATGATCGCGCCAACGACACCAAGCGCCTCGCGTCGCGTATAGAGCAGCCGGCCAGGATCGGGCGGATAGGTCTGGCCGTTGATCTCGCCAGCCAGGCCACCGAAATAACGCAGGATGTCGACCATGGTGCCGGCTTCATTGCGCGATTGGGTTGGAAGTGCGTTACCAGTCTCCAGCGACGAGAGCCGGGCAATGTCTTCACGGAAGCCGTCGAGATGATCGGCTGCCCGCATGAGCAGGGCGCCGCGCTCTCTCGCCGGCGTTGCCGACCAAGACCGGAACGCAAGGGAAGCCGAATCCACCGCAGAATTGACATCCTCTATGCCGCAGCGTGGCGCAGAGCCGATGATCTCTTCGGTGGCGGGATTCTCGATATCGAATTGCGCGGTTGTGAGCGCTTTTCTCAAGCCGCCGCCGCAGACGATCTGGCCCGAAAGTCGTCTCGCTTCCGTGGTTTGCGCGCCGATGCGCGCTTCAAGGGAGTCTGTTGCAAAGGCGTTCATACGAAATGGCTTCTGTCGTTTTTGATTGAGCATACGTATGCACTCTGTTAGACATTTGAAATGAGTTTGTCAAACAGGAGTGAGAAATGTCTGTGACAACAATCGGCCTCGTCGCTGGAGACCCATCCGGTGTCGGTCCGGAACTTTGTGCCAAATTGGTCAATGCAAAAGGGCGCCAGAGTAACCTTCGCGTTGCCGTCTTTTGTGGGAAAGGGAGCTTTCGCGACGGAATGCGAATCGCTGGTCTCGATGCTGAAATCCCGGTCGTCGATAGCGTCTCATCGATTCCGGAGCGTGGCGGCGTGGCGCTGATTTCAGGGCTGGATCGAGACGGCTACAAACCCGGTGTGGCGAGCGCGGAGGGCGGAACTGCCACGCTCGCGGCGCTGGAGAGTGCAGCGGACGCGGCCGGGGCAGGGCAGCTCGATGCGATTGTCTATGGTCCGCTCAACAAACAGGCGATGTGGCTGGCCGGTCACAAGGCGATCGACGAACTGCATTTTTTCTCAAGTCGCCTCGGGGTTACCGGCTTCTGTTGCGAAATGAATAACCAGGGGGCTCTCTGGACGGCCCGCGTAACCTCGCATATCCCGCTTCGCGCCGTGGCCGACAACATCTCCGTGGAGTCCATCATTGCGGCCACGGTGGCCGGCGCCAAGGCGGTCGAATCATCAAGCGGCAAACGTGCGAGAATAGCCGTTGCCGGCCTTAACCCGCATTTGGGAGAAGGCGGCGCAATGGGCACTGAGGAGATCGAGATTATCCTCCCCGCTATCGAAAGGCTAAAGGAGCTTGGATACGATGTCGCCGGCCTCTATCCGGCCGATACCGTCTTTCTGCGTGTGGGGCCGGAGAAGCTCGACTTGATCATCACCATGTTCCACGATCAGGGCCAGATCGCGCTGAAGACACTCGGTTTCGCCAACACCTCGACCGTTCTTGGCGGATTGCCGCTGCCAATCGTTACCGCCTCGCAAGGAACAGCCTACGACATTGTCGGCCAAAATCGCGCCGACCCCGCCGGCCTGACAGCAGCGTTTGATCTCGCGCATCGTCTTGCTATTGCTACGCGCAAGGCAGCATAACAGGCGCAAAAGCTGATTTGCGCAAGGATCCAATGCATGAGACGGTCAACTTCGGTGGATGTCGCGCGGGAGGCTGGCGTATCGCAATCGACAGTGTCTCGCGCACTCGCCGGCGACGGGAGGATTTCAGAGGAGACAAAGAAAAAGATTCGCAAGACGGCGGAGCGCTTGGGCTATACGCCAAATGGGATCGCGCGAAGCCTGCAGACGAAGAAGACGAATATGGTTGGCCTGATCATGGCCGATATCCTCAATCCGTTCTACCCGGCCGTCCTGGAAATCTACACCCAGAAGCTCAACGCCATGGGCAAGCAGCTCCTGTTGCTTTCCGTGCCCAAGGGTTTCGAAGTCGATGACGTGCTGCCATCGATGCTTCAGTACGAGATCGACGGTTTGATCGTCACGTCAGCTGTGTTGTCGTCGCGAATGCGCGACATCCTGCACAACAGGAACACCCGGGTGGTTCTGTTCAACCGCTCCGTCGACGACTTTTCGATCAATTCAGTGTGCTGCGAGAACAGGTCCGCTTCTATGGAAGTTGCCGCCCTTCTTGTTGCCGCAGGGCATAGGCGTATAGCCCTTATAGGGGGCCGCCCTGATACGTCGACCCACCGTGAACGTAGCGCCGGCTTTCAGGATGAATTGCGGCGCCATGGAGTCCAAATCATTGGCGAGCAATTCGGCGAAAACACCTATGGCGGGGGTTACAGGGCAGCGATCAATCTGCTGTCCGGCCCGACTCCCCCGGACGCCATCTTCTGTATCGCCGATGTCATGGCGCTTGGCGCGTTGGATGCCGCGCGCTTCGGGCTTGGGTTGAAAGTTCCGCGCGATGTTTCCATCGTAGGCTTCGATGACATTCCCTCGGCCGCCTGGCCGGCATACGACCTCACCACCTTCCGCCAGCCGATCGAGGCAATGGTGGGGCGGTCGCTCTCCCTGCTGTTTGATCCGGCAGACTTTCCACCAGCGGCTATTCGCATACCCGGCGAACTGATCATTCGCGGCTCTACCAACATTGGTCCTGCAACCGCCTGAACTGATCAACGCCAGGATACTAATTTAGCAAATGCGTGCGCATACGTATTCCCAATTTCAAACAAATGGAGAGAGATTTATGGAGGAAAATCAAGTCGCGCCAAATTTCAGGCTGGACGGAAAACGAGCGCTCATTACGGGAGCTGGGCGGGGGCTGGGACTGGCCGCTGCCCATGCGCTCGCCCACTTTGGTGCCGAGGTTGTTCTGGCCGCCCGCACATTGAGCGAGGTGGAGGCTGCCGCGGCCAATATCACTCGCGCGGGCGGACGAGCCGAAGCCATCGCTCTCGATATCCGGGACGTTTCGGCAGTGAGTGAAGCTGTTTCACACAGGCCGGCATTTCATGTGCTGGTCAACAATGCCGGGATGAACCGCACCAACCCATTCCTTGATGTAACGCAGGCCGATTTCGATGATATCATGGGCCTCAATCTGCGTGCTTCCTTCTTTGTTGCGCAGATCGTCGCGCGACGCATGGTCGAGCAAGGCGTGAGTGGCAGCATCATAAACATGTCGTCGCAGATGGGCCATGTCGGTGCCGTGACGCGCAGCGTCTACTGCGCCTCGAAGTGGGCCATGGAGGGCATGACCAAGGCGGTGGCAATCGACCTTGCGCCACACAAGATCCGTGTCAACACCGTCTGCCCTACGTTTGTCGAAACGCCGCTGGCTCAGAATTTCCTGAAGAATGAGGCCTTCAAGGCGGAGGTGCTGTCCAAGATAAAGCTTGGCCGCATAGGTCATGTCGGCGACATAACCGGGGCGGTTGTCTTCTTGGCGTCCGATGCATCCTCTCTCATGACGGGATCGTCCATGGTCATCGACGGCGGTTGGACTGCGGACTAGGAACCTGCTGGAGGGGCGCATGATCTGGATGCCGGACAGGCGAACCCCGGAATGAGAGCGCGATTTCAGGAACGGCGCTCGTAAGCCTTCGTGCCCGAGGTTTGGCGGGCGGTGTTCTGATCGGATCGGCGGCGAGCCGGGCGCGCCATCAGCGTCGCGAAAAGCCGTCGAGCATCACTGCGAAGATGATGATGGCGCCTTTCAGGATCGCCTGTTGGGCGGGTCCGACGCCAGTGATGCTCAACCCATTGTCGACGACGCCGATGATCAGCGTACCGAGCAGCACGCCGACGATGCTGCCCTTGCCGCCCGACAGGCTGACGCCGCCGATGGCAACCGCGGCGATCGTCGATAGTTCGAGGCCGGTCGTCTGCGCCATCGTGGCGCTCATGTAGCGCGACATGCTGATTACGGCGCCGATCGCATAGAAGCTGCCGGCAATGGCGAACACGATGATGCGCACGCGCACCACGCGCACGCCGCTGATGAAGGCCGATCGGGAATTGCCGCCAACGGCGTAGATTTCGGCCCCGAAAGCGGTCCGGTGCAGGACGAAATAGCTGAGCGCCACGATCGCGAAGAACAGGATGACCGGGTTGGGCACGTAGAGCAGGCTGCCCTGGCCGATGAAGGCAATGCTCGAGGGGATGCTGTCGACGAAGCCACTGCCGGTCACCTGATAGGCGAGCCCGACGCCGATTTGCCAGACGCCAAGCGTCACAATCAGGGATGGCAACCGCAGCCGTGCCACGAGGAAACCGTTGACGGTGCCGAACGCGACGCCAACGAAGAGCATCACCGGGATGGCGAGAAGCGGAGAGATCGCGACGCCGAGAAGGCTGAATTGCGGGTTGGTGGTGACGAGGCTGCCGCCGACCATCAGCGTCACCGCCACGATGCCGCTCACCGAGAGATCGAGGCCTACCGTGAGCACCACGAACGCCTGCCCGCAGGCGGCAATGCCTCGGATGGACGACTGGATCAGCACGTTCGCGAGGTTTTCGGTGCCGATTGTGGCGCCGCGCGTGACGATTGCGAACCCCGCGATCAAGGCGGCGAGGATGAGCAGGCGCACGAAGTCGTCGCTGGTCAGTACGCCGAAGCCAAAGCCTCGGCGGCCCGGCCCGGTATTCGCTTCCCGAAGTTGGTCGACGATCACTCTGGTTGCCTCCGCAATTGCATGTCAGGCCGTGATGCGGGTTGGCCGCTCGCGGCGGCGGAAGAATTCGATCGACACCGCCAGGATGATGACCGCACCCTTGACCGTGTTCTGGACGTCGGTGCTGGCGCCCATGGCGCCGAGGCCGCTGTCGATGACGGCGAGGATCAGTGTCCCTAACAACACGCCGAGCACGGTGCCGCGGCCGCCATAGATGCTGACGCCGCCGATCGCGACAGCGGCGATGCTGTCGAGCTGCAGCCCGCTCAGCGTCCTGATCGAGACCGACATCATCCGCGATTCGATCGACAGGGCGGCGAGTGCGACCATCAGTCCCGAGATCACGAAGACGAGGAACTGCACGCGCCGGACCTTGATGCCGGAGAGATACGCGCTGGCGGAATTGCCGCCGACGGCATAGACGGCCCGGCCGAAGGACGTGTGGCTGAGCACGAAATGCGCCAGCGCGAAGAGCAGGAGCATCTCAATGACCGGCACGGGCACGCCCCGGATCGAGCCCTGTCCCAGCATGCTAAGGCTCGAAGGCAGATCGGTGATCGTGTAGCCGCCGCCGACGAGTTGGGCGAGACCCAGGCCGATCTGCCACATGCCGAGCGTCGCGATCAGCGCGGGCACGCGCAGCCGCGCGACCAGCAGGCCGTTGACGGCGCCCATCACGATGCCGACGAGCAGGATAATCGCGATACCGACGGGAACTGGCCAAGGATCGCCGCCGACCATGTTGAGGTCGAAGCGGCTGGTCAGCGTGGAAGCGCCAAGTACGCTTGCGAAGACGCCGATGCCGTAGAGCGACACGTCGATGCCTCCCGTCAGGATGACAAAGGTCTGGCCGATAGCGGCTATGCCGATGATGGAGCTCTGCAGCAGGATGTTGGACAGCCCGCGCGCACTGTAGGTAACGCCTCCGGTTAAGAGGCCGAACACGACGATCAGCGCCACGAGCATGAGCGCGCGCAGCACGTTGTCGTTGCGCAGGAAGCTCTTCATCCGTGCGCCTCCGGCACGCCAGCGATATCGGCGCCCTTGTCGCCGCGCACGAGCACCATTTCGAGCAAGTCGCGCTCGCTGACCCGATCGGGCGCGACTTCGCGTGTGATCCGGCCCTGCGCCATGATCAGGATGCGGTCCGACGCCACCATGATCTCGCGCATGTCGGATGACAGCAGCAAAACGCCGACGCCCCGCTCCCGCGCCTGACTGCGGATGACGTCGTAGATCTCCTGGCGGGCGCCGACGTCGATACCCCGGGTCGGCTCGTCGAGAATGAGGAGCTTCGAACCGGCGGCGATCCACTTGCCGATGACCACCTTCTGCTGGTTGCCGCCGCTGAGCAGTCGCACGAGCTTGCCCGGTTCGCGCGGCCGCAGCCCCACATCGTCCATCACTCGGGCCACCAGGCCGCGCACCCGGCGGCCGACGAGCACGCCCGCAGTCGTCACTCGGCTCAGTGCCGGCAGCACGATGTTGAAGCCGACCGAGTGCTCCTGGACGATGCCTTCGGCCTGGCGATCCTCGCTGACGAAGCCGATGCCGAGCCGGCGCGCCTTGCTCGGCGTCATCGTGGCGACGTTCACCGCCACGCCATCGAAGTGAAGGCCGCCCTTGACACGGGTTCCGTCCGGCAGCGCACCGACGATGGCGCGCGCGAGTTCGCTCTTGCCCGCGCCGATCACGCCGGCGATGCCGACGATGGTGCCCTTCGCGATGGTCAGGTCGATTCCTTCGAACAGGCCGTCGGCGGAAAATCCGGAGAGTTCGAGGAGCCTGCCGGCGCCCGGTCCGGCCGCCTGCCGCAACGTTGATGTGCTGTCAACCGGCTTGCCGGTCATGCGCTCGACCAGCGTCGCCATGTCGATTTCGGCGATGCCGCAGCTCTTGACGACGGCGCCGTCGCGCAGGATCGTCACCCGGTCGGCGAGCGCGAAGACTTCTTCGAGTTTGTGCGAGATGTAGACGATGGCGACGCCGCGCTGCTTGAGCACCCTGACGAGGCCATAGAGATTGTCGATCTCGACGCGCGACAAGGCGGAGGACGGCTCATCCATGATGAAGACGGCCGGATCGTAGGAGAGGGCGCGCGCGATCTCCACTTCCTGCTGGTCGGCCACCTTCAGGTCGCCAACCGTGGCATCGGGCGACACTCTGCTGCCCAGCCGCTGCAGGATCTGCGCGGCCTCTTGGCGCGCCTTGGGCCAGTCGACCTTGCCCCAGCGGGCGGGCAGGCGGCCGAGAAGGATATTCTCGGTGACGCTCAGATACTGGACCAGGCCGAACTCCTGATAGACCATCGAGACGCCGTTGCGCTGCGCCTCGGATGGATTGGAAAACTGGGCCTGCTTGCCGCGCACCGTGTATTCGCCGCTGTCGGGCCGCAGCACGCCCATGAGGATCTTCATCAATGAGCTTTTGCCGGCGCCGTTCTCGCCGAGAAGGGCGTGGACCTCGCCGGCGCGCAATTCGAGCGCCACGTCCCTCAGAATCTTGATGCTCCCGAAGGACTTGGTGATGCCCACCATGCTCAGGACGATGTCACCCACGCGTGTCTCACCTGTTCCCTGGATACCGCCCGGCGTCTGTCGCGCGGTGGAATTGCAGCCACCCGCGCGACGAACGGATGCGCCTCAATAGCCGAGGAGGCTCTTGCGGTCGGCGAGCGTCGGGACGGGGAGGCCGATCTCCTTGGTGTCGAGGACTGGCCAGTAGTTCCACTTCCCGAGCGGCATGTCGGTGAAGGCGACGGTTCCGCCCCACATATGCGCTGCATCCGTGTCGATCGTCGCACCCGTCAGGAGCGGCATCGGCAGCAATACCCGGCGCGGCAGCTTGACCGTTCCGGAATTGGCATCGCCGTCGCCCAACGGCTGCTTGAGCACGGTGTGCCAGAGGAACTGCTTCACGACGACATCGATCTGGTGCCACGGGTTGTTCGACACCGTGAAGTCGAAGGTGCCGTCGCGCAAAGGTGCCAGCATCGCCTTGTCGATATCCTGGAGGATGACGACGACGTGGTTCGGATCGCCGGCGGGCGCCAGACGGTCGACGGAGCGCAGGCCCTCTGTGATGGCGCCGGCATCGCCGAACTGGGGATAGATGGCCTTGATGTCGGGATAGCGGGCAAAGGCATCCTGGATAGCCTTGATCACCGACTCCGGCTGGCCGGACGTGTCGACCGATTCCACGATCTCGACGGCGGGATCTCCCGCCAGCCCCAGACCGACGCCGTGGTGACGGGCCTGGCAGATCGGCAGGGCGCGTGCGCCCCAGATCTCCAGCACGCGATAAGGCTTCTCGGCGGTAGCGCCCGCCGTTTTGGCGAGTTCGGAGAATTTCACGCCGATCTGGCCGTTGCCTTCCATCGTGTCGGCATCATAGCCGGCAAAGCCGGTGAGCTTGTCGGTGTTGGCCGGAAGCACCCAGTTGTAGACGTCGATCCCGGATGCGATGGCCTTGTCGATGGTGGTGGCCATGGAGGTCGGGTCGATGGGATGCAGCACGATCGCGTCGTAGGCGTGCGTGGCGATGGCGTCTTCCATCAGGCGCGTCTGCGTCGGCACGTCGAATTCGGCCGAGCTCGTGGTGAAGGTCGCGCCGGCTTCCTCGAGCTGGGTCTGCAGGAGATGCTGCGCGATGACCTGGTAGTCGTCGCCCATCCACACCGGCAAATAGAGCACCTTGTAGGGCGACCCGTCCTGCTTGACGGCGATCCCCTTGTAAGGCTGCCACTGGACACGGCTCGGATCTATCAGACCCTTGATCTTGCCCCAGTCGGCCTCGGGTATGAAGTCCGGTCGCGCGGCTTCCTGGGCCGTCGCGGCAAATGCCAGGGACAGCGAGAATAAAGCTGCCGCTATATATTTCTTCATTGAATTCCTCCTCCAAACTCTTCCTGCCATTCGCGAATGCGGTACCTGGGGTACCGGCATTGCCTCCCTGCTGCGAAAGAAGACCTCCAATTCGTTTGCTGAAGCTATTCGGTGATAGGGGTGATGAATTATAGAAGCATGCAGCCGAACAAATATTGGCTGGAAGCACTGTCCTAAGGCAAATCCCCAACCGAAGTCCTAGCCGCCCCGGCAAGAGGGCTCAAATCGTTGTTCACCATGTCGGCATCGCGAACGGCGAGGAAACGGTGATATTCGGGTGGAGGGATGGCCGCGCTTTGTCGTCACCACGCCCTGCCTTCGCAATCGGGACAGTGTTCTTCGACAAGCTCAGGATGAGGTAGGAAGCGGGCGAGCCTAGGACGACCGAGAAGGAGAATGCCGGCGCCAATGGCGCGACCGCCACCGTCAGGTGTCGAGCTTGGTGGCCATGTCCTCGATGTCGTCGGCGATGACATCCCAATCCGCCTCGGCGGCAAGGTCGATCGCCTGGTTGGGGCCGAATTCGGTGGGACGCAGGAAGAAGCCGGTCATCAAACCGTACTTGCGCGCGTTGGCGAGGTCGCCATTGTGCGCCGACGCCAGCATGACCTCGCCCGGTTCGAGATTGAGCAGCCGGGCGCTGCCCAGGTAGGTGTCGGGATGCGGCTTGAAGCGTGAGAACATGTCGGAGCCGAAGACCACGTCCCACGGCAGGTTCGCGCCCTTGGCCATGTCGACCAGCAGGCGCACGTTGCCGTTCGAAAGCGAGCCGACGATGTATTTGGTCTTCAGCCGCGTCAGGCCCGCCACGGCATCCGGCCAGGCCTTGACGCGATGCCAGCCGAGGTTGATGTCGCGCAGGTCGTCCTCTCTGAAGCCGGTGACGCCAACATCGCGCATGGCCTCGTCGAGCAGTTCGCGATGCAGGTCGTCGAGGAGGCCGTAGTCCCGCGTGCCCGTGGTTACTTCATCGAGCATCCGGTGATAGCCGTGGCGCCATGCGTCGGCGACGGCGGCCCAGTCGCCGTTGACGCCGCGCTTGCCACCGAGTTCCTTCATTTCGGCGACCAGGCTGCCGCGCCAGTCCACCACGGATCCGAATGTGTCGAAGACGATGGCTACGGGTTTCTTGCTGGACATGGCGGTCTTCTCTTCGAATTTGGAAAAAGGGGAGCACCGGCGGGTTTCGCGGTGCGTGCTATGAGGCGCATCGTATCGAGGGTCTTCCTCCCATCGAAACTAACGGAGAGCCCGGCGAAGGAAAGTATCCGTTGGGCACCCCCCACCTCGCGGAACGTGGCGGCAGCCTGCGTCGCGCGGCGGAAGGCGATCGCCGCGCGACGACTGCGTTCAGGCGAAGGCGATCTGTACCTTGATCGCCCGGCTCTTGTCGCCTGCCAGCAGGAAGGCGTCATTGGCATCAGTGACCGGCATGGTCGCGCTGAGCAGCGGCGCCACGTCGATCCGGCCCGAACCAATGAGCTTGGCGGCGAGAAAACGCGCCTGCGAAGCGGAAGCTGCCGCGCAGCACCAGTTCCTTGCCGACGATGGTCGAAATCGGCAGTTCGGGGACGGCGCCCTGGCCGACGAGCACGATGGTGCTGCGCGGCTGTGTCGCGCGCAGTGCCCGGGCGATGGTCAGCGACTGGCCGGCGACCTCGAAGACGACGTCGAATAGCCCTTGTTGGACTCATAGCCGGCCAGCGCATCCGGCCCGACCGCCCGACGTTGACCGTATGGTCGGCGCCGAGCGAAGGGGCGAGGGCGAGCGGCTTGTCGAGGATGTCGGTGACCACCACTTCGCGCGCGCCAGTCGCGCCGAAAGCAGGAGGAGGAGGCCGATCGCGGCGTCGACGCCGGCAGCCATGGCGACGGCGTTGGCGGCGTCGCAGACGATGTAGTCGGCAAACCCGCCCTGCACGAGCGGCGTGCGCATCGCGCTGCCGAGGAAGCACATGTCGGAACAGTGGATCGGCTGGCCGCTGGGGCAGAAGCCGCAAGGGCCGCAGGGCGACGACGGACTGACGGCGACCATCGCGCCCAACTGCACGCCCACGACACCGGCGCCGAGCGCCGCGACATGCCCGGAAATCTCGTGATCGAGGATCATCGGCTCGCGCACTCGGACCGGCCCGAAGCCGCCATGGTTGTAACAATGCAGGTCGGAGCCGCAGATGCCGCCATTGGCGATCCGCACCAGCACCTGTTAGGGGCCAGGTTCGGGCCTGGCCCTTTCCTCGACGCGCAGGTCTTCTCTCGGCATGCAGAACCACGGCGCGCATGATGTTCAAATCCTCGTATCCGGCAGCATCTGCCGTCGCCGCTTCAGTACAGGGCGCACGCCATGTTCAATGGCTGATCTGGCTGAGGAACGCCTTGCTGCGGGCTTCCCTCGGATTGTCGAAGAAGGTGCCCGGCTCGCCCATCTCGACGATCTCGCCCTGGTCCATGAAGATGACGCGGTCGGCGACCTGGCGGGCGAAGCCCATCTCGTGGGTGACGCAGAGCATGGTCATGCCTTCGTTGGCCAGTTCGATCATGGTGTCGAGGACTTCCTTGACCATCTCCGGGTCGAGCGAGGAGGTCGGCTCGTCGAACAGCATGATCCTGGGATTCATGCAGAGCGCGCGCGCGATCGCCACGCGCTGCTGCTGGCCGCCCGAAAGCTGGGCGGGATATTTGTGGGCCTGTTCGGGAATGCGCACGCGGGCGAGGTATTTGCGCGCGGTCTCCTCCGCCTTCGCCTTGGCGATGCCGGAAACCTTCATGGGCGCTAGCGTGCAGTTTTCGAGCACCGTCATGTGCGGGAACAGGTTGAACTGCTGGAACACCATGCCGACGTTGCGGCGCACCGCCTCGACGTTCTTCGGCCCCGCGGTGAGTTCGATGCCGTCGACCACGATCCTGCCGCTGCGGACCTGCTCGAGCTGGTTGATGCAGCGGATGAGCGTCGACTTGCCCGAGCCGGACGGGCCGCAAAGGACGATTCGCTCGCCTGTGCGGACCGTCAGGTTGACGGCCTTCAGCGCATGGAAAGCGCCGTAGTATTTCTCGACGTTTTCCATGCTCACCGCGAGCGAGACGGTTGCTTTCACCTGTTCTGAACTCACGTGGACATCTCCCTGCGGCCGGCCGTGCCTGAACCTACTTCTCGGCGTTTTCGATGAAGTCCGGCAACGGCGCCTTCATCCATTGCTCGTGCAGCTTGCCCAGGCTTCCGTCCTTCTTCTTCCCGTTCAGGAAGTCGTTGACGGCGGCAAGCAGCTCGGGCGAGTCCTTGCGCACGACGATACCCTGCGCCTGCTGGCGCAGCAGGAACTTCTTGGTGAAGCGGTCCGGCGCCGTCTTTTCGATCTGGCCGATCGCGATGTCGGCAACGCCGAGCAGCGGCACCTGGCCGGAGATCAGTGCCTGCGCGGAGGAGGCGTCGTCGTCGTAGCGCTGGACGTTGGTGTCGGCCGCGGCGATTGCCGTCACGGCGGTGTCCTGCGTGGTGCCGCGGGTGACGCCGATCGTCTGGCCCGCGAGGCCCGCCTTGTCGGTGATGGCGATATCCTTGTCGCCATAGACGAACTGCTCGAGACCGGCATAGGGCACCGAGAAGTTGACAACCTTGAGGCGTTCCTCGGTGATGCCGAGCGTGGCAATCAGCACGTCGGCCTGGCCCGACAGCAGGTACTGGATGCGGTTGGCCGAGGTCACCGGCAGGATGGTCAGCTTGACGCCGATGCTGTCGGCGAACTCCTTGGCGAGATCGGGATCGTAGCCGACGGCCTGGCCGTTGGAATCGAGCAGGCCGAAGGGTGGGTAATCGACCAGCGAGCCGACGGTGATCGTGCCTTTGTCCTTGATTTCCTTCAAGGTCAGGGCTGAAGCCGGCATCACGGTGACGGCCGCCGCGACCGCGACGCTCGCGACGAACGTCAGAGCATTTTTCCAGAGTGTCATCAGGTGTATCCTCCCTTTCAAAAAATGGATCCCCGACATCGAGGGTCCGGACAATTCGAGACGTCAGCGTGTCGCCAGAGCGGCGTAATGCCCTTCCATGCGCCGGGCGTAGACCGAAAGCGGCCAGCACAGGCAGAAGTAGATGATGGTCACCAGCCCGTAGACCTTGAGCGGCGAGTAGGTCGCGTTGTTCATGATCTGCGCGGCGCGCATCAGCTCGACGAAGCCGATGATCGAGGCGAGCGACGTGCCCTTGATCAGCTGGACGAGGAAGCCGACGGTCGGCGCCAAGGCGATGCGCGCGGCCTGCGGCAGGATCACCGATTTCATCCGATCGAAATAGGACAGGCCAAGCGCCCAGCTCGCCTCGCTCTGGCCTTCCGGCACCGCCTGGATGCAGCCGCGCCAGATCTCGCCGAGAAAGGCGGCGGCGTGCACGGTAAGCGCCAGTGCGGCCGCCACCCAGGGGCTGACGCCGAAGCCGATGATCTGCAGGCCGAAATAGGTGAGGAAAAGCTGCATCAAGAGCGGCGTGCCCTGGAACAGGCGAATGAAGCCGAGCGCCGGCAGGCAGAGCAGCCGGTATTTCGACACCCGCGCCAGCGCCACCACGAGTCCGCCGACGGCGCCGCCGGCAAAGGCGGCGGCCGAAAGCGCGATGGTCCACCGGAC
The DNA here is from genome assembly GCF_029269325.1 of Mesorhizobium sp. XAP4. Classification (NCBI taxonomy): domain Bacteria; kingdom Pseudomonadati; phylum Pseudomonadota; class Alphaproteobacteria; order Hyphomicrobiales; family Phyllobacteriaceae; genus Mesorhizobium; species Mesorhizobium sp. XAP4. The sequence continues at coordinate 136,000 of NZ_JARIXW010000008.1, read as the reverse complement.
AGCCAGAATGATGAACCAGAATTCCTGTATGCCGAAGGGGCGGATCATGACCTCGCTCCTACCGGCTTAAGGGATAGTTAAAGGCGAGGCGCTGGATCAGGCGGAACAGGCCGGAGAAGCCGAGCGACATGACGAGGTACATGCCGGTGATGACAAGATAGACCTCGAAGGCGGTGAAGGTTCGCTGCTGGATGTCGTTGCCGGCGGCGGCCAGGTCCGTCGCCGAGATCACCGAGACGACGCTGGTCGACAGCATCAGGTAGACGAACTGGCTGGTCAGCGCCGGGTAGATGGTACGCACCGCCTGCTTCAGGATGATGTAGCGGAAGATCTGCAGGCGGTTGAGCCCGAGCGCGACGCCGGCCTCGACCTGGCCCTTGGCGATGGATTCGATGCCGGCCCGGATGATTTCGGTGGCGAAGGCGCCGACATTGACCACCAGCGCCACGATGGCGGCGGTGTTCGGCGTCATGCGGATGCCGAATTCCGGGAGCGCGAAATAAATGAAGTAGATCTGCGCCAGGAAGGGTGTGTTACGGACGAGCTCGATATAGGCGTCGATCAGCCAGCGCAGCGGGGGCGGCCCGCCGGTCTTGGCAAAGGCCAGCACGACGCCGACGATCAGGCCGAGAATCATGGCAACGAACGAGAGCTGGATGGTGATCCACGCGCCCGTTAGAAGATGGTCCATGTTCGCGAACACGGGCGCGAATAGGAGCTGATACTGCATGACCTCCCTAACTTCCGGCTGCTCCAGAAATGCCTGCCCGCCACGCTCCGATCCGCCGACCGCGCGCGCCTCCTTATCGGGGAAGCTTAAGCCGGCGGCGCGATGCAGAGATATTATCGGTTCGGTTCCCCCCACCTCGCCAAATGTGTTGGCTGGCGCCGCCCGCGCGGCGGTTCAATCCAGCCGGTAGACGCGCCTCGCGGTGCCGGCAAACAGCCCGCGTTTCACGCCGTCGGATGCGCCGGAAACGATGCGCTTGAAGGCGTTCCAAAGGGCGGCATAGCCGATGCCCATCCGGTCGACCGGGAAGTTGCTCTCGAACATGGCGCGGTCGGCTCCGAAGAGTTCGATGCAGGTCTCGATGTAGGGACCCCACATGGAGGCGAGTTCGGCCGAGGTCGGCGGCGCGGGCCGGGTGTTGTAGTCGTAGGCGGCAAGCCGCATCATCATGCCGCCGAGCTTGATCGAGACGTTCGGGCAGGTGGCGAGTTCGGCCATCGACGCCTTCCAGGCGGCGAAGACCTCGTCCTTGCGGCCGGCATAGGGGCCGTAGCCGAGCGGGCAGCCGCAATGGCCCATGACGATGCTGGCCTCCGGAAAGGCGCGCGCGAGGTCGGTGACGTCGGCGAGCTGGGGATGGTAGAGCCAGGCGTCGAAGGATAGGCCCATGGCGACGAGCCGGGCAAATCCGGCGCGGAAATGCGGCTGCCCGTAAAGCCCGGGCGCGATGCCCGGAAAGCTGTTGCCGATGATCGGGTCGGCGTCCCACCCGCCTGAGTGGCGGATGCCTCGGAAACGACCGCCGCCGGCCCGTACATGCGCCTCCAGGACCGGCGCGACGCCGTCGCCGAGCATCAGGTCGGCGAAGCCGACGATGCCGGCCGCAACACGGATCGGCCCGTAGATGCCATTGTCGCACATGGCGGCGATGCCGGCGGCGACCTCGGTCTCACCGACGGGCTGCATCTCCTTCGGGCCGAAGGCGCGATCCCATTCGTAAGCGTTCATGTGAACGGTGGCGACGACCGTGTGGCCACTGTTGGCATCGGCGAGGAACTCGTCGAGCATGTAGCGGTGGCCGCTGGTGGTGCGAAGGTCCCAGAGATGATGATGGGTGTCGATGATCTCCAATTCGGGGTCGAGAATGACCTCCGGCTCTGCCGTCGCCAGCCAGGCTTCGTCCGGCGGGAAAATACGGCCGTATCGGGTGGGCAGTCTGGACGAACGCATCGGTATTCCCCTGTCTCATTTTTTGTCCGTGGACCGTGAAGCCGGCGGCCTCACGGAGCGGGCACAAGCCGGCAACGCAATGCCGATCCCGTGCCGGTGACGGCGAGTTCGCACGGCGCCGCGACGTCGAACGGTTGCGTCAGCGTGCCGGTGAAGACCACGCCGCTACACCTCCGGACCTGTCCCCGTTCGCGCAGATGCGCGATCAGGTGGCCGAGCACCGCGAGCGTATCGGGCAGATCGTCGCCGCGCAGGCCGCGGGCGCGCAAATGGCCGTCGACCGTGACGCCGGCATGTGCGGCGATGTCGCCGATCGCGTCAAGATCGACGGTTTGGCCCAGGACCACCGCATGCGACACGCAATTGTCGGCGATCGTGGCCGGTACGCCGATGCGCTGGCGGTCGGGAAGGCGCGAGGAGACGATTTCGAAGCCGATATGCGCGGATTCGATCAGGTCTGGGGTGACGACGGGTCCGGCGTCACACGCCAGCACGAGCGCGATCTCCAGTTCGATAGTGACGCTGGCATCGCGGGGCACGATGACGTCTTCGCCACTGACGTGGCGGCGCGGCGCCAGGATGCGCCCGAAGATCGGGCGGGAGAGACCGGCGCCGCGATAGAAGTTGCGCCCGGCGAGGCCGATCTTCCAGCCGACGACCGCATGGCCGAGGAGCGCGATCAGCCGGTCCTGGACATCGTAGCCTTCGGCGAGGCTGCGCGGCCGTACGTCGGCGCGCAATCCGGCCGGCTGCGCACCGGCGCGCCATGCGCTCGCCAGTCCCTCTGCCGCGCGGTCGGGATCGAAGCTGTCGCTCATGTTGTCAACGGCCCGTCATCAGGCGAAGAAGACGCCGCCATTGACGTTGACGATCTCGCCGCAGAAATTGCTCGCCCCCTTCGTGCATAGGAAGGCGATCGGCCAGGCGATCTCCTCGGCGGTGGCCATGCGTCCGAGCGGAAAGTTTTCGCGCGGAAAGTCGATGTTGGCGCTGAACGGCGTCACGACCGGTCCGGGGGCGACGCCGTTGACCAGAACGCCGCCCGGCGCAGCCTTGCGGGCAAGCAGGCGGACCAGCGCGTGCAACCCGCCCTTGGAGGTGACGTAATCGGGCGGCGTCGTCGTCAGCGTGCCGCCGTGCCAGCCGGCCAGCGAGCCGATGAGGATCAACCGGCCGCCGCCGTTCCCGGCCATGTGGGCGATGCCGGCGTGACCGAGTTCGATCGGCAGCCGGACGTTGACCGCCATGGTCCGGGCGAAGCGGGCTTCCCAGTTTGGGTCCTGGTCCCAGGGAATCTGCGTCGGAACGATGCCCGCGCAATGGACGACCGCGCGGACCGGCCCGGAGGCGAAGAGCCGGGCTATGGCGCCGGGCGTCAGGAGGTCGCCCTGGACCGTTTCGGGAACGACGTTGTGGGCGATGAGATCGGCACAGGTCGCGTCGAGGCTCGAGACATCGGCGAGCAGCAGGTCGGCGCCGAGGCTGGCGAGAGCGCTTGCCGTCGCCCGGCCGATCCCGCTCGCCGCGCCGGTGACGACAATGCGCTGGCCGCTGAGGTCGAGCGCTTCGGGAAGAGATAGTGCCATGAATTCCACCCTGAAGCTGGCGTTTCAGACCCTGGCGCGCGGTGCCAGCCGCTCGATGATCGCCCGGGCGATCGCGCCCGTGCCGTCGCTGCCGCCAATGTCATAGGGACGAACCGAGCCGGCGCCAAACGCCGCGTCAACGGCGGTCTCGATCTCGTCGGCTGCTTCCAGGCAGGCCTCGCTGCTATGGCGGGCGCCGAGCCAGTCGAGCATCATGGCGGTCGACAGGATCATCGCGACCGGATTGGCGATGCCCTGGCCGGCAATGTCGGGCGCGGTGCCATGGCAGGGCTGGAACAAAGCGTGGTCGTCGCCGATATCGGCCGACGGCGCGAAGCCCATTCCGCCGACGAGCCCGGCCCCCAGGTCCGACAGGATGTCGCCGAACATGTTCTCGGTGACCATCACGTCGAAATCCCACGGCCGGCGGATGAGGTCGAGCGCGGTGGCGTCGATCGAATGCTGGGCCGCCGTGACGTCGGGATGCTGCGAGGCGACCTCGAAGAAGATCTTGCGCATGAAGGCGAACGACCGGAACACGTTTGACTTGTCGATGAGCGTCACCATGCCCTTGCGCTTGCGCCGCCGGGCGCGTCGCTCGGCGAGCTTGAAGGAGAAGTGCGACACCCGCTCGGTGACGTCGCGCGTGATCCGCATCGTGTCGGTGGCGACCTTGTCGTCGGTCACGATGCCCTTGCCGCGCGAGGCAAACAGCCCCTCGGTCGATTCTCGCACCAGCGCGAAATCGATCTCGGAAGCGCGCGGCGAAGCCAGAGCCAGCGGCACGCCGGGAATGGCCCGGATCGGGCGCAGGCCCGCGTAGAGCTTCATGCGAAAGCGCATGTCGAGCTGGGGGGCTGGCTCGGTGCCGTCGGGATGGCGGATGTCCGGCGAACCCATGGCGCCGAACAGGATGGCGTCGGCCCGTTCGGCCGCCTCGAATCCCTCTTCGGTCATGGCGACGCCGGTCTCCTGATAATGGCGGGCGCCGCCATTGACGCGCTCCATCTTGAAGCCGATGTCGTGACGCTTCTCGATCGCCTCCAGCACCGCCGTCGCCGCCTCCATAACCTCGACGCCGATGCCGTCGCCCGGCATGATCGCGAGCCGAAAAGAGTTCTCTCTCATGAAATTCTCCCGGAGCGCCGTATCTCCCCGACGGGGATGGACGCCCACGCTTTGAATGGATGCATCGCGCTTGCCGAAGACCGGTTTGCGATCCTGGACCCGATGCTGGTGAACACGGCGCGACGTTATGATGGCTGCCGCCGACGCGACAGTATCGGTTCGGCAGGCCCCCCTTATCAAACAGCGACGATCGGCGGCGGCTGGCGATCACCGCTATGGGACGGACCGCAGGTGATCGAGCATGAACAGCGCCGCGGTCGTCAGCTGTCGGTCGTTGCGGACGCAGATGACGTGCGGACGCGTCGACCATTCGTCGAGCAGCGGAATGGCGCAGACCCGGTCGTTGCCAACTTTGTCGGCCAGCACGCCGTCCGGCAGGATAGTGATGCCGAGCCCGGCCTCGACCATACGCACGGCCGATTCGAAGGTCTTCACCTCGATGCACGTCTTCAGCGTCATGCTGAGCGCGTCGGCCGCACCCGCGAGCAGGGTGCCGAGCGAACTGGTGACGGCGAGCCCGACATGGTCGAAGCCGAGCGTGTCGGCAAAGCGCACCCCGCCCGACGTGCTGAGCGGGTGGCCGGCCGGAACCAGAACCACCAGCTTGTCGTGCCTGTAGTCGAAGACATCCAGCGCATCCGGGAAGGCCATGTTGCCCGCCAGGATACCGATGTCCGTCAGGCCCTCGATCGTCGCCTGCAGGACGCCGAGGCTCGAATCCTCGACCAGGATGATCTTCACCGAGGGATAGGCCTTGGTGAAGCTGGCGATCTGGCTCGGCATGTATTGAACGATGGCCGAGGTGTGCGCGTGAATGCGCACCTGGCCGGCGACGCCGGAGGCGAAGGTGCTCATCTCCGAGGTCATCCGGTTGATCTGGCTGAACAGGGTCGCCGCGTGCTTGGCGAGCATCTCGCCGGCGGGCGTCGCCTCGACGCCGCGCGAATGCCGATAGAACAGCGGCGCCCCGAGTTCCGATTCAAGCGAGTGGAGGCGCTTGCTGATCGCCGACGACGCGATGTTCTCGCGCGCCGCCGCCTTGCTGATGTTGCCCAGATTGTAGACGGCAAGGAAGATTCTGAGCGTCGTGAAATCGGGATGGAACATGCCGTTCTGCCTTTGTTGGGTGGAACCGCTAGTCCTTAAGCGACAATCCGGCAGCGTCAAGCGCGGCCGGATTGGGAACGGTTGGCGCCGCGCGTCAGTCCTCTTCGGGCCCGCCTTGTTCGCCGATGAGCGGGAGGAACCGGCCGCCGCCGAAATCCTCCTCCCTGTAGGTCGCGGCTGCCCTTCGTGCGGTCCTGACGAGACGCTGGCTGTAGGGTCTTCGCCGACGGGATCAAGAGCCGGCCACCGATGTCGAGCTGTTCGCGCAGGGCGGGCGGCGGGGGGGCGCGGCAGCCGCCACCAGGATGGCGTCGAAGGGCGCGGCGTCCGGCCAGCCCATGGTGCGTCGCCCGCGCGCACCGCGACGTTGTCGTAGCCGAGTTTCCCGAACCGTTGCCGCTGTGCAGGGCGTGTGCCCCTGTCAGCCTTGGTAGAACTCCTGACGCTGCATGCCGAGGCCCTCGATGCCGAGCGTAACGACGTCGCCTGCCTTGAGGAAGATGTTCGGTTTCTGGCCTAGGCCGACGCCAGGAGGGGTGCCGGTGGAGATGATGTCTCCCGGCAGCAGGCTCATGAACTGCGACAGGTAGGACACCAGATAGCGGACGCCGTAAATCATCGTTTTGGTCGAGCCGTCCTGGAATTTGCGCCCGTTGACCTCGAGATGCATCTTGAGGTTCTGCGGGTCGTCGATCTCGTCGGCCGTCACCAGCCACGGGCCGGTCGGTCCGAACGTATCGCAGGACTTGCCCTTGGTCCACTGGCCCTGACGTTCAGCCTGGAAGGCGCGCTCGGAAACGTCATTGATGACGCAATAGCCCGCGACATAGTCCATCGCCTCGGCCTCCGACACGTATTTTGCGGTCTTGCCGATGACGACGCCGAGCTCGACTTCCCAGTCGGTCTTGAGTGATCCACGCGGGATTTCGACCGGATCGTTGGGGCCGACAATGGCCGACGTGGCCTTCATGAAGATGATCGGCTCCGGCGGCACCGTCGCGCCTGTCTCTGCGGCGTGGTCGGAATAATTCAGGCCGATGCAGATGAACTTGCCGGTGCCGGCAACGCAGGCACCGAGGCGCGGGTTGCCTTCGATCAAGGGCAAGGTCATCGGGTCGATGGCGCGTAGTGCGTCAAGACTTTCCGGAAGCAACGTACTACCGGCAAAGTTGGCCACCTTGCCAGATAGGTCGCGGATGCGGCCGTCCTTATCGAGCATTCCGGGCTTTTCCTGGCCCAACGGGCCATAATGCAACAACTTCATTTTAGGGGTCACTCCTCGACATGACTTCTCGTTCTAAAGACGTAGTCGGCAGTCGTGGCGGCCGCAAAAGCCGGAAGGTCGCGGCCGATAGACAACAAGTTCCTTGCTACGCCAAACCTGCCATTTGGGCGATGAAGGCATTCGCGCTTATCAGTCCGGAACGGTCCAGCCCTGCTCGGCCGCGTGGCGCTTCTCGAAGGCATCGATTTGGTCCTTCTGTGACAGCGTGTAGTCGAGTTCGTCGATGCCGTTTAGCAAGCAGTGCTTGGAGAACTCATCTATCTCGAAGGAATGGACCGCTCCGTTCGGGGCGGTCAGAGTCTGTGCGGCGAGATCGACCTCAATGGTCGCCCCCTGTTGTTCCTTGAGCTGGATCATGATGCTGCTGATTGCGTCGCGTTTCAGTACCACTGGCAGCAGACCGTTCTTCAAGCTGTTGGAGAAGAAGATGTCGCCAAAGCTTGGCGCGACGACAACCCGGAAACCATAGTCCGCAACCGCCCAGACGGCATTTTCGCGCGACGAGCCGCAACCGAAGTTATCTTCGCCAACCAAGATCTCGCCGTGGCGATAGGGTGGCGTGTTGAGTACAAAATTTTCCCGCTCCTTGCCGCCGTCGTCGAAGCGCAGATCGTGGAAGAGATATTGGGCAAAGCCCTCGGCGCGGGGTTTCGAAAGGAAGCGCGCCGGCAGGATCTGGTCGGTATCGACATTGACGCCAGGAAAGGGAACGGCTGTCGCCGTGACCGACTTGAACGGTTCCATGGTCATTCTCCTCGCTGAAACTGGCGAACGTCGGTGAGGTGGCCGGTGATAGCGGCTGCGGCCGCCATGGTCGGGCTCATCAAGTGGGTACGTGCGCCGCGGCCCTGTCGGCCGACGAAATTACGATTTGAGGTCGAGGCGCAGCGCTTGCCGGAAGCCACGGTCTCGCCATTGGTTCCCAGGCAAAGCGAACAGCCCGCCTCGCGCCACTCGAAACCGGCGTGGAGGAAGATGCTGTCCAGCCCCTCAGCCTCCGCCTGAGCCTTGACCAGGCCAGACCCAGGCACGATCCAAGCTTCGACTCTCGGATGGACCGTCCGGCCTTTGACGACCGCCGCGGCGGATCTCAAGTCCTCGATCCGGCCATTGGTGCACGAGCCGATGAATACCCGGTCGACCGGGATTTCAGCCAGCAACGTGCCGGGTTCGAGTCCCATATATGTAAGCGCCTTCGACATGGCTTCGCGGCGCTCGGCGGTGTTGGCGCGATCCGGGTCTGGCACTAGCGCGTCGATTGGAGCGACGTCCTCAAGGCTCGTGCCCCAGGTTACCATCGGCGCGATCTCGGCCGCGTCGAGTGTGACTTCCCTGTCGAACACGGCGTCGGGATCCGAGCCGAGCTGCGACCAGCGCTCGACCGCCTTGTCCCAGGCTTCTCCCGAGGGCGAATAGGGCCGGCCCCTCACATAGTCGAACGTCACCTGGTCTGGCGCGATCATGCCGGCGCGCGCGCCGGCCTCGATCGACATATTGCAGACAGTCAAGCGGCCTTCCATGGTCAGATCACGGATGGCGGAGCCGGCATATTCGATGACATAGCCGACCGCGCCAGCGGCGCCGATCTTACGGATAATGGCGAGAATGACGTCCTTGGCGCTTACGCCGAAGCCCAGTTCGCCCTCGACGGAAATCCGCATGGATTTCGGTTTGCGCTGCCATAGCGTTTGGGTGGCCAACACCTGCGTTGCCTGCGTCATGCCGACGCCGAACGCCAGAGCGCCCAGCGCGCCGTGCGTCGAGGTATGACTGTCGGCGCAAACGATGGTCATGCCCGGCTGGCTGATGCCCTGCTCGGGGCCGATGACATGCACGATGCCCTGCCGGCTGTCGGCAAGTTCAAACACGGTGAAGCCGAGCTCCTTGGCGTTCTCCATCAGCGACTCGACCATGCCGCGGCGCTCGGCGCTGGGAATGCGCGCAACCTGACGCACGTCAGTCGGCACGTAGTGGTCGGGCGTGCCGAAAATTTGATGAGGAGCTCTCGGGCGCAAGCCGCGCGCCCGCAGGAACTCGAATGCTGGCTGATAACCGTCGTGGATGAGATGCCGGTCGACATAGAGCAGCGTCTCACCGTCCGCGCGGTCGAGGATGCTGTGCTGCGACCAGATCTTGTCCAGCATGGTGAGAGCCGCGCGAGGCCGGCCTAAGCTCATCATATTTTTCTCCCATAGGAAGCAGATCAAACGAAGCAAGCAACCAAAGGCGGTGATGCTCAGCCGCAGCCGGTGAGTAGCATGGCGCCCGCCGATACGTTCGGGGCCATTTTCTAACGTAGTGACGTCCGCCCCAAGGAGTCTTTGTTGGGAAGGGTGTCATCGCAACGCGCGATGACTGGCGATTGTCGCACCGAGTTGATCGGCTCACCATCGATTCTGGCCAAGGCGTGTCGGGTGGACAGCTTCCCCTCCCGACGCTCGTCCACGGGCGCATCCAACCCGACTCCCTGCAACGGGCGTCGATCCGAACAGACCGTCCAAACTACTTCTCTTCAAGCAACACGGGGGGCCCCTGGGGCTTGGAAGCCAGTGCAGTTAGCTGGCTCCTAACGATGCCGCATCTCTTTCAAGGGACAGGCCCGCCGAGCGGTCATCTCAAAGCTGGCTCTTGCCCCCGTCAACGACGATCTCGGTGCCCAGCATGAAGGACGAGGCGTCGGAGGCGAGGAAAAGCGCCACTTCCGCCTGCTCGGATGGATCGGCGGCGCGGCCGATCGGCACGCGTGCCTGAACGGTCGCCAGCGCCTTTTCGGCGCCGTTGGCGAACGGTCCTTCGCTTGTGAACACGGCGGTCTTGGTTGGTCCTGGCGACAGGCAGAAGACACGGATGCGGCGCGACAAGAGGTCTGCCGAAATCGCCTTGGCTAGGGCCAAGGCCGGAGCCTTCGAAGCCGCGTACAGTGCCATATTGGGCTGACCGGTCTTGGCGGCGATCGACCCCGTCAGGATCACCACGCCGCAATCGCGCATGAAGGGTGCTGCCTTTTGGACCGTGAAGAACTGGCCCTTGGTGTTGACAGCAAAAAGCTTATCGAAATCCTCGCCGGTCCAGTCGGCGAACGGCTTGAACACGGTGATGCCGGCATTGGCGAAGACGATGTCGATGCCTCCGAGCGCTTCCGAGGCAAGCACCGCACCAGCCGCGATGGAGTCCAGGTCGGAGACGTCCATATGGACGCCGACACTGCCCGGACCCAGCTCGGCTGCCAGCGCCTGGGCTTTCTTGCCGTCGCGTGCGCAGAGCGCCACACGCGCGCCTTCGCGGACGAATGTCCGCGCCGCAGCAAGCCCGATGCCGCTCGTTCCGCCGGTAATCAGCGCAGTCTTACCCGCAAGTCGCATTCACAATCCCTCAATGTTGGCGCCCGCATCCGTCTGGTGGTGAGAACCTACGGGAACGGCGGGTGGTAGGAGCCCAGCTCATCTTCGCCGGCACACCCCCGGGCCAAATGGAGCATGCCCCGCTCTGATAGCGTTTGACCGGCTGCTCGGCATTGAATGCTCTCTTTGCCCCTTCATGGTTCAGACGAGAGCGCCGACGCGGACGTGGCGCCAGTCTCGGCCTCTCTTAAAAGCAGGCTTCCATGATCGAAAGTCGCAAACGGGAAGGAAAGCATCGTGCCCGACGATGCCGCGGCCCGGCACATCGCCGATCACGATGCCCCCCTTCCCGAATGGCGTCTTCAGTTGCTGCCCACGACGCTTTAGACAATCCGGGGACGCTACAGTTTGCCGGCTGATCCCGACTGGGATCGCGTGGTCCGCCGCGCCGCACGCAAGTCGAAGGATTTCAAGATTCTCGGTTCAAGAGCAGGAGATTTATACATGTACACTGATCCGATCAGGGTTTTCTGGGTGCCTGGATGCTCGGCCTGCGTCAAGACGAAGGAGTTCCTGACCAGTCTCGGCGTGCCGTTCGAATCCGTGAACCTGCTCGAGAACGAGCAAGGCGCAGCCGACCTCGCCAAGCTCGGCGCGAAGTCTTTGCCTGTAGTATCGCGCGGCGAGAAGTTCACCTTTGCCCAGTCGCTCGACCAGGTCGCCGAGTTCGTCGGCAGGAAGCGAGACGGCGTCGAGCGACTGCCGCCTGAAGAGCTCCATCGGCGCTGGCAGGAATTTCTCGCGGTAGCGAGATCACTGATCGTGGAGATTCCGGTGGACAAGCTCGGCCACCATCCCATTCCGAACCGCATGGAGCGAACGGTCCTTGGCCTTGCCTATCACATCTTCCAGATACCTGACGTGTTCGTCCGCAACGTCGCGGGAGAATTCGAGGATTGGGCGCACTACGTCAATCTTCCCGCGCCTGATGACATGAAGAACAATGCCGACATCCTTGCTTTTGCCGACGCATCGATCGCGACCCTGACGGGCTGGTGGGATGGCTTGCAGGACCGCGCCTGCCTATGGACCGTCCGGACTTATTATGGCGTGCGTTCGGGCTGGGAGGTACTTGAGCGCCAGACCTGGCACTCGGCGCAGCATACGCGCCAGTTGCAGGCGGTACTCGAAGGCTTTGATATTCCTCTCTCCAAGACTGTCGACGCGAAACTCTATGACGGTCTGCCGATGCCGGTCGCCCTCTGGGAATAGCGCCGCCGCGGTTGCCAACGACGGCCTCTCCCGCCATGCCAGCTGATGGCTACGTCGGACCGCTGCTTTTCGGAGCGGGCGCGAGGCAGCGGATAACCGAGGCGGGCGGGCAATACCGTCGAGCCGGGCAAACCCACCAGCAATCCTGGGCGAACGAATGAGCACACGGGTCATCATTATCGGGTCGGGGCCGGCGGGCTACACCGCCGCCATCTATGCGGCACGCGCGCTGTGCAATCCCGTGCTGATCTGTGGGCCGCAACCTGGTGGACAGCTGACGGTAACCACGGATGTCGAGAACTATCCGGGATTCCCCGACATCGTCCAGGGCCCATGGCTCATGGAGCAGATGCAGAAACAGGCGGAACACTGCGGGGCGACTATCGTCACTGACCATGTCGAAACCGCCGATCTCAGCGAGCGGCCGTTCAGGGTAATCACGTCGTCCGGCAAGCGCTACGAGACCGAGGCGCTCATCATCGCGACCGGCGCCCAGGCCAGGTGGCTTGGCCTGCCTTCGGAAGAGCGTTTCCGCGGCTTCGGTGTCTCCGCTTGCGCTACATGCGACGGCATATTCTTCATCCGCAAGCACGTCGTGGTGGTTGGCGGGGGCAACACCGCGGCCGAGGAAGCGCTATTCCTCAGCAAATATGCGTCTAAGGTCACGCTCGTGCACCGTGGTGCCAGTTTGCGAGCGGAGAAAATCCTGCAGCAACGACTGTTCAACGACACGAAAATCGAGGTCGTCTGGGAGCATGTAGTGGATGAAGTTCTGGGCAACGAAGAACCGGCGCTCTCCGTCGAAGGCATTCGCCTCAGGCATGCCAGAACGGTTGCTGTGCAGAACCTGCCTGCCGACGGGCTGTTCGTCGCGATCGGCCACAGCCCGTCCGTCCGGGTCTTTGGCGACCAGCTCCGACAGAAGCCCGGTGGCTACATCTGGGTTGAGCCTGGATCGACGCGCACCAGCGTTCCGGGCGTCTTTGCGGCAGGCGATGTAAGCGACGATGTCTATCGGCAGGCGGTAACCGCTGCCGGCCTCGGCTGCATGGCCGCCATCGAAGCGGAACGGTTCCTCGCTCACCCTCATTCGTAATGCTTGCGGCTGCGCAACCGGGCCTGGCTCGCTCTACCATGCTTTGCCATATTCTCTCCGCTCCGCCGTCTATCGGTAAAGCATACCGCGGCACCTGGCTCCGAGCAGAAGCCTTATCCTCGCAGTGTGCGATGCCGGCATAAGAATCTACGACTCACCTTTTTGCGCCGTTTCTTTTTATAAGGTCGCCGTACTGCGCCGTCGGCCATGCCGTCGCGAAGTGCCGCGGGAGGCCAAGAGGAACGGTGATGGGCTTTTAGTTGGCGGCAGGAATTCGGGTGCGCTGTCTACGGCTCCTTTGGGACGTGACGCTAGCAAAGTCTCGCTGCGGGATGGAAGCCTCGAAGAAGCAAGAAAAAGGGAGAGAAGAATGATTGGATCCTACAAAAAATCAGCCCATGCCATGCTGACAGCGCTGTCGCTGGTACTGCTGTCGCTCGCTGGCGCCAACTGCGCCAAGGCGGCTGATGACTATCCGAACAAGCCGATCGAAGTAATCGTCGGCTACCTCCCCGGTGGCGCAACCGACTTCGCCGCCCGCGTCCTCGCCGAGTCACTGTCGACCAGCCTCGGACAGCCGGTGATCGTCAATAACCGCCCCGGCGCCTCTTCGGCGATCGCCGTTGATGCCGTCAAGCGCGCGGATCCAGATGGCTATACGCTTCTGTTTGGCAACAACGACGCGATTGCGATACTGCCGGCCGTCAAGCCGGACGTGGCCTACAAGATCCCGGACGACCTGACCTTCATTTCCCGGGTCGTCGAGTTTCCACTGGTGTTCGCTGTCAGCACGAAGCTGCCGCTCAACGCCATGAAAGATTTCGTCGAATACGCGAAGGCCAATCCCGGCAAGTTCAACTACGGCTCTTCGGGTGTTGGCGGTTCGCTGCACATTGAGGGTGTGCGTATGGCCCTGGCGGCAGGCATCGACATCACCCACGTCGCCTACAAAGGTGCTGCCGGTGCTGTGACCGACCTCGTCGGAGGCCAGATCGACGGCATGTTCGGCACGGTGAAGGACATCTCCGCCCATCTCAACACTGGCACCATCAAGCTGCTGGCCGTGACCTCTCCCGAGCGCGTACCGGTAGTGCCGGATGTGCCGACTTTGGCCGAAGCCGGCCTCGGCGACGCCACCGTCACGGGCTGGTTCGCCCTCATGGGTCCCGCGAACATGCCTAAGGAAGTCACCGACAAGCTGAGCAAGGCCGTCGCCGACGCCTTGGTCAAGCCGGAAGTGGCAAAGCGTCTGGCTGACTCTGGCCTGTATACTTCGCCGCTTGCCGGCGCTGAGTTCAAGGATTTCGTGGTCAAGCAACTCGACACGTTCAAGACCATCGCCGAAAAGCAGAACATCCGGATTACCGATTGACGGTTCGTCGCGGGCGGCTCATTCGTTTTGGGCCGCCCTAAGTCTGGCATGAACGTTGCTCGCGGAATGGAGTTTCGATGCGAAATCCGCCATTAGCCCCATATCGCCAAGCGGCATCAAGCACCCCGAACCAGGCAGGTTCTGACCTGCCATGGCTCCTGCTGCTTCGGCCTATGATTTATGCACCGGGTCCTCACGATGCCATCTCAACTTGAAAAGCCGAGAGACGTGATCAGTGGGACGCTGGTGCTCGCCACCGGTGCAGCGTTCCTTTACTTCGGTCGCGGGTTGACGGTCGGCAGCGCTTCGCGAATGGGGCCGGGCTACTTTCCGATCGTTCTGAGCCTGCTGATGGTCGTTCTGGGGCTTGCCATCATCGTTAACGCATTGCGTTCAAAAAGCGGGGCAGGCGAGGCGCTGACGATCCCTTGGCGTGCGCTTGTCCTCGTCCTGGGCTCGATCATGGTCTTCGCCCTAACCCTCAAAGGGCTCGGCCTGTTCATCTCGCTGGCGCTCTGCATTCTGGCGACGACCATGGCCAGCAGCTACACGAAGTGGATCCCCTCCATCACGCTAGCCCTCGTGCTGTCTCTCGTCTGCGCCTTCCTTTTCGTCTATGCGCTCGGATTGCCCATCCCGATCATCGGGCAATGGCTATCTTTCGGTTACTGGTGGCCTTCGGCTTCCCCCAGCCCGTGAAAATCACCAGCTGAAGAACATTTTTCATGGACTTCTTTTCCAATCTTGAACTTGGTTTCCAGACGGCACTGAACCCGTGGAACCTGCTGTACTGCTTCGTCGGCTGCCTGCTAGGCACAGCTGTCGGGGTCTTGCCGGGTCTCGGGCCGGTGGCAACAATTGCCATGCTTCTGCCGCTGACCTTCAGCCTGTCGCCCGACACGGCGATGATAATGCTGGCCGGCATCTACTACGGTGCGCAATACGGAAGCTCCACCACCGCCATCCTGATCAACCTGCCGGGCGAAGCCGGCTCGATCGTGACCGCGATTGACGGCTACGAGATGGCCAAGCAGGGCAGGGCGGGTCAGGCGTTGGCGGTGGCGGCACTGGGTTCGTTCTTCGCCGGAACGGTCGCAACGCTCATCCTGGCGCTGTTCGCTCCGGTGCTGGCCGGCTTTGCGCTGAAGTTCGGCCCGGCAGAGTATTTCTCCCTGATGGTGCTCGGCCTCGTTGCATCAGTTACGCTTGCGTCAGGTTCGCTGCTCAAGGCGTTCGCGATGATCGTGCTGGGCCTGCTGCTTGGCCTGGTCGGGACCGATGTCGAGAGCGGCACGCTGCGATACACGTTCGGCATACCGAGCTTGGCCGACGGGCTCGATTTCGTCGCGCTCAGCATGGGCGTATTCGGTATCAACGAGATCATCTTCAACATCGAGCATGAGCAGAAGCGCAACGTAATTGTTCGCAAGGTGAGCAAACTCATGTTGACGGCTGCGGAGCTCAAGAGCGTCATAGCCCCGGTCTTGCGAGGGACTGGCATCGGCACCGTGCTTGGGATCTTGCCCGGCGGTGGCGCAGTCCTGGCATCGTTCGCGGCCTATGCGGTCGAGAGCCGTGTCTCGAAAAACCGGTCGCAGTTCGGCAAGGGCGCTATTCAAGGGGTCGCGGCGCCAGAAAGCGCCAACAATGCCGGCGCGCAGACCTCATTCATCCCGATGCTGACGCTCGGCATCCCCTCCAATCCGGTAATGGCGATGATGATCGGCGCGTTGGTTATCCAGGGCATTACACCTGGCCCGAATGTCGCCACTGAGCAGCCGGCCCTGTTCTGGGGTCTGATCGCCTCGATGTGGGTCGGCAATCTGATGCTGGTCCTGCTTAACCTGCCTCTGATTGGCATATGGGTGCGGATGCTGATGGTGCCGTACCACTACCTCGCTCCGGCGATCGTTGCGATTTGCTGCATCGGCGCTTACAGCGTCTACAACGCCTCGTTCAGCATCTACACAATGGCCCTGTTCGGCCTCGTCGGCTACATCCTGATCAAGCTCGACTTCGAACCAGCGCCGCTGCTGCTCGGCTTCGTGCTGGGACCGATGCTGGAGGAGAACCTGCGGCGGGCAATGGTGCTTTCCCGTGGCGACCCGACCGTGTTCCTCACCCGGCCCGGCAGCCTCATGCTGATCGTTCTGGCCGCGATACTGTTGGTCCTGGTGCTGTTGCCCAGCATACGCTCGAAGCGCGAGGAAGCGTTTCAGGAGTGACTTCGGGTAGGAGGGAAAAACCCGGCGCCTCAGGCATCTCAGCCAGCGATTGAGTCCTTCCAAAAATGGTGTCGCGCAGGTCTTGACGGAGTTGCATGGGAGCTATCCGAATTGCGGACGGTCGACCGACGCGATTGGCAAGTGACGCCGTGGCCAAGGATGAGCGCTGGTGGCATCGTCCGAGACGATGCATCACTTCCCAATCGCGACTGGGGCTAACGCCGTCGTATCATTATCAGAACTGCGTCGCCTCCTGGGCGACTAGTTGGCCCGTTGTCATCGGAACGTTCCCGATCGACGGACTAAGCCACGCAATTGGGAGGATTTATGCCGTATTCGGATTTCAAGGGGAAGGTTGCGATCATAACGGGGGCCGGTGCAGGTATCGGCCTTGCCATTGCTGAAGCGCTTGTCAAGGAAGGGGTGCGTGTTGCTGGCATGGATATCAATCTGGATGGTGTGAGCCGGGTTGAGCAGCGCGTTGGGAAAGACAAGTTCCTTGCCTTGCAGGTCGACATCACTGATCCGGTGAATTGCAAACGGGGCGTGGATGCTGCTGCAGAGCATTTCGGTGGATTGCATGTCCTCATCAACAATGCCGCGCTCGGCATGAACGCCGTGCACCCACATTACGAGACTCTCCCCTTGCAGATCGAAGACGTCAGCGAAGAACTGTGGAAAAAATTCATGCTGACCAATGTCTGCGGCACGTTCAACATGTCGCGCCAGGTCGTTCCGCGCCTGCGTCCGCAGAAATGGGGCCGCATCATTAACGTCAGCACGAGCTACTTGACCATGATGCGGCCGGGCTTTTCCCCCTACGGACCGTCAAAGGCGGCTCTCGAAGCATGGTCGATGATGCTGTCGCGCGAACTCGATGAATCAGGCATCACCGTCAACGTCGTGTTGCCGGGCGGGCCGGTAGACACGGCCATGGTTCCCGATAGGGATGGCCTTGATCGCGAGACGCTTATCCGCCCCGAGATGATGGCTCCGATGATTCTGGCGCTCTTGACCAGCGAGGGCGACAAAATAACCGGCAAACGCTTCCTCGCGGTCGATTGGGACAATACGATCAGCGACCCGCAGCTTCAGACCCACCGGACCGCGGCCTGGCCGGAGCTAGCCACTCCGCTCGCAGCGTTGGCGCCGAAGAAGGGGTGAATGTCCTCCATGGACTAACCTCCCATGTACAGCGTGGCGGGAGGGGAACAACCAGCCAGACAAGGGATTTGCCTCTTTCCGGCAAGACAGCTCTCCTCGAGGGAGGCCGGGTCGTTGACCGGCTTGATGAAGTTCTGAAAACCGCTGAAGCGGGCGCGTGCCCAGTTGGGCAAAAGATGCGTCCGTCATGGCAGACCGCACGGCCTCAACCAGCGGATAAACGATCACCAGAACCAGAAGTATGGCGATCGGCGCCAACAGCAAATAGGGCAGCCCTTCAAAGCTTTGGCGTCGCCTCTTCGAACGAGCTATGTCCTTCCACTCAGCAGTTACTGAAACTTCGCTCAAATGCGCGACCTCCAGCGATGCGCGGACACCAGGGCGGTCGAATTCAGCATTGGGATAGTTGGCTGGACGCGCGCTCAGAGCCTTCGATGGGATGGACCTCGTCGCATTCCACGATGTAAGGCGTGAACGCGGAAGACTTGTCGATATCCAAGTGACACAGCCGGTCCGCCCCCGGAGCGGACATCTCAAGACTGGCAAAAGGATGGCGGCGTGATTGGTCCCAGCGTGAGCCTAGGCTGCGAGCTGGTTCTTCACGAATGCACCATCCTTCATGATGGCGGACATGTAGCGGCCTTGACTGCCCAGCGCAGACAGATCCTTCACGGGATCCTTGTCGACCACGAGGAGGTCGGCAAAGGCGCCTGCCGCGATCGTGCCGACCTTGCCTTCCATACGGACGAGTTCGGCGGCGGTAAGGGTTGCCGATTTGATCACCTCGATCGCCGGCAGCGCCTCCGCGCGGATCAGGAACTCTTCGGACTGATAGCTGTGCATCGAGCCCAACACGTCGGTGCCGTAAGCCAGCTTGACGCCGGCTGCCCGCATCGTCTCCAGCGATTCGGGACCTCTTGCGCGCACCCATTTCAGGCGTTCCACAAAGCCGGGATCCAGCTTCAGCGCATCGGCCTCGCGGATCTGCGCTTCATAGGCGGCGATCGTCGGCGTGACGATCGCACCTTGCTTCGCAGCGGTGGCAGCGGTTTGAGGGGTAATAAGTGTCGCGTGTTCGATCGAATGAATACCGCATTCGAGTGCACGTGCGACGGCCTCGTCGGTGTGGGTGTGCACCGACACATACATCTTGGCCTTGTCGGCTTCGTCCTGGAACGCGCGCAGCTCATCCATCGAATAGCCGAGATATGGCCGAGGAAAATGGGAGGATGCCGCGCCGCCATTGGCCATCACCTTGATGAATCTGGCACCCTTGCGAACCTCGTCGCGAGCGGCACGGCGGCAGTCGTCGACGCCGTCAACGATGCGTCCTACCGAGCCGAGTTGGTCGAGTTGACGGTCGCCACTGATCATGTCGTAGCGCGTCCGATAGTCCGAATGGCCGCCGGTCTGCACCATGGCCTTGCCGCAAATGACCAGGCGAGGACCTTCGATAACACCCTGCTCTATCGCATGGACCTGAGCCACAGTCGCGCCGCCGAGGTCGCGCACGGTGGTGAAACCGCGATTGAGCATGCCCTTCAATATCCGCACCGAATGATAGGCGACGAGTTCGTTTGGCAGAAACGAGTTTTCGGCCGGATCGGCAACTCCGGAATTGATGTGCACATGGCAATCGATCAGGCCCGGCATCAAAGTCTTCCCGCGCAGATCGAAGCGATGCGCGTTGCTATCCCGGATCGGCTTGTCTGAAACCTCGTCGATAACATTGCCGCTGACGCGGACGAAACGGTCGTGCTCGCCGTCCTCATTGGAGCCGTCAACGATCCGCGCGTTTTCGAATATGTAGGAAGGCATCAGCAGTCTCCTTGTTGGATCGGTGCGCCGCCACGTGCGCCGCGGAATTTGACGGGCGCTACGGTCAGTAGGTTGCCCTGCCGCCGGAAAGATCGAACACCGCGCCGGTGGTAAAGGAATTCTCCTCTGACGCTAGCCAGCAGATCATGGAGGCGGCTTCGCCAAGTTCGAGCATGCGGCCGCGCGGAATCTTGGCAAGCATGTACTCGATGTGTTGCGGTGACTGCTCCATTGCCCCAGGCGTCTTGGCAACCGCCGGAGTGACGCAGTTGACTGCGATGTTCTGCCCTGCGAGTTCCTTGCCCAGTGACTTCGTCAAGGCGATCACGGCTGCCTTCATGGAGCTGTAGGCGACCGCGTTGGGGTTGCCCTCCTTGCCGGCAATGGAGCTGAGGTTGACGATGCGCCCGTAGTTAAGCTCCCGCATATGAGGGACGATGGCGCGGCAGCAGTTGAAAGTCCCTATCAATCCCACACTCAGGACCTGTGCGAAGGCCTCGAGTGGATATTCCCAGGTCGGCATGTTCGGCCCGACCAACGCCGCATTGTTGATCAGTATGTCGATCTTGCCAAACCGTTCCAGCGTGTGTGCAAAGCCCGCTTCCACCGACGCGAGGTCGCCAATGTCAGTCTCAATCCCAAGCACGTCGCGGGTTCGTCCAAGCTGATTGAGAGCCTTTTGCAACGCAGCGCCATCGCGATCCCAAATCGCTATCCTGGCACCGGATGCCAGCATCCGCTCGCTGACTGCGAACCCGATGCCCTGCGCTCCGCCCGTGACAATCGCTACGCGCTGCTCAAGATCATATCGATTCATGGTCGAAGACGCACTCTGATTGAATTATTGATTAAAGCATGTTCCACGGGGGAACCGGTGGCGATTTCGCGACAAGCGCGTGCCAGAACGTATTGACTGCGATGGCCTTTCGCAAAAGACTTCGTTTGGAATGGCTGCTTCGCGATCCGCGATGATGCCCTTGCGACAGTTGCATCCGTGCGGTCAACAGCTATTAGCAGTGACTGGCTGCGTGTTTCGCAGGCCTGGCATGGATGGAATATGCCGGAGAGGGGGAGCTACATTGCGTTTTGACCTTCTTTCGCTTCAGCTGTTTGTCGCCGTTTGCGAAGAGCAGAGTATCGCCAAGGCGGCCGATCGCGAGCACATCGCGGCATCGGCGGTGAGCAAGCGGATTTCCGATCTCGAGATACGCCTCAGTACGCCTTTGTTTCACCGCAGCTCGAAGGGACTGGAGCTGACCGCGGCAGCGCAGGCGCTGCTCCACCATGCGCGCGTCGTGCTCCGCGACTTGAAGCAGATGGAGATTGAGCTTGCCCATCACGCCAGTGGCGTCAGCGGGCAGGTCCGCATTTTTGCGAGTGTTTCGACGATCATCCAGCATCTGCCGTCGGATCTGAGCAACTTTCTGGGGACGCATTCGGCCATTCGAATCGATCTGGAGGAGGGCACCAGCCAGCAGGCCGTGGACGCGGTGGCCGAGAACGCTGCGGATATCGGCGTCTTCGGTGGCGTCGTGCCCCGTCGCGGTTTGAAATACATCCCCTATCGCAGCGACCGCCTCGTGGTGCTGGCTCACAGGGACCACCCGCTAAGCTCGCAAACTTCCGTCAAGTTCGCCGACCTCCCGGATTATGACCTGATCGGGCCAAGCAGGGGAAGTTTTCTGGATATGCTCGTCATTCGCGCTGCGGCTGAGCTGAGCAAACCGTTGAAAATGCCAATCCGGGTCAACGGGTTCGAGACGGTGTCGACAATGGTAGAGGCGCAGATGGGCGTCGGCCTCGTGCCGGCGGGATGTGCCGCCCGTTATGTAACGGGTGGCATGCTTGCGGCAATCGCGCTCGACGAGCCTTGGGCAGTCAGGCAGTGGAACATCTGCGTTCAGGACAGTCAGGGCTTGCCACCACCCGTGAAGCTGCTGTTGAAGCACCTTACCAACAGTTGAGAGGCTGGTCCGCCGGCTAACCGGTGCGTCGCGTCCGACGATGCGAGCTTTCCAAAGGACGACTTCGAAGGGTCCGGGTCGGCCCATATAAGTCCTGCCGCAGAGAGGGCCGAGCGAATGCGCCCGCCTCTTCAACTCAATTTCGAAAGGCAAGGCCTTGAAGATAGTAGTGCTCCCAGGAGACGGGATCGGTAAGGAAGTGACCGCGGAGGCAGTAAGGGCGCTGCACGCGGTCATCGGTAGTGAACTCCCGCTCGAACTCACAGAAGCCGTAATCGGAGGTGAGGGGCTGGAGCGCTTCGGCGATGCCCTGCCGCCTGATACCCTCGACATCTCACGCAAAGCTGATGCCATTCTGCTTGGCGGAACCGGCGTTCCTGAGGATGAGAGGCGAGCGCCGAGCGAGGGGGCCGGTTACGGCCTGCTCAAGCTGCGCAAGGCCCTCGGTCTCTATGCTAACTTCCGCCCGGTCGTGCTTTATCCCGAGCTTGTGGACGCCTCCACACTCAAGCCCGAAGTTGTCACGGGGGTCGACCTGATCATCTTGCGTGAACTGACCGGCGATCTCTATTTCGGCCAGCCGCGTGGTGTCTCTCGTGACGAGACTGGCGCGCGTGTCGGCATCAACACGATGCGTTATACCGATGCCGAGATCGAGCGCATAGCGCATGCGGGCTTCCAGGCCGCCGCGAAACGACGTAAGAAACTGTGTTCGGTTGACAAGGCAAACGTCCTTGAAACGATGGCGCTGTGGCGCGAGGTCGTTATCGAAGTCAGCAAGCAGTATCCCGATGTGGAATTGACGCATCTCTACATTGACGCGGCGTCCATGGCCTTGATCCGAAATCCCAAGCAATTCGATGTTGTCGTGACGGGCAATGTCTTCGGCGATATCCTCTCCGATGCGGCGGCCATGTTGGCCGGCTCAATCGGAATGCTGCCGTCGGCCTCCCTCGGCGATCACAACAAGGGCCTATACGAACCGGTCCATGGCACCGCGCCGGACATCGCTGGCAAGGACTTGGCGAACCCACTGGCCGCAATCCTTTCGGTTGCCATGATGCTCCGGCAGTCGTTTGGCCGCGACCAGCACGCTTCGCGTATCGAGCAGGCCGTACGGTCAGTGCTGCGCGAGGGGTATCGGACCGCAGACATCTATCAACCCGGCTGCAGGAAGATCGGCACGAGGGCCATGGGTGAAGCAGTTGTCGAGGCGATCCGCAAGCAGAAGGTTGGCGGGGAGGCGGAATTTGCCTGACCGGCCGCTATGACCTGCTGCTCTCGCGGCATGTCGGTCGCGTCCGCATCGCCGATTGCGACGACAGGTCTCCAAACCGAGACTTACTTCGGTTGACTGACCAGCGGTACTCGAAGGCAAGCCAGACATGTTCGAGCGACGTCACGTGGCCGAAGAGGGCTGGATCAGCCGCCGAACATCATAGGTGCCGGGCCGTAGCGACGGACGGCGGATCGTGAGAGCCGAGGGACGGCAGATGAAACATGGCGGTCCTTTCGAACTTGCCTTCGGTCGTGGATTGCTGAAGCTGGCATTGCCGCAAGGCGCGGAGCCGACAGTAATCCGGAAGGCGTTGTTGCCAAAACTCTTCGACGCCTCTTCAGCAATTGCATCCGCCTTCGCGAATCCGATTGGCTCCGAGCCTTTAGCCCGTCTGGTGGTCGGGCGTCGGAGCGCCTGCATCCTTATCTGCGACATCACGCGCCCGGTGCCGAACCGGCTATTCCTACGCGTCATGATCGAGACAATGATCAAAGGCGGCATTCCCGCGGACAGGATCGATGTGCTCGTTGCCACCGGCCTTCATCGTCCGAACGAGGGTGTGGAACTGGAGGAACTGGTCGGCGATCCTTGGGTTCTGAAGACCGTCCGCGTCACCAATCATTTCGCACGCAACGAACACGACCACGTCGATCTGGGACATACGCAGACGCGTGGGACACCGATCCGGATCAATCGGCTTTTCGCGGATGCGGACCTCCGTATCGCTACAGGCCTGGTCGAGCCCCATTTCATGGCAGGCTGGTCCGGTGGTCGAAAGGTTGTCGCCCCCGGCGTTGCCGGCCACGAAACCATCCGCACCTTCCACTCGGCGCGTTTCATGGAAGACCCGCTGTCAGTCCAGTGCAATCTGGTCGGCAACCCGCTCCATGAGGAACAGTTGCAGATCGTACGCAAGGTTGGCGAAATCTATGCGTTGAACACCGTGCTCGATGAAGATCGCGATCTGGTTTGCGTGACCTTTGGCGAGATCATAGCCAGCCATCTGGCTGCGGTCGATTTCATCGCTGACACGACGATGATCGACGTGCCGCGCCGGTTCAAGACCGTGGTGACGTCGTCTGCAGGCTATCCCCTCGACAAGACCTACTACCAGACGATCAAGGGTATGGTGACGCCGATCGACATTCTCGACCCGGGCGGGACGCTGATCATCGCCTCGGAATGTTCGGAGGGCTTGGGCAGCCACGAATTCCGCCAGGCGCAAGCGCGCTTGGTGGAGATGGGACCCGAGCCATTCCTTGCCACGCTTACGGCGAAGACGCTTGCCGACATCGATGAATGGCAGACGGAGATGCAGCTGAAGCCGATGCGGGTGGGCAAGATCCAGCTCTACACGACCGGGCTAGATCGCGAGGAACGCCGCATCACCGGAGTTGAACTGGTCCCCTCGGTAAACGACGCAATCGCGGCCAGTCTTGAACGCCATGGCGACCCCGCCGTTGCCATCATCCCGGAGGGACCATACGTCATTCCGATCTATCGGCGGGCAGGACTGTGAGACGCGTCCACCTCGATGCAGTCGGCGGCATCGCCGGCGACATGTTCGTCGCGGCAATGCTCGACGCGCTGCCTGACCTGCGAGAGCGCGTACTTGCCGACGGCGCTGCAGTGCTTCCGGTTGAGGCCGGTGGCATTGCCTTCGAGGAAGGCGAGAGCCTGTCGATGCGCGTGCGGCGCTTCGGTCTGGTCGCGAAGCGCGCGATGTCGGCTGCAGCGCCACACGCCCATGCGAACGCATATGGTGATGATGATGGCCACCATCACCATCACGATCGCAACCAGATTCCTGATGAAGCGCATGCAGGTAGTTTTGCTGACATGGTGGCACGCATCAAGGCCGCGGATCTCCACGATGGAACGGCTGCCAGGGCCATTGCGATACTGACGATCATTGCCGAGGCGGAGGCGGCCATCCATCGCGTGCCGGTCGAAAGGGTACATTTTCACGAGATCGCCGACTGGGACTCCCTGGTTGACGTCGTCTGCGCCGGCAGCATCGCAGCGGCGCTCGACAAGACGGTGTGGAGTGTCTCGGCTCTGCCGCGAGGCGGTGGCCTTGTGCACACCGCCCACGGACTGCTGCCCGTTCCCGCGCCTGCCACGGCCGCGATCCTGACCGGTTTCGAATGGCGCGACGACGGGATATCAGGCGAGCGCGTGACGCCGACCGGCGCGGCGATCCTTAAACATCTCACAGCGCCTGGTGCTGGCGGCACGTCTGGCCGGCTTGTGTCGTCCGGAACAGGCGCGGGGACGCGGCACCTGCCCGGGATGCCGAACATTCTTCGCGTTCTCGTCCTAGAGAACGAAGTCTCAACTCCGAGCGACACCATCAGTGTCATCGAATTCGAAATCGACGACATGACCGGCGAAGAGATGGGCGTCGCCTGCGATCGCCTCAGGGCAACGGACGGCGTGTTGGATCTCTCCGTGGGGCAGCGCCTCGGCAAGAAGGGGCGTCCCGCCTCGTCGTTCCGGCTTCTGGCGAGACCGGAACTGGCCGATCAGGTGACGGCCCGGTGTTTTGCCGAGACATCGACAATTGGCTTGCGCCTGCGGGAGGAACGCCGGCTGGTCCTCTTCCGGGAAAACGTCAAGGCTGCCGGACTTGCCGTCAAGGCGGTCCTCCGGCCATCGGGCATCACACGCAAGGTGGAAAGCGATGCCCTTCGAGGCGGAAGCCTTGCCGAGCGCCGCGCCATGAAGTGGCAGGCCGAGACGACCGACGATGAATGACATTGCGCCGGCACAGCGTCTTGACCGCGTTCTTGACCGTTTCGAACAGCTCGCCATTGCTGTCAGCGGCGGCGTGGATTCAGTGACGCTGGCAGCCTTCGCACATCGCAAGCCGGGCCTTGCGGTGACGGTAATCCATGCCGCCTCACCAGCCGTTCCGGAAGAGGCGACGGCACGCGTGCGGGGTCTGTCAGATACCGAAGGCTGGACGACCCTCGTCATCGGAACTGGCGAGTTCGAGGATTCACGCTATCGGGACAATCCCTCGAACCGCTGTTATTTCTGCAAGACCAATCTCTACGATCGGATACGCACACTGACGCCGCATGTGATCGCGTCGGGTGCCAATCTCGATGATCTCGGCGACTATCGTCCCGGGTTGCTGGCTGCCGCCGAGCGCCAGGTGGTACATCCCCTCATCGAAGCGGAAATGGCCAAGGCCGACATTCGCGCGCTTTCTCGCGAGCTTGGCCTGGGCTCTGTCGCCGAATTGCCCGCCCAGCCATGCCTGGCAAGCCGCGTCGAGACGGGAATAGCGATCGATGCCCGCGACCTCGCATTCATCGAGAAGGCCGAGCGGCATCTGGCTGACATTGCCGCCAGTGGCGTTACGTTGCGCTGCCGGATTACGCGGTCAGGCGTGGTTCTGGAACTCGGCGACGGCGTGTCCGCGCAGAAGCATCTGCTGGTCGAGATCACGCAGCGGCTTTGCGCCGAGGCAGGACGCGTCTTCGTGGGCGCCCGGCCCTACAGCCGCGGCGCGATGTTCATGCGCCCATGAACGACTTTCAACTCGACTGGCAACGCAGCAGGCGCACCGGAGTGCCGGAGGCGGTGCTATGTGAGCATAAGAGCCCGACCCAGGTGGCCGCCATCATCGTCGCTGCTTCCGAGAAAGGAGAGCGGCTGTTGTTCACGCGTCTCGACGAAAGCCATTTTCTGGCGCTCGATTTCGCCATTCGCAGTGCACTTGATTATGATCCACTGTCGCGCACTGCGGTGCTGGGCGGGTCCATGCCCGTTGCAAGCACAGGTGTGGGCATCGTGGCGGCGGGCACGTCGGATATGTCGGTCGCACGGGAAGCCGCCCGAGCGCTCTGCTTCAACGGCCATGACGCGCCTATCGTCGCCGATGTCGGTGTCGCCGGATTGTGGCGGCTTACTGAAAGGCTCGACGAAATCCGGATGTTTCGGGTTGTTATCGCTGTCGCCGGCATGGAAGGCGCGCTCTTCAGCGTGCTCGCCGGGCTGATCGCGGCGCCGTTGATCGCTGTACCGACATCTGTCGGCTACGGCGTGGCCGCCGGCGGATATGTGGCGCTCAACGCAGCGCTCGCGAGTTGCTCGCCGGGAGTTGTGGTGGTCAACATCGACAATGGCTTTGGCGCAGCGGCAGCCGCGGTGAAGATGCTTTCAATGCGTTGACGCACCAGCCTCGCTAAGCGCGATGCGCGCGTTCCGATATAGAGCAAACAATCGATTTTGCCGGTGCTAGAAAGGCGTGGCGCCAGCCAAACTGGTCTGCCCCGCCAAATCATCGGAGGTCCCCACGACAATGCAGTTCGACTTCTCCGAGCTGAAGCCGCTTGACCGGCACAAACTTCTATCCTCGACGATCACGCCACGGCCGATCGCATGGGTCACGACCGTCGCGTCGGACGGGGTGCGCAATGCAGCGCCATTCTCGTTCTTCAATGTCTTCAGCGAGGATCCCCCTGTCGTCGGTTTCAGCATCGTCGACCGGTCTGCAGGCGACAACAAGGACACAGGACGCAATATCCGGATGTCGGGCCAATTCGTCGTCAATCTGGTCGACGAGGATCGGCTGGACCAGATGAACATAACCGCCGCCGAGTTTGCGCCGGAAATCGATGAGTTTTCGCGGTCCGGGCTTGCAGAGGAAGCTTCAGTGACGATCGCCGCGCCGCGAATTGCCGAGAGCCCCGTCTCCATGGAGTGCGTGCTGCACAGCATTGTTCCTCTCGGGGTATCGCGCTCGCTCATCCTGGGAACGGTCCAGATGATGCATATACGCGACGACATGCTGATCGACCCGGTTCGCTTCCATGTCGATACACAAAAATTGCGCCTTGTCGCCAGGGCACAAGGAAACACCTATGTCCGCACGACAGACGCGTTTGAGTTGCCGAGAATCTCGGCGACGTGACAGGGCCGGCGGTTCGCAAGCCTGACGAAGTCGCAGCCCCTGTCTCTCAGTCAACATTGGCGCGCGCAACCGCAGCTATTTGAGCCCAAATCCCCGCGCCTTCAGGAAGTCCGTGAGCACGTGCCTGCCGGTCAGTGCAGCAACGTCCTTTATCCGCGCCGCGGTCTGTTCAGTCCAGTCGATGTTGCGCATGTTCTGTTCGGCCTGGAATTCCCGCATGCGTGCCTCGTAGGCCGCCATAAGCTCCGGGTCGATTTGGGTATACCGCTCGCGGTGGAGGATTATGCCTTGCGGCAGGCGCGGCTTGACGTCTGTTGCCACCGCCGGATCGGGGCGGCCGACTGTCATGCCGAACACGACCATCGATTCGTCGGGCAGTCCCAGTTCGTTGGCGACGGCCTGAGGGTCGTTACGCATCGCGCCTATGTAGCAGCAGCCGAGGCCGAGCGACTCGATTGCAACAGCGGCATTCTGCGCTGCGAACGCGGCGTCCGCGATGGCAAAGATGAATGCCTCGATGTAATCGAGTGCGACACCGGCATGTCCCCGCTCATCGCTGATCGCACGCAGGCGAGCCAGATCGGCGACGAAAACGAGCAGCAGCGGCGCGTCATGGATGTGCTTCTGGTCCGCGGCGTAGCCGGCCAGCCGCGCCTTGCGATCCTTGTCCTCGACCGCAATGACGCTCCAAGCTTGGAGGTTGGAAGTTGAAGCCGCCGACTGTGCGGCCGCCACGACGAGCTCAAGGGTATTTGCGGGAAGGGGCTGGTCGAGGTAGTAGCGCACCGACCGGTGCGACAGCATCACATCCAGCGTGCTGTTCCAAGTGACGTGGGACAATTCTTCGGCGAGAGCGGGATCACGGTAGCGCGTACCGACGCGTTCACGTGCCGCTGTACCGTCGGCGACGCTGTTTCGCTGCTTGCTGGTCATCTGATTGTTATCCAGTCTGGTTGTTTGGCTTGATCCGCCTGGGATTCTTGCCGAGGTCAAATAACGCCCTCGTGCTTGAACGAGCGGATCTGTGCTGTTGAGTGGCCGAGGAGTTCACCGAGGACATATTCGTTGTCTTCGCCGTAACAAGGCGCTCCGCGGTTGATCAATCCGCCTGCATGCGCGGGTGTGCGGCCAAGTTTGAACGGCACTTCGGCCACGGGCCACGTCCCGATCCTTGTCCCAGGCACTTCGGTCAGCCACTCCAACCTCCGCAACTGCGGATCGTGATCGCAGCGATCCTCCGCCGTCTGGCATACGCCAGCGGCCACGCCAGCTGCTTGCAAGCGGCTCATGCAGTCATAGGCCTCAACGCCCTCGGTCCACGTTCCAACCACCTTGTCCAGTGCATCCTGGTTGACAAGACGAGCCGCAATATTGGCGAAGCGTGGATCGGTTAGCCATTCAGGATGGCCCGCGGCATGGGCGAGCGCCGCCCATGACCGCTGGTCGCAGCACGAGATCGCGATCCAGCGATCCGCCCCCTGGCAACGATAGGCGCCATGCGGCGCGGCATTGCCATAAGGGGAGCGGTTGCCGGTACGCTGCCACACTCGCCCGTTTGCCGACCAATCAAGGATGGCCTGGCTGGCAAGGAAGATGCCCGCTTCGCATTGGGACGCATCGATATGCTGACCCTTGCCCGTGACCGAGCGGTAGTACAGCGCACCGAGGAGCGATTGGGCGAAGCCATAGGCCCCCATCCAGTCGAGATAGGAATAGCCCCACCCGGCAGGCATCGCCGGTTCGGCAAGACCGGACATTTCGTTCATCCCAGCAAACGAGGCAGCGATAGGCCCAACGGTGCGCAGTCGGCCATAGGTGCCGTAACTGCCCATGCCGGACTGCTGGACGTAGATGATATCGGGACGGATGCTGCGCAGGACGTCATACCCCAGGCCTAACCGATCGAGGACGCCCGGAGAGAAGCCTTCGGCGACGACGTCGGAGATTGCGATCAGCCGCTTGGCGATATCGATACCTTTCGGGTGGCGGATATTGAGCGAGAGCCCGCGCTTGCCCGTGTTCTTATTGTTGAACTGGCCGCCCATGTCGGGATCGCTGACGCCCGGCAGTGGGCCGGTCGCGGCCTCGCGCGCCGTGCGGCCGCCAACGGGTGCCATTGCGGCGAGGCGTGTGTCTGGGTTTTCCTTCCATTCGACCTTGATGCACTCGGCGCCAAGCGCAGCAGCAAAGCGCGTTCCGCCCGCCGAAGCAAGAAACCATGAGAAGTCAAAGATGCGGACGTTCTGCAAAGGAAAGGGACGATTGCGTGCTGAGAGCGCCGGTTTCAGGGTCGCCTCTGCCGCTACCTTTGGCGATGCCTGCCTTGAGGTGTTGCTCACTTCGCCCGTATGCTCACCGCGCAGCGGCGCGCGCTTGCCGGCCTGCCATCGTGTTTCCGAACTCAGCCATTTGCTTGTGGCATAATGGAAGCTGCGCCCAAGTTCAGGGTGATCGACCTTGGTGATGGCGCCGCGCTTCAGCCAATGCTCGTCTTGTGCATTCTCATGCGGCTTGCGCACCGGTGCCCAGAGCAATCCCGCTGCCTGAGCTTCTTGCCAGGGCGTCGCGTCATATGTGTGGGCGCGGACGAAACGCTGAACCACTTCCAGCGTGTGCGAGGTGGCGTCGTCCATCTTCGACGAGCCCGGGACGCTGCGTGCGTTAAAGTCCGCATCGGCTGTGGGCGCCTCGAGGTCCGCAGCCATGTCGAAACGCTCGAGGAACGGCACGAGATTGGCCTTGTCACGGGCGCCAACACCCCAGGTCATGTACCAGCGACCATCTTTGGTGTGACTGATGTTGGGGACACGCGACACTGCCTCCAGGGCATGACGGCATGTCAGACGATGGAGCGGCGCTCGGCGCATCACCCATGACATCAGATCGATCTCGGTGCTCTTGGCCACCGCCTCATGGATGGCACAGGAGATATCCTGACCGAGACCCGAGGTGGTCCGCTCGATCAGAGCGGCAAGAATGCCAATCATGAGTTGCTCACCGGCAATATGGTAGGCATGCCAGATTTGCGGTGCGATAGGCGGTAGGTCGTACTGTTCCGATGGATCCGGATCGTAGCCGCAATTCATCATAACGCCGCCGAGCGCCAGATGAACCAGGTCCGACCCCTTGAAGGTACTCCAAGGGCCGTCATCGCCGAAAGGCGTCATGCGGGCGATGACGAGCGAGGGGTACCGCGCCGCCAAGGCTTCGCGGGTCAGCCCAAGCTGTTCATTCAACATGCCGCAGCTAGCATCCAGCAGGATGTCGGCAGTACCCAGGAGCTGGACCAACATCTCGCGACCGCCTGCGGTATCCAGATCGGCGACGGCGGATTTCTTGCCGCGGTTGTATGCCCAGAAATAGAGCGACTTTTCGGGGTCGGGCTCCTCAGAACAGAACGGGGCGATGCGCCTCGTCGGGCTGCCGCCTGCTGGTTCGATCTTGATCACCTCGGCGCCGAGTCCTGCAAGCAGCAGGCCGCAATACTCCGCCGTCTCGTCCGCCACCTCGATCACTCGAAGGCCAGACAGCATTCCGGGGGCGGTGTCGGACGCCAGAGCGGTCGACCGGGGTTCAACTCTTGCAGCTGTCATGAAGGGTGTTTGGACCGTCTCAGCGTTGATGTTGAGCAACCACATTTATGGAGTTTGCTCGGCGAGATAATGCATTATATAAAATTAGGCATTGAGAAGCGGCGCCTGTCAATTAGAAATTGCGGGGATCAAACCAATTCACCTCGGGTGGTGGAAAAAGTGCAGAAGAAATTTCGATCCTGAATTTTTAAGGCTTCCGGCGCTATGTCGTGGCCAATGCGCCATTGGAGCGTCTTCACACCGGTATGATGTGGGCGGAGGGTCCGGTCTGTTTTGCGGATCTCGAGATTCTCCTTCTTAGCGACGTTCCGGCAGAGCAAATATTACTGTCGCCAAAGGGCAGCCACCGGTCGTCTTTCGCCATCCGTCCGGCAACGCCAATGGCAACACCCGGGACCGCCAAGGGCGTCTGCTCACCTGCGAGAGCGGCAATCGTCGCGTCGTCCGCACCGAACTTGACGGGAGGCAGACCGTTCTCGCCGATAGCTACGATGGAAAGCAGCTCAACTCGCCAAACGACATCGTCGTACGCTCGGATGATTCGATCTGGTTTACCGACCCGGATTATGGAATTCTCAGCGATTACACAGGAAACCGCGCCTCCAGCGAGCTCGGGCGCCGCTGCGTTTTCCGCCTTGATTCCCTCGATGGCAAGCTGGCGATCGCCACGGACAACTGGACAAGCCCAATGGTCTGGCCTTCTCGCCCACCGAGAAAATCCTTTCGTTGCCGACTCAGGCGCGACGCACACGCCTGGGTGGCGCACATGAGATCCTAGCTTTTGACGTAGCGGCCGATGGTGGGCTTGGCAACCGCCGGACATTCGCCGTGATCGATGCCGGGGTGCCTGACGGGTTCCGCGTGGACCTCGATGGCAATATCTGGACAAGGGCGGCTGATGGTGTTCACTGCATCAGCCCCGAGGGGGAATTAATCGGTAAGATTGCGGTCCCGGAAACCCGTCACAAACCTGACGTTTGGCGGCCCAAGCGCAATCGCCTGTTCATAGCCGCTGCCTCGTGTCTTTACTCGATTTATGTCGGGACACGCGGCCTCTGAAATGGTTCCGAACCTCTTGACCAAAATAAAATAAAATGCATCATCCCTTACGGAGGGACGATGCAAGGCTTTTCTGGGCTTCGAGATAAAGTATCGGTGGTGGGCGTCGGCACGACGGCGTACGGCAACTTTCCCGACATGGACGAGTATGGCCTGGCGGCTGAGGCGTTTCGCAACGCGGTTGCAGATTGCGGACTGGACAAGGGCGCGGTCGACGGCCTGCTTACATGTCGTATTCCGAGCTACTACCGGATGGGCGAAGTCCTGGGACTTGATCCGCGTTGGACGATCACCCTACCGGGGCATGGTCGCATGTCGGGCATCGGCCTCATCGAGGCAACGATCGCCTTGACGAGCGGCCAGGCGAAATATGTCGCGCTGCTTTACGCCAACATCGGCCGATCTCGCCGCGTCTTCTACGGCGGAGGTGAAATGCCGGGCCATTGGGACCCTTGGGGGTTCACCTCGCCCGGCGGCGCCCACGCCATGATGTTCCGTCGCCACATGGAGCTTTACGGTACGACGACGCGGCAACTCGCTGAAGTTTCCGTGGCCTTCCGCAGCCATGCGCAACTCAATCCCGGCGCGGTGATGAAGGAGGCAATGACTATCGACGACCATGAGAGTTCCCGTCCGATCGTCGCCCCGCTGCGCCTATTCGATTATTGCCTGATCAACGATGGCGCCGTCTGCCTGATCCTCACGACAAGCGAGCGGGCCGCTGATCTCGCCAAGCCGCCGGTTCGGATCAGCGGATTTTCGGGGCGCGAGGCCTATCGAAACTCGTCCATAGAGAATTTTCACATCGACTTCTGGCACGATCAGGTCTCGGCATCGGGCGATGAGGCGTTCGCCATGGCCGGCGTCGAGCCCGCCGATGTCGATGCATTGATGTGTTACGACAATTTCAGTCCGACCGTGCTGTTCAGCCTCGAAGGCCTTGGCTTCTGCCCGCGCGGCGAAGGCGGCCGGTTCGTCGAGGGCGGAGCGTTGAAACTTGGCGGCCGGCTGCCGACCAACACGGACGGCGGCCATCTGTCCAATTCGTATATGCAGGGCTGGGCCCTCAACGTCGAGGCGGTGCGCCAACTGCGTGGCGAATGCGGCGATCGGCAGGTTGAGGACTGTGAAGTCGTGACGTACGTGCAAGCAACACCATGCACGCGCACGATCGTTTATACGCGGGCGTGACGGCTGACATGGCGTATGGCGCTTCCGCTTCCGAGAAATCCGTAGAGGCAAAGCCGTTGCCCAAGATTACGCCCTTGAACAGGCCGTTCTGGGACTATGCGCTCAAGTCAATTTACGCGCTCCAGACCTGCGATGCGTGCGGCGACGCTCATGTTCCCGAAGCGCCGGTATGCCCTCGGTGCCTGAATGACCGCCAGACCTGGAAACCGGCGAGCGGAAAAGGCACGCTGCAGTCCTGGGCGGATTTCCATCGCGCCTATTGGGACGGCTTTGAGGCAGACTTGCCCTACCGTACATGTCTGGTGCGGCTTGACGAAGGCCCGCTGGTCGTCAGCAATTTGGTCGGCGGGCAGGCGAACCTCAGGATTGGTGCGCGCGTCCATGTGGTGTTCGACCGCATCGCCGATGGCATCGCATTACCGAAATTTTCTCTGGACGAACCGGGATGCTGAACGAAGCAGCTGACGCCGAAGTGAGCGCGGCCGGATGCGATCGTCATCACGCCGGCCGCCTGCCAGCCCGGCCAAACCGCAGCATCCTGAGATCGGCGACGCGCCCGCTCGAAATCATTGAACTCTTTGCTGCTCTCCGCCGCCCGCTGTCGGTCTCGGAAATCGCCTGCGCGCTCGAAATCCCCCAGTCAAGTTCGTCCGTGCTGCTACAGGCCATGAGCGGTGCAGGTTTCATAGCGCGCGATCGCAAGACGCGGAAATACCTACCGAGCGTCCGCTCCGTGCTGTTGAGCAACTGGGTCCACGACACGTTTCTCCAGGGCAGCGGCCTGCTGCAGGCGTTGGATGCGTTGAGCATCGAGGCCAATGCAAATGTCCGGCTTGGCGTCCGCAATGGGGTGCACGTTCAATATGTGCATGTCTCCTGGCCGTCGGCCGAGCCAAGGACGAATCGCCTGAGTCCCGGCATGAAGTTGCCGATTGGCAGGGACGCCCTGGGCAGGATGCTGCTTCTAGCAGAGAACGAGAATGACGTACGTGGCATTCTCCGGCACGGGAACGCCGTCGGCGATGCTGCACATGCGGTCAATGTGGAGGATCTTGTCAACGAGCTGCGAATGCACCGCGTCGATCGCTTCGCGGTTTGTCGCGATCTGAGTGCCCAGGACGACCTCGTCATCGCAATCCAGTTGCCCGCGCGATTTGGAGCGCCTGCTGCGATCGGCATTGGCGTTGCCGTTTCCGGGCACGCGGACGGTCGGTCGAGGTTCGCCGCGCTGCTTCGTGACTTCGCTGCAGAAGCCTGGGGTGCGTGAGGGCGAAGTGCTTGACCGCCACATGCGTACGCCGGGGCGGAATAGGAGCTACCAGGCGGCTCTTTCTAAAACGACTAAGAAGCAGGCTGGTGGAGGAATGCGCAATGAAGAGCAGTAACTTGATGGAACTCATGCAGCAAATGTCGCTGACACGACGGCAATTGCTCGGCACGTCAGCAATGCTGGGGGCAGCCGCTCTGATGCCGCGGCAGGCATGGAGCGCGCCCGATCTCAAGGGTATCGAACTCAATCTTATGGTGATCCAGCCGCACGTCACCGGTGGACGCATAGTTGCAGACGAGTTCGGCAAGGCGACCGGCGCGAAGGTCAACGTACTGCCGGTTCCCAACGACCAGATCCAGCAAAAGGCGACCCTCGACGTCCAGTCCGGATCCAACGTCTACGACGTCATCGACTACTGGTACTGTCTGCTCGGCGCGCTCGCCGAAGACGGCACGGTCGTCGACGTTACCGACCGCATTGCCAAGGATTATGCCGCTGCGGACTTCCTGCCGTCGATCTACGATCCCTACACACTGTACAAGGGAAAGCGCTGGGGGGTGCCATATGACGGCGATTCGCACGTGCTGTTCGTCAACACCGAGATCCTGGAACGGAGCGGCCAGAAGCCGCCCACGACTTGGGACGAATATCTGGCGACGGCGAAGGTCATCACGGAGGCCGAAACAGCGAACGGCATCTTCGGCACCGCGCTGCTCGGTGTGAAAAACCCTTTCATGATAGGCTGCAGCTACACCAACCGGCTGGCTGGTCTGGGTGGCGATTTCTTCGATGCCAGCGGCAAGCCGTTGCTCGATTCGGAAGTCAGCATCGCGGCCGTCCAGGCCATGCTTAACGTTGCTCCGTATGCTCTGCCGACGCCGCTGGAAACCGGGTTCGAGCAAGGATTGCCGGCCTTCCTCTCCGGTAAGGCGGCCATGATCGAGTTCTGGACCGATCTCGGGGTCAACGCACAGGATCCGGCAATGTCGCAGATTGTTGACAAGTGGACCGTGGTGCAGATGCCGATTGGCGGCGCCAACAAACAGCATCGCGGCTCGCTCGACGCCGGTTTCGGCCTGGCGATCTCGGCCGGCTCGAAGCAGCCGGACGCCGCTTGGGAACTGGTCAAGTTTGCCTGCAGCAAGGAAATGAACCTCAAGCTGACACTGACTCCCGGCAGTGGCATCGATCCGATCTTCACGTCGGTTCTCGACAGCAGCCAGTACAAGGCGGCGGCGCCGAAGGTTCAGGCTGCTGGCGCCCAGGCACTAAATGGCGCGCTTGCCTGGCCTACCGGGGCACTGGCGTCCAAGATGCTGCAAGGCCTGGCTGACGAACTTGCATTGGTTCTCGCTCAGACCAAGACCCCCGAGCAGGCTATGAAAGATGCCCAGGCGGCTTGGGTTGCAATGCTGAATGGATAGAGGCAACCCGGTTTCCACATCGGCCGGAGCGACGGTAAGCGGCTCGCGATTGGCAGGGTTCCTTCTGGTCGCGCCGCTGCTGCTCGGCCTCTCCGCCTTTGCCATCTATCCGTTTCTCGACGTGCTTGCGTTGTCGCTGTCGAAGAGCTCGCTGGGGCGGCAGTTCCAGCATTGGCCGGTTCTGACCAACTTTGCCGCCATTCAGCGCGATGGCGACTTTCAGGCGGCCCTGTTGAGGACGACGATTTTCGCAATTCCCGTCGCATTGATCCAGCTCGCACTGGGCTTGGCGATCGCGATGATGCTGCATTCAAGTCTGAAGCAGGCGAGGTGGGTGCGCAGCCTTATCCTGTTGCCGCTGATGACGCCGCCCATGATGGTGGCCGTGGCCTGGAAATTGATCCTTGCGCCCGCCGGCGGCCTGCTCAACGGCGTGCTGTTGCGCACCGGCATCATAGACCAGCCGGTCTCATTCCTCGGCACCATGCCCGCAGCCTTCCTTTCGGTCGCTGTCGCCGATACCTGGCAGTGGACGCCGTTCGTGGCGATCCTCGCTTATGCGGCGCTCCAGACCTTGCCAGACGAGGTGTTCGAGGCGGCAAGTGTCGACGGCGCGTCGCCGCGAACGATCTTCTGGCAGATCACGCTTCCGATGCTGATGCCGACGCTGCTTGCCATCTTGCTGTTGCGCGTCGTGATCGCGTTCAAGCTCTTCGACCTCGTCTATGGTCTGACATTCGGCGGGCCGGGATTCAGCACCACCGTCACCACCTTCCGCATATGGCGCACTGCCATGCAGGAGTTCGATGTCGGTCTGGCCGCAGCCCAAACGCTGGTGTTCGCCATCCTCGTCAGTATTGTCACCCTGCCTATCACCTGGCTTCACAAACGCAGCGAAACGAGGTCGGGATGAGCCATTCCAGTCAAGCTGGGGGGAAGTCCCGGGGCCGGGTCGCAACAGGGTGTGCCGCGGTCATGGTCGGCTTCTTTGTGTTGCCGATTGCGTATCTCGTCTCGGTTTCCTTCAAGACGCCAGACCAGGTGCTTACCGGGTATTTCCTGCCGCAGGCACCGACACTGGCGAACTGGATCAACACCTTCCAGATCATCCCACTGTTTCGCCTGCTGGCGAACTCGCTGCTGGTCGCGGTTTGTAGCAGCCTGCTGACGCTCGCCGTCGCCTTTCCAGCCACGTACGCCATGGTGCGGTTGAAGGTCGGCGGGCGCTTCCTTCCGGCTTTCACGTTGGCGACCTACGTGGCGCCGCCGGTGGTCGCGCTCATTCCGCTTTTTCTGCTTCTGCGTCGGCTTGGTCTGCTCAACAGCCTGTCTGGCCTTATCCTGGTCAACGGGATAGCCAACCTGCCGGTGGCCTTTTGGCTGTTGTCAGGCTTCCTGCGACGGGTGCCCGTGGAAATCGACGAAGCGGCAAAGATCGACGGTGCTGGGTATTTCACGATCATCTTTCGCCTCGTCGGCCCAGTCATGGCGCCAGGCCTCGTGGCAACGGGTTTGATTTGTGGCATCCTCGCCTATGATGAGTTCCTGCTCGCCTCCGCCTTCAGCAATGACGAAGGCAGCCGAACGCTGCCGGTGGCGATAGCTCTTTTCCAGGGCGAGCGATTGATAAATTTCGGCCAGATGGCGGTAGCGTCTCTCACCGGCATTATACCGGTCTATCTGATCGGGCTGTTCGCGCAGCGGTGGCTGATCGGCGGGCTGACGGCGGGCAGCGTCAAGTAAACCAGGACCCAGGTTGGAAAAAGCGTCGACGACTTTGCTTCCTGCGTTTTTCGCTGGGCTCCCGGGGCGGTATCAGCCGGTGCGCTTTGCTGACTTCGCCCTGATCTCATCGAGGATTGGCACGATATACTCCCGGAACTTCGCCGGGTTCTCGGCCATGGGGAAGTGGCCCATGTCGCGCATATGCACCCATTTCGAGCCGGGTATCATCGACGCAAGCTGACGCCCTTCCTCGACCGTCGCCGACCAGTCGTAATCGGCATTCAGCAAATAGAGGTCGATCTTCGCCGTGTCGATATCCTTGGCCGTATCCGTGAGATCATGCTCCTCGACATAATAGTGCAGGTCGCCCGGGAAGACCGACGGCGCCCCCTGGCTGTACATCCAGATCGTCTCGCGGCGGTAGACCTCCGGGCTGCTCGGCGAACACTGTGTGTGTTGCAAGGCGGCGCGTGTGTCGTTGGATGTCGTTGGGTGCCAGTACCAGTCTGTCAGCGTGCCAGGCTCGGGGCTCTTGATAAGAGGCTCAAGCGCGATCGCGGCGCGAAAATGCTCGGGATGGTAAAGCGCCAGATCGGTCGCCAGCAGCCCACCCATCGAGCAGCCCATGAAGACGGGTCTGTCGAGCTCGAGCGCCTTTGACAACTCGAGCACGTAGCGCAGGAACCAGTCCATCTTGAGCTTGTAGCCAGTCTCCCAATAGCGGTGGGTGAGGGGAGGCAGCGACTTGCCATGGTAGGGCAAGTCCCACGCGATGAAACGGAAATACCGGGTGAGTTCCTCATCCTCGAGAAGGTGCCGCCATTGGCGCGCATCGGTGCCTGCCGTGTGCTGCAGCAGCACCGGGATGCCGGTGCCAGCCTGTTCGAGGTATATACGGTACTCGGTGTCATCCAGGGTCAGATACAGATAGCCGCATTCCATCTTTGCAAACTTTGCCATCATCCGTCCCTCAAGCCTTCACGCCGTTGATCTCCTGGCGCATCACGGCGAGGATTCGCTGCAAGGCGCTGTAATATGCATAGAGCGACGACAGATCGCCGCCGAGCCGCATGCCGCGATGGATCGCCGCCGGGAAGAAGTCGTTGCAGAAGCGCGCCGGCGCCGGCTTCAGGATGTCGCGCCAGGTTTCCCGCGGCCCGCCGACATAGATGGTCGACGACTTGTAGCCGTCGCTTCCTTGCTGGAAGTCCACGACGCGGCCATCCCGGATCTCCATGAAATACTCGTCCGCCTCGTTGCTGTAGAAGCGGATGCGGGCGTTCCAGAAGCGGGCGGCAATCGCAAACTCCGGGTCCTTATTGACGCCATCGCGGACGGCTTTGACGGGAATGACCAACTGGTCCTTGTAGCTCACTGACGATACTCCTCCATGCTTCCGTTAGGGTGCGCGATGGGAAAAAATCCACCGTGATCCCAACTCGCCAAGAGGCCGAAATCAACCGATCTCAAGAGTCCGGCTGAAGAAATCAATATTCTGATGCCCGTCGAACGCTGAACCGCTCGATTGTGGTTGCGGGAACGGGACGAACATGGAAATCCTGATGTAGGTCGACCAGCAGTTTCGAGTGTCGGCTTCGGAAATGAGGAATGACCGACCACCAGCCGCTCGACGCATTGCAGCAACAGATCAGCAAGCGCAGTCTCGCCGACGACAGCGGCGACTGGTCTTTGAAATCACGGACGACGGCTGAGTATCAGATTGCTGAAGTGCTGCGCGAAAAGATCATCGTCGGTGTCCTCGCGCGTGGACAGAAGCTGAAGCAGGCCGAGATCGCCAAGATGCTCGGCGTCTCGATCACGCCGGTGCGCGAGGCGCTGCGGCTGCTGGAAGCCCAGGGCTATGTGGCGGTGAGTGCCCATCGCGGCGCGATCGTCGCACCCTTCCTGATCGAAGGTGCCGAGGAACTCTACCAGTTACGACAGTTGCTTGAAACGCGCCTGACCGCGGAAGCTGCGCGGCGCATGTCGCCGAACGATCTGTACGTTCTCAAAGCCATCAACCACGATCTTCTCATGGCCGCCAGGGCTGGCGACCGCGCCGCCTGCCAGGAGAAGAATTTTCGCTTCCACTTCCGGCTATACGAACTGGCAGGCCAGGCGCAGACGCTCGATTTCGTGCGCATACTCTGGGCCAAATATCCGCTCGACTTGCTGAGCCAGATGCCGGGCAGGCAGTCGCGCGTTTTCGATGAACACGTGACGCTTCTGGCCGCTCTGGAGCGGGGCGATGTTGAGGGCGCTACGGGTGCGATGGAAGTGCACATCAATACAGGCTGGTCGGAGTTCCTGGCAAACTACAAGATGCCCGTCTTGCCCTGAGGAAGTCGCCTCACCTAGTGACAGTCCCAACTGCGGAGCGCGCCCATGGACATCGTCTGGGGCGATGGCCGCATAGCCAACGACGACTTCGGCTGAATTGTCAGTGTCTCCTATAACCATCGCAGGGGTTCTGTTCCAAACAGGCCAGCAGGGAGGGTCTTTAACGTTTGCTATGAGCGACCCCTCATGGCGAGGGTTAGATTCGTCCTTCCGGCGGTTTGCGAACCTCATGATAAAAAGGGGAGGAGAGCATGCTTACCTGGAAGAACAGAGCCGTACGGTTCGCCCGCGTGATCACCGTGGCGGCCTGCACGGCAGCATTTTCGTTGGTCGGGCTGGCGGCTAGTCACGCGGCCGATCCGACGGCCGAGGAGCAGGCAGCCGCGCTGGCCGCCGTGCCGAAGGAGGCGCAGAAATACTACGGCGGCTACTGGTATGCGACCAATATAGTCGCCGATCCGTTCGCTAACTGGAAGCCCCATGCGCCGCCATGGAAGATTTGCCACAATGATTCCTATCTTGGGAATTCGTGGCGCGCCAACCTTGTGGCGGAGCTGAAGGCGCTGACCAAGCAATTGGCCGATCAAGGCCTCGCTGAACCCGAACTCAACGTCACGAACTCTAACGGCGACATCAACCTCGAGCTCACGCAGCTGAAGGCGCAGATCGCGCAGGGCTGTGACCTGATCATGAGCTATCCGGGGTCTGCGACCGGCCTTTGCGCGGGCATCAAGGAGGCTTTCGACAAGGGCATCCTTTTCGTAACCATCGACTCGACGGTCACCTGCCCGGAAGCGCTGAACGTAGCGACCAATCCCTACTATCGCGGTCAGTACGAAGGTGAGTGGATCGCCAAGCAATTGGGCGGCAAAGGTACCGCCCTCATCATGAACGGACAGCCCGGGACCGCGAACACGGTCGCTCAGGAGACAGGTTTCCGGAAGGCCGTCGAGGCGTTTCCCGACATTAAGGTCGCCGGCAGCCTGTTTGGCATGTGGACCGGGTCGGTGGCCAAAACCGAGGTGCTGAAGTTCCTGGCGACGCATCCTGAGCCTGTGCACGCTGTGTTCTCGACAGGCAATATGGGCGTTGGCGTGGGCCAAGCGTTCGAGCAATCGGGCCGTGCGCTTCCGATCATCACCGAAGTCACCAACCTTTGCAGCCTGCTTGCTTACTGGAAGGAAAAGAACCTCACCGCCAACACCTTTGTCCAGGATGGCGGTCCGATGGCCTATTCCGCCTTCATTCCTGCACTGCACATGATGGCCGGGCAAAAACCGAAGGTGAACACCATCTTCATGCCGCTGCCCAGCATCACGGCGGAGAACTTCAATGACTACTACGACGCTTCCATGACCGTGCAAAGCACCTGCTTCGCCAACGGCAAGGACCTGCACCTCGTGCCGGACTCGTATTTCGAGCAGTTCTTCACCGGCGGCGAGCCGAGAGCCAAGGTTGAGATCGTCTCGACCAACGCCCAGCCGCAGTGAAATGCACCACGATGGGTGCTCGCGTTCAGCGCGGGCACCCATAAGGGAGTTGCGCATCGTGCGCGGCATTGCTTTTCAAAGGATCACACCCGTCGGGTATGAATGGTAGTCGCACTTTGACCGACTTGTCCCTCAAGACCATCCAACGAGTGGCCGGGCCTTTGGCCCCGTTTCTCCTCGCCTTCATCCTTTTCTTTGTCATAAACGTCTTCATTCCCGGCTATGCCAGCGTCATAAGCCTGCTGTCGCTTCTGCTGCTTTCCAGTCTGCTTGGCATCGCCTCGGTCGGCCAGACCCTGACGATCGTCATCGGCGGCTTCGACCTTTCGATCCCGGCTGTGATCGGCTTGTCTAACGTGCTGTTCGCGCTGCTTTACGGCGCCGGCTATTCCGCTTTTGCTGCGGCCGTGTTCATTCTAGCGCTGGCGACGCTGATCGGTCTGGCAAACGGCTTTGCATCCCGATACCTGCAGCTCAACCCGCTCGTGGTGACGCTGGCGAGTGGCTCGATCATCCTTGGCGCCATCTGGGCAGGGACGCATGGCGAGGTCTCGGGCTTTGTGCCTGATTGGCTCGTCAACATGGTTTCGGTTATCGGCAAGACCGGTCCCATCCCGCTGCCCGGCTCCGTGGTGATCTGGCTGCTCATCGCCGGCGGCATCCTATTCCTCGAGCGCAAGACCAAGCTCGGCCGCTGGATGTTCGCCGCAGGGGCAAATCCTCGCGCCGCCGAATTGGCCGGCGTGCCGATGCTGCTCGTCTGGATGAGTGTCTACGCGCTCAGTGCCTTCCTGGCAGCGACGACGGGCATTCTACTTGCAGGCTTCAGCGGAGCGGCCGATCCGACCGTCGGCGCAGCCTACCTCTTCACCACTGTCGCAGCAGTCGTCGTCGGCGGCACGCCGCTGACCGGCGGGCGCGGCGGCTATGGGCGCACAATTGCCGGCTGTCTTGTCGTAACAGAACTTAGCACCCTCCTTGTCGGTCTCGGGCTCGACCAGGCGGCACAGCAGATATTCCTCGGTTTCCTGATCATCGGGCTCGTGGCGCTCTATGGCCGCGAACCGCATCTGAGTATGCGCATATGAACAGCGCGGTCCATCAGCGCGCGATAGAACCGCCCGCCGACCGCAAGGGCATGCCGCTGCTTCTGTCCGCGGATGGGCTTCGCCGGACATTTGGCGAAACGATCGCGCTTGATTCCTGCTCGCTGTCGATCCGCGAGGGCGAAATCCATGCCGTTGTCGGAGAGAATGGTTCGGGCAAGAGCACGCTGATCAAGATACTCAGCGGCATCGTCCGCGCAGAAGCGGGCACACTGGATTGGCTCGGCCGGCAAGCCAGTTTCGCGAATCCGCGTGCCGCGCAGGACGCCGGCATTGCTACGGTGTTCCAGGAGACGCTGGTCCTTCCAGACATGTCAATTCGTGACAATGTCATGTTGGGCCTGGACGGCATGATCCGTCGCAATATGACCCCCTTGCGCGAGCGCGAAGCCGTGCGGAAAGCACTGGCGGCTGTCGGTATCGGCAATCTTGATATCGAGCGGCTGGCCGGCACGGTATCGCTCGCCAACCGCCAGATGATCGGCGTCGCACGGTCTCTTATGCGGCCCTGGCGCCTGCTTATCCTCGATGAATCGACCTCCGCGATCGATATCGAAGACCGCGATCGTCTCTTCGAAGTGCTACGAAGTTTCCGTGGCGAAGGGCGATCGATCCTATTTGTCTCGCATCGCATGGACGAGATTCACGCCCTTGCCGATTGCACGACGGTACTTCGATCTGGCCGGAGCGTCGCATCGCTGGAGCGCGGCGCAGTATCGAGCGAAATCCTGCTCGACCTGATGTCGACGCGCGAAGGTGCGCGGGCGGCGGAAGGCGAAGGCTGCGGCGAGACTATTCCCGCCAATGCCGAGGTGATCGTCGGCGTGCGAGGCCTGTCGGTTCTCGAAGGCAAGCCGACACTGGATCTCGACCTTCGTCGCGGCGAGATCATTGGCGTGGGGGGGCTGGAGGGGCACGGCCAGGTCGCCCTGCTGGAGTGCATCGCTGGTCTGCGTCGCGCGCCCACGGGGACAGTGCACGTCGGGACCATGACCATACGGTCGCAACGCGACGCGGCGCGCGCGAAGATCGCGTTCCTGCCGCGCGACCGCAAATCCGAGGGTATCTTCGCCCCGCTGTCGGTGCTCGACAACGTGACCGTATCGGCGCTCGGCTCATTCGCCCGTTGGGGTGTGCTGGGCACAAGGAAGCGGATAGAGGTCGCCGGCGAGGTCACTCGGCGGACCAGGGTCAAGATGGCTGGGCTCGACACGCCGATATCGGCGCTGAGTGGCGGCAACCAGCAGAAGGCGCTACTCGGGCGTCTGATCGCCACCCAACCGCGTGTGTTG
Organism: Mesorhizobium sp. XAP4; assembly: GCF_029269325.1. NCBI lineage: Bacteria > Pseudomonadati > Pseudomonadota > Alphaproteobacteria > Hyphomicrobiales > Phyllobacteriaceae > Mesorhizobium > Mesorhizobium sp. XAP4. The sequence goes on along the minus strand of NZ_JARIXW010000008.1, from coordinate 91,989 downwards.
GTGTTGAACGATCCGATGCGTGGTGTGGATCTGGGTGCCAAGCGCGACCTCTACGAGGTGCTCAATAATCTCGCTTTGAGCGGCGTTTCCATCCTGATGCTGTCGACCGAACTGGTGGAACTGTGCCTGCTTTGCCACCGGGTGGTTGTGTTTCACGATCACGCCGTCAGCGCGATCGTCGAGCGCGGCGACCTTAGTGAACGCGCATTGATCGATGCGATGTTCTCGCAACGCCGACTGGAGACCTCGACATGAAGTGGCTCGGCGACCGCAGCTACGCATGGCCCGTGCTCATTGCGGTGGTCATTTTCACTGCTCTCAACGCCTTCGCTAGCCCCGCTTTTACCGATGTGACGAACTGGAACGGCATGCTCATCGGCGTGGCGCCGTTCATCATCACCGCCATGGCCCAGACCGCGCCCGTGCTTTCAGGAGAGGGCGGGATCGACCTTTCGGTCGGGCCGCTTGCGGGGCTCGTCAATGCCATGGTGACGTCGATCCTCGTGCCGAATGGGTGGGCCGATCCGGTGACAATCATCGGCGCTTCGCTGGGCGTCGGCATCTTGTCCGGCCTGTTGAACGGCTTCCTCATCGCAGTCGTGCGCGTCCAGCCGATAATCGCAACCTTGGGCACGTTCCTCGCCTTCCAGGGCATTACGCTAGAGATGCTGCCCATGGCCGGCGGTCTGGCGCCGCAATGGCTGCTCGGTCTTGCAGGCAGCTATGGCGGACTTTCGGGGATGCTCGTCCTGCTCATCGTGCTTGGCCTTGTCTGGCTGGCGTTCGAGCGGACAGGCTACCGCCGCAACCTGCTCGCCGTTGGAGGGGATGCGCGCGCTGCCTACGCATCGGGCGTCAATGTGGCGGGGGTGCGCATCATCGCCTACGTCATTGGCGGCGTGCTGGCGGCGATCGCTGGGCTGGTGTTTACCGCTGCCCTCGGTTCGGGTGATCCACGCGTCGGCGTTCCGTACACGTTGACCTCCATCGCTGCCGTCGCGCTGGGCGGCATCGCCTTGACCGGCGGGCGAGGGGGCATGCTGGGTGCAGCCGCGGCCGGCACGCTGCTCTTCCTGATCCAGACCCTGTTCACGCTGGCGCAGGTTTCGATCTTCTACATCCAGATCATGTACGGCCTGATCCTTCTGGTTGCGCTGACCTTGAACGCAGCCGGCGAGCGTGCGCGGCGCGGCCGTATGACAAAGCAGCTCGGCTGAGCCGCGTTGCCTCCGCGGCCAAGCAAGTCGTCGCGGCAAGCTTCGCGCATCGCGATGGTTGGATGCTCAACCACGACTTAGCGCCCAAAGCCGTTTGACCTAGACCAATTCATGTCGGTCTTATCGGCCGGTTCTTTTGGGAGGAGATCATGAACATGCTACCAGCTTCGCTGGCACGGCGCGGCGTGGCCGCAGTTGCGTTTTTGGGTGTCTGCGTCTTGGCTTCGCTAAGCGCGGCCGGTGCCGCCAGCGCCCAGGACAAGCCGCGCATCGTCATGCTGGGCGGCCCGCTATGGGATCCCTTTTTCGGCGCGATGAAGAAGGGCGGCGACGACGCTGCTCGTGACCTCAATGTCGACTACCAGTGGATCACCGGCACCGATCCCAACAATTTCGTCGCCGACTACGCCAAGCTGGTGAAGCAGGCCGCGAGCCAGAAGCCGGCCGCCATGGTCATAGGCAACTACTTCCCGGACACGCTCGACCCCATCATCAAGGAGATCACGGCCAGCGGCATCCCGGTCATCATTCAGCATGATGGTGGCGCTTCCTGGCGGGATATCGGCGCGATTTCATACGTAGGCTTCAGCGCCCGTGACCTCGGTCGCGCGGTTGGTGAGAGGGAGATCAAGGCCGGTGCAAAATTCGGCCTTTGCGTCAATCACGTTCCCGGCAACACCACGCTGGACCTGGATTGCCTCGGCTATAACGATGCCTTCAAGGCGGCCGGAGGCGACTCCAAGGTCCTGACCATCCAGTTCTCCGATGCCAGCAACCCCACTTTTGTCAGCAGCGCCATCCGTGGTGCGCTGCAAAGCGATCAGAGGATCGATGCGATCTGGACCATTGGCGCCGTGCAGGGCGTTGCTTCCGTGGAGGCCGTCAAGCAGAGCGGAAGAAAGATCGTCAATGCTTCGCTCGGCCTGTCGCTCGGCTCGCTCGAAGCCTTGAAGAACGGCGACCTGCTCTTCATCGCAGACCTGCAGCCATATCTCGACGGCTACTACGCCTTGCTCGCGGCATACCAGTATGTGCAATACAAGATGCTGCCAATGGGTCAGATATCAACCGGTCCGCTGATGATCACCAAGGACAATGTTGACGAGGTGCTGAAAGTCAACGGGACCTATCCCGGCGTCAGAGGGGCGTCCTGATTACGCGCCAGCTCCCTGCGATCGTGGCGCGCCCGAGATCCTGCCTTCACTGTCCCTCGGATCTTCTCAACCAATCCCAGCACTTGCCGGATGACGCTCATGACATTGGAAACCCAGGCGCTGCGTGACGCATCGGCCGCCACCTCCCGGCCAATGCGGAGCTGGTCTCCGTCCAGTCTAGTGCGCAGACCCGAGTTCGGTGCCTTCGTAGCCACCGTTTTCGTCTATGCTTTCTTCGCGGCGACGGCCTATCGGTACGGCTTCGTAACCTTCGACGGCACCGCCGGATGGCTCAACACCGCAGCCGAGCTCGGCATCATCGCCATACCGGTCGGCATTCTCATGGTTGCGGGCGAGTTCGACCTGTCGGTCGGCGCGGTGGTAGGCGCGGCGTCGATCACGGTTGCGATCGGCACGACATTGTTTGGCTTTTCCGTGTGGCTCATGATCTCAGCCGCCCTTGCACTTGGCCTGGCTGTCGGCGTCCTGAACGGTCTCCTTGTCGTGCGCACCGGGTTGCCGTCCTTCATCGTGACGCTTGCCAGCAGTTTCAGCATAGGCGGCCTGTCACTTGGCCTGGCGCGGCTGCTCAGCAACACCACCTCGGTCTCGGTGAAGTCGACACCGCTTTCAGATGCTGTCTTCGCATCGAACTGGGGCCAGGCAAACATCTCGATCCTGTGGTGGTTCGCCATCACGATCTTTGGCGGTTGGGTACTGGCGAGGACCGCGTTCGGCAACTGGATATTCGCGACCGGTGGAAACCCTGTCGCGGCGCGCGGCGCCGGAGTACCGACAGGTTTTGTCAAGATCGTGCTGTTCATGATGACCGGTCTTGGCGCGAGCCTTGTCGGTGTCATCCAGGCGATCGGATATCATTCCGGCAACGCGACTGCCGGCCTCGGCTATGTCTTTCAGGCACCGATCGTCGCCGTAATCGGCGGCGTCCTGCTCGGCGGCGGCTACGGCTCCGCGTTCGGGGTGTTTCTCGGCACCGTCATTTTCGGCGTCATCAATATCGGCATCTTCTACACCGGATGGAGCACCGACTGGGTCCAGCTCTTTCTCGGCGTTCTGCTGATGGCGGCCGTGATCACCAATCACTACTTCCGGCGCCTCGCCATGAGCGCTGGCTAGCCGACAGCGCGAGGTTCTGCATGGCTTCTGAAAACCGCCCCCTCATCGAACTGCAAGGCGTCTCCAAGCGCTTTGCCGGCGTCCAGGCGCTTACTGACGTGTCTCTTAGCGTTCCAGCCGGGCAGGTGGTCTGCCTTCTAGGTGACAACGGTGCCGGCAAGTCGACATTAATTAAGATCCTGTCGGGCTTTCACGGTCCTAGTGAAGGCAAGATCCTACTTGATGGCGTGGAAACGCAATTCACCGATCCGCGCGATGCCCGAGCGCGCGGTATCGCCACAGTGCATCAGGATATCGGCACCATTCCGCTGATGAGCGTGGGCAGGAACTTTTTTCTTGGCGCCGAGCCCAAGAAAGGTGTCTGGCCGTTCCAGCGGCTAGACATCGAGAAGGCGAACCGCGTCTCCGTGGAGCAGATAAGGCGCTTCGGGATCACGCGTGTGCGCGACGGCAACCAATTGGTGGGATCGCTATCGGGGGGTGAGCGACAGGTGCTTGCAATCGGGCGAGCTATGTATTTTGGCGCCCGCGTCCTGATTCTGGACGAGCCGACATCGGCACTTGGTGTCAAGGAGGCCGCTACCGTGCTGCGCTTCATACAGGCGGCGCGTGCCGAGGGTGTCGGCATTGTCTTCATAACGCACAATGCACATCATGCCACGCTCGTGGGCGACCTGTTCACCGTCCTGATCCAGGGTCGTGTTGCGGCCAGTTTCAAGCGCGGTGAAAAGAGCAGCACGGAACTGCTGTCGCTGATGGCAGGAGGCGAGCAGATGGAGGACATAGCGGGCGAGCTCGCCGTTCTGGCGCCGACAGTTACGACAACGCCCCTGGGAGAGACGCAATAGTGACCACACGCGATGTGCATTCGATCGACGCCTTGCTTCGCAGGGCGGCGCAGCGCGGTGACGTGCCCGGCGTCGTTGCCATCGCGGTCGACAAAACGACCCGGCTGTATGAGGGCGCCTTCGGCCTGCGTAACCTTACCAGGCGCGCACCGATGACGCTGGACACAGTCTTCTGGTACGCATCGATGACCAAGGCCCTGGTGGCGACGGCGGCGATGCAATTGGTGGAGCAGGGGCGGGTCGCTCTGGACGAGCCGATCGGAAGCGTCCTGCCGTCGCTTGCCTCACCAGAGGTTCTCGATGGTTTCGACGCGAACGGCACGCCAATGGTGCGGCCGGCCAAGCGGCCGATCACACTCCGGCATCTGCTGACGCACACATCCGGCTATGGCTACGACATTTGGAATAAGGCGGTCGAGCGCTATATGCGCGAGAACCACATACCGCTGCTAGTCGACTGCAAGTTGAGTTCGCTCGCTCAGCCTCTGGTGGCCGATCCGGGCGAGAAATGGGAATATGGCATCAGCATCGACTGGGCCGGGCAGGTCGTCGAAGCTGTCAGCGGCCTATCGCTCGAGGACTATCTGCGCGAGCACCTGTTCGCGCCCCTTGGGATGCACGACACGGCGTTTCTGATAAAACCGGCGTGGCGCGAGCGCCTGGCGGACGTGCATCGCCGCCAAGCAGACGGCTCGCTTGTTCCGATCGAGCATGAGATCTCCCAGCAGCCCGAATTCTTCATGGGCGGCGGCGGCATCTACGGAACCGCTGGCGACTACGCGTCCTATATCCAGATGCTCTTGAATGACGGGCGAGCCAAGGATGGCACTGTCGTGCTCAAGCCGGATACCGTCGAACTCATGGGCCAGAATAGCATCGGCGACATCAAGGCAGGCGTGCTCACCTCGGTGTTGAAGGATCTCGCCAACGATACTGATTTTTTCCCTGGCATGCCGCAGAAATGGGGATTGAGTTTTCTGCTCAATACGAGTGATTCGCCCAATGGGCGTAGCGCCGGCAGCATGACCTGGGCTGGCCTTGCCAATACCTATTTCTGGGTGGATCGCTACAGAAGCATAGGCGGCGTGATCATGACGCAGATACTGCCTTTCGGGGATCCGATCACTCTGAAACTCTATGAAGGCTTCGAGCGCGGTCTCTACTTAGGACCGAGCAAACCTTCGTAGCGACGATCGCCCCCATCTCTCATCGCCGAACGCGATGGTTGCTTGGCAATTTACGATTTCCGTTCCTTCGGACCATGTCCTAAGAGACCTAATGGCGGTCGTCCGGTTCGCCATCTCGGCCGTTTTGGAGGATGGCGGTCGTGCTTCCAGGCTTCGCCGAGCGCTTGCGTTGACGGCCCGCTGAAGATTGGGCGCTTCTCCGCTCCGCTTGCACCCTCCCGAAGAACCTTGGGAATGTGACGTGACAGCAGCCAAACCACACTGCCAGCCGTCGGGTGCCTATCACATCGCCATCGGCGACATGACGGTGACTGCGGTCAATGACGGTACCTTTCAGGCCACTTTCGATATGATCGCGGGTATCGATCAGGAGGATTGCATCCGCATCGAAACAGCGGCGTTCCGTCCGGTTCCGCCCAAAATGACGATGAATGCCTTTCTGCTCCGGACCGGCGATCATGTGGCGCTTGTCGACACGGGCTGTGGAACGCGTTCGGGACCGACGTTGGGCATGGTCTGCCGGAACTTGGCGGCAATCGGCATTGTTCCCGCCGACATCGACACCATCCTGATCACGCACATGCATCCCGACCACATCAATGGGTTAATCGATGAAGCCGGTGAGGCTGTGTTTGCGAACGCAGAACTTGTCGTCAACGAGGCCGAGCTCCAGTTCTTTCGAGATCCCATGTCGCCCTCACGCTCACCCGATGGCGAACCGCAGGAATTTTTTGAAGGGTTCCGGCGGGCTACCCGGCCGTATGGAGAGCGCATCCGGACGGTTCGTGACGGACCCGTCATGCCAGGGGTCATTGCTGTCACACAGGCCGGCCATACGCCCGGCCACACCGGCTGGCTCATTGAATCCGGCGGTGACTCTGTAATGATCTGGGGCGACATTGTTCATATGCCGCATCTACAATTTACGGCGCCCCAGGCAGCAACGATTCTTGACATAGACCGCGATCTGGCTGTGGCTACCAGGCGGCGTGCCTTGGATATGGCGGCTGCAGACAGGCTTCGCGTAGCCGGCATTCACCTGGACTTTCCTGCCTTCGGTCATGTCGAGCGACGAGGCGGTGGCTATGCCTTCGTTCCGGAGGTCTGGCGCGCGGTTGTCTGACGATTTGGCGTCCTCTGTTGGAGCGCCCCAATATCGATCTCTTGAAACTAGATGGGAGGAAGCAATGAATCCGGATCGCCGTCGGCTTTTGAAACTCGTGTCCGGTGCTGCGCTCGCTGGCGTTACGTCAACGGCACCTTTGCGGCCCGCCTTCGCGCAGCAGAAGCTGCGCATCGGATTGGTTGTCAAGGTCATGGGCATCAGCTATTTCGACGTGACCCGCGATGGTGGTCAGCAAGCGGCCGATGAACTAGGCAATGTCGAACTCGTTTACACGGGTCCGACCGCAGCGACCGTCGAACAGCAGATTGCGGTCATGGACGCGCTCGTCGCCCAGAAAATCGACGCTCTTGTCATCTCGGCCAACGACGCCACAGCCCTCGTCCCTACAGGCAAGAAGGCGATGCAGCGTGGCATAAAGGTCATCTCCTTCGATTCTGCGATCGCGCCGGAAGGCCGCATAATGCATGTGAACGCCCCGCACGATGACTTAATCGGCGCCAATGACGTGCGCATGATCAGCAAGACGCTCGGTGGCGAAGGCGAGGTCGCAATTCTGTCGGCAACCTCGCAGGCAACCAACCAGAACCTCTGGATCGAGAAGATGAAGGAGGAGTGGCAGAAGGAGAAATATGCCAAGCTAAAGCTGGTCGGCGTGGTCTATGGCGACGACGCGGCGGACAAGAGCTATCGCGAGGCGCAGGGACTCATAAAAGCGTACCCAAATTTGAGGGCCATTATCTCGCCGACCGCCGTCGGCATTGTCTCCGCCTGCCGGGCGGTTACCGATGCAGGTCAGTTGGGCAAGATATTTGTTACGGGCCACGGCCTGCCTTCGGAGATGAAGCCAAACGTGCTTTCCGGTGTGACCGATACGTTCCAGCTTTGGAGTCCTGCTGATCTCGGCTACGCGGCCGTCATGTATGCCGGCATGCTCGCGCGTGGGCAAACCGACGGTGCAGCCAACAGCACCACCAAGATCGGTCGTCTCGGCGACATGACCGTGGAGGCGGACGGCAGCGCTTATCTCAAGGACCTGTTGGTATTCGATAAGTCGAACATCGAAGAGTGGGCGACGAAATTTTAAGCGTCAGGAGTTTCGGACGCCTGGTTGTGCGTGATCTCGAAGCGAACCAAAGTTTCGTCAACGGGCAAACTCTCGCGCTTTACGGGAGGTCGTGATTGCAGGCTTTTAATCAGCCGATCTGAACGAAGTTTGCCCCGGGGACACTTGCCGCAGGGGAAGTTTCGGCGCTCTGGGCCGGCATGCCGATCCGATCGTGCCGTTCGCATTCCTACCGGGCGGCACTGGGCTGAAGCTTCTGCGCTACGGGCGTGTCCGTGACGACCTTATCCTCGACGCAGAGCGCTTCTGTCTGGACACAGAAATTCGCCTTTGTCAGTAGGGTGCAAGGGAATTGCTCCGTGGAGAGGGCGAACAGTTCGCAAATGATTCCGCGATACGCGGCGAACCCTAGTACCCTGCTGCAGCCAGCCCGTCAGCGTGCATCTCCAAACGCGATGACATGTTTTCCATATGAGACTCCCTCACGCCGGCAGTTGCGGTAAAAACCCTGGAAAAGAACCCGAGCCACAGAATTGGGCTGAGCCCACGGTGTAGGCGGATATTTGTCGTGGGGGAGGAGCGTTGCCGCAACCCTACCATTTGCGCCATCGCCAGACAGTCTGGTTGGCGGCGATTATGCGCCCGAACCCTTGGTTCACGACAATCCAAACCGCCTTAAACGACAAATATTAATGAGGAGGAATTAATAAATGCCAATGAAGACACTTGCTGCTGTCGGCCTGACAATAGCTATCGCTCTGACCGGTACTGTCCCGACATCAGCCCAGATGAAGAGCAGCACGTTCAACATTCTGATGCTGACTGATCTTTCCTCGGTCTATTCAGAAACCTCAGGTCCAGGTGATGTGGAATTCGCAAAGATGGCGGTCGAAGATTTCGGTGGCAAGGTCAACGGGGTTCCGATAAAAGTCATCGTCGTCGACAACAAGCTTGATCCGGCGCTGTCCGTCAACAAGGCACGCGAGATCATCGATTCCCAGGGCGTGAATCTGATAACGGACGTGTCGAGCTCGGCGGCCGCGATCGCTGTTGCCAAGCTTGCCAACGAACGACACATTCTGACGACTTTCGTCAGCCCAGGAACCATGGCACTTTCCAACGAGGCCTGCGGTAAATACACTTGGCACTACGGTTACGATACTTCAGCCATGTCGGTTCCAGTCAAACAAATGACCAAGGAGGGCACTAAGAAGTGGTACTTTATCGCGGCTGACTTTGCCTTCGGTAAATCTCTGCTCGATTCTTTCTCAAAGGCTGTCAAGCAGAATGGCGGCGAAATCGTCGGGGTGGACATGGTGCCGTTCCCCAATGATGATTTCTCAAACTATCTCCTGAAAGCGCAGGCGGCGGGCGCGCAGGCCATTGGCATTCTTGAATCAGGTCAGGACCTGCGCAACGCGGTCAAGCAGGCACGAGAGTTCGGATTGATGGACGCCGGTATAAAGATTGTTCCCGGCCAGTTGAATCTGTCGGACGTCAAAGCTCTTGGCCCAGACACTTGGGCTGGCGTTAACGCCGCGCTGATCTGGTATTGGGATCTGGACGACGAGACCCGGAAATTCGCCAAGCGCTTCCATGAGAAACTGAATTTCTATCCCGGCGACATACACGCCGGGAACTATTCCGCCGTCTATCAGGTGCTGAAAGCGGTCCAGGAACTCGGCACCGACGATCCCGACAAGGTGACGAAAGTCCTTGAAGGCCGACGTTTCAGCGACATGTTCGCGAAGGACGCGCTCATGCGCAAGAGCGACCATCTTGTGGTCAAGCGCACCTTCGTCGGTCAGGTCAAGCCCGCGTCGGGCGTGAAGAACGATAGTGACTTTTTTGATATCACCGGCTCGGTTCCAGGTGACGAGGCGTATTATCCGGAGACGGACAGCACCTGCAAGCACGACTGGGAGTAGGACGACATAGTTCCCGGCATCGGTTTATCGACGTCGCCGGGACGCATCTGGCCTGCAGGGATCCGGAGTTCTACCTAATGTCATATTATGCGATATTGCTCTTCAATGGGCTGGTGACCGGCGGGGTCCTGGCGCTGATGAGCCTCGGAATGAGCATCATTTTCGGCATGATGCGCGTGGTCAATTTTATGCATGGCTCCATGTTCATGCTTGGCGCCGTCACCGCGTTGGTTCTGGGGTCTCAATTCGGCCTCTCGTTGTGGGTCGGCTTCCTCGTTTCAGCCGTCTTTGTTGGCACGACTGGCATCGTGCTGGAACGGCTGCTTATACGGCGCCTCTACGGCCTCGACCTTGCGTATGTTCTGATCCTAACGTTCGGCCTCTCGCTGATCATGCAAGACGTCGTCCGGATATTCTACGGTGTGACGTCCGCGCCCTATCTTGTGCCCGACCTTCTCAAAGGTGCCGTCAACCTTGGGTTCGTCTCCTATCCGAAATATCGTCTCTTTGTCGTCATAGTATCGATCGGCTTGTGTTTCGGTACATGGTTCGCGCTGGAGCGTACCCGTTTGGGCGCCCTTATCCGGGCGGCCTCGGAGCGGCCCGATCTCCTCAAATGCTTCGGTGGGAACGTACCCCTCCTCATTTCCGGGACATTCTTCTTTGCCTCGGCTCTGGCCGGGCTGGCTGGGGCGCTCTCGGCGCCGTTGCGCAACGTGTCACCCTTCATGGGCGAAGAGATGATCAATTTCGTCTTTGCTGTGGTCGTTGCCGGCGGGATGGGGTCGATTGCCGGCTCGGTGGTCATGGGCTTTGCATCCGGTCTCGTCTCGGCCATCGCAGCGATCTTCTATGCCCCGGCGTCCACCGCAGTCATTTACATCCTTATGCTTGTTGTGCTGCTGGTGCGGCCCGGCGGTATCTTCCAGGGCATCGACATCTCTCATTTCGCGCTTCACTACACACCGATGACGGAGCGCGCGCGACAGGTATTCCTGAGCAGGCCTGCCGCCTTGGTCGCGCTTGCTGCCGCCCTTCTGCTTCCTTGGGTGATCTATCCGGTCCTGGCGACCGATATCATCCTATGGGGATTGTTCGCCCTCGGTTTCGATCTTCTGTTCGCATTCGGTGGCCTGCTATCTTTCGGACAGGCGGCCTATTGGGGCACTTCCGCTTATGTCACCGGCATTCTGATGGTTAAGCTCGGGGTCCCGATGCTACTTTCCGTGCTCACGGGTGTCGCCGCCAGTACGGCTGTCAGCCTCCTCTTCGGCTTGGTCGTCGCGCGAAAGAAGGGGATCTATTTCTCGATGATCACTTTCGCGTTCGCATCGATCGTATATTTCATCATCAACCAGTTTCCCGACTTTACGGGGGGCGAGGATGGCCTGCATGGGCTGGTTCGGCCGACACTCCTGGGGCTGGATCTGGGCGATGATAGGGTCTTCTACTATGTATCTCTGGGCGCTGTGGCACTGGTGGTCTACGCCATCCTACGGCTTCTCAAATCGCCTTATGGGCTCGCGCTTCTCGGCGCTCGCGAGAACGAGCAGCGCTTAATGAGCATTGGGTACAATGTATACAGTCTGCGAGTGAAGGCTTACGTGTTTTCGGCTTTGGTATGTTCGACCGGAGGCGCTTTTTATGCGCTGAACCATCAGTTCGTTACGCTCGAGATGGTCAGCTGGCGGGCGTCCGGAGAGCCGGTCATGATGACGCTTCTGGGCGGAGCAGGCACCATTTTCGGGCCATTCGTTGGCAGCGGCGTCGTCCTGATGATGCGCAGCACGCTTTCGTCGATAACGGACAGCGGCAGCCTGTTCCTTGGCATTTTGTTCGTCACCATTGTGCTTCTGTTCCGCCGCGGCATACTCGGCGAAATCGTGCATTATTCCGTTGACCGCGTTCCACCCGCCGAAATGTCTGGCTCGGGCAGGCGATATGCATCGAAGCCCGATCGGGCTGTCGCTACGGGAGATGCAGCCGATGCCTGATTGTGGCCAGAACATTGGCGAGAGCGCTGGCGGAACCGTGATGCCGCTACTGGAACTGCAGTCCGTCACGATGAGTTTCGGCGGCTTCAAGGCGATCAATGACTTAAGCCTGAAATTCGAGAGAAAGCCGGTTTACGGCATCATCGGCCCTAATGGGGCCGGCAAGACGACTTTGTTCAACGTCTTGAGCGGGTTTTATCGGCCGAAGCGTGGTCGGCTGCTGTTCAACGGCCAGGACATGACTCGTTTACGTGCCGAGCAGTTTGCTCGCCGAGGTATCGTGCGCAGCTTTCAGATCACGAGCATCTTCCCCAATCTCTCGGTCATGGACAATGTCGTGCTGTCGGTGCAGCGCCGAGCAGACGGGGGTACGAAGGCCTTCGCAAAGATCGACTGGCATGAGGATCACCGGCCGGAAGCGTCGGCACTGCTGGATCAGGTCGGAATTCCGTCCTCTTTGCGCGGTCGACCCGCAGGGGACCTGCCATATGGCCGCAAACGCGCATTGGAGCTCGCGATTTCCCTGGGAGCACACCCAACGATTCTCCTTCTCGACGAACCAACCGCTGGGATGACGACGGCAGATGTATCGCGTACGACGGACCTTATTGCGCAACTGTCCGTCGACCGCATGATCATCGTCGTGGAGCACAACCTCGGTGTCATCGCAAATGTCGCCGATGAGATCATTGTATTGCAGCAGGGGGCGCTTCTAACGCGCGGTCGCTACGCCGACGTCCGACAGGATCCCCGGGTGATAGAAGCCTATTTGGGAAAGCGCCATTGAGCATGCTGGAGATAACGGATCTCGACGCCTATTATGGCGAAAGCCATATTTTGCAGGGCGTCAACTTGTCTGTCCAGACTGGCGAAGTGGTAACGTTGGTGGGGCGAAACGGTGCCGGCAAGACCACGCTGCTGAAGTCGATCATCGGCGATATTCCCCGACGAACCGGGAGCATCCGCTTCATCGGAACCGAAATCATCGATCTCTCGCCTGAGCGGATTTGCAAGATGCGGGTCGGTTTTGTGCCGGAAGACCGCGGAATTTTCTCGACGCTGAACGTATACGAGAATCTGACGATCGGCCGTGCGAACGGAGACACCGCCTGGCCGCTCGACCGGATCTATGAGTATTTCCCGATCCTCAAAACCCGGCGCTCGCAAAAGGCCGCGTCGTTGTCGGGTGGGGAAAAGCAGATGCTAGCGATAGCGCGGCCCCTTTACATGGGCGCTTCGTTTCTGATGCTCGACGAGCCGACAGAGGGGCTGGCACCTGTCGTGGTCGATGCGATCGGTGCACTGATCAAAGATATCAAGTCCACGGGACTGACCATTCTCTTAGTCGAGCAGAATCTTCAATTCGCCGCCGAGGTCGCCGACCGGTACTACGTAATCGAAAATGGAAAAATCGTCAGAGAAATGACGAACCATCAGATGGCCGAAGATCAACAAAGTCTTCTCGATCACCTCGGAGTGTGAGGCACGACCAGGATGTTGTCGAGCTCCGGATGGCAATGGCGAATCAAACCTTATGACAACGCCCATCCTCGAGCTTCGCTGCCCGACCGCGAAAACGCCGGGCACGCTCATGCGCGCTGTCGCCGATCCTGGCCTGCGCTGTCCCAGGACATCTCGATCGCAACGACACAGCCGAGTTACGCGCGAGGGCCAAGCCAATTTAGCGTTATGGTCAAAATGCAGTGATTGATCTTCTCTGTGGATTGCACTGAGGCACCCCTCCCAAAAAACTAGTTGTCTTCTTGGTCTTAGGTTCGCCGGACCATACGAGAGAATATGAAGGAAACCGGTTGGCTAACCATCCTCTACGTATTGATTGTATATGCAAAGTTGACCCGCAGAGGCTAAAACAGTCGTTATTCGTCAGTGGTTTACGAAGCGGTTCGTCCATTTTGGTTCAGGAAGCTGATCCAGCTATTTTGCTGCCCGAATTTAACTCATACCGAATGGCAGCTTTGCGCCCAATATCGGCCGTTCGGCCTCACCGGCATCGATCCCCCCAAAAGCGGCCGTTCGTTCCTCCGGGCAAGCGGTCGCTTAGGAATGCCTGGCTTCGGATAATCCAGTCAGTCCGCTTTGTGGGAACGGTGGGTCATAAGCAGCCTCATAGATTGGAGCTGAGAACGCCGTTGGCGGATGAGCATGGGAACGCGTTCCATTACCGGCGACGGCTTTCCGCCAGATGTCGGCTACACCGACGTTCGCCCCCGCAATGTCGCGTCACCTATGAACTCGGTCGGAGACAGTCGTTGTAGGGCGAGAACGTAGCGTTCCGACGCATCCGGAGGAGTTTTCAGTTGAGATTAAACGAACAAGCCCGGCCGTGAAGTCAGACGTCCGGCGGCCGAAACTCACGTACGACCTCGAACACGCCGGGCTCGAAAATCACAGTTACCATGATCTCTCGAAGCGCGCTCATCGAGCTGCTGCCTGCGCGCATCGCCTGATATTCCGCGAGGCTTCGCCAGCGCGCATACATCACAACCCGCTCGCCATCCAGGCTCAGATGCAGTGTCGCGCCTTCGAAGCCAAGGGCCGTCGCGACCGACTCTTCTGTGACTTTGGTTAGCAGAGCTATCAATTCCGCCGGATCTTCTGCCTTCAACCGGAAGGTGTTGATCAGAATCACGCGGCGCTGTTGTTTCGGCATCACGAAGCCCTTCCTTCCACTTGCGGCTGTGCGTCTTCAGAACCTGAGGCCGCCGCAGCTTGCAGCACGGCTTGCAGTTCCTGGTCGAGACGCTGCGCGACGACGTCAACCAGCGGGTCGCCGAACTGGCGGAAAACGGCGGCGGGCCGGTCGTACTCGAACGCCGAGCCTTCTCCGTCCTCTCGCAACAGGACGCGGATGGGTGCGTAAATCCCGGCGGAAAGCTGGTGGCGGGTCATCTTCGAGGCCGTAAGCGGGTTGCCAATGTCATACTGGATGGAGCGCCGCTTCTGGCCTGCGATCGCCAACAGCGCGCCATGGTCCCGGAAGCCGAAAATCGACAGGTTCGCCGAAGCTTCGAGCTCGCGCAAAGCGCGCTCGGCCTCGCCGTATCGCAGTAGTGTGAATATCCCATCGTCGATCCGCGGGACGAGGCTCTCAAGCCTGGCCTTCGTCTCGGTGAAGGGATTGGCGGATCGGATGGTGATGTGCTCGTTTGTGAACGGGCGTGTCTCGACCGTGGGGGTGGCCATTGGCTGTCTCCAAATGATGAGGGGCGGGATTTCGAGAGCGATTAGAAGGTTATTGACTAGCCCTGAGGACCTTCTCCACCCGCGCCGCGAGACCAAGGAGCGCGCGATCCTCGCTTTCTGGCCCGTCGAGTTCGAGGCCGATCGGGAGGTCATGACTGTCAAGGCCGATCGGCAGACTGACCCCGGGTAGTCCAGCAGCGCTGGCGGGAATGGTGTTGTTCGCCAATACCCGGAAATCAACCTCCTGGCCGCCCACGGTGAATTGCATCTGGCGCTCAACCCTCGGCGCCGTGCAGGGCGTTGTCGGGAAGATCAGCGCGTGGGCACCATGCCGTGTGAAAATCTCGCTCATGCGTTCCTTCACCGCCAGGCGGTCGGCAGTCAGGGCGTGATAAGCCTGCTCACTCAGGTAGCCCGGCGCGCCAGGTATGACGAAGTGGTCCCAGGCGTCCTTGACGCCTGCGCGCAGACCCACGTGCAGATCCTCGAAGGCGACGGGGATCGCGTGTCGCTCCAGGAACTCGCTGAGCGAGGCCTTGGTCTCGCGGAAGAAGAGGCTCCACGTGGTCCGCAGGGCCAGCGCCTGGAAGTCCCCACCGAGATCGATCTCGACGATTTCGGCCCCCGCCTCGGCGAGGCGCAGGAGCGTGTTGCGGAACTGCGCCTCGACCTCGGGGTCCACCGGGTTCAGGTATTGGCGCGGTGCAAAGGCGAAACGGATTCCCTTGAGATCGGCGCGGGAGTCCAGCTCCGCCGCCGGCGCACCGGTGACGACCTGATCAATCAGGACGCAATCCTCGACGCTCCGGGCGAAGACACCCGTCGTATCGAGTGTGTGAGAGATCGGCGCGACCCCTGCGCGCGGCCAGCGCCGGGTTGTCGGCTTGAACCCCACGACGCCGCATAGGGAGGCGGGGACGCGGATTGACCCGATCGTGTCCCCGCCCAGCGTCGCCGGAGCGAGGCCGGCGGCGACCGCCGCCGCCGAACCGCTCGACGAACCGCCGGTTACATGGTCGGGCGCATGCGGGTTTCCGACCTGGCCATAAGGGCCGTTGTCGCCTGTCAAACCATAGGAAAGTTCGACCAGGTTGGTCTTCCCAAGCACGATCGCGCCCGCCGCCTTGAGCGTCGCAATGGCGTCCGCGTCCTCAGTTGGCTGGAAGTCTCTGAGCGAACCGACTCCCAGCGTCGTGCGCAAGCCGGCCGTGAGATAGCTGTCCTTGATGCCGAGGGGAACACCGAGCAGCGGCGCGTTCACGCCCTTGGCGCGGGCCTTGTCGGCTTCGCGGGCTGCGGAGAGGGCGCCAGGCTCGTCCAGGGTGATGAAAGCTCTCAGGCCCTCTTTCCGCCGCGCCTTGGCGAGAAGGGCAGAAACATAGTTTTCGGCGCTGATCTCGCCCCGGCGAATGGCTTCCGCCGCGCCCGACACGCCCAGCCGTGTGAGTTCTACCGCTTCTGGCACATTGGCATCGATGCCTCTGGTCTGCTGGTTCAGCATGAGGCCTCTCCTCTCATTAGAGATCAGTTAGATGTTGCATAACATCTATTTGGATGTCATATAACATCTAACCTGTCAAGGCTCGTTCGTGAGTGGTAGCGAGGAAGCGTCGTTGAGGAAGTCAAACAAGGAAGCCGCTGAAACCCGGCGCGCCATCGTTGCGGCGGCCGCTGACTACATCCGGCGCACGGGCATCGCCGAGGCTAGTCTTTCGGACGTTATGGCTGCTGCCGGCCTCACCCACGGCGGCTTCTACAAGCATTTTCGCAACAGGGAGCAGCTAATAGCCGAGGCGCTCGTCGCTGCGGGCAACGCATCTGCGGACATGCTCGGCAAGGTCCGGGCAGAAAAGGGGCGGAACGCTGCGTTGGACCGCTACCTGTCCCCTGAGCATCGCGATGCGGCTACGCCTACCTGTCCAATGGCGGCGTTGGGGAGCGAAGCTGCCCGGTCCTCAGGTAAGACGCGGGCGGCGGCGGTGGCTGTCGTCGAAGAGATGATCGACGCGCTGGCCGAAGATCGATTTTCTGGGGAGGCCCGCGGCGAAGCCATGGTGGACTACGCCACCATGATCGGCGCAATGACCTTGGCCCGAATCGCGTCGGGGACGCCACTATCGGAGGAAATCCTTGAACGTGCAAGGAAGCGCCTGCGTCGATAGGCGCGCCCCGTCTGGACAGCGCCGTGACCGGCCCACTCGCGGCCTGCGGGCTGAACGTCCGTTACGGAAGACGGCCGCCCCAGCGTCGGTGCAGGACGGCCGCTCTCTGACTGACTAGGCCACGTACTACCCGATGTCCAAAGCTGGGAACCAGCCGATGAAGGCAGCTTTCGCGCGCTGATCGTCCAAAGGCTGGCTGTCCGTAAACCGGCCCCAGAACTGTCGTCCGCAACGCGCCTGAAGTCGGCCATCGAACTTATAATGGCCGCCGTCCAGAAGCGGACATCCAAGCGGCTAGCCGCAATGGCACCTTCGCGCCCAACAGCGGCCACCCTCCCCTTGCTGGTACACCCCCTTCTACTGGTTACAAGCATCGGAGCGGGCGTGGACAGGCTGCTACGCGCGTTACCCGGGCTGCGGCTTCGAACTCGGTGCGGGGCTTATTTGGCGAAGCGGCTTCGGAATTCGGTCGTGGTGCTGCTGTGGGGGAAGGGTTCGGTCCGGATCGGCACGCTGAGAAAGGCGCGCAGGTTCGGCCAGCCTTCGGCCATTGGATACAGCAGCAGGCGCGACCGCCGAAAATTTTCGTCTCTATGACGGCCCGGCCAAAACTTTGCGGGTCGGTCTCGCCCATGGCGTTGAAGATCGTGGCGCGTGCGCTCCTATACCAGTCCTCGGGGTTGCGAACGGTGAGGATGAGCTTGGCGTCGGGGAAATACTCGGCGAGTTCGCGCCAGAAATAGGCCGTCGGCCAGTCGACTGCCGACTTGTAGCCGACATAGACGACGTCCCAATCCACCGGCTCGCGGCGCCCGGCGGCGCGGATCAGGTCGCGGTGCTCGGGGTTAGAGTTGACGTCCTCCATGTGAACCGAGCATTTCAAGCGCCAAGTTCAGAGTGTGCGTGCCGGTGCGGCCGAACCCAGCCCCGATAACAGGTAATGCCATGCGATCCTCCTGTGGGCGGGAGCGGATCATAGATTGCAGAGGGTGGAAAGGGAGGATGGTCCTAGCTCTCAATCCGAGAGGCCAAATCGGCATGTCGAGCGATGCGGCGAACTCGCTCTGCCCGAAGGCTACATAGCGGGCCGGCCGGTTTCGGCGCCGATAGCGATCCGAGCCGCAGGAGCTAGGCCGGCAGCCTTTGTTTCCAGCATAGCCCCGATAAGGGTCGCTTCGGCCAATTTCGGGGGCACCAGTTGGTCGTGTGTCCGCATTCTCGTTACACAGCCGTTCCATCATAGTTCCCTTCAGGTTGCGAGGGGGGCGGCGGCGGATGTCCGTGCCGTCTGCTGTGTTTTCAGGGTGGAATCAAACGGCCTCGGTCGCGGCGGCTTGCCGGACAAGCGCCGCGATCACCTCCACAAGAGGTGTCTTGCCTTTGACGCTGTTCTGTCCGTTATCTTTGAAGTCGATCCAGCCTTCGTTGAAGCCGTCGAGCATGCGCATGCGCGGCTGTGGGTTACGCGTACCCTGGGCACGGAACAGGCCCTCCCAGCTTTCCCGCGGGACGATCTCCACCCGCACCGGATGCCCGAGTGCCGACGCGAAGGCATTGGCGAGATCGTTGGGCGAGACCCGTGCGGGGCCTTCCATTTCTACGACCCGCTTGCCGATCCATTGCTCGCGGATCAGATCTGCGGCAAGCCGGCCGATATCCTGCGTCGCCACCATGGCGAAAGTCTTGTCGGCGGGCTGGAGGAAGCTATGCAGCACGCCTTCATCGCGGGCCGGCGCGACGTCCCAGGCCGCATTTTCCATGAACCAGCCGGGCCGCAGGAAGGTAACGGGAAGATCGAGCTCGCCGAGGGCTCGTTCCAGCATCGTCCGCTGGCTCAACAGATTGTCCACTTCCCCGTCGGCGCCGATGGTTGAGAGGCAGACGACCCTTTCCGGGCGGGCAGCAAGGAGAGCGGTCGTCAGCACCTCATTCTGCTTCGCCGCTTCCGGATAGCCGGGCGCCGGGTCGAATTCCGACGGCGGCAGGATGAACACGCCAGTGGCTCCCTTGAAGGCGGCAGCAAGCTGCGCGGCGGCGTCCATCTCGGCAAAGGCGATTTCGCAACCTCGCTTGCGCCAGATTTCCGCCTTGGCGGGGTCGCGCAGCACCGCACGGACCGGTTCTCCGGCATCGATCAGGGCTTTCGCCAGCGCGCCGCCGACCTTGCCAGTAATTCCTGTAATCGCATACATGATATGTCTCCTGGTGTTGAGGTCGGGAATTGATCAGGCGAGGCTGTCGTAGAGGCCGCGCTCGAATGTGCCGTAGAGCTTCACGACCTTCTGGTCGTAGAAGGGCAGAAGCTGGGTGAAGATGGCGCCGGTCACCTTCCTGACCGGGTCGAGCCAGAAATAGCAGTTGAGCAGGCCGGCCCAGGAAATGCTGCCTGCCGC
This sequence comes from Mesorhizobium sp. XAP4, assembly GCF_029269325.1. Lineage (NCBI taxonomy): Bacteria > Pseudomonadati > Pseudomonadota > Alphaproteobacteria > Hyphomicrobiales > Phyllobacteriaceae > Mesorhizobium > Mesorhizobium sp. XAP4. Next base: position 72,576 of record NZ_JARIXW010000008.1, on the reverse strand, counting down.
CCGACCGTTCGGACCGGGCAGCGTGTTGATGTCGAACGAATATCCCCACTTGTGGGGCTCGCCGGGAAACTGGTCGAAGCTCTGCGAATAGGCAGGCTGGGCGGTCCGCATGGCCTGGACGTCGAGGTCGCCGATCTGGTTGCGCATCATCGACGCGACCGTTTCCGGCTTCAGCACCCGTACGCCTTTATGAGTGCCTCCGTTCAGCAGCATCCGCAGGAAGGCCATGTAGTCGCGCGGCGTACTGAAGCCGCCGCCGCCGCCCATGAAGAATTCCGGCCGCTGGGGCATTTCGAAGGGCGCGGGCGTCAGGCCGCCGTCTTCGCGACGGTTATGGAAGGTGGCGACCCTGGCCTTCTGCTTGCTTCCGATCAGGAAGCCTGAATCGGTCATGCCGAGCGGGGCGAAGATGTTCTCGCGGAAATAGACTTCCAGTGACTGGTCGCTGACCGCTTCCACCAGCTTTCCGACCCAGTCCATGCTGATGCCGTATTGCCAGCGTTCGCCGGGGTCGAATTCGAGCGGGGCCAGGAAGGCGCCGTTCTTGCACGTGGCGATGTCCGGCATGCCGGTGACGTTCTCGTAGCGGGTTAGTGCATCGCTCCAGATCGAATAGGTATAGCCGGAGGTGTGTGTGAGCAGGTGACGCACCTTGATGGCCCGCTTGGCCGGACGCAGGCGCGGCTGGCCGTCGCCGTCGAAACCCTCCAACACCATCGGATTGGCGAGTTGTGGTAGATATTTCGCCGCATCGTCCTCGGGGTCGATCCTGCCCTGCTCGACTAGCTGCATGCAGGCCGTAGCGGTGAAGGCCTTCGTCATGGACAACAGCCAAAATACCGTATCGGGGCGCATCGTTGCTCCGGTGACGGTATTGGCCTTTCCGAAAGTTCCTTCGTAGATCACGCTGTCTGGTCCTGCCGCGGTGGCAACGACGCCGGCGACGGTACCGTCCCGCACCGCTTGTTCCATTGCCATGTCGATGGACTTGAAGTTGCCGGACCGCGCTTGCGGGTTGGCCGCCAGTGCGTGGACCGGCGTGTTCACCGCGGCGGCGCCCGCCGCCAGCAAAAGGCCGCCACGCGCCAACAGGCTTCTGCGTGAGATCGCATTCATGGATGAATTCCTTCTCGCAAGGCCGGAGACTTCCGCGGTCCGGTGTGCCGCTGCGCCGTCCGGGCGCTCAAAAATCATCTATGGGAAGCAATGCGATGATTCACGCGCAATAATATCAAAGATAAGATGACTCAAAATCATCATGATGGGACGGTTGAGATCACCGGCCTTGCAAAGGAGAGAGGGCATGAGTTTCGACACGCGGTTGTTGACCGGGGTCGGCGTTTTCGGGGCGGTGATGGAAGCGGGCAATTTCGTGCGGGCCGCGGATGTTCTCGGTCTCACGCCATCGGGCGTCAGCCGTGCGGTGGCGAGGCTCGAACAACGCGTCGGTGTCAGGTTGTTCGACCGCAATCCGCGCGAGGTCACGCTGACGGAGGAGGGCACGCGCTTCCATGCCCGGATAATGCCGCTGCTGGCCGGACTGGAGGAGGCGGCCTCCGAAGCCGCCGGTTCGGCGGCATTCGTGGGCGGGCGGCTCAGGGTATCGATCGATCCCTGGTTCGCGCGAATGGTGCTGGCGCCGAGGATCGGTGAATTCCTGGCACACTACCCCGCACTGTCGCTCGATCTGACCACCAGCAACTATCGCGAAGAGATGATGAGCGGCGCGGATGTCGCCGTGCGCTTCGGTCCGCCGGACGAATCCTCGCTGATCGCGCGCAAACTGCTGGACGTACCAGTCCTGACCTGTGCCGCCCCAAGCTATCTCGAGCGTCACGGCATTCCAGCCACGCCCCACGACCTGATGCACCACGATTGCATCCTCTTTCGCGACCCACAGACCGGGCGGCCGTTCACCTGGGAATTCCGAGGGGATAACGGGGCCATCGAGATCAAGGCGTCGGGGCGGTTGGTCATGGACGATCCCTCCGCTGCCGTCGCGGCCGGTCTAGCGGGGCAAGGCATATTCCAGAGCCTTGCCATCGGCCTCGACGAGTGGCTTGAGAGCGGGGCGCTCACGACGATCCTGGCGGAATGGTCAGACGAACAGTTTCCGCTTTACGCCTACCATCCGTCACGCCACATGCCGCCGGCAAAAGTGCGGGCTTTTCTGGATTTTGTTCAACGGATCGCGGCGGCGTAGCGGGGGGCATTCTTGCCGCGCACGGCCCTGGCTGTCCGCCGGCAAAAATGCTTGCCGCCTCGCATGATGGTGTTGCATAACGGTCATATGAGCCGACGGGGGCGCCGCTCAGGCCATGGATCGAGCGGCCGATGCAATCCAGCGCCTCAGCCGCTGGATATCATCGCCTGGCTGCCGGTGACGCATGCTACAGCTCTGACGAGGGGGCACATGGTCGAGCAACTCGGCGACCGCCTTTGCCCGCGGGGGACATTCGCGTCCAGGCAATTGCCTCCGCTTTTCGCGTCCTAGCAACACTCTCTTTTTTGGCATTGATACTCATAGACGGCATGTCTTCCCGCGCCTGATCGAGCATCTAGAGCAGAACTCGACAGTCCGACAAGGAATTCTTCTCGGTGCTGATGGCTGCCACGGCGATGGAAGGTTCGGCCAAAGTTGATACGTGGAAATACCACGAGGCCCATACCCACGCGAGTGGAAGCCGCGTGATGTTTCGCCCTGTTCAGCGCCATATGCTCTTACCCTGGCTATCAAATAGATGGACCTTCTCGAGGTCTGGGGACAGGAATATAGTTTGGCCGGCGACGACCGATACTCGCTCGCGTAGCAGCGCACCGAGCCTTGTTTTCGCTGCTTTGGCGACAACCAACGTTTCCGAGCCAGTCGGTTCGACCGCCTCGACCACTGCAGTCAGGCCCTGGTCTGAAATTCTCAGGTGCTCTGGCCGGATGCCATAGGCGGCGGCTGCTATGCTGGCGCCAGCATGCGCGGGCAATGGGAGCATAATGCCGTCGGTTGCGACGAAGCCTCCCGGCTCACTCTTGCCGACCAAGACATTCATTGCTGGCGAGCCGATGAACTGGGCAACGAACAGATTGGCCGGCCGGTCATAGAGATCGAGCGGGGCGCCGACCTGTTCGACGATGCCGCCATTCATGACGACGATCTTGTCGGCCATAGTCATGGCTTCGACCTGGTCGTGGGTGACGTAGACGATGGTGGTTCCCAGGCGCTGGTGCAGCGCCTTGATTTCGGCGCGCATCTGCACGCGCAGCTTGGCGTCGAGGTTGGAGAGTGGCTCGTCGAACAGGAAGATCTTCGGGTCGCGCACGATGGCGCGGCCCATGGCGACACGCTGGCGCTGGCCGCCGGACAACTGGCGCGGATAGCGCTCCAGCAAGTCCTGCAGTCCGAGGATCGTCGCGGCGCGCGCAATCTTGGCGTCGATCTCGCTTTTGTCGGTCTTCTTCAGCGTCAGTGCGAAGGCCATGTTCTCGCGCACCGTCATGTGCGGGTAGAGCGCATAATTCTGGAAGACCATGGCGATATCGCGCGATTTTGGCGCGACATCGTTGATGATCTTGCCTTCGAGCGCGATCTCGCCGGCGCTGATGTCTTCCAGGCCGGCGATCATCCTGAGCAAGGTCGACTTGCCGCAACCGGACGGGCCAACCAGGATGACGAATTCGCCCGACGCGATGTCGACGGACACGCCGTGGATGACCTTCGCCTTGCTATAGGCCTTATCGACACCTGATATGGTGAGCGCACTCATTGGTATTTTCCTTAGAAAGAGACCTTGTCGCCGCCCTTGAGCTGCAAGATCTGCCGTGCCTCGTCAGGGGTGGCGACCGAAGCACCAAGCCCTTCGATGATCTGGCGTACCTTGCGCACCTGCTCGGCATTGGATTTCGCCAGTTGGCCCTTGCCGATCCAGAGCGAGTCCTCCAGCCCGACGCGCACATTGCCGCCGAGCGCAATGGCCTGGGTGGCGATCGGCAGCTGGCTGCGGCCGGCGCCCAGCACCGACCAGTGGTAGTCCTGTCCAAACAGCCGGTCGGCGGTGCGCCTCATATGCGCGACATCTTCCGGATGGGTGCCGATGCCGCCCAATATGCCGAACACGCTCTGGACGAAGAACGGCGCCTTGACCAGGCCGCGCTCAACGAAATGGGCGAGCGTGTAGAGGTGGCCGATGTCGTAGCACTCGATCTCGAAACGCGTGCCGGTTTGCGCGCAGGTGCGCAGGATGTGCTCGATGTCGCCAAAGGTGTTGCGGAAGATGCGGTCGCGCGAGCCTTCGAGATAGGGGCGTTCCCAGTCATGCTCGAAGGTCTTGAAGCGCTCCAGCATTGGGTAGAGGCCGAAATTCATCGAGCCCATGTTGAGCGATGCAACTTCCGGCGCAAAGGTCGCCGCCGGCTTGACGCGCTCCTCGACGCTCATTGTCGCGGCGCCGCCTGTGGTGATGTTGATGACGCAGTCCGAGCGTTGCTTGATCACCTTCAGGAAGGGCGCAAACGCCTCGGTCGACTGGTCGGGCCGGCCGTCGGCGGGGTTGCGCGCATGCAGATGGACGATGGCAGCGCCGGCCTCGGCCGCGCCGATCGCGGCATCGGCAATCTCTTGGGCGCTCACCGGCAGATGCGGCGACATGGACGGCGTGTGGATCGAGCCGGTAACCGCGCAGGTGATGATGATCTTGTTCTGGTTCGCCACTTGAAGATTTCCTCGTCTATTTGACCGCAGTCTATTTCACCGCGCCTTGGGTGATGCCGGAGATGAACTGCTTCGACAGCACGATGTAGAGCAGCGTTATCGGCAGCGCCGCCAGAGTGAGCCCGGTGAACAGCACGCCCCAGTCGGTGGTGAATTCACCGACGAAGACGGTGAGGCCCTGCGGCAAGGTTTTGAGCTCGTCCGAGGTGATCAGCACCAGCGGGAAGAAGAAGTCGTTCCAGATCGGCACGGCGTTCTGGATGGCGACGATGACCAGGGCCGGGCGCGCCAACGGCAACATGATCGAGCGCATGATGCGAAATTCGCTGGCGCCGTCCATGCGTGCGGACTCTTCCAGTTCGCGCGGCAAGGTCCGGAGGAAGCCGGTCATGATGAACACCGCTGAGGGAATGCCCATGGCGACATAGACCAGCACCAGGCCGGCATAGCTGTCGACCAGCCCAAGCGAATCCAGCTGGATGAACAGCGGAATGATCGCCAGTTTGAGCGGCACCGTCATGCCGCTGAGGAAAAACATCAGCAGCAGCGCGCTCAGCCTGAACTGGTAGCGGGCAACCGCATAGGCGGCCATGGTGCTGAACAGAAGGATCAGGGCGACCGCGGCCATGGTGATGCCGACGGAGTTGGCGAGGTAGCGCACGAAGTTGGTTTCGCTCCACACCCGCTCGGCATTGGCCAGCGAAAAGTGCGCCGGCAGGGCGAAGGGCGAGGAGAAGATCTCGGCGTTGGTCTTGAAGGACGACATCACCATGACGAACAGCGGATAGATCATGATGACGGCGTTGATCGCCAGCATCAGCTGGATGGCGCCATTCTTCAGCAACTCGGCGGGTTGCCCGGTGCGGGCTGTCGCGCTCACAGCTCGATCTCGCGACGGCGCAGGTAGCGAAGCGCGATTGCAGTGACGCCTGCAACGATGATGAACATCATCACGGCCAGCGCGCTGCCCTGGCCGAAATCCTGGATCCCGGTCGTCGTCGAACCGAAGGCGGTGCGGTAGAAATAGAGGCCGAGCACGTCGGTGGCGCCGCCGGGCGAACCGGTGAGGCCGGCCATGACGTAGGGGATTTCGAACCAGTTGAAGCTGCCGATGAAGGTCAGGATGGTGACGATGGTGACGCTCGGCGCAATCAGCGGCCAGATAATCCTGGTCATCAGCACATAGTCGCCGGCGCCGTCGAGACGGGCTGCCTCGATCACTTCCTTGCTGACGCGCTGCATGCCGGCCAAAAGCACCAGGGTCGGGAAGCCCAGCCAGTGCCAGACATTGGCGAACAGGACGCTGCCGAGTGCTGTGTGTTCATTGCCGAGCCACGGGATGGCGCCGATGCCGACCAGCGCCAGCGTCTGGTTCACCAGGCCGAACAGCGGATGCAGGAACAGTTTCCACAGGAAGCCGACGATGACCGCCGACAGCACGACCGGAAGAAAGACGATGACCTGGTGGATACGGTGGCCGGGCAGCGCCTTCAGCAAGGCATAGGCGAGCAGGAAGGCGGTGCCGTTCTCGAACACCATCAGCGCCACGAAGGCGATGATGTTGTGCTTCAGCGCATTCCAGGTCCAGTCGCTGTAAGGCTGTTCAAACAGCACCTTGCGGAAGTTTTCGAAGCCGATGAATCCGGTCGGCTGCAAGCCGTTGAACTCATAGAAGGCAAGGCGGAAGGCTGAGAGCAGCGGCCAGAGCACGAACAGCACCATGACCACCAGGGCCGGTGTCAGCAGGGACGCGATCCAGAGTGACCGGCGCCACGGAAAGGCTTTTGTGGTGTGGCGCCGGCCGCTGTTCATGTCACTTGCCCTGGAAAGGCTTGTACCATTTGGCGAGGCCGTTGGTCAGGTCGGCGGCCAGCTGGTCCGGGGTGATCGAACCCGACATCATCTTGGTGATGTCGCCCTGCAGCAGCTCCGATCCCGTCGGTTTCTCGAAACGGAAGTAGACGACATTGATATGCGGCATGGCGGTTTCGTTCAACTTGGCGACATGGGCGAGAAGCTCGTCCTTGATGACGACGCCCTTGATCGGCGAGATGTTGCCGAGCAGAGCGGAGAACTTGTCGCCGAACTCCTTTGTGCCCATCCAGTTGACCAGCTTGAGCGCGGCCTCCTTGTTGGCCGACTTGGCGTTGACCGCATAGCCGCCGTCGAAGAACTTGGTCACCTGCGGCGTATCGCCGGCCTTGACCACTGGCGGGGCGACGAAGTCCATGTTGATGGCCGGGTTCTGGGTGCGATAGCTGGCGATGTCGAAGCTGCCGCCGGCAAGCATCGCCGCTTTGCCGCTGATGAACAGCTGGCCGGCGGTGTCATAGTCGATACCTTCGAAGCCGGGCGGCATGTAGTCGCGCAATTCGAGCAGCTTGCCGAGTGCGGCGACATAGCGCGGGTCCTTGAAGGTGGTCTTGCCCAACGTCAGGTCGCTGACGAAATCCTGGCCGAGGAACGGGTTGGTGAAGATGGCGACGAACATCTCGTTGAACCAGCTTGTGCCCATGCCGTTGGCGAGGGGATAAATACCCTTGTCCTTCAGCGCCTTGCTGACGGTTATGAACTCATCCCATGTGGTCGGCGGGGTCAACCCGGTCTTGGCGAAGACGTCCTTGTTGATGAACAGGCCGAGCGTCTGCGAAGCGAAGGGCAGCGAATAGACCTTCTTGTCGGCGCGATAGGTGCCGGCCACCAGCGCATCGGCGGGCTGGTTGGCGAGCGAAGGCACCGTGGTCAGATCCTGTGGTTCAAAATAGCCGGCCTTCACGAACTGCTCGAGCCAGCCATAGGCGTGGGTGTGGATGACGTCGCCACCCTTGCCGGCGGCCAGGGCCGTCGAGACGATGGTCGGATAGTTCTCGTCCGGGAAGGACTCGAACTTCACATGGATGTCCGGGTTGGCCTTGGTGAAATCGGCGAAAGTTCGTTGTAGGCGGCCTTGTCTTCCTGGCGCCAGGTCCAGAACGAGATGTCGGTGGCATGCGCCACGCTGGCTGCCAATCCCCATGCGAAAGACGCGGCCGCGAGGGCCAGCCCAATCCTTCTCCTGCTCATGTTGCAATCTCCCAATCGCGCTTGATGCGCTTTTTACGACGATTATCAAATCATAGTTCTTGCCGTCTGGAAAGATAGTTTGTAAAGTTTCCTAACTAAATGGATTGGACGCGGCAGCCCGGCTTGCGCGGTGGATATGGTGACCCAGAAAATCATTGCAGGCGTGGATATAGGCGGCACCAAGACGCGCATCATGGCGTGCCAGGGCGAGCGCATCGCCGACGAGGTGCTGGTGACGGAGAGCTGGCGCATTCGCCAGATGGAGACTGATGCCGAGACACTGGCTGGGATCGTCGCGGGATTGTGCGGCGGGGTCGCGCCCGCTGTGCTGGCCGTTGGCGCGCATGGCTGCGACACGGGTGAACAATGCCTTCGCTTCCAGGCTCTGCTGGCAAGCAGGACCGGTGGTGCGGTGCAGGTGGTCAACGATGCCGAGCTGATGGTTCCTGCCGCTGGCTACATCGACGGCATCGGCGTCGTCTCCGGCACAGGCTCGATCGCGGTGGCACGCACGGCCGATGGCAAGATGCTGGCAGCCGGTGGCTGGGGCTGGATCCTTGGCGACGAAGGCAGCGCGCCGGCATTGGTGCGCGAGGCGGCGAAAGCAATCCGGCACAGCCTCGACCGGGGCCAGGATGGTGACCCGCTGATTGCCGGGCTGATGCGCGAACTGGGTACAGACGACCAGACCAAGCTTGGCATCCTGCTCAACGAAACGCGTGGTGCCGCGGTCTGGGGCCGCTATGCCAATGCCGTATTCGACGCGGCGATCGCCGGCTCGGCTCTGGCTATCCGTGTTATCAGCGAAGGCGGGACAGGGTTGGCCGCATTGGTCGAACTCTTGATCGAACGCGGCGCCAATCCCGCCCTTGTCGTGGCTGGCGGCGGGGTCATCTCGGAGCAGCCGATGTTGATGACGGCATTCGTCGAGGCCATGGCAAAGGTCTCGCCGTCGAGCCAGGTGCTGCTGCTGCGCGAGCCGCCGGTGCTGGGTGCGGTCGCCTTGGCGAGACGACTGCTGATCGGCCAGGGCTAATCTTCGGGAATTGGAGCGGTTTGAATGATGAAGCGTATCGGCTATCGCCCGGCGGTGGCGCGCCAGACGGAAAGTCTCGAAATCGGCCGGCGTTCGGTGGCCTCGTCGCTTGACGACCTCGATCTCGGCGCTTTTGCCGGCAAGACGATCGGGCTTGCCGGCATCGGCGCCAGCTATCAGGCGGCGCTGGCCGGTGCGCTTTATCTGCGCGCCTCCGGTATCAAGGCTTTTGCCTATACGCCGACCGATCTCTATGGCCGGACGGATGCAGCCGCCGATGCGTTCATCGCGCTGTCGGCCTCCGGGCAGAGCCGCGAAATCTACGACGTCATGCGCGAGGCGTCGGGCGCGCCGCGCCTGGCGGTCTGCCGTGGCAGCGGCAATCCGCTGGCTGATCTGACTGGTGCTGTGCTTGCCACGGATTCTGGCGCCGACAATGGCGCAAGCTCCACCGGCTATACCGGGACCTTGCTGGCGCTCGGCATGCTGATCGACAGGCTCGCCGGCAACAGATTCGACTGGACGACTTTGTCACCTGCAGCCGCCACCGTCCTTTCCGGTGCGCAAAGCGCTGCCGGGCAGGCGGCCCGGCTGCTGCAGGGCAGAACATCCATCGACATCGTCGGCGCCGGTGTCGGCTTCGCCAATGCCGGCGAGGCGGCGATGCTGATACGCGAGGCGGTGCGGGTGCCGGCATCGGGATGGGACACGCTGAACTATCTGCACGGGCCGATGGAATCGCAGGATGCGGCGACCGGACTGATCGCCATCGGCGACGGTCGCGAGGTGAAGATCGCGCAGGATCTTGCGGCGCTGGGCTGCCCCTCGGTGCTGGTGACGCGGCGCAGCGATGTCGCTCCAGCCGACAGGCTGGTGGTGATCTCGATTCCCGCGCTCGGCAACGCCATCGCTGATGCCATACTGGAGATCATCGCCATCCAGCTCATTGTCGGCGACATGCAGGACGCGGCCGGCCTCACCGACATCGTGTTCCGCTACCGCCAGACCGATACCAAGCTGAAGCCGTGGTCGCCGACCGAAGTCTGACGTCCTTGTCCGGACATCGCGGAAATTGCCAAACCGGTCAGCAATGAGGCATTGAGGACAGGATATGGCTTTCGAGTCGGGGCAGCGAATGCGCTTTCGCCGACCGGAGACAGGATTTCAGGCAAAGGTCGAACGGCTGAGATGGCGGCTGCGGAAATCCCCAATCTGACCGACAGCGCCCGGGCGGTGCTGCGCCTGCTTGCCTCGCACGGGCCGGTGACGCGGCCAAAGCTCGGCGCCATGCTCGACCTGTCGAAGCCTACCATGTCGGCGGCGGTGTCGGAGCTGAGCGCGCTCGGCCTCGTCGCCTCGCGTGGGATTGAGCGCGGCGCCATTGGCCGCACGGCGACGATCTACGGCATCGGTCCAGGTGCCGGCTACGCGATCGGCATCGATGTCGGCGCCGCCCAGGTGCGCGCCGTCGCCTATTCGATGGATGCGCAGAAGCTGGCGTCGGCGGAAGAACCGATCCCGGAAACGATAGCCGGCGATGCCGACGCGGTCGGCGCCGTCGTGCTGTCGGTCGCGCGTGCCACAATGGCCAAGGTGGCCAAGAGTTTTCGCGCGTTGCGCGCCATTGCGGTGGCGGTGCCGCGCATCGTCTCCAATGATCGTTTCGACCGGCCCGGGGGGCCGTCCGCCGTGCTTGGCCTGCTGCGGCGCAGCATCGAGGTGCCGATCGTCCTGGAAAACAACGTCAACTGCGCGGCCATTGGCGAGATGCATTTTGGTGCCGCGCAAGGCCACCAGACCTTCGCCTTTCTGCAGGTCGGCGTGCGGGTTGGCCTCGGCCTCATCACCGAGGGGCGTTTGTTTCGCGGCGCCGGTGGTGCGGCCGGCGAAATCGGCCGCATGCCGTTTCCATGGTCGGCCAGCGAGACGCCCTATCGTGAAGGGCTCGAACATTATCTCGGCTCTCGGGCGCTAATAGAGCGCTGCCGTGTCGACTGGCCCGCTGGGGAAGGCGCGCCGCCCGACTCGGCCAAGGATCTGTTCGCGCGTGCTCTGGAGGGCTCAGCACCGGCGGTGGCGGCTGTCGCGCGCCATGCCGCCGATATCGGCAGGCTGGCCGCTGGCTGCATCGGCATACTCGACCCCGGCCTGATCGTGCTTGGCGGCGGTGTCGGCAGAAACCCGCTGATGACGGAAAACGTCGAGCGCGTCGCGGCAGAGCTTGCGTGGCCGACACGGATCGCCGTCAGTTCCCTGGGGGACGACGGGACCGCGCTTGGTGCCGTGAAGCTGGCGGTTGATTACACTCTCGGGCTGATGCTGCGCGAAGGGCGCCACCCGGCTGTGGTGCTGCCCCCAACGTCAAACGTGGAGCCTTAGAGGTGGTGTATCGTGGAGCACAATACCTCGTCGTCACTGAGCATTGCTGGCGCTCATCGCGCCAAAGAAGCGCCTGACGGACGAGAGAGACTGGGCCATATGGATTTCGTTTCTTGCGGTGTTCGGGAACGTGCTTTCGCTCGGCCCTGCGCTCGTTTGGCGCGCCCACGTACTGCGACGAGACTTTTTTCCTTCGCCTGAAGATCCTGCATCGCTCGTTCTAGGTGGTCGTATAAAGGAAGCCATTCCCTCGCCTTGGTCACTAGGCGCGACGATGATCTCCGCAACGCGGTCGAGCGCTCGCTCGATGCGCTCCTCCTCATGAGAAATTTCAATGGGATATATGCTATTTAAGCGATCGAGTGGGCATCCAGTTCCAGGCTCGAAGGCGGACGGCAGCTTTGCGCCCCATCTCAGTCGTGCAGTTGCATTTTTCAATTGCCCGGAAGCAGACACTTTCTTCAAGGCCCTTCGACGGGTTGGATAGGCTGGACCCGGGATCTAGACCAGGCGAAGTTTATCTCGAGCGATCTGCCAAGCCGATTCGACATGTCGCCGTGCCGCCGCTTCCGCCTCATCGGGCTTGCGCGACCTTATCGCGTCCATGATCTCGTTCATCTCGCTGATCGCAGGCTCGCGGCGGTTCTCCGAAAGAATGGTCATCGAACGAAGCTGATTGATTCGGACATTCAGCCCGCTGACGATTTCCCAGGCGACACGCTTGTCGGCGGCCTCGAACAGCGCCTCGTAGAATTTCGTCGTCGCCCGCATCACTGCCGGCGGCGTCCCCGACGCCCATGCCTCGAACAGGTCCGCCAGCGCGCGTTCGAGCGTTGCCAGTTGCTCGCCGGTGGCCGAAAGGGCGCAGGCGCGTGCCGCAATGCCTTCAAGCAGTGCCCTCAACTCATAGATCTCGTCGGTGCGGCCGAGATCCGGCCTGGCTACGGCCGGCCCGTGCCCAGGGATCATCTGCACGAGCCCCTCGGCCTCCAGTTGCCGCAACACCTCGCGCACGACGGAACGGCTGACGCCAAGCTGGTCGCAAAGCGGCCGCTCGACCAGCCTTTCGCCAGGCTGGAAGTGGAAATCCATGATGGCTTCGCGCATGCGCTCCAGCGCCAGCGTTCTCAAGGTCTTGGCGCTGCGGTCGATGCGAAGGGTGTCGTCTGGCATGTCTTGGCTCCTGCACCGCCACGAAAACAGATTCCATGCCCGGTTGACAAGGTACTTGGCACTTCATAGCATGGTATACCATAAGATGATACAGGGATCGGACGGTCCCTGGCATCGCCGACCCGAGGATTCCATGCAGCCTGCCATCCGCAAGATCGTGACTTATACCGAGAACACCCTGATCGAAGGCGGCAAGGCTGCACCGCGGCCGCTGCGCCTGATCGGCGTCGCCGCGGTGCTGACGAACCCTTGGGCGGGACGCGGCTTCACCGACGATCTGTCGCCCGAGATCCGCGACTGTGCGCCTGTGCTCGGAGAGACCCTATCCCGCGAGATCATTGCCATCGCCGGTTCCGGCGACGCGATCGAGGGTTATGGCAAGGCAGCCATTTGCGGCACGTCTGGCGAGATCGAGCATGCCTCGGCGCTGATCCACACGCTGCATTTTGGCAATCATTATCGCCGCGCCGTCGGCGCCAGGACCTATCTTGCCTTCACCAACCTGCGCGGCGGGCCGAACACGCCGATCATGATCCCACTGATGGACAAGAATGACGAAGGACGGCGCTCGCATTACCTGACCGTGCATTTCCAGATCGGCGATGCGCCGGCGCCGGACGAACTGGTGGTGGCGCTTGGTGCGTCGATCGGCGGTCGCCCGCATCATCGTATCGGCGATCGCTATCAGGACCTCAAGGAGCTTGGGGACGTGCATGGCTGACGCATCCACCTGGGCGCGACAGGGCACAACGTTCGATGGCACCTGCTTCATCCGTGCCGGCGCTGGCACGCCGGTGCTGTTCATCCACGGCGTCGGCATGAACGCCGCGATCTGGCAGCCGCAGTTCGAACGCATGGCCGACAGCTTCGACGTCATCGCGATCGACATGCTCGGCCACGGCCAGTCGCCACTGCCGCCGCAGCACCCGGAACTGGCCGACTACGCCGACCAGGCCATTCGCCTGCTCGACCATCTTGGCCTCGACCGGGTGTCCGTCGTCGGCCATTCGATGGGTGCGCTCGTTGCCCAGGAGTTGGCCCTGCGCGCACCGGAGCGCGTCCGCCGCATCGTTTCCCTGAATGCCGTGTTCCGGCGGCCAGCTGAACTGGCCGAAGCCGTTCGCCAGCGCGCGGTGGCGCTCAACGGGCGCAGCGATACGGCCGGCACGGCACAGACCATTGCGCGCTGGTTCGGCGATCCGGTGCCGACCGAGCTGGAGGCGGCAGCGCGGAACACGGCATCCGCACTGAGCGCGGTCGACCCGGAAGGCTATGCCCGCACCTATCGCCTGTTCGCTCGTGCCGACGGCGATCATGCCGACCGCCTGCCGACGCTGGCCGTACCGGCCCTGTTCATGACCGGCTCCGAGGACAGGAACTCTTCGCCGGCAATGTCGGCCGCGATGGCACGGCTGGCGCCGCATGGCCGCTGCACGGTGCTGCCGGGCGAGAAGCACATGATGGCGGTCGCGGCGCCAGACCTCACCACGCGCCATATCGTTGACTTCCTCGCGGAGGACGAAGCGATCGAGCGAAGCGGCACTGCTGAGGCGAATACCGGGTTCGACAGCGGCGAGTTCCGCCGTGCGCTGGGATCCTTCCTCACCGGCGTCACCATCGTCACCACCATCGGGCCAGAAGGCGAGCCGCGCGGCTTCACCGCCAACTCGTTCACCTCAGTGTCGCTCGATCCGCCCCTGGTGCTGGTCTGCATCGCCTACAAGGCCTTAGGCCATCCTGTCTTCGCGACATCGAAAAGCTTCGCCATCAACATCCTCAACGAGGGCCAGAAGGCAGCGTCCGGCATCTTCGCCTCGAAAGCCGCCGACAAGTTCGCCGCCGTAGCATGGCGGCCGGGAAGGACCGGCAGTCCCGTTTTGGACGGCTCCGTCGCGTCCTTTGACTGCGACATGGAGCGGCTGGTCGAGGCCGGTGATCATTCGATCCTCATCGGCCGCGTCCGCGATTTCGAGCACAATTCCGCGCAGCCGCTCGGCTATTGCCGCGGCGCCTATGTTGCACCCGGCCTCAGCCAGGACGCGCTGGCCGCCACCCAGCCCGGCACCGATGTCGGCGCCATCCTCGAAAATGGTGGCCGGATCCTGTTCGTGGAAACGACGGACGGTTTTGAACTGCCGCGCGGCCGAGGGTTGGGTTCGGCAGGCGATGGCAATAGTCTGCGTGGACTGCTTGCGGCAAAGGCCATCGAGGCCCAGCTCGGTTTCCTGTTCGCCGTCTGGGACGACGCCGTACCTGTTTCGCGCACGCATGTCTACTATCGCGGCACGTTCGACGTGCCCGCTTCCAGCGATCGCGGCATTCGGCTCATCGAGATCGACGCGATCGAAGGATTGAAGATCGCCGATCCGGCGATCCGCTCGATGCTCACGCGCTATATCAGGGAATGCTCGGTGGATGCATTCGGCGTCTATGTCGGCAACGATGTCGAAGGCGAGGTCCGGCCGCTCGCCAGACCCAGCGCTTCCACCGTCAATACAGGTGCCCACGGATGAAATTCTCGCTCTTCGTGCATATGGAACGGTCGGATCTGGCCAAGCCGCATTCCGAGCTTGTGACCGAGCTCGAAGAACTGGTCCTGATGGCCGAACAGGCATGCTTCGAGACCGCCTGGATCGGCGAGCATCACGGCATGGAATTCACCATCTCGCCCAATCCCTTCATCAACATCGCCTATCTCGCCGCCAAGACCAGCCGTATCCGCCTCGGCACCGGAACCGTGATTGCGCCCTTCTGGCACCCGATCAAGCTTGCCGGCGAAGCGGCGATGGCTGACGTCATCAGCGGTGGCCGGCTGGACATCGGCATCGCGCGCGGCGCCTACAGCTATGAATATCAGCGCATCTTCCCAGGTCTTGACGCCTGGGGCGCCGGCCAGCGCATGCGCGAGATCATACCGGCGATCCGCGGCCTATGGGACGGCGACTTCGAACTCTCCGGCGAGTTCTGGCAATTCCCCGCCACCACCTCCTCGCCCAAGCCGCTGCAGAAACCCTACCCGCCGATCTGGGTGGCGGCCCGCGACCCGAACTCGCACGATTTCGCCGTCGCCAACGGATGCAAGGTCCAGGTAACGCCGCTGGCTTCCGGCGATGACGAGGTGACGAGCCTGATGCAGCGCTTCAACGCCGCCTGCGCCGCGCATCCCGAGATCGAACGACCGGAAATCATGCTTTTGATGCACACCTTCGTTGCCGACGACGCGGCTGACGCCGATCGCCTGACGCAGGACCTGTCGACTTTCTATTGCCAGTTCGGCGCCTGGTTCCAGAACAAGAAACCAGTGCATCAAGGCCTATTGGAGCCGCTGACGCCGGACGAGATCGCGGCCATGCCGCAATACGCGCCCGACAAGATCAGGCAGAACCTGGTGATCGGCGAGGCCGATGAGGTCATCGCCCGGCTGAAGACCTATGAGGCACTCGGCTACGACCAGTATTCGATCTGGATCGACAGCGGGCTTTCGCACGAGCACAAGAAAAAATCGCTGCAACTGTTCATCGACCGGGTGATGCCGGCCTTCCTTTGATCGCGAGCCCATGACCGACGCCCCCTTCAGGAACTTCATCGACGGCCGCTTCGACGAACCGTCCGCTACTTTCGACAGCGTCGACCCGTCGACCGGGGCGGCCTGGGCCAGGATGCCGGCGGCGAGCGAAGCCGATGTCGACCGCGCCGTCGAGGCGGCGCACCGCGCCCTGCGTTCCGGCCCATGGCGTAGGATGACCGCGACGGCGCGTGGAAAGCTGCTGGTCAAGCTGGGCGACCTCGTCGCCGCCAATGCTGGGCGACTTGCCGAGCTCGAGACCCGCGATACAGGCAAGATCATCCGCGAGACCCGCGCCCAGATCGCCTATGTCGGCGACTACTACCGCTATTATGGCGGGCTTGCCGACAAGCACGAGGGCGCGCATGTGCCGATCGACAAGCCGGATCTCGACGTCACCATCCGCCGCGAACCGATCGGTGTCGTTGCCGCGGTGGTTCCGTGGAATTCGCAGCTCTTCCTCTCGGCCGTCAAGCTCGGTCCGGCGCTCGCCGCCGGCTGCACCATCGTGCTCAAGGCCTCCGAGGATGGCCCGGGGCCGCTGCTCGCTTTTGCCGAACTGGTTCATGAGGCTGGCTTTCCCCCAGGCGTCGTCAACATCCTCACCGGTTTGGGCCATGATTGCGGCCGGCGCCTGACCAGCCATCCGCTGGTTTCGCGAGTCGCCTTCACCGGCGGTCCCTCGACGGCGCGCGCCATCGTCAGGAACACGGCGGAGAACCTTGCGTACACCACTCTGGAACTCGGCGGCAAAAGCCCGGTCGTCGTCTTTGCCGACGCTGATCTCGACAGCGCCGCCAATGCGGTGGTCGCCGGCATTTTTGCCGCGACCGGCCAGAGCTGCGTCGCCGGCTCGCGGCTGCTGGTCGAGCGTTCGGTCAAGGATGAATTCCTCGCCCGCCTGAAGCGCAAGGCCGAGGCGATCCGCATCGGCGATCCGCAGGATCCGGCGACCGAAATGGGTCCGCTCGCCACGCTGCGTCAGCGCGACTGGATCGAGAAAGTTGTCGCGGAAAGCGTCGCCGGGGGCGGCACGCTGGTCACCGGCGGCACAAGGCCAGCCGGCAGCGGCTTCTACTATGCGCCGACCATCATCGATGCCGGCGCCAGCGACCTGCCTTGCGTGCGCGAGGAACTGTTCGGGCCAGTGCTCAGCGTGCTTGCCTTCGACACCGAAGCGCAGGCGCTGGCGCTCGCCAACGACACGCCCTTCGGCCTCGCTTCAGGCGTGTTCACCAGCAATCTCGCTAGGGCGCACCGCATGGCGCGCGACATCCGTGCCGGCGTCGTCTGGGTCAACACCTATCGCGTCGTATCGCCGCTCGTTCCCTTCGGCGGCTACGGCCTGTCGGGGCTCGGCCGGGAGGGTGGGCTCGACACCATCAGAGATTACACACGCTCTAAATCCGTCTGGATCAACACCTCGGACGAGCCGATCCCCGATCCCTTCGTCATGCGCTGAGAACCGCGGGACGCAGGTGCACTGAGAAAAACAAGAACAGACCAACAGAGGAGAATGACATGAAACTGATTTTGACCGGCCTGCTGGCCGGGCTACTCACGGCAACCGCCGCCAAGGCCGATGAGATGGCGTTCACCAGCTGGGGCGGCACCACGCAGGAAGCGCAGACCAAATCCTGGGCAGCCCCCTTCGAAGCCAGCTCCGGCATCAAGGTGCTGCAGGACGGACCGACCGACTATGGCAAGCTCAAGGCCATGGTCGACGCCGGCAATGTCACCTGGGATGTCGTCGACGTGGAAATGGATTTCGCCATAAAGGCCGCCAAGGACGGGCTGCTGGAGCCGATCGACTATGCGGTCGTGCCCAAGGCCGATCTTGACCCGCGTTTCAGCAATGAGCATGCCGTCGGCAGCTTCTACTACTCCTTCGTGCTCGCCTGGAACAAGGGCGCCGTCTCGGGCGAACCGACCGGCTGGGCCGACATGTTCGACACCAAGAAGTTTCCCGGAAAGCGGACCTTCTACAAATGGTCGGCGCCGGGCGTCATCGAGATCGCTTTGCTGGCCGACGGCGTGCCGGCGGACAAGCTTTATCCGCTTGATCTCGATCGTGCCTTCAAGAAACTCGACACCATCAAATCCGATATCGTCTGGTGGGGCGGCGGCGCTGAATCACAGCAGCTGATTGCCTCCGGCGAGGCTGCCTTCGGTCAGTTGTGGAACGGGCGTGTCTTCGCCCTCCAGCAGGATGGCTCCGATGTCGGCGTCGCCTGGAAGCAGAACCTCACCGCCGCCGACGTGCTCGTCGTGCCGAAGGGCGCCAAGAACAAGGACAGCGCGATGAAGTTCCTCGCCGCCGCCACCAGCCCGACCGGCCAGGCGAAATTCGCCGAGGCAAGCGGCTATGCGCCCATCAACACCAAGGCCAAGGCGGAGATGCCCGCCGATGCCGTCAAGGCCCTGCCTGATGCCCATGTCGACGGCCAGATCAACCTCGACATGAACTACTGGGCCGAGCATCGCGACGAGATCGCCACGCGCTGGTATGCCTGGCAGACCAAGTAACACCGTTGCAGACCGACGGGGCGCGGCTTGCGCGCCCCGTTTTGAGACAGGACCGCTCGATGCAGGGAAGTTCTTTCAGACGCAGCTCGGTTGCCGGCCTGCCAGCCGGCAGCGGCAGCGCCTTGCCGGCCCTGCTTCTGGTTGGCCTGTTCTTCATCGTGCCGGTGGTTGCCCTGCTGCTGCGCAGCGTCACCGATCCCGAACCCGGCTTGCAGAACTACGCGGCGCTGTTCGGCAGCGACACCTATGTGCGGGTGTTCCTCAACACCTTCCTGGTCGCAACGGTCGTCACAGCCGTCACCATCCTGGTGGCTTTCCCTGTTGCCTGGATGCTGGCGATCATGCCGCCGGCCCCGGGCTCGATCGTCTTCGGCATCATCATTCTGTCGATGTGGACGAACCTTCTCACCCGCACCTATGCGTGGATGGTGCTGCTGCAACGCACCGGCGTCATCAACAGGGCGCTGATGGGTTTGGGCATCATCCATGAGCCGCTGCCGCTCATCAACAACCTCGCCGGGGTCACCATCGGCATGGTGTACATCATGCTGCCCTTCATGATCCTGCCGCTGGTCGGCACTTTACGCGCCATCGACCCTATGACGCTGCGCGCGGCCGCCCTTTGCGGCGCAAGCCCGTTCGAGGCCTTCCGCCGCATCCTTTTGCCGCTGTCGCTTCCCGGCATCGCCGCCGGAGGGCTGATGGTCTTCGTCATGTCGCTTGGCTACTTCGTCACGCCTGCCCTGCTTGGCGGCACATCGAACATGATGCTGGCCGAGATGATCGCCCAGACGGTGCAGTCGCTGCTCAACTGGGGGCTTGGAAGTGCGGCCGCCTTCGTCCTGCTTGTCGTCACCATGGCGCTCTACGCGATCCAGCTTCACCTGGTCGGCGCCAGGCGCGCCGGCGGAGGGCTCTGACATGCTGCTCGACTATGACCGGCTCGGATGGCTGCGCGTGGCACTTGTCGGCTTCACGGCGGCAGTCGCGGCTTTCCTGTTGCTGCCGGTGGTCTTCATCGTGCTCCTGTCGTTCGGCTCGTC
The DNA here is from genome assembly GCF_029269325.1 of Mesorhizobium sp. XAP4. Lineage (NCBI taxonomy): Bacteria > Pseudomonadati > Pseudomonadota > Alphaproteobacteria > Hyphomicrobiales > Phyllobacteriaceae > Mesorhizobium > Mesorhizobium sp. XAP4. Next base: position 53,089 of record NZ_JARIXW010000008.1, on the reverse strand, counting down.
GCGCTGGCTCGCCTTCCCGCCGCCCGGCTGGACGCTGAAATGGTACCAGCAGTTGCTGGCTGATCCGACCTGGATCGATGCCGCGCTGACCAGTGCCCGGATTGCCGCCATGGCCGCCATCCTCGCCGTCGTCATCGGCCTGTTCGCCTCCTTCAGCCTGGTCAGGGGTGAGTTTCGCGGACGCCAGGTCCTGCGCGGCTTGCTGTTGATGCCGATGGTGCTGCCGGTCGTCGTGTTCGCCATCGCCATCTACGCCTTCTTCCTGCGCATCGGCCTTGCCGGCACCACGGTCGGCTTCGTCATCGCCCACACCATCCTGGCGCTGCCTTTCGCCATTATCCCGATCACTGCGGCGCTAGAGGGTTTCGACAAATCCATCGAGGACGCGGCCATAGTCTGCGGCGCCAGCCCGCTGCAGGCACGGTTGAGGATCACCTTGCCGTCGATCAGGATCGGCATCTTCTCCGCGGCGATCTTCTCTTTCCTGGCCTCATGGGACGAGGTCGTGGTGGCGATCTTCATGGCAAGCCCGACCTTGCAGACCTTGCCGGTCAAGATCTGGGGCAGCCTGCGCGCCGACCTCAGCCCGGTCGTCGCCGCCGCCTCCAGCCTGCTTGTCGGCCTGACCTTGTGCCTGATGATCGTGACCGCACTCCTTCGCAGGAAATTGTCAACATGACCCGGCCATTCCTGTCCATACGCGCGGTGAGAAAGACGTTCGGCGCCTTCGTCGCCGTCCATGACGTCACCATCGATGTGCCCAAGGGGGAGTTCCTGACGTTCCTTGGCCCGTCGGGTTCCGGTAAGTCGACGACACTCTACGCCATCGCCGGTTTCCAGGATCCGAGCTCGGGCGATGTGCTCCTGGAGGACAGGTCGCTGCTTTCGGTGCCGTCGCACAAGCGCAACATCGGCATGGTCTTCCAGCGCTACACGCTATTTCCGCATCTGAGTGTCGCCGAGAATGTCGCCTTTCCGCTGCGCGTGCGCCGCCGACCGGATGGCGAGATCAAGCGCAAGGTCGCCGACATGCTGGCGCTGGTGCGCCTCGAAAACTTCGCCGACCGCCATCCGGGCGCGCTGTCGGGCGGCCAGCAGCAGCGCGTGGCGCTTGCCCGCGCGCTCGCCTACGACCCGCCGATCCTGCTGATGGACGAGCCGCTGTCGGCGCTCGACAAGAAGCTGCGCCAGGAGATCCAGGCCGAGATCCGCCGCATCCACCGCGAGACCGGCGTCACCATCCTCTATGTCACGCACGACCAGGAGGAGGCGCTGCATCTTTCGGATCGCATCGCTCTGTTCAGGGAAGGCCGCATCGAACAGATCGGTACTGGCGAGGATCTTTACCTCCGGCCGGCGAGCGAGTTCGTCGCCGGCTTCATCGGCAACTCGAATTTCCTGCCGGCTGAGCATTTGCAAACCGCAGATGGCGCATCGACGATCCGCCTGGCCGGCGGCTCGATCGTGACCGGCGTCAAGGCGACAACGTCGTTCGGCCAAGGCCAGAACGTCCGGCTGATGGTGCGCCCGGAAGCCTTCCGCTTGACGCCTACGCCGACAAGCGTGGCACTCGCCGTCGAGATCGTCGATACCGCCTTCTTCGGCGACCGACGGCGGGTCGTGGCACGCACGGCCGGCGGAGATGAGATCGACGTCAGGCCAACCTCTGACGCAGAGGTGGGCGATGGCACCGCCACATCAGGTCAGCGCATCTTTTTCGATCCCGCTTCGGCGTTCCTGTTCCCGGCCTGATGGCCGGGATTGCGCATGTCAAAGCGATTCCGTCGCGGAAAGAAAGTCCGCTTGTGAAAATGCGTGCTTAGAAGCTGTCAGTCCGCTTCAGGCCCCTTATCTGCCAAACAAAGTTGCTTACGGCTTAGCGAGAGGGTCAGACGCCTCTGGCTGGAAAGCTGTTCGGTTGCCATCGCACGCCTGCTGGTCTGCAGTCCCTTAACACCCGCCGACCAGTGTCCCTGGCCTGCGCGTTATGCATGCGGCACCTCTACCCCGAGCGCGTGCGGTGGCCGCTCTTGCTGCGATCGGCCGAGGCGTTTATGCAGGTGGAGGATCGCCGCGAACAGCTGGACGTCGTGAGACGCCGCGACCGCATCGTCGCTCACCTCGCGCATTTGCTCAAGGACCAGGGCGCACGCGCGACCTCGGAGCTGAGCAGCGTCAACCTACATCTGGTCGAGGATGACATTGGCGTCTTGCATACCTGAATATAATCAGGTTACGGAACATTGTGTGCAAAAAACGCACAAGAAAGTTCTGCTTCTCTTCTTTTTTCGTTCCTACGAGGGAGCCGCCGGTAGCCCTTTCGGACGCTCTTCTGCCGACGATATTGACCGCCCCAATGCGAATGTTCGCCGGTGTATTCGTAAACCTCATTGTCCGCAGCGCCGTTCAGTCTGCTTGGGTTTCCTAGAAGCTTTTCGAATTTTTCTGTCTTGCGGCTCCCGTCGAGATGCGGGCCCTCTGGAGGAGGTCGGGGTGTTTTGGATCCGCTGTGGTGCAACCTTGATCCAAGCATTTATGGGGGTTCGAGTCGGTAGAGGGCTACCGCCAATTCACCGCTGCTACCGAGTTCGTCTGTTGAATGTACTCGCAAGCAGGGACGACAGAATCACATCCTGTCCCCTGGCTGTGGTGGCCGGCTGATTTGAACTGTCATCAGAGGCCCGCAAAGTTCCCGTAAACCAGACATGCAAACGATAACACTTGAGGCCGCGGTTGCGCCAGGTTCGGCGAATCTTCCATGTGCCGCACGCCACCTTGGCTCCCGGCCTTCATTGTCGTACCCTCGCGTCGCAAAGTCAGCGTGTGCAGAGGAGGCGCGTTCGAATGCGGGTTCCAATTTGGCTCCTTTCGACCTTTGTGCTGTTGTTGGCAACATTTCCATCCGGGGTGCACGCTGCCAGCGACAATCCGAAGCTCACGCCACTCGTTGCGGAGATCATCGCTCCCCCCCATGTGATTCCAGGCTCGGACGGCAGGCGTCACATCGTCTACGAACTGGCAGTGACGAATATCACTGGCGGCGATGTCCGTTTCGAGAAGCTCAAGGTCGTCGATGCCGACAGCGGAGCACCGCTTGCAGAACTCGGCCCGGATGAATTGCGCACGCGCGTCACGCCGGGCGCAAGCCGCGGCAACGAAAACCGCGAGTTGGCCGCCTATCAGTTCGCCGTCATCTTTCTGCATGTCGTGCTTGCGGACGGCGCGGCGGTTCCGGCTCGCATTACCCACGAGATCACGGCGTTTTTCGCGGTCATCGGCGCCGACATGACGGTGACGATTGGCGAGGGTGCCGTCGTTGCGAAGGCACCGGTGGCTCTTGGGCCGCCTTTGCGCGGCAAGGGTTATGTCGCGGCTGACGGCTGCTGCGATTCCATCCGCCATGTCCGCGCCCTGCTGTCGCTCGACGGCAAGTTCTACCTTGCCCAACGTTTCGCTATCGACTGGGAGCAAATCGACGACAACAACACGCTGGTCGTGGGCGACCTTAAGGTTCCTGCGAACTACCACATCTATGGCAAGCCTATCCTTGCCGTTGCCGACGGCACCGTGGTCGGGACGCGCGACGACTTGCAGGACCAAGTGCCCGGTGCGCTGCCCGCCAACTTGCCGATTGACGAGGCCGACGGAAACTTCGTCGTGCTCGACATCGGCTCGGGCTTGTTCGTCAACTACGCCCACATGCGGCCGGGGAGCATTAAGGTGAAGCTCGGAGACAAGGTGCAGCGCGGCGATCAGATTGGCGAAGTCGGCAATACCGGGAACAGTCAAGCGCCGCATTTGCACCTGCATGTCATGGACAGCGCTTCTCCGTTGGCCTCGGACGGCCTCCCCTACGTGTTCGACAGCTTTACCATCACCGCCGTCGGCGAGGCCACCGAGGATTTTGACATGGCGGAAGCGACCGGATCGCCGATGACGCTTACGCCGCGCGTCCCGCCCCAGAAACTGGAAGACGTGCTGCCGCTTGACCTCTCTGTTGTTGACTGGCCACAGTGATCGCCTTGTAAAAGGCAGTGGGCAGTCCGCCCTGATTTCCGAAATGGTGAGCTCGAAGCCGATGACCGCCACCCGCACAATACCCTTACGTCTTTTCCTTGCCGCTGCCGTCCTTACCTGCGCAAGTCCTGCAAACGCCGATCGGCTGCTGGACGAAGCGGTCGAATTCACCGGTACATTCGCTTTTGTGAGTTCAGGCGTGCCGGGCCTGGTGATCGCCGGCGTTCGCAACGGCGAGACGGCGTTTGCCGGTTTCGGCGAAACGGTCCGCGGATCCGGCATAGAGCCGAATGCCGACACAATGATGCGAGTGGCATCCATTTCGAAGGCATTTTGCGGAGACGCTCTCGCCAGTTTGTTGGTAAAAGGAGAGATCGGTCTGACTGACCCTGTTCAGACGCACCTGCCTGACGGTTTCGTGGTGCCGGAGAAGGATGGGCGGACCCTAAGGATCATCGACCTCGCGACACAGACATCCGGCCTGCCGCGCGAGATGGCCCAGGCAGGTGGAACACCCAACGATCCCTACGCCGGCCACACAAAGGAAGCGATGATCGCAGCCATGCACGGGGAGCCGTTTCTGTTTCCTCCCGGAACTGGCGCGCTCTATTCGAACCTGGGCTTCGACCTCCTGGGACTGGCGATCAGCGGAGCGGCTGGCAAGCCGTACGCTACCGTCTTGGAGGAGCGCGTGTTGCGGCCACGCGGCATGGTGGACACGGTCTTCAATCCGCGACCTGGTGACGAGGGCCGGCTGATGCAGGGCCACAATTTCGACGGCACGCCGCTTCCCTTCGTGCCGACACCGATGACGATGGAATGCGCCTCGGGGCTTTATACGACGCCCAACGATATGCTGAAGTGGATCGCCTGGCACTTGGCTCAAGGCGGCTCCGAGGACGATGCACGCCGCATTATCGACCACGCCAGCCTAGTCAGGAGGGATGGGCTCTCTCCGGCGCTGGGCCTCGACGACGGTGGCGCGCCGATGGATGCGATGGCACTCGGTTGGGTTGTGGTAGAGGCTGACGGCAACCGTCCGCTGGTGCTTCACAAATCCGGAGGGCGACAAGGCATGTTTACATATGTTGCCATCGCGCCGACGCGCGGCGTCGGCGTCTTCGCGGCGATCAACCAGTTCAACGCCGGGGGCTTTGAAGCAATGGTGCACGCAGTAAACGAACTGATCTATCAACTCGCGCCCCGCTGACTGCGCTCTCGTCTCACAATCAGATTTCTCGTCGAGGACATTCCAATGACCGGTTCAGGCCACAGGCGCTTGCTCATCCTCTGCTTCACGGCAGCCTGCGTCCTTGCGGCTCCTCACGTCGCCGCCGCCAAAGATCGTCTGCTTGAGGAAGCCGTGGGATTTGCCGGCGGCATCGCCTTCCTGGGCTCGGGCGCTCCTGGCCTCGTGATCGCCGCGGTTCGCAACGGCGAGACGGCCTTCGCTGGCTTCGGCGAAATCCGCAAGGGCTCGGGGCAGGTGCCCGACGAACATACGCTGATGCGGATAGCCTCGATCTCCAAGACCTTCTGCGGCGATCTGATGGGCTCGATGATTGTGGATGGCGTCATCGGCGCGACCGATCCCCTTGCCAAACACCTCGGGAAGGACTGGACCGTGCCTGGGCTCGAAGGACGAACGCCGAGGCTCATCGATCTGGTGACGCAGGCATCCGGCCTGCCGCGCGAGGTACCGAACCAGACAGGCGGCACGCCGGACGACCCGTTCGCCGGCAATACCTTCGACCTCAGCCGCGCTGAGCTTGCGAAGCCAGAACCCTATCTTTTCCCTCCCGGCACGGGTGCCTTTTACTCGAACTGGGGTTACGATCTGCTCGGGCTCGCGCTGGCCAATGCCGGTGGCAAGTCCTATGGCGATCTGCTGGCCGAGCGGGTGCTCACGCCCCGCCAACTGACCGACACCAAGCTCAACCTGGCGGAAGGCGATGCGGCGCGGACCATGCAGGGCCATTTCTTCGACGGCACACCGTTGCCCCTCGTTCCTTCGCCGGAAACGATCGGATGCGCGGGCGGGCTCTACACCTCCGCCGCCGACATGATGAAGTTCATGGCCTGGCACCTTCGCAAGGATGCGGCCGGCGATGCGGAGCGTACCGTCGACCATGCGGGCTGGCTCTGGCGCGACGGTCTCTCGCCGGTAATCGGCATCGACGATGCGGGGCCGATGGGAATGATGACGCTTGGCTGGGTCGGAGTTCTGGCCGACAAGGACAAGCCCATGATGCTCAACAAGACCGGCGGATTGCAGGGGCAGTTCAGTTATGTGGTGTTGGCGCCAACGCGCGGTGTCGGTGTCTTCGCCTCGATCAATCAGTTCAGTGTCGGCGGGTTCAAGGCGATGGTCGCAGCAACGAATGATCTCGTCGCGCAACTTGCGCCAAGATAAGGGCAGTTCAGGCGGGAGCTACGCCACCTAATACGAGCTGATTAGCTGGAACAAAAAACGCGTGCCGGTATCAGTCAGACCTCGGTTATCTCTGAACGGTACCGCAACAAGCGCCCTTGCATTGAGGTGTTGCCCAAATGCAGCCTTTGCACCTATTCCGGCCGAGCCGAGTTCCGCCTCGATGTAATCCACGCCCGTATCGTGGTTCCAGACCGCACCGTAATCGACATAAGCAAACACGTTCAGATTTGGGATCGGCAAAGCCTCCGGGAGTTCGATGTTGCGTCCCAATTCCAGCGAGGCCGCTATCCCGCTATCGCCTGAAGCGGCCGAGCCATCGAAAGCCAGGCCATAGGGATCGCCGCCGAGCACCAACTGGACCGACGATGGCACCGCCGTCGGCGCATATTGCGCAGCCACTCTGAGGTGGGCGACGGCCAGCGAAGCGATCTCCTTGGTAAGGTCGAGGTCGCCCCGAAAATACCTGTAGTCATCAGGAACGCCTGGACGCGGTGCAAGCGGATCGGTGCTGCTGCTCGCGCCAAAGCCGTCGAGGCCTTGGCCGAAAGTACCTGTCAGCGTGATGGCGCCGTTTTCCAACTCACCGGTATACTTAAGGGAGGCCGCCAGCCATCGGAGGTCCTCATCCGTCTGCGTTTCGCCGCCCAACGCCAGCGAGTTGTCCTTGAAGTTCAATTCAAGGCGGCTAAACAGGCTGTGGTCAATTGTCCGCAGCAGTGGGTAGTTGACATACGCGCTGCCGAACCTAGAGGCTATGTCGAGATCGAGAGGCTTGAGGTCGGCGCCCGGCTGGGAAGAGACATAACCGATGCTGTATCCTACATGCAGTCCGTCATACCCGATCGGGACATCGTGCGAAGCCAGCACGAACTTCAACTCCTCGGGACTGTCCGGAATGGTCACCAGGGCGATGTTCGCCACATCGAACAGCCTAAGCGCATCGTTGAAGGTGCCGGTGCCGGTCAGCTGAAATGGGCCGACGGCTTTGCTGCCGAGATTGTCGACTATTGTGTTTGCGCCGGCCCGCTTGAAGCCAATGTCGAGTTTCAGATCACCGCCGGCGGAGGGCGTTTCGGGCCGAATGAAAGTGCCTTCGATGGTCAGGCCGCCAAGATCGCTCATCAGCAACAGCACGCGCTCGGCCTCCTTGATCCGGATTGGCCGCATGGCGACGATGCGATCGATGTAAGGTTTCAAACGCCGGTCAATATCAGGGATGGCGCTGTTGATGGTGACCCGGCGCACATAGGATTCGTAGAGAACGATTACGACGTTGCCGGATGAAAAGTCCTGCTCGGGAACGACGGCCCACGAGAAATATCCGGCCTTCTGGTAGATCTCGTCGATCCGCTCGGCGATGGCGTAAAGGTCGGCGGCGCTTATCTTTTTGTTCCGCTGCGCGGCCCACGCTTGCTCCAGCGTAGCGCTGGGCACCGTCACCGCGCCTCGAACGGTTATCGACCTCAAGGTAAACATTGTTTTTTCGGCTTGTTCCGAGCTCGTTGCCTTGCGTGCATCCGGAACTGACAGGTCAATCGTGCCGGGCTTCCTCGGAGCGGAATAGCGTCGGATGATCTCGTTCTGATCCGAAACCACCGAATCGATCCGCTCGGGGATCGTCTGGCTAAGGCTCGGTCCGACCATGAAGGCACTGGTTGCAAGACTGATGGACACGCGACGTACTGCGTCGAACCAGTGGGACAGCGCCTTGCGAAGAGGCATCAATCAAACTCGCTGACATGTCGTGGCAGGGAAAATCAACGGTTATTCGAAACTTGGTTTAGCAAATTAGCAAATATGTCGGGGTCCGTCATCCCGCGATGCACACCCGTCAGTGCCCCAACAAAGCGCAGACCGCCTGAGCCTGAACCTCCCGCAAGCGGTCGAGCAACGCGCCAGCCGGCTCAGCGATGTTCAGCGTGGTGGTGACCGAGCGCGTCCCGTCGGCGGTTGATGCCGCCCACTGCGTGTAGCCCGGGAAACTGCCGGTGTGGCCATAAACGACACCGCACGGCGTGGTGTAGCGGAACAGTCCGAGACCGGCCTCGTTCGTCCCGGGTCCGGGCGGACTGGAATTGCCGGCCACGAACTTCATCTGTTCAATCTGCTCGGCAGCGCCGAAGAACTTCAGTCCGAGATCTGCCCGTATGAACATCGACAAATCATCAGGCGTCGACACGATCGCGCCCGACGCCCACGCACCGCTCGGGCTGACGAAGGTCGTGACGTCTTTCGGCTCGGATCCGGGCGCGACGACATAGCCGTGGATGGCGGGCCCAGGCAGCGCGATGTCGCGCGTGGGGAAACTCGTCCGGGCGAGGGCGGCAGGACCAAACGCGATGTTCTTCAGCAGCGTCCCGTAGGGCATTCCTGTGACCGCCTCGGCGATCAGCCCGACGACGACGTTGTCCGTGTTGGAGTAGGTATACTGGGTGCCGGGCGTAAACTCGAGCGGGTCGTTGCGGACCCAGCCGATGATCTCAATGGGCTGCACGTAACCTTGAGGATTTGTCGCGACCTGCTCGGCCAAGCCCTTGGACTGCAAGTAGTCGGGCAGGCCGCTGGTGTGGTTCAGCATCTGGCGGACCGTGACGGCCGACCATGCCGCCGGCAGATCAGGCAGGTGCTGGCCGATGGTGTCGTCGAGGCCGAGCCGGCCCTTCTGGACGAGGTGCAGGGCAATGGCGCCGTTGAATGCTTTTGAGATGCTGGCGATGCGCATGTATTGGTCGACCCCCAGCGCCTCACCCGATATGACATCGGCGCGCCCCGCTGTGAGTACGGTCATGCGACCGTCGCGGTAGAGCGTGGCGATCGCCCCGGGAGGTCCATCCTCTGCATCGAGGAGCTCCTGTAGGCCGGCCTGGACCTTTGCATCGGCCGTTCTCAACTGAGCCGCGGTTAAGCCGGTCGAGCGTGCCGGGCCTTCGCTATCAGGATGTTTTACATAGAGATCCGGATTCATCTCTTCAGAAGACACGATGACTTCGTCATTGACGCCCGAGTCAATATAATCATCGGTAATTGAAAAGCCTGCCAGAAGCTGTTTGTCCGTGAGAGGATACCAGGAGCCGAGTTCGTGCGAGTAGGCGGCAATGGCCAGCATCGCGAGTTCACGATTGCTATACAGGTCGACTTCATAATCTTCGACCAATTTGCCATCCGAATATTTCTTATATCCATCAATGTAAGGATCGCGGGAATTGTCGCCTCTATACTTATCCACAATGTCGCCGACGGTGACCTTAGACTTGTTTCCGTGGAAATAGATCTTGCGGAGGAGAAAACCCCAAGCAGCAACCCCATACTCTGGGGTTTCATAAATGGCAGTTTGGTTGCCGTACCGGTCTGGCAGAGTGCAACCCACATATCCTCTCATGCTGTCTCGCTGCCATTTCGAGATGTTTATGGCGCCGGGATTGTTTGTTCGAAGGGCCCTCCGAGTAAGCGCATTTGAGGAACTATAGTCAGCGTCCGGCAGGCTGCTAAAGAAATTGCCGATCCCGACCAGACTTCTGAAGTTGAATTCAGTAGCTTCAGGATATTTCGCATCGTCGCGAAATGGCGGGGCTAGACTGCGCGCCTTGTTCGCTTGCCAAAACGGCAGCCCGAGTGCACTACCGGTCTGCATCCCCACTGTGCCGTCAACGGGCATTCCATATGTGCTCTGGAAGGACTTCACAGCGCTTGCTGTCTGCGAACCAAACACTCCATCAATCGCTGAGGCGTAAACAGATTTGTCCGTGAGTACGCTCTGTAGAAGCGCAACCCTACGATCAAGAACGTTGCTTCGTGTTTGCTGAAAGACCGGACCGACGGGTTGACGCTTGTCGCTGATGCTGAAGTTGCTGACCCATTCGCTCGACCCGGAATAATCGTCAGGTGCTCCGCATTTCAGGGGATTCGCTGCGCTAACTTCATCCGGGCTTTCAAAAGCGAAGGCCGGACCGGAAGGCAAGAGGGCCAGGAGCGCAATGCCAAGCCAACCGCCCATCCCCGGCCTGAAACAACCGCCTATCATTTGGCGACTTCACCGCATGCGTTGACTGCATCGGTCTTCGACATGCATCCTCCGATCTTCGGCGAATGTCAGTTCGCCTCCTTAACCGACCTTCTCGTCTCCCGAGCACTTTTTCCATATCATCCAAAGAGTGGATGACGGAAGGTGAACTCGATTCTGATATGGCGAATCTTTGTCAGAAACGCCGCTATCGCCGCGGCAGCCTGCAACTTCAGCGCCGAGAGCTTCCGCTTGTCCGACGTGAACTCGGAGGGAGCCATGTTTACGAGCTCGTATCGGCGAGAAACAGTCCTTTCCGGCGAATGGTTGAGCCGTGCGGTCTCCGATTGCAGCAGACCCTGACATGCGGAGTTTCGATCCCCTATCAAGGGGTGCGCTTACGCACCTTCGGCGACCAGCGCGCATTTGCAGCCAAGTGGAGTCACTTGGCGTCGCGAAAGTGCGGCTGTGTTGAACGATGCCGGCCTGTCTGACTTCGTCGAGCTGCGCAAGGCGATCACACGACGGCAGCACGACCTCTACTTTGTCGCCTTCGACCTGCCGCACCTCAACGGTCATGACCTGCGCGACATGGCACTGGAGGAACGGCGTGAGATCCTTGAAAGCGTGATCCCCGCCAAAATCCGCATCCAATTCAGCCAGGCGCTGCCCGGCGAGGCCAATCCATCACCTGATCGATGAAGCCGGTCTGGAGGGGATGGCATCAAAGCCACGCCAGATCGGCGCCAAAAGGCATGAAGCGTGAAGCATGTGCGTGGCGAGGCAGACTCTTGCCATGCATCGCTGCAGGACTTTCGGGAAGAATGAGCAAGCGGGGAAGCGGTTTTCTCTCCCATTGGATATCGGATCATTTGGAGGACGATCCGATCAACGACCCTGTGTTGATGGTGATCGACATGGCTGTGGACGCAAAACGGGCAGCGCGAGCCAGGGCATTCCGGGCCAGGAGATCGATGAAGAGATCGGCCCGATCTTCGAAGACATCATGCAGGGTTGCGGGGCGCCACGCTTCGCCGCTGCGAGGAGGACTAATGCTCGGCAGCCGAGGGTTCGACAAGGTGTTGCTAATATGCAGCACCGGCGGCATCTCTGACGGCCACCGCCTGGAACCGCTTCTCACGGCTGGCTGTAGACGTCAAAATGAGAACGAAAAACGGGAGGTGACGAAGATGGATAAGCGAGAAAACAGGATCATTGAGACGTGTTGCCTTATAGCCGTTCCGGTATCGATGGCTCTCACTATGGTACTAGCTCAACTGATCCTTGGCTGAACCCAAGGCACCGACCAGGCAAGACATAAGCCGTATTAGGCGACCGCTAAACCGGCAGGCGATCTGGCTACGCTAGCTATCGTTGCTCGGGTAATGTCCCCTGTAACTTGCCGCGCTGGCAACGCATTGACGGCTTGCTGCACTGGTCCCCATATTCGGCTGGATGAACGGTGCCTTCTTGCCGGTGATCTTCTCGATCGATTTCAAGAGGGGGTCATGGACCTCACCAGCGCGCGTAGTGCTCGCAATACGGGGATATGAAGGGCTTGATGATGCTCAAGTGCGGCGCTTCCGCTGCCGCCACAAAGCGCTCAATTTCAGCCTGCGATGGCTTCTGCGAACCTTTTGACCTAGCCATTTGGCGAACTCCGTTTTGAGGGGATCGCTGCAACGAGGATAAAATCCTATATTCTGAAGTGGGTGACAAGCGGGCTCGCCGGCGTCACCTCTCAGCATGACTTGCGTAATTACTAATTTAGTGAAACGTTAAATGCTTCTAGGGAGTAGACGCGAGAGACCCGGTCGGTCCAGTTATGGGGCGGCATTGAGCATAAATGTTTTTTCCGCGATTCCTGATTGGGATGTTCGCCACTTCGACCGTGGCGGCGATCTGGATTTATCTAGCAACAGGCTCGTTCTGGAAGTCGCTTGCATGGACATTGCTGATCTTGATCGTTTTCCAGGTGGGATATCTCATATTGTCATTCGCGCTTTTTTACCAGTTTGGGACGAAGAGAACCGAAGAAAAACCAAACACTGCCGAGCCTACCCGTCGGGAGGGTGGTGTCTCATCTGAAGGCGGCCGATGATGGTCCCGGCTAATCCAGTACGGGCACATAAATTAGTGTTTGGTTGAAAGCGCCGCCACACAGTCTTCCAGGATGGCCAGGCGAAACCGGAGCCACTTTAATTCTTGGCCGACTTGCGCCAGCTTTAACATACCGGCCGAGCTCGCCACTCTTCGCCTCTGCTCCTCTTCCAAGGACGCGATTTTCACGCTTAACTCGAAGGCTTCTGTAGCCTTCGAGTTCCTAACTAACATCCGGGCACGCATATCCAACCCCACGCAGAAGAAACGTCGCCCTGAAATCGCACGGGCTGCGTTAAACTCTGGCGTTCAAATCATTGAGGATTTTAGTGATCACTAAAATAATGATATGCACCGGGGTATGTAGATTTCCATTGCATTGTGCGCCATCCATGAACTCCGTGGAAAAAACTCACAGTTGGGAAGACGACGAATGAGCGCAGGGGATCGTGCGCAAGCTTCGCCCCCGCAAGGCCCAGCGATGGTTGCGGGCGACCCTTCAACATTGACAAACCGTATTGGTGAACTCGCCGGGCGAGGCCCCCAACTACTGCCTCAAGCCCGAGGAGCTGCCGGGGATCAGCCGGCAACCGCCTTCGGTGCAAGACGGGTGCCAGCACTTCCGATATTGCGAGCACTACCAGCAGACGCGCGTCCTCATGAGGCGCTGTCTAAAGCCGTGCGGGAAGTGACCGGGAAGGAAGTCCCGTTCATCCGGCGGAACACCACAGGACCGGTGAGCCCGCCCCATCCGGACTCCAAGCCTTAGGAGTCGCATTCTCCCACCGGGGAGAAGGGGCGTGGGCATACAGGGGCAGAAGGCTTCCAAGCCTATAAGGCGACGTAGGCGTCCGCTGTTAGAGCAGCGGGCGCTAATCCCTGTCTTGCTTTGCGGCGTTGCCGGGGCAAGCTACCTTTTACCGCAGTCCGTACAGCATCCTCTCCCCACAGTGCATCGTCAGGGCGGCGGCATTAGCGCGCTGAGCGGCTGCGCCATCAAGGGCAACATCAGCGTGGCAGGCGAGCGCATCTACCACATGCCCGGGCAGCGACATTACAACGAAACGGTCGTCAACTCGGCCAAAGGCGAGCGCTGGTTCTGCTCTCAATGGCAAGCATGGTGGGCAGGATGGCGGAAGTCGAAGGTATGATGCGGCCTTATACGGCGGAATCGGCAAAAACGTCTGGTTGGGTGACGGCGCGCAGAGAATTTTAGCAATCGGGAACGTACGGCTCCTGCCGGAGTTTCTCGGGTGAAAGGACCTCAGGGAGGGCTTGCAGTTGCGCGCACACATACGCGTCCACCGAATGTGACAATAGTGCAACCTCATTGAGCTAACGAACACGCGAACAGAACAGTCGCTTGACGATCAAGGCAGACTGCGACAGCGTTTGCCGTCCGGGGGTAAGCGGCGCACGGCTCGTCGAGAGCTAGTAAAAAGGGGCAGGGGCCTTTCTCGACGAGCCTGCCTCGGACATACCCGCTCGCTAAGGGAGATCGGCGACAAGGTGCGGGTCGAGGAGATCACGCCGAAGGTGAAGAAGCGCTGACGTCGTCCTAACTTCAAATTAGCCCGGAGAGGTGGAATAGCCTGGCAACTCGCACGCCAAGGCCAATAATGGTTTGGCCATCATTGGCGGCGAAATCCCAACCGCAAAATGCTGCCCAGCCAAAAAGCAGGATTGAGAAGCGCATTAGCACATTCTAAAATAGATAAATTGAATAAGCGTTAAAGGCTTCTTTTGCGCGCTGGCATTGGCAGGGCTTCCCCAGTGCGCTTTTACAAAGGGGCGATACTGGGGAGGGACCAGGGTAGGGTTCAGGGCAGCGGAATCGGCTTGTCGCTGAGTGTGCGCAAGTACGCGATCACGTTGACCCGTTCGGTCTCGTCCGGGACGCCGGGCGTCTCCATCTTGACGCCCGGCGTTGTGAGCATGGGCCCGAAGAGATATGTGTTCAGGTCCTCATACGTCCATACACCCTCCCAGCCCAGCAATGTGTCGGAGTAACGCATACTTGCCATGGATGCCTTGTCGCGGCCGACGACGCCCCACAAGTTGGGCCCCGTCTTGGTCTCTCCCTGTGGCTCGGCATTGTGGCAACCGTGACACACATGGGTGAAGTAGGTTCGGCCTTTCTCGACATCCGCATTTGACAATTTCATCGAGATAGGGGCTGGCGTTGGCAAGACGACGCCGTGCGACAAGAGATAGGCGGCAACTTCATGTTGCCCCTTGAATTTTGCCATGTGGAGCGGTGTCTTGCCGTCCTTTGTCTTCGCATTCACATCGGCGCCGGCCTCGACCAGTGCCTTCACGCAATCGAGACAGCCGGATCTGACGGCGATGTGAAGGGCGGATTCACCGCCGCGCTGCGCATTTGGATTTGCGCCCCCCTGCAGCAACAGATTGATCAAGTCGACCCTGCGTTTTGCCAAAGCCGGCATGAGGGGAGGTCCCAAAAGCGGCGTCGGGGCAATGTTGGCGTCGGCACCTCGTTCCATGAGCAGTTTTGCCGCCGCAAGATGCCCGCCCCTAACCGCAAGATAGAGCGGCGTTGCTTTTCCATCGCTCTCGTCGACGCCGGCACCGGCGTCGAGCGCTGCCGTAATTGCCGCGACATCTCCCTTCACGGCGGCGTCGTGAATGGCGGCATGCGATACAATCGGGATGTGTGCAATCAGCAGTGAAATGAAAAGCAAGGACATGCGCATTCGGCACCCCTGTGTCAAACCGGAGGACGCGGCACGCTGCGAGAACGGATGACTTTAGTCCGAATGCTTAATCGCGGCAATGTATTTCAGCAACTGCTGTCGTAAGCACATAAGTTGTCCGGATTTGGTAGCACGCGAGTTGTCCGGTTTTATCGCCAGCGAATGGAGGCTGGGGATGAAGCGGGCAGCGTGGCTAGAGGACCGGAGAATGCAGAAGTTTCGGGATGTATTGCGAGCCGCTGGAATGGCGGCGATCTTTCGATGATGGAGGCAGGCGAGTTGCTGGGCATGTCGGAGCGGAAATTCCGGCGTGACCGCGACCGTTACGAAGAGGCTGGGGAGGCTGGGTTGCTCGACCGGCGTTTGGGCAAGCTTTCGACGCGCTGGGTGCCCCGGAGGCCATCGAGGAGATGCTGGAACTTTATCGCACCGCTACCTTGGCTGGAACGTGAAGCAATCCACGAACACCTGCTGCGCGATCATGGCTTCAGCTGGGGCTACACCTTCATCAAGACGCAGCTTCATGCGGCTGGGCTGGTGGAACGGGCCAAGCTGCGCGGTGCTCACCGGCGCAAGGAAGCCGAGCGAGGGGATGATGCTGCATCAGGATGGCAGCCGTCATCAATGGCTGGCGGGTGGGCCGATGCTGGATCTGATCGTGACGATGGACGATGCGACGAGCACGATCTATTCGGCCTTCCTGATCGAGGAGGAAGGCACGTCGTCGAGCTTTCAGGGACTTCTGGAGACATTCGTCGCCAAGGGACTGCCGGGCCGGCGGTGCTGTCGACAAGATTCGCTTGACCCAGGTTGGCCGGGCGCTCGATCGGCTCGGCATCGAACATATTCCAGCCTATTCGCCTGAAGCCAGGGGCCGCTCCGAGCGAATGTTCTCAACCTTGCAGGACCGACTGCCTAAGACAATCTGGTGCTTGTCCAGAGCCTCGTGACGAACGGCGCAGATGTGAACGAATAAGGTGACGAGGGAACGCCGCTGCACGCGGCCGTTCTCCAGGGCGATATTTCAATGGCAGCCTTCCTGCTGGACAAAGGTGCCGATATCGAAGCTGTAAAGCCCCCGGCCGGCTACAAGCCTTTGCATATTGCAGCGAGCTACGACAAACCGGAAATGGTCGCCTTCCTTTTACAACGGGGAGCGCAGGCAAATGGCAGAGATTTCGAGGAGCGGACGCCCCTCCATCTTGTGGCGCGACTGGGCTTCATGCCGTTCCGCATCGAACGCCTGCCTACCCTCCGCAGTCCATAGTGCTTGCTCGCATTCATCGCTCTGGAGCTTCGCGGCGATCCAGTGCATCGCGCCGTAGATGATTGCGCGATCGTCGTTGGTCAGTTCCACGATGCCTGACTTGACGAGGAGACCGCCGAGCTCAATCAGATGTCGGGTGCGCTTCCGGCGCTCGACCTGCCACGTGCGCATGTCATTGCGAGCCTGTGCCGCCTGCCGGCGATTGTGAGCCGCCCGGCTGTGTTGGAGCGCTGCGAGGGTTGCGCTGAGATGCCGGAGCAGCTCGCCGGGACCGCCGCGTTGACCAGAGCGAAATGCTCGCGGACCAAAGCATAGGCGTTGAGAGTCACCCAGGCGCTCATACATGGCGGTCGAACCCTTGAGGTCCGTGCTGCCGGATGCCCCTCCTTCTCGTCGACGCGCTCGGACCGGAAGAGAAGGTGACCTCGATGAAGTCGTCGAGGTCGGTGTCGCCCGATACGTCGCACAGGCCGCAGACGTAGTGGGTCTTCAGCGTGCGCAGGGCACCGAAGCTATCGAGCACCATCCCGGACTGGGGACACAGCACATCCCAGCTCATGTCGAACAAGCCACAGCGGGCGGCGTGAAGGAAGAGGTCGATTGCTTCAGGCTCGGCGATTGCGCGGTCGCGAGCAAAGCTCAGCGGATTGAGCGATAGAGTGAGTGGTCGTCGGCGCTCCTGATCAGCGTCTCGAATTTCGAGATGATGCGTGGGCTCCAAGCTCGATCTTGCTCCACCTTGGTCATCTTGCTTTCGAGAAGACGATCGTCGACTATCGTTACGCCGGATCCTCAACCTTTCCTCGCGACAGCCTACTAAAAAACCAGCACGATGCGAATGGATTGCCGTCGAAAGCGTCTGCCGTCCCAGCAGCGATGCTTTATGCTCCTGCTCGTCTAGCCACCCATCCAAGCCTTATCGATCGCCCCGAGCGATACAACGATCCCGAGGGCCACTAAAGCAACGCCCAAACCACCTTCGAAGCGGCGGCTACGGGGCAGCAGCTTCTCGACGAAGACGAGCAGCGTCAAAAGCAGCATCCAAGCGACGCTCATGATGCCGGTCGCGACCAGCACGGCAAACAGCGCCCAGCAGCAGCCAAAGCAATAGAGACCGTGGCGCAGCCCCATCTTGAGCGCCCCAACACGCCCGTCGCGCCAGTGCTGAGCAACGAAAGCGAGCGGCGAACGGCAATGGCTGAGGCAAATGTGCTTGAGGGTCGTGAATTGGTAGAGCCCGGCGACGTAGCCGGCTTCCATGCAGCAGTTGGCGGCGAAAGTGAGAGAAATCCTTAGCGCATAAACTAGGCTTAGACTAGCGCTGGGCCTCTGAGTTCGCGTCACCGAGCGCGCAATTCAATCTATAGGTTCACGGACGGGACGGCTTGTTCTTGTGCATCGCAGCAACGATATTGCTGCATGCGCGTTGTGCACGACCGTGCCATTCCGGCGCACAAGGACACCGACTTGCGAAATATATCCGATACGATCGCTCGCCTGAGCGCGATGCACGCGCGGCCAGCAGCTGGATCCGGGGAACGGAACGACGCTCACTTGTCCGAAATTACAGGGTTCGGGTCCAATCCCGGAGCCTTGCGCGCGAGGCTTTATCTTCCGAAGAACCTGGCCCGGCAGGCGGCGCTGGTCGTCGTGCTGCATGGCTGCACCCAGAACGCGGCCAGCTATGATCATGGCTCCGGCTGGAGCGAGCTCGCCGCCGAGCATGGTTTTGCGGTGCTGTTCCCAGAGCAGCAGCGCGCCAACAACCCCAATCTTTGCTTCAACTGGTTTGTACCAAGCGATATCAGGCGCGACAGCGGCGAGGCACTGTCCATCCGCCAGATGATCGAGGCGGCAGTGGTTACGCATAGCCTCGATCGCAAGAGGATCTTTCTCACAGGTCTATCCGCCGGCGGCGCTATGGCGGCGGTGATGCTGGCGGACTATCCCGAACTGTTTGCCGGCGGCGCGATCATTGCCGGGCTCGCCTATGGAAGTGCCTCGACGATCTCCGAAGCCTTCGACCGCATGCGCGGCCATGGCGGTCCGTCCCAAGCCGACCTCCAGCGGCTGTTGCGGGCGGCCTCGCCGCACAGGGGTCCGTGGCCGCGTATTTCGGTATGGCAGGGCTCGGCCGACACGACTGTTGTGCCTGCCAATGCGGATGCAGTCCTGGCGCAGTGGCAAAGCGTGCACGATCTCGGCGAAAAGCCAACACGCATAGAGAAGGTCGACGGCCAGACGCGGAAGGTCTGGAGCGACAGCAACGGGCGCGAGGTAGTCGAGACGTTCACCATTGCCGGCATGGGCCATGGAACGCCACTGCAAACTGGCGGCGGCGATGGTCTCGGCGACGCAGGGCCTTTCATGCTGGATGTTGGGATTTCCTCGACACGCCACATCGCCCGCTTCTGGGAATTGACGAAGCCGGACGTGCGACGCAAAGCCAAAGCCGAGGTCGCTTCAGGCGCATTGCAGTCCTTTGCACCAACGGAAAACCCGCGGGCAGTCCGTATCGATCCCACGCCGGAGCGAGCCAGTGCGCGCGGTCCGGCAAGTGGGATTTCCAAGGTCATGGAAAATGCTCTGCGCGCGGCGGGGTTGATGCGCTGAATTGTTGTGGCGGAGGAGCTCTTTGTCTGGACCCTGCTGAACCAAGAGCCCACCATCGATAAGGCAGTGAGCCCCTGCTTACCCAAGACAGCGGCGTCGTTTGGGCCAGGGCTGTTTACCATCGGCCCTGGAAAGCGCTCTTGAAACAGGCCGGCCTGGCGGATGTGACGCTGCATGAGCTGCGGCATACCTATGCCAGCACGATGGTTCGAAATGGCGCTCCGTTGATCATCGTGGCGCAGGCCCTTGGTCACAGCGACACCCGAATGGTGGAGAAGCACTGTGCTCATCTAGCCCCGTCCTATGTAGCGGACATCATTCGCCGATGACGCCGCTCGGCGCGTGGCCGAGGCATTGGGGCCAACCGTGCGAGAAGCTGTGGCACGGCGATGGCAAAGCCACGGCGCTCCGAAACCTATTAAGCCCAACTCGAGCTACGCCATTGCCGTGAGGCGCTTGCCCGCGCGCTCGTGCACGAAGGTGACCATGTGAATAATAGGACCGACGGCCCCACCTTCCGTGTCGTTACAGCTTTTCAGAGCGATCGACAGGTCCACGCATTTGCGACGCCGCTTGGGCTTCGAAAAAGCTGACCGGCTTATCCGACGTCGCCCAGACGCAAATTCCGTAGGCAATCCCGAAGGAGATCAACAGGGCGGGCAAGATGGGTAAGCGGTGCATGGATCGGCTGGGCCTCTTTGTTGCAGACCCGCCCACAACCTCCTGCAACCCGATCGGTTCGACATAAAATATTTACCGTGTTGGCATGGTTTACGGATGGTTTCGCAGGCCATCGCGGATGCTTGCCACTGTGTCTGCTGGCGAAGACAAAAAAAGCCCGCTGCCGGGAGGAGGTGGCAGCGGGCTCGATTTTCGAATGTGGCGCGGGAGGAGGTGCGCCTCATTCAGCGCCGGCATCGCATCTGGGAGGAGTAGATGGCCGACAATCAAAATCTACCCGCTGCCCAGCGATTTCTGCAATCGTGGATCGTGCATAGCTGCTGTGCAGATTCGCTTGTGCCGACACACGTGTAGCATCAGGCCTCCGAATTGGGCGATTTTGTAAGCTCATCAATCGAGGGAAGGCCGGTCCCGATCCTTGGAGGCGACACCAAGGCCATTCGTGACGCAGAGGAAGAGGACGTGTTCGACAAGATCGCCGCCCGGCCCCGGAAAAAGTTTGCCAGCGGGTCGGAACCTACTACTGCTGCTCCGGCATTTCAGTATTTTCCTGAGGGTCTTTTTTCACGCCCGGGCTGGGTGACGTATCCACTGGCGCATTACCGCCCTGGTTTTGCACAGGAGCACGCTTGAACGGTGCCGTCTGCCAAGAGCCGTTCGATAAAGGCGTGAGTACAAAGAATGCCATTAGGCCTAGGAAAATGACGGCAATAACCGCCACGCCCCACGCCATGAGTCTTCGCGTGCCGCGTTGTTCTTCCCTGCGAGATAGATTGTCCACCATTGCTCCGGCCTCTCGTGAAGTGGCGCCTGTTGCGAAAGCATCTCCTTCCTCGAACTTCGCTATTGCATCAAAGTTCCGGCCCCGGTGCAGCATCCGCGAAAGAGCATTTTTAAGCTTAGCGCTCTAACGGCGTCGCCGGCGCATTGGGGGAATAGGCTTCGGGTTTAGCCTTAGCCACTGACCGGCGGCGAAGTTCCTCGCGAATTCCTCGGTCTCGAAAAGATGCTGGGTGGTTTCACCATTCTCGACGAGTTGTACCGCCCACTGGCCGTCGATGTGTTCGATACGAACACCAGCCCTTTGGTCATCGTCCACGGCCCGCACTCCCACACACGACGAAGGCACCAACAAATCATAGCACCCAAAGCGCTTCAACGTTCGAAATGTACAAAGCGAAGGAGAAGTTCCTGGACCGGCGTGGTGCGCACACTTCTGGAACGCTGGCAACCGAAGGGGCGATCACGAAGACGGTCATAGGCGAAAATGCGACTGACGCGGCATCCCTGGATTGCTCGGTCGCGCTCGGTACGCTCGGCCTGGAGGTCACTGTTACCGGCGTTGCAGCAAATCCTACGGCTGGAATGCCGTCGTGCGGATGATAATAGGGCGCACTCGTTGGATACCAGGGTCACCGGCTTCATCAATATAGGCTACGTATTCGTAGTCTGGCGCGTCAGGAAAAACAGATAAATGACCAAAGACTCAAAAGAGACTCAACACGAAAAGTTTCAGAGAGTAGCACGGGAACTTGAAACCGATGAGGCAGAGGAAGCCTTTGACCGCGTGTCGAAAAAGGTGGTGAAGTCGCGGCCGCCGAAGGGCGAAAAGGTCGCTAGTTCCAAAGTGGCAAAGCGGCCCAATTCGCCGGAAACCCCGCGTGACCGATCTTGATGTTTGGTGCTGTAGGAAATTGCGCCATATGAGTCTTCAACCGATCGGCCCAATTGGTTCGCGGATTAATTTGTTTCAGTAGCAGCCTCATTATGGCCAAAGCCGCGTAGAGCCTGCGGTTAGCCCCAGCCATCTGCGATAGGTGGTCGAGATCAGGGATTTCCCCATGGTTCGGCAAAGCCGGTTGATCCACGAGCGGCTTATTCCAATGCCGAGAATGATGCGCGCAAACGTTCCGTATACCGCTGAGTGACCGCGTCCATGACTTGATAAGGAGTGGGCGCAGGCCACCATAGCTCGCAGAAATTGCTTGTACGTCTGAGTACCGCATCCCCGACAAGAAGGGGGATAGTGGGCCGAAATCCAACAACTCGACTGCGATCCAAACGGGCATCGTTTCGCCCGGATTCTTGGTTCTGAAATGGACGGCAAATTCCTCTTTGGAAGTCGCCGCTCGTTCATCTAGCTTTCTAAGCCATCCCGTATGCATCGAGTCCACAAAGGCGGGGTTTTTTGCAGTCGTGAATCTCTTATCAAGCAGAGCTGGTTCGCATTGGGCACGAGGATCGTGCCGGCCAATTGAAAGCGCCACCTCTGTTCGAACGGAGATTTCGATGCGTTCGATTGCATCGAGTACCAAAAGCCGAAGTCCCTTGTCGAAGGCGTACAAGTCCGTCGAGTGCTTGAACTGGGTACCCGCTTTAAACGCATTGCCGAGTGCGAAAGAGTTGTCTTGCTGCTGAACCAGTTTGCGAAACGGATACCAATATGCGCTGAGCCGGTAGTACCCTATTTGCTGTAAATATTCCTCAGCTTTCGGCACATCAGGTACGGCCATATCCCTCGATTCCAGCAGCGTACGCCGCTGAGGGATCGTCAAATATGGCTTGATATGGCATGAAAAATAAAAAGGCCGACGCTTGCATTGCAGGGGCGCCGGCCGTGTCGACCTTGTAGGTGGGTGATTTGACCGGTAATGTCAAGTCACGCGATTTCCCCTCCTACCGCGTGTTCACGAAATAAATACTTAGCTGGTTACTGACCAATTGCCAATGGCCCTGCCATTCCCCCACAGCTGGGTAGCGCCATCTGGACTCCAACAAGCAAGAGTCGCATTCTTCCCATGGGGAGAGGGTTATGGGCGTCCACAAACAGAAGCCTATAATGCGGCGTAGGCGTTCGCTGTTAGAGCAGCGGGCGCTGATCCCAGTTTTGCTTTGCGGTGTTGCCGGGGCAAGCTATCTCATGCCGCCGCAAGCCAAACAGCATCCCCTTCCCACAGTGCACCGTCTGGGTAGCCCTAGCTCGCCAAGTGGATGCAACATTAAGGGCAATATCAGCGTAACAGGCGACCGTATCTATCACATGCCAGGTCAGCGCTATTATGACGAAACGGTCGTTAACCCGGCCAAGGGGGAGCGCTGGTTTTGCTCTCAATGGGATGCTTGGTGGGCTGGCTGGCGAAAGTCGAAGGTATGACGGCAACTGAGGCTGCGGAATCGGCAAAAACGTCTGGCTAGGTGACGGCGCGCAGAGAATATTAGCAATCGGGAACATTCGGTTCCTGCGGAAGTTTCTCGGGTGAAGGCACCTCAGGGAGGTTGCTATGAGAAAACTGTTCCTTGCTTCCGTGATTGCCATCGCCTGCGCCGCAGCCGCGGTCGCGCCTGCGGATGCACACTTCGGTTCTGGCATCGGCTTTTTTGGTCCGTTCGGCGGCTTCAGCCCGTTCGGCGGCGGCCCGTTTTACGGCGGTGGCCCCTTCTACGGCAGAGGTCCGTTTTACGACTATGGCGGCCGCTACTACGGCCCCCGCTATCCTGGCTACGTGGCCCGCTACCCGCATCGCTACTATTTCCGGCATCGTCACCATTGCCGCGTGAAGTGGGTTAGGCACTGGCACCATCACCACCGGGTGCTGGAACGCGTTCAGGTTTGCCGGTACTGACAAGCCGGATTGGCCTACCGCCCGTCTTTGGCCTTGGCATAAGCATTCGCCTGCCCCATGCCCGAATGCTTCTAAGCCACCTCGTCCCCCGGTCGGGTCGGATGCTGTCGATTTAGCAGGATAGACAAGGCCGTGATGATCTGAGGTATCGCAAACGGCTTGCTGATCATTATGCTTTCCGGAACGCCTTCAGCACTCCAATAGGGCGCGCCATCGCCGCTGATGTAAATCACGGGGATGGCGGGGTTCACTCCCCGAAGATCTCTGGCCAACTGCCACCCGTTTTTACCAGGACCAAGTCGAATATCCGTAATCAAGCTGCTAACCGGCGCTTCGTCAAACGCCTTTATAGCCGCTTCGGCTGTTGTCACCCCGACAACCCGGAAACCAGCCTCTTCCAAAGCCGTCTCAAGGTCCAGCAGGATTAGTGGCTCGTCTTCAACGACCAGAACCGGGATTTCGTCCATTCCCCACTTAGCACAGCCCCTGTTGCAGGCGCAACTTCACTTTAGCCACAGCTAATAAACGAGCAGAAGCATACGCCTGTGCTTAGGGCACTGGAAGCAGGTGGCTTGGTCAGCGCCCGTCCTTAGCCATGGCGTAAGGATTCGAAACGCCCATGCCGGAATGCTTCGTCGGGTCGAGCGTGTAGCTGAAACCGACGCTTCGCTGTTCGCAATTCGAGCAGCGCATCTTAGGCGCGAGATCAGCGGCCATCGCTGGCGCATCAGCGCCGCACCGCTCGCGCAGCGCCTCCAGGTCGAGCGTGCGGGAATGATTGCAGCGGGCGCAATGCGCCGTCACCCGCATGCCGCTTTCGATCAATGAACCAAACGTCCATCCCATGGCGTGAACATAGCAAGAGCGGGAGCGGCGATCAACGATATCTCAGTGGCCGGCGCCCTTTGGCGGGGTGCTTCGGAGATGGACGCCGGCCTGGCGGGCGGGGTTGGCACGCCACAGGATGGTGGTCGACACGGTCAGATACCAAGCGACGGTGACAGAACCGTGCCGACCAATCTGGGCACGAGGGTGGGCCTAGTGCCCAAAGTTTACGCTACTCGCAAAACGACAGCGCAGCAATTAAACCTCATGGACTAGTTCGCGCAGTACGATCTTCGAACAGCCGGAACTATTCTTATTGGCACAGTGGCGGTCGATTCTCAGGATGTAGCCGCCCTAATTGCGACCCGTCGTGCTTGGCCAACGCGTCGGGTTCTGCGCGTGTCATCCCTTTGCAACCATTTTAGCTTAATCTAATTTAACCTCGGTCAGTCCGAGTTCGCGTATGTTGAAGTTCATCCGGCCAATGTTCCCCACGCTTGTCGAGGTGCCGCCGACAGGGGACAACTGGATTCACGAAATCAAGTACGATGGCTACCGGACGCAAATCATAATCGAGGACGGCACGGCCCGAGCGATCACGCGAAGAGGCTATGACTGGTCATCGACGTACAAGATGATTGTCGAGGCGGCGGCAACCCTTTCCCCCAAGTCGGCAATCATCGACGGCGAGGCAATCGTCCTCAACGGGAAGGGCGTGTCGGATTTCCATTCGCTGCGGTCCGCGATGCGATGGGCGCCGGATCGGATTATCTTCGTCGCCTTCGATCTACTGCACCTGGACGGGGTCAACCTGCGCCCAGCACCTCTGCTGGAACGTCGGGAAAAGCTGCTCGAACTCGTCGGGCCTGCCAAAGGCGTGATCCAGTACAGTCACCATGTGCATGGCGGCGGGGCCGACTTCTACGCTGCGGTTGATCGCATGGGCCTGGAGGGCATGGTGTCGAAGCGGCCTGATAGCGTTTATCGGTCAGGCGACACCGAAGCGTGGCTGAAAACCAAATGCTACGAGGAAGTCGACTTTGAAGTGGCAGGCGTGCAGCTAAAACCGGGATCGGCACCACTCGCTTTGATGGCAACCCGCGATGCGGAACGCCGCTACGTCGGATCGGCTCACATCGCGCTGACCAAAGCCATGCGAGAACGCCTGTGGGCCAAGGTGCAGGAGGGGAAAGGCACGCCCCCGAAAGGCGCGGACAAGCCCGACGCTGAATGGATCAAACCTGGCCTTGTCGGACGAGTGAAGACCCTTAAGCGCGAGGACAAGCTACGCCATGCGACTTTGCGGGCGATCCGCGAGGCTAAGGCATGACGCCCCGGCCGCTCCACCATGTGAACGTCGAACCCAACTCCCCTGTGGCAGTCGATCAGCGTGCAGCCTTGAAGCTCGTCCGAATGGCCATCGAGCAGGTATGCCGTGCCGGCGTGCTGCCTAGCGAGGAATGGGTGACGGGCTACTATGGCCCAGAGCCCGATCTATGAAGGCGAGGCATTGGCCAAGGCGATCATTGAGACCGTGGAGCGCCTGACGAAGTAAGCCCGCCGCTGAGGACACAATTACAGCGGCGGGCCTTGCACTTGCACCAGAGCTTGGATTTGAGGAGGGGAATCTCAACCAAGCACATTTCCAACTTCGATCTCAGAAACAGGTTCCAGCCCTACGAAAAAGATTCATCGCGGGTGGCCCGCCACCGGGTCTCGAAGCCAGCGGCGGGCCTTGCTTGGCTGTTTCAAGGAGATTTCCTTACCAAGCGCATTCCGAACTTCGACTGCGGACGCATGTTCCTCCCAGGTCGGTGCAAGAGTTTATGCACCCGGTGGCAATCGACGCATTGGCCAAGGGACGCCCAACAGGTCAACAGACCTTAAATCGGCTTTCCAGCGCGCAACATGGCCCGCGCAATTGCGAGTTGCGTTTCCAGCCTAGCGTTCTCTTTCTGAGCCATATTGTCGGCCGCTATGAGCCGTTTCAGCGCCCGCAATGTCTCGCCTCGCGTCCATCCCGCCTCCAGCATGCAATCGACAATCACCTGAAAGCCTGGCTCCATGGCCTCCTGGCAGTCGATGGCTCGGTCCTGATAATCGTCCTGTCGCTTGGGCGGATTGACCATATCTGCGTTCTCAGTTGGCGGGGCCTTTGGGCTTTGTCTCGGACGTAGATCCGTCGAGGAGATCGAGAAATGAGTGCAACGCCTTCACCATCATCCGAGCGCCGTTTTCGCTCAGGGTGAAGGATCGCTTCCCCTCGGCAGTCAATAGCCCGACAAGGCAGACCTCGGGATTATCGCGGTCATCGATTTCGATTGTGACGCCCGAGACCGCTGGCAGCATTACGTCCTTTGGCTTCTTCGGCATCACCACAACCTTGATACGTTCTCACTCCGTTCCCATCTTGGGCGGGCCTCGATCCTTGTCAATGAGACGACCTGAATGTGTGGACGCGTTTTTGTCAAATCGACCATCCCGGACATGGTGCGGCGCTTCGAGTTCGCGCACCCTGGCGACGTTGAGCGGGCAACGGGTTCCCGGTCTGGAATGGCGCGCCCAGCCTGACCTATCCAATCATTGTACGTGAAGAGCTTTCCACGAGCATGGCCGGTTTCCTTTCTGCGAAGTGGGGGCTGGTTCCCGGCTGGGCGCGCGATGGCGGCGGGCGGCCACCGCCTGTCAATGCGCGGTGCGAGACGATTGCCAGCAACGGCATGTTCCGAAAAGCATACGCCGCGCGCCGTTGCCTGGTGCCCGTCGACGGCTATTTCGAATGGCAAAAGCTCGATGGTTCGGGCACGAAAAAGCAGCCTTACGCTATCGCGATGACGGAGGACGAGCCTTTTGCCATGGCTGGAGTATGGGAAGAATATGCCGACAAGGCGACCGGCGAGTTGATCCGGACCTTCGCTGTCGTCACCTGCGAGCCCAATACGTTGATGGCGACGATCCATGATCGGATGCCGGTTATTCTGGCGCCTGCCGATTACATGCGCTGGCTCGGACCGGAACTGGATCCACGCGACCTCATGAAGCCATATCCTTCGGAGCTGATGAAGATGTGGCCGATCGACAGGAAGGTCGGAAGCCCGCGAAACAACACGCCGGACATCATTGACGAAATTGGCGTGGGACCAAACGACCTTTTCGACGTTTGAGCCTTTACACTGAACGGTCGCGGTAGGAATATTGTCCTCAGGTGGGGCGACTCTCAAAAGGTGTCGCAATGGCTAGGTCAAAACCCTCAAAGCAGTTATCACAGGCTGAAATCGAGCGCTTCCTGGTGGCAGCGGAAGCGCTGCACCTAAGCATCATCAAGCCGTTCATATCACCACATTGCGACCACTACAGGCAGACGCGCGTCCTGCACGAGGTGCTATTGAAGGCCGTGCGGGACGTCACCGGGAAAGAGGTCGAGTTCATCCGGTGGAACACCACTGGACCGGTGCTGCCCCCCTAAGGCTGGGTAAGCGCCTGGCTGCCGGGGATCGATCAGGCCGAACCCGCAGAACTGACAATGCCAGCGATGCGGATAGCGACGGCATCAAGTCCGCCGTCGTAAATTCTCGTGAGGACGTGTTCCGCAGCTTCAGCCCGTTGGGCAGTGCAACCGCGAACGTCGCCACCGCCCAACCTTGCCGGCCTGTTGGCGACGCAATCCCAAACTCCCCACAATCCGTCGCGCTCAATATGACAATAGAATCTGTGCTTGTGATTTTCCATGCAAGGTAAACTCCCCGCATCCCCATTGGGGTCCGATCTATCCAGGAAGGTGGTTAATGGGCCCGCGTTCGCCGATCGCACTTTAGGCTGGCCGCAGTGGTCCGTCGCCGCACGATGGACTGCTCACTGCACCGGCCACGACATCAGCGCGGTCAGACGGCTGCCGATGCGGAATCGGCGAGATGCGGGAACAGAGTTCAGACGCCGACGTTTTTTCCCCAGGTCACGCGATTTTGCGCGTGTAGAACTAACGGAGGTAAAAATGAGCATCAAAATGCTTACGATGGGCGCGATGGCGCTCGCAGTGATGACGGGCTCAGCGCTGGCTGGCAGCAGCACCACTTCCGCGCTCGATGATCCTGCAAAGATGTCACCTTTCTTCACGGATGCCGGCATGAAAACCTTGAGGTCGGAAGCGGATTTCAAGACCGCATGGATGTCCATGAAACCGGATGAACAAAAGGCGGTGCTGAAAGACTGCGGCGACACCACGCTCAACAAGTCGCACGCTGATTTCTGTGCCATGGCCAAGAAGATGGGCGGCTGAGAATAACCGCTCTAGGCATTGTTCCCGAAACGTATTTGGCCCGTCCTTAGGGACGGGCCTTTTTCTGCGGGCCATTCCCTTGCGAGCCATGTTGCTAAGCGCTCCCGTCGGTCTCGCTTTCCTCGTCAATCATCCGGACTGGTAGATAAGCATTCGTTTCCAGCCACTCACGCAAGACGATCTGAATGAGCTCCGACCGGCCGATTTTCATTTCAGCGGCAATGGAGTTCAGTGCGTCCTGTGTTGCTGGCTCTAGCGGGAGGCCGGCGACGTTCCGGAGCATCAACGCAGCGCGCCGAAGCATGATCTGAAGATCCCCTCGCGACATGTCGGCGATGCTATCGGCGGCGTTCTCCAGTTCTTTGGCGAAGGATGATAGGGGCATGGCTCTCATCCTAAAGACAACAGCGGAATAATACACAGCAATTCAATTGAACAACGGGGGTATCGGGGAACGCGGCAAAATTATCCTGGTTGGATTGGCAGCAGGGATCACGGTTCACCTGGGCGGGCATCAATGGATGAAAGGACATGAGATGCACCTTGCTGAGCTTACCAAGTATGCGGTCCAGGGACAGCGTCATTCACAGCGTATGCAGAGAACCGGCATCGGCAACGGCGGCTGGCCACTGTGGACCGAGGCGGAGACAGAAATATGCCGCTCGCTCTATCCAGACTACAAGGCCATGCGCAAGGCGTTGCCACATCGCACCCAAGCCGCCCTGGCGACACGATGCCAGACACTAGACATAGCTAAGAGGCGCCGTATCTGGACGGCAAGAAGTGATGCATTGTTTCGGAGACTCGATCGGACAGCAAGTGCGTCAGAGCTTTGCGCCGCGTTTCCTGACCACAGCCTCAAGAAATTATGCTGCCGAGGCAGCGCCCTGGGTCTTTCCCGCCCTAAAGTTCGCTACAAGCCTACTGGTTTGCTTTACTCGACGAACTTCGATCGGAATGTTCGCGACGAAACGTAACCATGGCCGAACTTGACGAATTTGCGAGGTCAAAGCGCTACTTCCGTCACAAAAACTGGAGGGGCGCCCGAGGCTTTGTCGACTACAATGCCATTGTGCGCGGAATACGAGAACTCGGCGGTACAGTCCACATCGAATGGAGCGAGCAATGAGCGCCTTCTTCCGGTGCCGGGTCGAGGCGACGATCGAGCACATGATAGCCCTTCTGGATGAGATGGATGGTGATCCGAACATGCAGGCGGAACCTGTCGAAGAACAGCATGACCGCGAAGCCGTCGACCTCAACTCTGTCATTGAACGCGTAACTGCGAGGGTTATCCACAGGTCGCCAAGATTGGTAAAACGCTCCGAGCTTCGTTAAGGTCTCGTTAACACTCTGAGAGCATCGTTTGCGTGGGTTCTGAACCCCTAATCGCCTACGAAGCCCGCTGCCTAACCCCAAGCCCCCCGCCCAGGCAGCGGGCTTACTTTTCCAAAGAGAGCCACGTTAGCAGACAGCACTCACCGGCGGAGCCGTTCGCCAAAGGCTTGGCGGAACTGCGAGAGCTTAGCAGCCGGCATCGCTGCCCAATCATGTGCGCGGAAGCCGTCTGGTGGCGGTGCCACCGCCGCATTATTTCCGACTACCTGCTGGAGAAGGCGAACGCGTCATGCATACTCTTGGGGCCGGTCATGCTGAGGAGGCCAGCCTGACGCCAGGCGCTGTGTGCGCGATGATGGAACGATCGTTTATCCCGGAGAGCATCTCCTCCGGACGCAAGCATGGATCATTGCAAGATCGCGGCCATGGCGATCGCCAGACGTTGAAAAGCCTTCCGCGCCAGGCACAGGGTCTGGCGGAACAAGCTGTGACCTCGAAGGTTGGGTCACGCAGACAGCTTCTGAGGCACGCGCATGGCGTTGGACAGAGACGGGGCGAAACTAGCGGCCGGATTGTCCGTCGCTGCATTAGCGGCACTAGCGGGATACAACGCCATCCGCGCCAAACGTGCGATCGCCAGCCTGACATGCGGACGTATGATGGCAATTGATGGTCTGCGCCTGCATTTTATCGAAGCCGGAACCGGCATGCCGCTGCTTCTCCTGCATGGATCCATGGCGGAGGATTTCAAGTCGAGCGGCGTCTTCGATGAGGCGGCAAAGACCTACCGGGTGCTCGCATTTGACCGTCCCGGCTTTGGGCGAAGCTCACGTTCGCGCACCCGGCGCTGGTCCGCTTGCGACCAAGCCGACCTCATACATGCCGCCGCCGGCAGATTGGGTATTAAGAAATATCTCGTGCTTGGACATTCCTGGGGAGCCTGGATCGCCCTCGAGTTGGCGCGCAGGCATCCTTCATCGGTCGCTGGCATTGTGCTTGTCTCAGGCTATTACTATCCGCCACCGCGGCTGGATCTTGCACTGGCCGCACTCCCGGCATTGCCGGTGATCGGAACGGGGTTTCGCCACACCTTGTTGCCGCTGCTTGTGAGGCTTGCCTGGCCTTGGGCAATGGAAAAGATATTTCGACCCGCTATGATCGCCAGCGACTTCGCCGCATCCGCCAAGGATGCCGCCAGCCGCCCTTCCCAACTGGGGGCGGTTTGTTCGGAGTCAGCATCTATGCTGGCCGCGGCCCGGTCGGAGAAGGCCAGCTATAAGGACATTTCCGTACCGACCGGCATCCTGGCGGGATCTGGAGACCGGTTGTTCGATGCGGAACGGAATGCACGGCGCCTGCATGGCGAAGTTGGTGGGTCTCTCCTCGAGGTGATTCCGGGCGCTGGCCATATGGTTCATCAGAGCGCCCCGCAGGCAGTAGTCGGTATGGTGCACACGATTTCAGCACGGCACGCCCTTTCCCAATCGAACCGTCGGCAGCGACGTAAGCTGCGTGCCGACGAGTTCAAGCCAGGTCCGGCTCCGCAAATGTTCCAGGCGGGCGACAAGTGACGCCGCTTGCACCAGATCGTCGTTCAAACGAGCTTTCCAAATGAGCGACCAACGTCCAGCCAACATGCATTCGGTGCTCCACCAGAACATAGAGGCACTGGTCGAGCACAGGCGACAACAGGAGGAGCACCAAAGCGTTCAGGTGCGGATTGCCGGCGCTATTTCGCGCTTCGCGGGGAGCATGACTTTCGTCTATCTGCATCTCGCAATCCTCGTGGCCTGGATCCTTGCAAACCTAGGCGCGATGCCAGCCATCCCAGCTTGGGACCCAACTTTCGTGATCCTGGCCATGGTCGCTTCCGTCGAGGCAATCTTCCTGTCTACCTTCGTGCTGATCAATCAGAACAGAATGGCCGAACACAGCGAGCGCCGAGCGGAACTGGATTTGCAGATCAGCCTCCTTAACGAACATGAAACCACGCGGCTGATCGAGATGGTGGCTGCCTTGGCGGTGCGTCTGAATGTCTCCACCCCGGCCGACAAAGAGCTGCGGCAACTGGCAGAGAATGTCGATCCCCGAAAGGTGATGACCCAAATCCAGCAGGCTTCTGAAGATCAGCAGGAAGCTTGATCAAAGCGACCGCGCCGGCAAGCCGCCGCAGCGTACCAACCCAACACGAGCTTACAGCGAGAAACCATTCGCGCGGCTGCTGTAGGCCTGCAATCGTCCTCATCGTCTGGCACTTGGCTGTCGAAGCACCAAGCCCGTCTTGGCGTTGTCCAAGGCGACCTCAGGACGTCAATCGATCGCGGCAGCGTATCAGCGGCGATAGCGAGGTACACTGGGGAGCCGAAGGTGTTCCCAACAGCATAATATGATCACCAAGCCCTTCTTTCTGCCGCAGATCATAACGGCCGTACCTCAACTCTTAAATGCTCAGCAAGGTCCAGAAACTCACATCCAGGATTCGGATCTTGGCCCGAGCTGCTGACTGGATCGCACGCCGGCAAGTCTTACATGCCGTATCCTGCGCCGTGCTTCTGGCTCTTGGCCAATTATTTTCGCCTCACCAAAACTCCCGGAACATTCTGTCCATCCTGCGTTGGGCCGCGCCGGACAATCCCTCTTGCACAATCGCCTGTTGCCCGGCATCGGAAGCTGGATCCCCACAGCTTCAGCCCGCCTCGGCTCCCCACCCGAGGCGGGCGGCGCGGAGTTGATGCAAGCATAGAGACGCCTTCACCCCATCAGAGCTGGCCGTACTGAGCCGCGTTTTGGCGCGCAGCAACCCCAAAAAACGAGACCGAAACCAAGAGAGAACGGAGTGCATCGCGCATCCTGGCTTACTACCAAGCTGGGATAACGGACGAGGACGAACTCGAACAGCTTTCTCGACAATCCCTCGCGTGGTTATCGACATTTCGGCAATTCAGCATGTGCACATACTAACTCCGGCGGACGGGCCACCGCGCGGCATGGCCCGACGCACAGAGCGTTCTGCCGGCGTCGAGCGTGATTCACAGCCGCCAGTTCTTAGGGCAGCTAGGAAGCAATGCATCAACGCCGCACCGGCTGCCCCGTCCTGGAACACTTTAATGCGCGCCGCCAGGAACGGGGTCGCTGTGCTGACGTTCTTCTGGGGACAAGGTGAGATTTCAGTGAACAGGCATATTTCGCGGACGGATGTCGAACAAATCGATCACACGGATGACAGCGGGTTTACGATAGAGCACGGCGTCCCGCCATCTTCAGCTATCGCGGCAGCGCTGGCCGGTGGGCTGGAGGCCAGCCGGCACAAGCACATTATCCATATAACTGCCTCGGAACGCAGCGCCGACGAGATCGTCGGGGCTTTGCGTCAGTTCCTGCCGCACGCGGAGATCATCTTGCTGCCGTCCTGGGATTGCCTGCCTTACGACAGGGTGTGGCCCACACGCGCCAATATGGGGCGGAGGCTTCGTGCGTTGTGTCACATGGCAACGAAGCCCGATCGTGCGCGCATCGCTGTAATGTCGATCGAAGCCAGTCTGCAGCGGGTGCCGCCCGCCCAGGTCATTGCTGGCGGTTTCGCAATTCTGGAGGTGGGACAAAAGTTCGACCGGGATGATTTCAGAACAAGGTCCGAAGCTTTTGGCTATGTCGTCGACGAGAGGGTCGACGAACCGGGTGAAATAGCTTTTCGGGGCGATCTCATGGACATCTTCCCCGCTGGCGCGGAGGACCCCGTTCGCGTCGTCCTTGGCCCAGACAGCTGCATTCGAGAGCTCAAAACCTACGATCCGATCAGTCAGCTCAGCGACCAGGTTCGAGACTCGATTGCTGTCGGACCGGCATCCGAGCTGATGTTTAAAGCTGGTGATCATCCTGAGCTGACAGCGATGCGCGCGACGTCGATGGAAGAGCGCCTGGTCGCATTATTTGGCGCGATGCCATCTGTCTTCGACAGTGCGTCGAGCGCCTCGATCTCCTTCCTTGAAGGGATCGACGGGCAGCCGCTCGACAAAATTCTGGACCTGATCGAGGATGCACGCCGTGCCAGGCAGGAGGCTGCCGGGCGCGAGAAACCTTTGCCGGAACAATTTTACCTGTCGCGTGAAGAGTGGGATGCTTCCGTGCGCAACCGCTCCACGAGACTTGCCGTTTCTGCCGAGCGAGTTCCCAAATTCTTTCGCCAGGCCCGGCCCGGGTACGAAATCGCTGAATTCGTGACAAGGCAGACAAGCGCCGGGGCCAGGGTGGTGTTGACCGGCGATGCCTCTGAACTGCAGCGAGCAGATCGCCTGCTCAATAGAAAGCTAGGCCGGCGGGCTGAGGAAGCGGTCGACTTACCGCAAATACTTTCCGCCGCGAGAGGCTCTCTTCTCAAGGCTGGCTTCGTCCTCGATGAAGGGTTTGTCGACGCGCAATCCGGTATCGCGATGGTCGCCGCAGCCGACCTGTTTGGCCCTGCGTTGAAGGCGGATGCCGGCATGGCCGCAAGCATACTCGAACCCGAGTTGCGCATCGGCGACGTCGTCGTCCATGAAGACCATGGCCTGGGCGTGCTCGCGGCGGTCGAACAGGTCGACTTGGCTGGTCAGCACCAGGATGTTGTCAGGCTGGAATATCATGGCGGGGCTTCCTTGCTGGTTCCGGTCGACGACTTTGGGAAAATATGGCGCTACGGCTCGGAACCGGAGGCAGTGTCGCTCGATCGCCTCAACGGCGAGGGCTGGCCCAAGCGACGCGAGGCTGCGTTGCGCGAGATCGACAGGCTGGCCAAGCGCCTGGTGGGCCTTGCCGAGATGAGGTCCAGCCAGCCCGCCGAGATCATCAAGCCCTCCCGCGCGGACTTGGCCCGTTTTGCGGCGAAATTTCCCTATACCGAGACTCCTGACCAGGCCGCCGCCATCCGCGCTGTGCTCGACGACCTTTCCTCGGGGAGAACAATGAACCGGCTCGTCTGCGGTGATGTTGGCTTCGGCAAGACAGAGGTGGCTTTGCGTGCTTGCGCCGCCGCCGCCCTCTGCGGGAAACAGGTTGCGGTCATAGCGCCGACAACCGTGTTGGCACGACAGCACTATGAGACGTTCAGCCGCCGTTTCGCAGGAACGGGCCTGCAGGTCGCCCACCTGTCAAGGATGGTCGGGGCAGCAAAGGCAAAAGCGGCAAAGGAGGGCCTGCGGAGCGGCCAGGTTACGATCGTCGTGGGTACTCAGGCCTTGGCGTCCAGGAGCGTCACTTTCGCCAATCTTGGACTGCTGGTGATTGACGAGGAGCACCGGTTCGGCGTCAAGTTGAAGCTGGCCCTGCGGAACATGGCGCCCTGCCTTCACACGCTGAGCATGAGCGCCACCCCGATACCGCGGACGCTGCAATCGGCGCTGTCGGGCATCCAGGATGTCAGCGTTCTAAACTCTCCGCCCGCCAAAAGACGTCCCGTCCGCACGATCCTGGCAGCGTTCGATCCAGCATCGGTGCGCGCGGCCCTCTTGCGTGAATTTCACAGGGGTGGACAGAGTTTCTTCGTGGTTCCTCGCATCGAGGACATTGGCCCGGTCTCTGACCAGCTGAACAGGCTGGTGCCGGAACTCGGCGTCATGACGGCGCACGGTGAAATGAAAGGGAGGCAGCTGGACGAAGTCATGGTCGGATTCGCTGACGGTGATGGCGACATTTTGTTGAGCACCGACATCATCGAGAGTGGGCTCGATGTGCCTCGAGCCAACACCATCATTGTCTGGCGCCCGGACCGGTTCGGTCTGGCGCAGTTGCACCAGCTACGGGGTCGGGTCGGTAGAGGAGCGATGCAAGCGGCTGCGTTTCTTCTGACGGAACCTGGTGTTGAGCTGGCCGACGGCACCAGGGCCCGGCTTTCGACAATGCTTGCGCTCGATCGGCTTGGCTCCGGCCTGGCAATCAGTCAAAGGGACCTCGACCTGCGCGGCGCCGGCGATCTCTTCGGCGAAGATCAGGCTGGGCATATGAAACTGATCGGAGTGGGCCTCTACGAGCACTTGCTGGAGCGGGCGGTCTCGGCGGCTGGAGAAGGGGCCGACCCCAACAGGCAACTTGCCAACATCAACGTGCCTGCAAAAGGGGCTTTTCCCGAAAGCTATGTAAACGAGCCTACTGTCCGTGTTGGCCTCTATGCGCGGCTCTCTCGTATTCGTTCTGACTTGGACCTTGATGCATTCAGCGAGGAGCTCGAGGACCGCTTTGGTGACATGCCTGGCGAAGTGACCGTTCTGCTGGAACTTACCAGGTTGCGGATAGCAGCGTCGGAACTGGGTGTCGGCAAAGTTGATGTTGGGCCCGAAGCCGTCGCGATCACCTTGCGCAACAAGCCTCTGGCGTCACGCTGGCGGGACAGGAAGGTGTTGGGCCTGGAGTACCGAAACGGCCGCGTGATTTTCAGGCGGATCGAGCCCCGCGTCTCAGGCATCGATGCCGTTCGCTTGGCGCTAGATGCCATACGTGCAGTTCAGCCAAAGCACGAGGTCTGACGAGCCTTTTATCTCCACCCCGGCGGTACAATGTACCAGCTTCATATCACCTCAGCCAAGACTAGCAGGGCGAGGTTTAAGGCATCGTTCCGGCTTGATGGGCCGTCATGGCGGCCATGTTCTCGTTCAGGTGGGCCATGATCCAAACCGAGCCCAGGACCACCAGCGCAACGATCAGCACGCCGAAGGCCAAGGCCAGGATGTTGTTGGTGTTGTCCGGCCCGGTGGTCAGGTGCAGAAAAAAGACTAGATGCACACCCATCTGCGCAACAGCGAGCACCACCAGGGCCGAAATCACCGCCGGCTGGTAAATCAGATCGGTTTGAGCCGCCAGGAATGACGCGATCGTGAGCAGGATGGCCAGGCCGTAGCCGATCACATAGCCCAACAGCCCTCCAGCCACTTCGTGCTCGGTTATACGTTCCTCGCCCGGTGCGGAATCGCGGCGGTCCTGCATCTCGCCGGGCCTGCTCTCGGTGTCAGTCATGGCGATGCTCCCAACAGATAGACCAGGGTGAAGATGGCGACCCAGATGATGTCGAGTGCGTGCCAGAAAAGCCCGAAGCAGTGGACCCGCCGCAAAATATCCGACCGAAAACCCTTGACCCATAGCTGCGCCATCATTGTGCCCAGCCAGAGCAGCCCCAGCCCGACATGGGTGCCGTGGCAGCCAACGAGCGCAAAGAAGGCTGATAGAAATGCGCTGCGCGAAGGCCCCGCCTGCTCGCCGATCATCGCCGCGAATTCCTGTACCTCCAGAAACAGGAAGGCTGCCCCGAGCAATCCGGTGACGAGCAGCCAGGCCTGCGTGGCAGCCATCGATCTGCGACGGGTCGCGAGTGTCGCCAGGCCACCGGTGAAGCTCGACGTGAGCAGAAGGCCCGTCTGCACCGCAACGCGGGTGGGCTCGAACAAATCCTTGCCGGTCGGTCCGCCGGCGGTCGCCTTGGCAAGCACGGCATACGCCGCGAAGAAGGCCGAGAATATGATGATGTCGGACAGCAGAAAGATCCAGAAGCCATATGCCACGGTGACGAATTTCGAGGCCGGGCCGCCTTCACCGTGGCCGGTCGCGGAGCGCACGCCGTGTCGGCCGCCCTGACCAAGCCGATAGGGGTCTCGGGCCTGGGTGCCCGCGCTGAAGTCGCCGGGTAGCGCGTGATCGCTCATGCCGGCCGCTCCCAGCGCCGCAGCCGGGCTGACTGTGCGGCCTTGTGGTCATCGTCGATGCGCGCGACCTCTTCGGCGGGAATCTCATAATCCCCATGATCGCGCCAGGCGAAGACGACGAAGGTCGCGTAGGCGCCGATGAAGCCGACGATCGCCAGCCACCATATGTGCCAGATCAGCGCGAACCCGATCAGCGTGCTGAAGAAGGCGGTGACGAAGCCTGTCGGGCTGTTGCGCGGCATCTCGATAGGCTCGTATCCTTCCTCCGCACCGGGCCTCTTCTCCTCCCTTGCCCGTTGCTTGATGCGCCAGTAGGGCTCTTCATCCTCGACGTAAGGCAGCCGCGCGTAGTTGAAAACGGGGGGAGGGGAAGACGTCGACCATTCCAGTGAACGCCCGTCCCATGGGTCGCCTGTCTCATCGCGAAGCTTGTCGCGATGTCGGATCGAAACGGCGAGTTGCATGATCTGCAGTGCGGCGCCGGCGATCATCACCAGCACGCCGAACACGGCCACCACCAGCCATGGCGCCCAAAGATCCATGTCGATATGCTGCAGGCGCCGCGTCATGCCGAGCAGACCGACGATATAGAGCGGCACGAAGACCAGCATGTAGCCGGCCAAGGTGACCCAGAATGCGGCCTTGCCCCAGCCTTCGTGCAAGCGGAATCCGAACGCCTTGGGAAACCAGTAGGTGAAGCCGGCGAACGCGCCGAACAGCACGCCCGAAATGATGACGTTGTGGAAATGCGCGACGAGGAAAAGGGAGTTGTGCAGCACGAAGTCGGCCGGTGGAACGGCAAGCAGAACGCCGGTCATGCCGCCGACGGTGAAGGTGGTCACGAAGCCCAGCGCCCAAAGCATCGGCGTGTCGAAGCGGATGCGCCCGCCATACATGGTGAAGAGCCAGTTGTAGATCTTCACCCCGGTGCCGACGGCGATGACCGACGTGGCGATGCCGAAGGCGGCGTTGACGTCTGCTCCGGCGCCCATGGTGAAGAAATGATGCAGCCAGACCATGAACGAGACGATGCAGATGAACATCGTGGCCGCGACCATCGAACGGTATCCGAACAGCGGCTTTGACGAGAATGTCGAGAAGACCTCGGAGAAGATGCCGAAGGCGGGAAGCACCAGAATGTAGACCTCGGGATGGCCCCAGGCCCAGATCAGGTTGACGAACATCATCTGATTTCCGCCGGCTTCGTTGGTGAAGAAATGGAAGCCGAGATAGCGGTCCAGCGTCAGCATCGCCAGCGTGGCGGTGAGGATCGGGAAGGCTGCGACGATGAGCAGGTTGGACGCGAGCGAGGTCCAGCAGAACATCGGCATTCGCAGGTAGCCCATACCAGGCGCACGCATCTTTAGGATGGTCGTCACCAGGTTGACGCCGGTAAGCAGCGTGCCGACGCCGGAGATCTGGATCGACCACAGATAGTAATCGACACCGACGCCCGGCGAGTAGGTGGTCTCCGACAAGGGGGCATAGGGCAGCCAGCCGGTGCGCGCGAACTCACCGATGACAAGCGAGATGTTGACCAGCAGGGCTCCGGAAGCCGTCAGCCAGAAGCTGACGGAATTGAGTGTCGGAAAGGCTACATCGCGTATGCCAAGCTGCAGCGGTACGGCGAAATTCATCAGGCCGATCATGAAAGGCATCGCCGCGAAGAAGATCATAATCGTGCCGTGCGCGGAAAAGATCTGGTCGTAATGCTCCGGCGGCAGGTAGCCCGGCCCGTGGATCGCCAGCACCTGTTGCGTGCGCATCATGATGGCATCGATGAAGCCACGCAGAAGCATGAGCATCGCCAGCACAATGTACATCACGCCGATGCGCTTGTGGTCGACTGAGCTTATCCACTCGTTCCACAGATAGGGCCAGTAGCCCTTCACCGTTATCCATCCAAGCACGGCGACCCCTGCCAGAAAGACGCCGAGAGCCGCGACGAGCGGGATGGGTTGATCGAAGGGAATGGCCGACGAGTCGAGCTTGCCCAGCATCGTCATTCCGCCCCTTCTGCCTGTGGATGATGCCCCGTCGGCGGCGCCGCCGCGGGCAATGCCTTTGGGCTCACCTGTGGCTCGCCGCCGGCGGCACTTTCGGCCGGCCCCGGACCCGGGGGCAATATCTGCTGAGCGACGGCATCGAACAGCCCGGGCTGAACATGACCGAACGTGGACGGCGGCACGTTGGTGCTTTGCCGGGCGAGCTCGCGGTAGGCATTCGCGTTGAGCACGCCGCCGCCGCCACGCAGCGACGACGTCCAGCGGGTGAAGGCATCGGCTGAAACCGCGCTCACGCTGAAGTTCATGTCCGAGAAGCCGTCGCCGCTGAAGTGCGCCGACTGGCCGAAAAAGCTGCCCTCGCGGTCGGCCTGCAGCTGCAACTCGGTCTGCATGCCGTTCATGACGTAGACCATGCTGCCAAGCTGGGGCACGAAGAACGTGTTCATCACGCTGGCCGAGGTCAGCTTGAAATGAACTGGAACGCCGGCGGGGATAACCAATTGATTGACAGCGCCCACGCCCTGCTCGGGATAGAGGAACAGCCATTTCCAGTCGAGCGCCACCACCTGGATGTCGAGCGGCGGCTGCGCGGAAGGGATCGGTTTGCGCGGATCGAGCTGGTGCGATCCGTAATAGATCAGCCCGCCCAGGAAAAGGATGGTGAGCGTGGGGATCGACCAGACGATCAACTCGATGCGCCCCGAATAGGTGAACTCCGGGTCATAGCGCGCGTCGCTGTTCGAGGCGCGGAATTTCCATGCGAAGGCCAAGAGCGCAACAAGCGTCGGAACAACGATCACCAGCATCACCGCCAGTGAGTTCAAGAGGATCGTGCGGTTGCCCGAGCCAATGGGTCCTTGCGGGTCGAGCACACCCCCCGCGCAACCGGGCAAGAATGCGATTGCCGGGATCCAGAGCAGTCGCCGCCCCGGCTTGGAGCTGGATCGCAACAACACTTGCTCGGCCACCAATCCTGGAGAGGACGCGTTCTTGGGGCACGCGCTCTTGGCACTTCTCATCTGAAGCCTTCCTCTGAACCAACTTCAAGGCGCGTGGCCGGGGTGCCGCCCTCCGCCGGACGAAGGACCTAACTGGCGCTTCCCAGGTTTGTTCCTCCTCGCTGGCTCGTGCACAAACTCCAATTCGGCGGCACGGCGATGGAGCACAGCTAAGTCGATCACCCCATCAAGCTGGTGGAGCCGGGACCGCTCCACGGTTTTGGCCCATGAGCGAATCGACGCCAGTCATGGCTCGTGACGACCGGTGGGGGCCCGAACTTCTTGCCGATCGCCGCGCCGGCGGAGAGGACACGTCCTTCGGGGTGCTCGTTTTCCATCTGACGTCTGCTCCTGACGCGGGATTTTTTCGGGGCTGGCCGCAAGTCGCCCAAGCGTGCGACGCCTAACTGGCGCCTCCCGGGATTGTTCCGCTTGTCAGTGTTTGGGCGACATGGGCGCGACCCGAGGGGGGGAACTCTACCTGCTCGAGAGATGGAGTTGTCCAACGTGACCATATTCACAACGACGGCGGCTCGGTTACCTCAGCTATTTGCAGCCGTCGCTGGCTCGCGTACGAATTTTGATTTCGGCGGGACGGCGAACACCGTGAAGCGCTCAGCCAGACTGTCAAGAGCTTTACGCATGCCCACTCCAGCAGCAGCCGCACCGTGTCCAGTGATGACCATCTGAGGGTTCAGGGCAGCCAGACGCTTCACAGATCTTTCCGCCGCATCCCAGTCCGGCGTGAAGTAGCGCGGCGGACCGTGCATCTCGAGATCCTGGACGGCGACCTCATAGACGGACTCCTGACCGGTGGTGATGAAAGCGTCCCCTACGATCAGCGAGCGGTCTTCCTCGCGCCAGAGCGAAATGTGACCAGGGGCGTGCCCGGGTGTGTGCAGCCATTGCCATCCGGGCATTCCGGGGACCGATCCGTCGGCGGGCAAGAGTTCCAATCGGTTGCCAAGATCGATCGGCCCGCGCGGAAAGAGCGGCGAAAGCAGCGCCATCAGTCCGCCCCCGACCCAGGGATCCGGTGGCGGATAAGATTCAGTTCCGTCCAAATAGGGCCACTCGAGTCGATGCGCGAAGACGGGCACCTCCCACCTATTCGCGAGGTCCAGAACCGTTCCCACATGGTCAAAATGGCCGTGTGTCAGGATAACCGCGGCAGGCCGTGCGTTGGTGCCAAACCGCTTTTCCGCGACCGCAAGAATACTGCTTCTCGACGTCGGCAACCCCGTATCTATTAGCACCCAGTTCCGATCTCCGCTGCGCGGTGCGCCGAAGAACACGACATTGACGATTGCCAGCCGCAAATAACCCAGGTCCGGTGCGATGCTCCAGGCACCGTCGCCATGATCTTCGCGCCTGGCGTGGTCGATCTCGGAAAGTCGAATCTGAACGGTCATGATCCCGTGCCTCGGTTGTTGCTGCGCAGCCGCTCGAGTTCATCGGCGGCGGTGGAACATCGCCCCGAACTTGGGCACGGCCCCCTTGTTCCTTCCTTGATCCTCGTTCGCCACCCGGATCGCAGACAGTCCACCACCGGAACAAAGGCTCGGCCAATCGGTTTGACAGAAGCCGCTCACGCAAGGGCGCTGGACTGAGCAACGAAGATCGGGCGCGCCCGATCGGATGCGGTATTTCGCCAACACGGTTTCGGGTCCGAACAAGGCGGCCGAGTTCGAAGCCGACGGTCCAAAAACGGCTTCCAATGAGCGAAGTGGGACGCAAGGACCAGCAACAGATGCTTCGGTCCGGAAGCTTCGCGCTTCGTCAGCTTTTCAATGGCAGGTTTTGAGTGAGTTGTTCGCATGGTCCGGTCCCTGAAGGCACAAGGCTGCTAAGTGGGTGGCGCGTATCGCGGACTGCAATGGCTATAAATGCGCATTTTCGGACCCTCGCATGTGGGCTCCTCACCATGCCTCTGGGACTTGCATTTTGGGGATTATCCGCGAGGTTTCTTCGGCAAACGGACAGATGCAACGACGGCAATTAGCGTTGCACTTTAGCGGCGCTCATGGGCCACTTGTCGTCGCGGGCCAGCTTCCGCGCCGTCCGGTCAGCCGCGCCTGGAGCAGCACCACGACCAGCAGGAAGAGCCCCCGGATGACGGACTGCCAGTAGGCCGAGAGGGAGATCCAACCCAACCCGTTTTCAAAGTTCAGGATGTTGAAAAGGATGCCGAGCAGGAGCACACCGGCCAGCGTGGTCATGACTGAGCCCGAGCCGCCGGTAAGCAGCGTCCCGCCCACGACCACGGCAGCGATGGCAGACAACTCCCAGCCGACGCCCTCGATTGGCTGGCCTGCGCCGAACTGCGAAGCGAGAACGACGCCCGCGAGCCCGGCCAGGCAACCGCTTGCGACATAGACGAGAAATTTGATGCGGTCCGTGCGCAGCCCCATCAGCCGCGATGCATCTTCGCCGCCCCCGATGGCCAGCACCGTCCGTCCCGTGCTGGTGTAATTCAGGACGACCGATCCGACCACATACGCAACCAGGGCGATGACCGCCGGGATCGGGAAGATCCAGAAGTTTCCTTGGCCGATGGCGGTGAAACCTGAATCATAGGACACCGAAACGGACTGGTTGCCAGCCAGAAGCAACGCCGAGCCGCTTGCGGCCAGCATGGTGGCAAGCGTGGCGATGAATGGCATCAGGTTTGCGCGCGTAACCAAGAGCGCGTTGATCAGCCCGGCTGCCAAGCCGGCGCCCACGCCAGCTGCAACACCAGCTGCTATGCCGTGGGGGCTCGCCAGCGCGGAAGCGACGCTGCCCAAGGCGGCGACGGAGCCGACCGACAGGTCGATGCCCCCGGTCATGATCACGAAGCACATGCCGAGCGCGACGAGCGCGAACATCGAGTTGTAGCGCAGAACGCTCATCACATTGAAGAAGCCCAGGAAACGTTCGTAGCGCAAGAATCCGAACAGCACCAAGGCTGCAAGCGCGACAACGACACCGTAGGTGCCGACTATGCCAATCAGTCGGGCGCTGTTCATAACTACACTCTGTG
This sequence comes from Mesorhizobium sp. XAP4, assembly GCF_029269325.1. Lineage (NCBI taxonomy): Bacteria > Pseudomonadati > Pseudomonadota > Alphaproteobacteria > Hyphomicrobiales > Phyllobacteriaceae > Mesorhizobium > Mesorhizobium sp. XAP4. The sequence continues at coordinate 9,508 of NZ_JARIXW010000008.1, read as the reverse complement.
TTGCTGCTGCAGCCAGACGGCGAATGCGATGATAGCGGCCTTGACCACGAGCGCAGCGGCATCGGGCACACCATTGGCGAGCAGCGTGTAACGGACCAACTGAATGGTCAGCGCGCCGAGCAGGGTGCCGATAATCGTCGCCTTGCCGCCGCTGAGCAGCGTACCGCCCACTGCGACAGCCGCGATGGCGTCCAGTTCCATGCCCAGCCCGACAAGATTTGCGTCACTGGAGGAGTTGATCGCGATGACGACGAGACCGGCCAGCCCCGCGCAAAGGCCGCTGATCGCATAGACCGCGAGCTTGATCCTCGCTACGGCGATGCCAGCGAGTTCCGAGGCCTTTTCGTTGCCCCCGACGGCCAGGATGCTTCGCCCGAATACCGTGCGGTGAAGAGCCCACGCCGCCGCTGCAACCAGCACGGCCATGATGATGACCTGTGCCGGAATGCCGAGTGGGCGGGCCAGGCCGATCCATTGGAATTGCGGCACGCGGAAGGTCTGCAGATTGCCGTTGGTCATGACCTGCGCGATCCCGCGCCCCGCGATGAACAGCACAAGCGTTGCGACGATCGGCTGGATGCGGAAGCGGGAGACGAGCCACCCGTTGAACAGTCCCAACAGGCCGGCAACGAAGATCGAGACGACCATCGCCACGACGACCGCCAGGTAGGTGTTCCCGACCGGGAAGATCTTGCCCATGAAGATCATTGGCGCCAGTGCGCCGGAGATAGCCATCAGCGAACCAACCGACAGGTCGATGCCGCCGGTGGCGATCACCAGCGTCATTCCCACCGCGACGATCACAATGGTGCAGACCTGGGTCAGATTGACGTTGAGCGTCTGCAGCGTCGCAAAATTGCGAGTATAGCCGAGATTGAAGGCGATCAGCAGCATCAGCGCGATCACCGTTCCGTAGCGCGCCAGAAAGCCGAACAGATTGAAACCGCGGGCGCCGGCGTCGTTGGCAGGGGATGGTGTGGCCAGATCGCTCAAGCTGCCGCCTCCACCGGCGAACCGCCATGCGCCATCGCCGCGAGTACGTCCTCCACGTTGGCCGCCTGGCCTTCCAGTTCGGCCACGCTCACCCCTTCGCGCAGCACGAATATGCGATCCGCCCCTTCCATTACCTCCTCGATTTCCGAGGAGATCATCAGGACGCCGAGCCCATCGTCGGCAAGCTTCAGAATGAGGCGCTGGATCTCGCCTTTAGCCCCGACATCGATGCCGCGTGTCGGCTCGTCGAGGATGAGCAGCTTCGGGTTCATCGCCAGCCACCGGGCCAGCAGCACCTTTTGCTGGTTGCCGCCTGAGAGTTCGCGGACCTTCTGGTTGGGACCGGAGCATTTGATGCCGAGGTCGCGAATGAAGCGCGCGACGATCTCGCGCTGCCGGTCTTCGTTCAGGATGCCGTTGCGACTGATCTTCGGCAGCAGTGCCAGCGTTATGTTTTCCGCCACCGTCATCTCCGGCACGATGCCTTCGGCTTTGCGGTCTTCTGTGCAGAACCCCATTCCGGCGGCGATTGCGTCGGCGGCTCGCTCAGGATGGTAGGATGCCCTTTCCATCGTCATCTCGCCGGCCTTCAGGCGGTCGGCGCCGAATACAAGGCGAGCTGTTTCGGTGCGGCCGGCGCCGAGCAAGCCGGCAAAGCTGGCAATCTCCCCGCGGCGCACATCGAAGGTCACATTGCGAACCGACTGGCCGGCCGACAGCCCTTGCGCGGTAAACAGCACATCGCCTATCCTCGAACGATCGCGCGCGCCGAACGCAGTCGCGTGGCCGTCGACCACCGCGACATCGCGGCCAAGCATGGCCGCGACCAGTTCCAGTTTGCCGATGTCGCTCATCGCAGCGCTGCGCACCGTGTGGCCATCGCGCATGATCGTGACCCGGTCGCATACCTCGTAGAGCTCGTCGAGCTTGTGGCTGACGAATAGAACCGAGACGCCTTCGGCCTTGAGCTGCCGGACGACGCTGAACAAAACTGAGACTTCACGCTCGTCCAGCGAGGAGGTCGGCTCATCCATGATCACGAGGCGGGCGGAAAAGCCGATGGCGCGGGCAATCGCCACCATCTGCTGCGTGGCGGTATTGAAGTCGCCGAGCGGGCGGCGCACATCAATGCGGATCGAGAACCGGCTGAGCAGGCGCTCGGCTTCAGCATGCATCGCGCTCCAGTCGAGCAGTCCCCGACGGCGTTTCTCGCGTCCGAGGCAGATGTTCTCGGTTACAGAGCGGAGCGGGACGAGATTGATTTCCTGGTAGATGGTACTGATGCCGCTGACCTGCGCCTCATGCGGAGACCCGACCTCGAACGGCCTCTGCTCGAACAGCACCTGACCCCCATCCCGACGGTGGTAACCGGTGAGCACCTTGATAAGGGTCGACTTGCCCGCACCATTCTGGCCGATGAGTGCGTGGACCTCGCCCGGAAGGACCTGGAGTGTGGCACCGGCCAAGGCAGGGATACCGGCAAAACGCTTCTGGATGTCACGCATGTCCAGGAGCAGCGCTGCTTGATCCGGCTGAGTGATCATCGGCAAACTCCAAACCCTACCCGCCGGAGCGGGTAGGGCAGCTGGAAACAGGGTGGATATCAGAATGCAATATCGAAGTCCTTCTTCGCATTCGTCGGGTCGAAGAAGGCATCCTCGTTCTTAATAAAGGGCGGGATCTTTTTGCCGGCGGCATAATCGGCCATCGTGGCGAAGGCCTTCGGCCCGAACAGCGGGCTGCAGGCGCAGATGGCGCCGATCTTGCCGTCGATGATCGCCTGTACGCCTTCCTTCTCGCCGTCGATCGACAAGATCAGCACATCCTTGCCTGGGGTCTTGCCGGCGGCTTCCAAAGCGGCGATTGCACCCAGCGCCATCTCGTCATTGTGCGCGTAGATGATATCCGCATCGGGGTGCGCCTGAAGCAGCGTCTCGGCAACCTGCCGGCCCTTGTCGCGGGCGAAGTCGCCGGACTGAGACGCCAGGATAGTGAACTCCGAATGCTTGGCGATGAAATCGTCGAAGCCCTTCTTGCGATCGGTGGCCGCCGAGGCGCCGGTCGTGCCTTCCAGTTCGATGATCTTCGACTTGCCATTGGCGTTCTTGACCAGCCATTCGCCGATACGGGTCGCCTCCTCGATGAAATCCGACCCGATGAAGCAGACGTAATCCTCGCCCGGTTTGGCCATCGTGTGGTCAACGTCGCGGTCGACCAGGAACACCGGTATGCCGGCATCGCGCGCCGCCAGGATAACCGGCACCAGGGGCTTGTCCTCGCGCGGCGGCAGGAAGATGGCGTCGACGCCCTGCGCGATCATCGAGTTCACATCGGAAGCCTGCTTGGCCGACGATCCGGCGGCATCCGTGTAAACCAGTTGATGGCCGAGCTTGGCGGCTTCGTCCCGCATGCTCTTGGTCTCGGCAAGGCGCCACGGATTGTTGCTTTCCGTCTGGGCGAAACCGACCTTGTACTTGTCCTTCTTGGCGAGTGGCGGCAGCGCCGCAAAGGCGCGTGAGCCGAGCATCAGCGCGACCGCGCCGGCGGCGGAGCCTACCAGTAGTTTTCGACGGGTAATGATCATGCTCTTTCCTCCTTGATTGTCGCTTTCTGCGACCATGGACTTCCTCATCATTCGGCCCTGAAGGCTGCGGCGACGCCGCTGTTTGCAATTGGATGGGGCGCTATGCCGCCTCCAGGATGAAATCGGCGCATCGATCGCCCAGCATCATCGCCGGCGCGGCCGTGTTGCCGGCATTGATGTTCGGACAGGCCGACATGTCGGCAACCCGCAGATTGTCCACCCCGCGCACGCGCATCGCCGCGTCCAGCACCGCCATCCGGTCGCTGTCCGAGCCCATTCGGCACGTGCCGGCCGGATGGTAGTTGGTCTTGACGAAGCGTTTGCAATGTTTTGCCAGCGCCTCATCGCTGAGATCATCCTGACTTGGCACGGCAATGGCCTTGACCCGATCGCCGAGCGGCTTGGTCTGGAACGCCTGCAGGAAATAACGCTGACCCGAGATCATCTCCCGCATGTCGTCTGGATGCTTGAGCAGATTGGGCGAAACGACCGGCATGTCCTTCGGGTCCGCCGACCGCAGCCTCACAAAACCACGCGACTTAGGCTTCACCACAACCGTCGTGACGGTAAGCCCATAGGTGTTCTCGACGAGGGTGAGGATATCGCGATCCAGATAGACGTGCGGAACGCAGAAGGCCTGGATCGTTGGTTCACCGTGCGGATCGGCCGGGTTGACGAAGGCGCCGGCCTCGACTCCGGCCGAGAGGATCGTGCCGGTGCCGAAGAGCTTGAAATGGAGGCCATTCCTGATCATCCGCCAGCCTTGGCCTTGCCTGAAATAACCGTAAGGGCCGTTTGCCGTGGCGATGATCGGGACCTCCGGATGGTCGACCAGATTTTCGCCGACCCCTGGCAGGTCGGCGGCGCAAGCAATGCCATACCTGGCAAGCGCGTCGGCAGGGCCGATGCCCGACAGCATGAGCAGTTTCGGCGAGATGAGGGCGCCGGACGAGACAATCACGTCGGCATCCGCATAACTGGTACGCTCGGCGCCCGATGCGTCGGAGTAAACGACGCCCGTGACCCGCCCGTTTTCGATCAGCAGCCGACTGACAGTGCAATTGAGTTTCAGCGTCAGCTTAGGATCATTCGTCAGAGGCTCGATGAAAGCGTAGGCGGCGCTGCTTCGCTTTCCGCGCCGGTTCATGAACTGGTAGAAGCCGACGCCGCGCTGCGACGGGCCGTTGAAATCATGGTTGTACGGGAGTCCCAGTCCTTGGACCGCCTGGACGAACCATCGCGAAACATCATCGATGTGGCCGGGATCCGAGACCAGCAGCGGACCTTCGCTGCCATGCAGTTCGCCGCCGAGCCGATTGTTTCCCTCCATCCCGGTGAAGTGCGGCAGCACCGCCTGCCAGTTCCAGCGTACGCCGGCATTGTTGCCGCGCAGCATCTCGTCCCACTCGTCGTAATCAGCCGAGCGGCCTCTCATATAGACCTGGGCGTTGACCGAGGTGCCGCCACCCAGCACGTTGCCTTGCGAGATTTCATGGACGCGGCCGTCTAGGTGGGCTTGCGGCTCTGTGCGGTGATAGCGCATGAATTTCGAGCCGTTGATCATCTTGAAGATGCCGGGAGGCATGTCGAGCAGGGGGTGATGGTGGGAATGGCCGGCCTCCAGCAACAGGGTTCGCCTCCCTGCTTTGACCAGCCTTGCCGCCGCGACGCATCCGGCTGCCCCGCCGCCCACCACGATATGGTCAAAGGACTGCGTCATGCCTCAGGCGCCTCACGGCTTTCGAATGTACCGCGCACATACTCCCAGGCCGCCGAAAGGTGGTTGAGCAGCGCCCGCTCGGCGCCATCGGGATCGCGCTCGATGATGGCCATGCAGATTTCCCGGTGGCTGAGGAAATTCACGCGGTTCCGTTCGGGCGATCGGGGCATGCGCATCCACTGCGGCGAAAGCCACGCGGTGAATGCCTTGTGCACCACAGGCAGCACCGGGTTTCGGGCGATATCGTAAAGCGCGGCATGAAAAGCCACGTCGGTTGCGTAGAAATTCTGCGAGTCCGGAATAGCCGCCTCGTTCATGGCCAGGGCGGCCCCGAGTGCTGCGATGTCTTCCTTGCGGGCATGGATGGCCGCGTTGCGTGCCAGGGACGCCTCGAGGAAGACGCGCACGTCATAGAGGTTCTTCACGCCTGCCTGGTCGCTCAGCAGATGGCCGACAATGCCCTCAAGCGCGCCGAGCGCGGCATCCAGGCCCGGCCTGCGCGCAACTGGCCTGAAGCGTGGACGGGCTTCCACCAAGCCGCGGCTGGCCAGGCGCGCAATCGCCTCACGCACAACGCCCCGGCCCACGCCATACGCGATCATAAGTTCGCGCTCGGCCGGCAGGTAGCTGCCGTCGCCAATCCGTCCGGACGTGATGTCGGCCTCGATTCCAGCCACCATCGCGTCGGCCGCCCGGGCGGCGAGAATTGCCGCGGGCATCTCAGGACGGTCTCCCAATTCCAGCAAGCTTTCATCCTCCCAGCGGTGACCCATTAAAAAGTAAATCGGACCAAAGCACAAGCGCGTTGACTGTTTTGTCGGACCAAATCGGAGGCCATGGTCCACCAGTTCTCTGGAAAGCCGCAGCTTATGTGGATGAAATGAGCAGAGTGGTTGCCAGTTGGCAAGCTTGGTGCAATTATGGTCCGACGAAAAGCTCGATGGAAGCAGCATGAACGGCACCGAGATCAAGGAGGTCGAGACCCGGCTATTCCGGGTCCCGCTGCGTGAGGTGATGACCGATGCCAAGCACGGCGCGCACACACATTTCGAGCTGGTGACCGTCACGTTGAGGCTTGCCGATGGCAGCGAGGGCACCGGATACACCTACACCGGCGGCAAGGGCGGCTATGCTATCAAGGCAATGATCGAGCACGACCTGGCGCCCTTCCTGCGGGGACGCGACGCGACCGGGATCGAGACGCTCTATGACGGCATGCTCTGGCACATCCACTATGTCGGACGAGGTGGCGTCGCATCCTTCGCGATATCGGCGGTCGACATTGCGTTGTGGGATATCAAGGGTCGGCGCAGTGGCCTGCCGCTGTGGCAGATGGCTGGTGCGGCAGGGAAGACCGCCAAGGCCTATCGGGGCGGCATCGACCTAAACTTAACCCTCGATCAGCTCCTGGCCAGCATCGATTCTTATATAAAGGCCGGCTTCACGGCGGTGAAGATCAAAGTCGGCAAGGACGACCTTGCGGAGGATGTGGCCCGGGTGAAGGCAGTCCGCGAGCGCATTGGGCCCGATACCATCTTTATGGTTGACGCCAACTATGCGCTGACCGTCCCGCGAGCGATCGAGGCAGCGAGAGCATTCGCGCCCTACGATCTGCTGTGGTTCGAGGAGCCCATCATACCCGACGATTATGAAGGTTACGCCAGCATTGCCAAGGCAACTGGGATGCCCCTGGCCATGGGAGAAAACCTGCATGTCATCGAGGAGTTCGAGCATGCCTTTGCATGGTCGAAGCTCGGCTACATCCAACCTGACGCCTCCAACTGCGGCGGTGTCACAGGCTGGCTGCGCGTGGCAGCGCTCTCACGCAGGGCTGGCATTCCGGTCTGCAGTCACGGAATGCAGGAACTTCATGTCAGCCTCGTTGCAGGCCAGACAAATGCCGGCTGGGTAGAGGCGCATAGTTTCGATATTGACCAATACACCGCTGAGCCGCTTAGACTTCAGAATGGTTTGGCGCTTGCACCCGACGGACCTGGCGTGGGCGTTGTCTTCGATTGGCAGAAACTGGCGGCGTTCACGACTAGCGCCCCTGAATGAGCGCCAGTTCTGAACTTGATGAACGAGATGATGGTCCTGCGGGAGTGGAATCGGAATTGCGAACGGAGCAGTGCTGGGTCTCCAGGCGGTAATCACCGACCTGTTACACCGGCGTCGCTGATGGCTGATTTCCAGCCCCTGAGCGCAGTCTGGTGAGCCCTGAATGGACTCGCTCAATCTCAGCGCGCCCGGGCAATGCCGGGGAGGGCGTCTGCGTCCGGTGGCAAGGCCTCTCTCGGGGCTGGCTGTTCTGCTGCAGGCGACGGTGGTGGACCCGGTTCGGCCCGTTCCTCGGCGATCAGCCGGGCGCCGCGTTCATAGGTGAGATAGCGCCACAGCCATTGGATCGAGACCTGGACTCGGTGTTGAAAACCGACGAGCAGGTAAACATGGATGATCGCCCAAGCGGACCAGGCGAACCAGCCTTTCAATTTCAGCCTGCCGGACTCGAACACGGCAGCATGGCGGCCGACGATCGCCGTGTTGCCTCGATTTCTGAAGACAAAAGCCGGGAGATCCTCGCCAGTATCTGTCCGGCGTGCCAGGGCCTTGCCGAGGTGCTCGCCCTGCTGCTTGGCCACCTGGGCAAGACCCGGCAGTGGCTGGCCGTTCTCGTCGAGGAACAGCGCGACATCGCCAAGCGCGAAGATGTCGGAACGGCCCATTACCTGCAGGTCGGATCCGACCTTCACCCGGCCGCCGCGGTCTAGCCCGACACCAAGCTGGGCCGCCAGCGGCGAAGCCGCCACTCCGGCGGCCCAGAGCGTCAAGGCTACCGGGATGACCTTGCCGCCGACGGTGATCTTCTGTGCTTCGATGGCCTCGACGCGACTGTCGAGCGCGACGTCGACGCCCAGGCTTTCGAGGCGCAGACGTGCATATTCGGAAAGCTCCGGAGCGAAGCCGGCGAGCAGACGGTTGCCGGCTTCGACAAGTATGATCTTTGTCTTCTCTGGCCGGATGTTGCGGAAGTCGCGTGCCAGCGTGTGCCGGCTGAGTTCTGCGATGGAGCCCGCCAGTTCCACGCCGGTCGGGCCGCCGCCGATGATGGCGATCGTCATCAGCCGTGATTGCTCGACTGGATCGGTTGTCCGTTCCGCATGCTCAAACGACAGCAGCAGCCGTGACCGTATCGTGCGGGCGTCCTCGATGCTCTTCAAGCCCGGACAAACCCGAGCCCAGCTCTCCTGGCTGAAGTAGAATGGCTGCGAGCCCGTTGCCAAGACCAGCAGGTCATAGGGAACCGTGGTCCCATCGGCCAGAACCAGTATCCTGGCCTCGGTGTCGATCTTGGCGACATTGCCGAAGAGGACCTGAACAGAGGGATAGCGGCCCAGTATCTTGCGGATTGGCTCGGCGATGTCAGGCGCCGACAAGGCGGCTGTTGCAACCTGATATAGCAGGGGCTGGAACAGGTGGTGATTGTGGCGGTCGATGATCGTGACCCCGATCTCCGCCCCGCCGAGCGCCTTGGCTACCTCCAGACCGGCAAACCCTCCGCCGACCACCACGATGCGGGGTATCATACTTCTGCTGTGGCTACCCTCGATGTTCCGTTGGATGGCGCGTTGCATGATTGCTACTCCCCAGTCCGGTTCCGCAGGTCATAAGCTTGAAGGAATGCCTCGTTGCTGGATGGGACGACTGACATCCCAGCTCGAAAGACGATGACGGAAGTGGCGGCACCGTTGAAGAGCGGGCCAGCACCCGCAGCCAGTCCTGCAAGCAGGACGATGCTGGTCAGAGCCGCCGAGGCACCTGCCGGTCCACCGCGGTTGGGCAGCACCAGCACCAACAGCAGCGGCACGATTCCGAAGATGACCAGCCACCAAATATCCCAGGCGAGCGGCATGTCGCTGTTCATCTTGATCCGATGCAGGCCGAGCAGCCAATGGAACACAATGGCGTCCACCAGATGCCAGACGCCGAACCCGATGAAGGCCAGCCGAAGGATCTCGGTCGTCGTTACGGCCCGCCTGCCTGCTGCCCTCGCCGCCACCAGCAGCACCGTGCCGGCAACGGCGAACACGTACATGAACAAGTGGAAGAGGCCGTCGGCCATGATCTGGAAGCGCAGGTCGGAACCCGCCGGGTCGGCGAGGCCCGAGAGAAGATGATGCCATTGCAGAATCTGGTGCAGGACGATGCCGTCG